>DGWI01000005.1:0-17207 GCA_002396085.1 Porphyromonadaceae bacterium UBA4262
TCAATTATCCTCGCTGAAAGCGAGCATTTGGATACGCGCTACAAGGTGCTCGCTTACAGCGAGGTAGTTTGTTTAGCAGTAACCGAAGGTGTCGCTTCGCTCCACCCTCGGTTACTTAAATTGTCGCCTTCGGCGACGACATTCTATACGGTTAACAAACATATCTTATCTACTAGGGGACAACAGGTATATAGTTGCATTAGAAATTGAGAATTAAGAATTAATAGTAGGCTGCCCTGTGCACAACCAGCGCGTAGTCTAAATTCTTAATTATAAATTAACATTCAACTTCCCCAGTGCAGTTTGTGGCGCAGGGTGTTGGCGAAGTTATGGTCGCTGCGTTGAATGACCAGTGCATCGTAGTGGGCACGGCGTATGGTGACCTGGCTGCCGACAGGACAGGTGAACTCCTCGCCGTCGACACTCACCTGATAATAGTCTGACCGCGAGCGAGTGACGATGGTCAATACCGACTCGTCGGGCACAACCAGTGGGCGCATGGTGAGTGAGTGCGGGGTGAGCGGCGAGATGACCAGGCATCGGGTCGTGGGCTCCAAGATGGGACCTCCGGCACTCAGGTTGTAGGCGGTACTACCTGTGGGGGTGCACACCACTAGTCCATCGGCCTTGTAGGTGGTCAGTGGCAATCCCTGCAATGTGGTCTCCATCTCAATCATGCTCGATGTGTCGTGGCGCAGGATGGCAATGTCGTTCAGGGCGAATGGGTGCTCGATGTTCACACCGTCGCACTCGACGGTGAGCATGGTGCGGCGTTCCATCTGAAACACTCCCATCATCACCTCGTCGAAGGTTTGTGCCGCTTCGGCCATGTTGCAGGCCGTGAGGTAGCCCAGGTGCCCGGTGTTGATGCCCAGCACAGGTATGCCCTTGTCGGCCACCCACATCACGGTGCCCAGCAGCGTGCCGTCGCCGCCCAGGCTCACGGCAAGGTCGGCCTTGAGGTCGCTGGCGCAGTCGAATGTCTCGACCGATGGCATCGGTCTGTCCTTGGCCTGTCGGCACAGATAGCGATAGAAGCCATCCTCGACAGCGACGTGCTCGCAGCGGGTGAGCATCACGTCGATCAAGTGGGCAATGTTGTCGATGGCGGCTTTCTGGTAGGCATTGCCAAAGAGTAGCACAGTATTGAACATAGAATCCAAAGATTTAGGACAAAAATAGGGGTGGTAAACCATTTTGGCCGAAAAATTCTTTCACAATTCAAGAATTCCCACTACTTTTGCAGTGAATTGTATCATGTAATCTCGGCAGCACTTGCTATCACGAGACTTGCAAAGGTACACATTTTATTTTAATAACCGCAAATAATCGAAGAAATATATGACAAACCTCAGCGTCAACGTCAACAAGATAGCCACCCTGCGCAACGCGCGTGGCGGCAATGTGCCCTGTGTCGAGACCGTGTCGGTCGATATCCAGCGCTTCGGTGCCAACGGCATCACCGTGCACCCGCGCCCCGACGAGCGACACATCACGCGGGCCGATGTCCACAACCTGCGGCCGCTGGTCACCACCGAGTTTAACATCGAGGGCTATCCCAGCGACGAGTTCATGCAGCTGGTGCTCGACGTCGTACCCGAGCAGGTGACCCTGGTGCCCGATGCGCCGGGCGTGCTCACGAGCAATGCCGGGTGGGAGGTCGAGGCTCACTACGACCAGTTGTGCGGCATCATCGCTCGGCTGCACGAGGCTGGCATACGCACCAGCATCTTTGTCGGCACCGACCTTGACAACATCCGCTGGGCAGCCAAGACGGGTACCGACCGCATCGAACTCTACACCGGCCCCTATGCTCACGACTTTGCCGCCGACCGCGAGGCAGCCATTGCACCCTATGTCGCCGCTGCCGAGGTTGCTCGTGACCTGGGACTTGCCATCAATGCCGGCCACGACTTGAGTCTGGACAACCTGCCCTACTTCAAGCAGCGCATCCCCTGGCTCGCCGAGGTCTCCATCGGACATCAACTCATCAGCGATGCCCTCTACCTGGGTCTCGAGGCCACCGTCAAGGCTTATCTCCACGCCGTGCAATAGCCCGAAGCGCAGCAAGTCAGCAGAATAATACTTGAAAACCTGTTGGTTGAATTAAAATAATGCATACTTAACTTGACCTATAGGCTAATGATTAAGAAGATTGAAATACTGCAACACAGTGAATGCTAAAAGTCAACAGTATGCGCAACTTTTTTAACATTAATAATTTACAATTTTAATTCATCCATCAGTTATATTTGCACGATAATATGCGCTATATGCTTATAAATAACTCTATTCAACAGCAGCCAGAAAACGCCCTGGGTAAATATAACTTAAGCGGCGATGGGCTTATTCTTGCCTTATTACGTGCGGTGCTAATTTTCATGGGGGGTCTGTTGGTGCTAATCGTAGTTGGCATGTTAGCACTGGATGGGACATTTGATATTATGGGGCTAGTAGTATGGATGGTTTCCACACCTTTTGCCATTGTGAACGCCTTGTTTATCTGGTTACTCTACCGTTTCAATATTGACCGCAAGCCGTTGATGTCAGGAAAATATTGTTTATTAGAATGTATGCTTGTTTTTGCGGTCTTTATTTTTTGTGCCTGGTGGCAGAATTATCTCGCTGATATCATGTGGAATGAGCCTGTAGAGGTTAGATTCTGGTATTCTGAACTGGCAACAGTGTTAATTACGGTTCTTGCCGTTCCCTCGTTTTATTTGGTTAAGAAATGGATTGGCATCTGCATCAAGAAAGCCTGATGTGACAGGGGGACGGTTCTCTTGTCACGATAGTGCTCCAGAACTCTTGCATATCTCAAGAATTTTCCCGAACTTTATGGCGAAGTTGCGCATATCTACGAATATTCTACTTACTTGATTGAGTGGCACTAAGTTTCAAAAAATCAATAGTATGTGCAACTTTCTCAATATAAATAATTCATCCAATAGGTTTGAAAGTTATGAAACAGTTCGCATTCACGATTATCGCAGCAATCTGTCTGATGGGTTGCAGCCAAACCAGTGAGACCAGCCCAATCAGTCAAAACAAGATTGTTCCGGACAGTACATTTGTGATTGAGGACACTACCATCACATTGTATCCTGATAGTTTTACCTATCAACCCAAGCAGGGTATGGTGCCAGACAAAGAAACGGCTGCTCGCATTGCAGAGTCGGTCTGGTTGCCTGTGTATGGTGAAGAGGTCATTTATTCTGAACGGCCCTATCATGCGCATCTTGTTAATGACTCCATTTGGGTAGTCTGGGGTAACTTTGAGTTAGCGGAAGATCCCGAGGATATGCGTTTCGGAGGCTCTGCGTTTATTGCCATTTCTCGTAAAGATGGCCGTATCCTGCAAATGTTGCATGAGTTATAGCGGCAACCCAGGCGTGGCTTGACACTTGCTGAAGTCATTTGTAATACTATTGGCCACATTGCTGATCGCAGCGACTTTTGCGTGCACCATCAAATTAGGTAACTATATACCAGTTGTTCCTGCTAGCAAATATTGTAGGGTCGTCGCGTGCGGCGACCACTAACAAATAAGGTGGTAACCTGGTATGGTGATAATAATTGCAATCGGCCAGTGCGGTCGCCGCATGCGACGACCCTGCATTGTGGCAGAGGGACAACAAGTATACAGTTCTCTACTTAATTGAAAATTATGTTCGTTTCAGTTCGTTCAAGTTTGTTGTTTAATACTAGATCCAGGGGCGTTTGTGTAATTTGTGATAAAAATCTTGATGGACTTCTGTTCTTAAAATTAAACCACAAATAACTCGATTTTGTTCTTGTGTTCTACTGTCTGTTAAATAAACAACGAACTGGAACAAACTTTAAACGAACTAAAGTTCCTTTAAATTCGTGGAGATAACCGTCCCTCTCGTTCAAAAAAATCTGCCAAAATGTCACCTATGTCAAAATAATGTTGTAACTTTGCAGCCCAAAACTCGCAAATGACAATGGCAGACGAACCAATTAAACGAACCGTTCTCGACTACGACGACATACGCAAGATGGTGCCCTGGTTCGACGGCAAGCCGCGACTGGTCGACTTCCTGTCGCGTCTGCTCGCCCTCGACAAGGTCAACTGGATACATGACCACAACTGCGATACGCCGGGCGTGCCGTTCACTGCAGGGCTGCTCAATGACCTGAACATCACCATCAAGGTGCGAGGCCAGGAGGTGCTCGACAACTTGCCGCAGGGTGGGTTTATCACGGTGAGCAATCACCCCTTCGGGGCACTGGACGGCATCATGCTCATCAAGACCGTGGGTGAGCGGCGCGATGACTTCAAGGTGATGGTCAACATGATCTTGAACTATATTAGTGCCATGCGGCCCAACTTCATTGCCGTGGATGCCCTGCAGAGCGACGACCCCGCCAAGCGGGCTGTGAGCATGCGTGGCATCACCGAGGCCATGCGTCATGTGCGCGAGGGCCATCCACTGGGCTTCTTCCCTGCCGGGGCGGTGAGCAAGTTCACCCGCGACCTGCACATCGAGGATCGTGAGTGGCAACCCAGTGTCATCCGCTTGATTCAGAAACTCAAGGTGCCCGTGATTCCCATCTATTTTCACGGTCACAACAGCCTGACGTTCACCATCCTGGGAATGATTGACTGGCGGTTGCGCACACTCAAGTTACCCAGCGAGGTATTCCGCCGCAAGAACGACACGTTCCGCATCTCGGTGGGGCAACCCATCCAGCCCGATGTCATTGCCCAGCACTCTGACGTGTCCGAGCTGGCCGACTTCCTCAAGCAGCAAACCTACGCTATGCGGCACTGGAAAGAGAATTAAGAATTAAAAATTAAAAATAAAGAATTAATAAGGTGTCACTCTACCAGCGCGATCTTAATTAAAAAAGAATATGGCAAGAAACAATGACATAAGCAAGCAAGTGTTGCAGGTGCAGCAGCGATTCTCGATCATCGGGCAGGCACAGGGCCTGCGTGCCGCCATCGAGCGTGCCCTGCGTGTGGCTCAAGTCGATCTGTCGGTGCTGGTCATCGGCGAGAGCGGCTCGGGTAAGGAGCACTTTCCCAAGATCATCTATGAGAACAGCCCCCGCAAGCACAAGAAGTATATTGCAGTCAACTGTGGTGCCATCCCCGAGGGCACAATCGACAGTGAACTCTTCGGGCACGTCAAGGGCTCGTTCACTGGCGCCGACCGCGATCACAAGGGCTACTTTGAGGAGGCCAATGGCGGTGTCATCTTCCTGGACGAGGTGGCCGAGATGCCCCTGAGCACCCAGGCACGCCTGCTGCGTGTGCTCGAGAGTGGCGAGTTTATCAAGGTGGGCTCGAGCGTGGTGCAGAAGACCGACATCCGCGTGGTGGCAGCCACCAATAAGGATCTGCCACAGGCCATCAAGGAGGGTAAATTCCGTGAGGACTTGTACTACCGCCTGTCGACGGTGCAGATCGACGTGCCGCCCCTGCGCGAGCGTGGCGATGACATCCTGCTGCTGACACGCAAGTTCCTGCACGACTTTGTCGACAACAACCATGTCGAGGAGGTCGAGTTGGACGAGAGTGCCCGCCGCCGGCTGCTGGGCTATCACTGGCCCGGCAACGTGCGCCAACTCAAGAACATCATCGAGCAGGTGGCGCTGTTTGAGGCTGGCACAACCGTCACTGCCGACACGTTGAGCGCCTATCTGCCCAAGGCTGAGTTGACCACCGTGGGTGCCCCGGCTCAGGTCGACTATGCCCGTGACCGCGAAGCAATATTTGCCATCATCGCTCAGTTGCAGAAGGAACTCAGCGACCTCAAGGCGCAGATGGCAGGCTCGGGCAGCACTGAATCATTGCCACACTACTCGACCAGTATGGCTGAACTGCGGCGCGAATCTAAGCGGTTGGGTTATGGCAGCACGCATGAGTCAATCCTGCCGGCATCGGGTGCACCGGTCTCGCGCTCGCGTGACCTCGAATCGGATTATGGCACCGTGGTTGAGCTCACTCCCGACAGCGGTGTGATGGATGTCGAGGCAACGCATGTCAAGACCCTTGAAGAGACCGAGCGCGACACCATCATTGAGTCGCTCAACCGCAATGGCGGACGCCGCAAGGCCACCGCACAGGAGTTGCAAATCAGCGAGCGCACACTGTATCGCAAAATCAAACTTTACAACCTGGACAAATGACCCGTCTGCTCAAGATACTGGTTGTGACGGCCCTGTTGAGCGTGCTTCCTTTGATGCACGGCTGCCTGCCACGATACACGCTCAATGGCGCGTCGATCGACTACTCGGTCTATCGCACCATTTCGTTTGGCGAGTTCCCCATTCGTGCCGCGCTGGTCTATCCGCCGCTGCAGCAGTTGTTTGAGAATCGCATGTCCGACATGATTGAGCAGCAGACTAGGCTGCGTGTGGTCGACAATGTCAACAGCGACCTGCGCATGGAGGGCGAGATCACGGGCTACAACCTGTCGCCCCAGGCCGTGGGTGAGGATGCCTATGCCAGCCAGACGCGACTGACCATCACGGTGCGTGTCAGGTATATCAACAACCGCAAGCCCGAGTTGTCGAGCGACCAGACTTTCTCGGCCTATCGTGACTTCTCGAGCAGCGAGATGCTCACCGACGTGCAGGATGAGTTGTGCAACCAGATCACCAAGGACTTGTCGGACCTCATCTTCAATGCCACGCTGGGTGACTGGTAGTTTTTAAGATTTTAGTTTTTCTTGCGATTACCGACAACTGAAAACTGAAGACCGACAACAGAAACAAAGACAACCGATGACCCAAGAACTTAGACATATATTGGCCGATGCCGAGGCGCCCGTGACACGCGAGTGGCTCGACAAGGCTATGGCCGAGGCACCCTATTGCACGCTGCCCATGCTGGTCTATCTCAAACGCAACGGAACCAGTGGCAACGAGGACATCCTGGCACGTCTGGCCATCGCCTGCCCCGACCGCCGCGCGCTGGCCTTGCAGTTGGGCGAGGATGCTGAGGCGTTCGCGCAGTTTTATCCTGCCGCGCCCGCGCCCGAGACGCCCGACACCGATACCACCATTGACCGCTTTCTCGACTCGTTTGGCTACACGAGCGAGAAGGAGATTGCGGCCATCAGCCAGGCCATCTTCAATCCCATGCCCGACTATGCCGATGTGTTGGCTGCACAGGAGCGTGATGCGGCATCAGGGCAAAAGCCCGCCATGACCGATGAGGATCAACTCATCGACAATTTTATCGCTCACAGTCAGGAGCGCGAACGGCAGGTTTCTCAGGCCCCATCGCAACCCCATGTCGATGCCGCTGATCTGGCCGAAATCGCTGATGCACAGGTCGATGAACCACAACAGAGCGATGACACTATGTTCAGCGAGAGCCTGGCCATGAGTTACATTGCTGGCAGGAAATTTTCAAAGGCACTTGAAATTATTGAGCATATTAGTGCCGATAATCCAGAAAAAAGTATTTACTTTGCAGACCAAATTCGTTTCTTGCGAAAATTGGTGTTAAATGAGAAACTTTTAAACCAAAATTAACGATATGACACTCTATGTAATTTTTGCAGTCTTGATCTTGATTGCATCAGTTCTGTTGGTCGGCGTGGTCCTCATCCAGAAGTCTAAGGGTGGAGGTCTGGCTGCCAACGTGAGCGGCTACAACCAGTTTGCTGGCGTCAAGCGCACCACCGAGTTTGTCGAGAAGGCAACTTGGGGCCTCGCCATTTTCATCTGCGTGCTGAGCATCGCTTCGGCATTTGTGCAGTCTCCCACCATCGTGCAGGGTGCTCCGCAAATCAAGAAGTTGCCCACCACCGAGACTCAGGCTCCCGCATTCGGCACTCAGGCCGAGGAGCAGGCTCCCGCAGCCCAGGCTCCTGCCCAGGAGGCACCCGCAACACCCGCCGCTCCCGCCAAGTAATATCACTTACTGGCACCACTGTCACCCACCAGGGCGATAACACAAGATAGCACGCACCCACTGCCACAGTAGTGCGTGCCTTTGCTGTATTTACTCTTCCCTCTCACTGGCAGGGGGGAGAGTAATTTGCTATCTATGTCACAGGCGACGGACGCAAGGTCATCAAGTAAGCCCACTGCACCCATCGCAGCATAGATGGGTCCTATAAAGTATTGTTGTGCCGCAAGTCGTAAGAGAGTCGACTTGCGGCACAACTGTTTTGACATTGCGGACTAACAAGCAAAACAGCCAGGCCGATGACCGACCTGGCTGCGATGGTTGATGTGAGTTGGTGTTAGAGTTTCGACTCGACGATCTTAGTGATCTCGGCTTCCTCGATGTTGGCGCGGGCGATGAGGTCGTTGGCCTCGGCGATGAGCGCGTCGGCAACGGCGCGATCCTTGAGCGAACCGGCGTTGATCTTGACATTCATGCCGGCACCCAGCACGGCGGCACGGGCGGCGAGGGCTCCCACGCCAGCGTCACTCACGCTGTTGGGGTTGCCGGTCTCGGCCATGGCACGGCACAGGTCGAAGACCTGGAACGACTCCTTCATCGTGCGCAGGGGCACCTGCGAGGCATAGAGCGTGGCGGCCTGGATGGCGGCGCTGCGTGCGGCCTTGTCCTCGTCGGTCTTCTTGGGCATGCCGAAGGCGGCCATGATGCGGTTGAAGGCCTCGGTGTCCTCGTCAACCAGGTGCAGCAGTTCGGTCATCAGTTCCTGGCCCTTGTCGGCCCACACGCTGAACTCGTGCCAGCGGTCGTCCCATCCGGGCTTGTGGCTGCTCAGGTTGGCAACCATGCCGCCCAGTGCGGCACCCAGTGCACCCATGTAGGCAGCGATGGTGCCACCACCGGGAGCGGGTGATTCGCGCGAGGTTTCCTCGGCAAATCCCTTGACGGTGAGGTCGACCAACTTCTTGCCTGCATTCTCGTCGGCATCGAGCATAAACTCAATCACCTTCTCCTGCGGGTCGAAGGGCTTCAAGTCGTCCAGACCCATCGAGTGGATGGCGATCTCGATGATGTCGCTCTCGGGGATACCGGTCGAGCGGTGTTGCTTCTCGAGGAAGTACTTGCCGGCATCGATGAGGGTGCGCTTGGGAATCAGGCCTACAATCTCGGTGCCAGTGACGCGCACGCCACGGTTCTGGGCGCAGCGGCACACCTCGTCGAAGGCCACGTGCAGCGGAGTGGCGTTGATGTCGGTGATATTCATCGACACCTGTGCAATCTTATACTCGTCGATATACCATCCGATGGCCTTGGTGCCCTTGAGCGTACCCGGTTGCATGATGGTCTTTCCGTTCTCGTCCTTCTTGGGGGTGCCGGTGATGGGGTTGCCCTCGCGGACGGGACGGCCCTTCTCGCGCACGTCAAAGGCGATGGCGTTGGCGCGGCGGGTCGACGTGGTGTTGAGGTTAAAGTTGGTGGCAATCAGGAAGTCGCGTGCGCCGACGGCGGTGCAGCCGGTGCGTGCGGCCTGCTCGTCGAGGGGGCGAGCCCCGAAGTCGGGCTGCTTGCCCGGTGTCGACAGTTTCTCGGCCAGGGCTTCATACTCGCCCTCACGGCAAATGGCCAGGTTGCGGCGCTCGGGAGTGAAGGCGGCGGCCTCGTAGCAGTAGCAGGGGATGCCGGCCTCGTTGGCGATGCGCTCGGCAAGTTTGCGAGCCAGTGCGGCACACTCCTCAAGGGTGATGCCGGCCACGGGGATGAGCGGGCACACATCGGTGGCGCCCATGCGCGGGTGAGCACCGTGATGCTGGCGCATGTCAATCAGTTGTCCGGCCTTCTTCACAGCCTGGAAGGCGGTCTCGACCACCGAGTCGGGGTCGCCGACAAAGGTGACGACGGTGCGGTTGGTGGCTTCACCCGGGTCGACGTCTAACAGTTTGACACCGCTGGCGCGACGAATGACGTCAGTGATTTGGTTGATGATGTCCATGTTGCGGCCCTCGCTGAAGTTGGGCACGCATTCCACGATTTGACGTTTGTTGCTCATGTCTTGTATTTATGTTTATGGTTATGGTTTTCGACCTTCAGATAATTCGGCGACAAAGGTAGTAAAAATCCTTTGACTGGCAAAATTGTGGCTGATGCATGTTTTTACTATTACGTGATCATGATTTGCTCGAATCGTGTTCCCAGTGAGTCCTTGAGTGTTCAAAATGACATTTAAAGTCAAAAAAGTGTTTAAAAACTTTGCTCTTTCGATAAAATGTACTACCTTTGTCGGCACCTTTTCACAGAACTAATGCTTTCCTGAGAATATGATTATAGGTTATGATGGTTCATACGCCATCTTAAAGAACAATACAACCGAAGGCAATTATAGTAAAATTGTAGTCGAATCTGTTGCTGAGTGTTATCCCCGGCATAGAATTTATGTTTATACCCCTCGTGTTGAGCGTCGCAGTGCGGCGACGACACTTGCCGTGATGCCCAATGTGAACATCAAGCAACCACGCAAGACTTTGAACAAGGCGTTGTGGCTCAATTGGGAGGGTATGGTCAAGGAGTTGGAACGCCATCATGTCGCCTTGTACCATGGTCTGTCGGGGCGTTTGCCCTTGCGCATCAAGTCGTCGCATGCCCGGTCGGTGGTGACCATTCACGGCCTGGGGCACATATTGTATCCCGGCGACTACAATTGGTGGAATCGTGTCAAGCGTGATTTCTTCACCAAACGCTCTTGCCGTCTGGCCGACTGCATCGTCACGACCAGCCAGCACACCAAGAATGACCTCATCGAGCACCTGGGCATCGACAGCGACAAGATCGAAGTTGTCTACCCGGCGGTGGACGATCGGTTTGTGGGGCGCGTCATTGATGCCGAACTCGATACCGTGCGCAGCAAGTACAAGTTGCCCAAGCGGTACATCCTGGTGATTTCATCGCTGCTCGAGCACAAGAATGTGATGGCTGTGCTGCAGGCCATGACTCAGATGCAGGAAAAGAAGATTGACTTGGTGCTTGTCGGCAGCGAGACCGACTATTACGTGCGTGTGTTGCGCAACTATGCTCAATCACATCGTCTGATGCATCGCCTGGTGCACATCTCGCGTGCCCACGCGGCCGACATGGCGTCGATCTACCGCATGGCCGATGTGCTGGTGGCACCGTCGCGCTATGAGGGCTTCGGTCTCACCGTCATCGAGGCTCAGGCTTGCGATGTGCCGGTGATTACAACCTCGGGTACGGCGCTTGAGGAGGCCGGCGGCGACGCTGCCCTCTACTTCGAGCCCGACGACATTGCCACTTTGGCCTCACATCTTGACCAGGTGTTGGCCGACGAGTCGCTGCGTGAGCGCCTCATCGAGGCTGGACATCGCAACATCGAGCGCTTCACCTCGCAGAAACTCGCCGACAACCTCGACGAACTCTACCACAAGATCCTCCGCCGATAATAAGTTCTTGATATAAATACTTAGTTATTAAACAAATTCAGCCAGGCGAATGCCGCCTGGCTGAATTGTGCATTGTGCATTGTGCATTGATTAATAGTTCTCGGGCTTGAGCTGGAAGTGTGCCTGCGGATGGTCGCACACGGGGCAGCGCTCGGGAGCCTTCTTGCCGATGTGGATGTGTCCACAGTTGCGGCACTGCCAGATGCACTCCTCGTCGCGCGAGAATACCACCTCGTCCTCGATGTTCTTGAGCAACTTGCGGTAGCGCTCTTCGTGCGCCTTCTCGACCAGTGCCACGCCTTCCATCTTCTCGGCGATGTCGTCGAAGCCTTCCTCGCGTGCCACGCGAGCCATCTCCTTGTACATGTCGGTCCACTCGTAGTTCTCGCCCTCGGCAGCAGCCTTCAGGTTCTCGGGAGTGCTGCGGATGGCACCGCCCTCGAGCAGTTTGAACCACATCTTGGCGTGCTCCTTCTCTTGTGCGGCAGTCTCTTCGAAGATGGCTGCAATCTGCTCATAGCCGTCCTTCTTGGCCTTGCTGGCAAAGTAGGTGTACTTGTTGCGTGCCTGCGACTCGCCGGCAAAGGCTATCTGCAGGTTCTTCTCGGTCTGGGTTCCTTTGAGTTCTTTCATCTTGTCGTTAGTTATTAGTTGTTGATAATTTGGAATTACTTATAGGCTCTGTGAGGGCAGGGGACTTGGGGTCGGGCAAACCTTAAACCCTAACCTCTAACCCTTAAACCCTAGTTCTTAACCTTCTCGGGATTGAGTTCGTCGATGAGCGGGGTGCCGTTCTCGTCGACATTGAGGCGGCGCATCTGCTCCTCGACGCTGTCAATGACATTGACGATGTAGTCGGCCAACTTCTCGGCCTCGCAGATGATGTCCATATAGAAGATGCCAGCCGAGTAGGGGTACTTGCGCTGGTTGATGTTCTCGATGTTCTCGGTGCGGCACTGGTTGCGGAAGTTGTTGATTTCACGCTCCTTGTCGTAACTGCGTGTGAGGTCTTCGGCAGTGACGTTGTCGATGTCGCACAAGATGGTAATCATGTTGCTCATCGCCTCGCTGACATACTTCATGATGGTGTCGATGTTCTGGTAGTTGTATTCGCTGAAGTGGGCCTGTGCCTCCTCCTTGCGCACCAGTGTCTTGGCCAGGTTGTTGCAACTGTCGGCCACGCTCTCCAGCTCACTCACGATGGTGAGCATGGTGGCCACACGCTGCTTGCCGTCGTAACTTAGACGGCCGTCGATGACCTTGTTGAGAAACTTGGCAATCTCAAACTCCATGTTGTCGGCGATGTTCTCATACTTCTCGATGCGCGAGAAGAGTCTGTTAAATTCCTCGGTGCCCGTCTTGGTGTGGATGAGCGTCTTGGTCATGCCCAGCATGCGTTCGACACGTTGGGCAAAGACGACAATCTCCTTCTGTGCAGCCAGCAGGTTCAACTCGCTGGCACCCACCAGTCCTGCCGAGATATACTTGAGTTGGAACTCGGCTTCTTCCTTCTTGTTGCTGCCAATCGTCTTGTTCACCGCCATCACCAGATAGTTGACCAGTGGCAGGCCAATTATCAGGCTGAACAGGTTGTAGACCGTGTGGTAGAGTGTGAGGCCAAACGACATGGTGAACTGCAGTTGTGACAGTTCGGCCTCGCTGGCGCCACCGGCCTTGACCACGTTGTAGAGTGCAGTCGGGTCGCCACTGTGCAGCACGTCGCGCGTGAGCCAGGTGATCATGTCGACAAACGGGAAGAACACCACCAGCATCCACGCCGCGCTGAACAGGTTGTAGTAGAGGTGCCCCATGGCAGCCTTCTTGGCTGCCGCGTTGCCGCCCAGTGAGGCCAGCAACGGGGTGATGGTCGTGCCCACATTGCCACCCAGCACAGTGGCGCACGCCATGTCAAAGGGTATCCACCCCTTGATGCCCATGATGAGCACGATGGCAAATGTTGCCGCGCTCGACTGGATGACCATGGTCACCACAACGCCGAAGGCAAAGAAGATGAGCAGCGACCAGAAGCCCATTGAGGTGTAACTCTGCAGCGACTCGAAGATCTCGGGCGACTTCGACAGGTCGGGCACATTAGCGTTGATAGCGGCAAGTCCCATGAACAGGAACACGAAACCAATGAGAAACTCGCCCGCGTTCTTGTAGGTGCTCTTGGTCATGAACAGTAATGGGACGGCAAAGGCAAGCAAAGGCAAAGTGAGTGCCGCTATGTCGACCTTGAAGCCAAAGAACGATACAATCCATGAGGTGAACGTTGAACCCATGTTGGCACCCAGGATCACCGCCATTGACTGTTCTAGGCTCATGAGCCCAGCATTGACAAAGCTGACAATCATCACCGTCGATGCACTTGAACTTTGAATCAATGCCGTGATGACCATACCGGTGATTACGCCCATTGCACGATTGCGCGTCATGGCCGACAAGATATTGCGCAGGCGATTGCCTGCGACCTTCTGCAGCCCTTCGCTCATCACCTTCATGCCATAGAGGAACAGGCCAACGGCTCCCAACAGGGCTAGGAAATCAATAAATGAGTAATCCATCTAGTCGATGTTGCTGTTATTACGTTCGATACTATTTTCTCGGTTACAAAATTACTACAAATCTCTGTACCGACAAAATCCAATCTGATTTTTGCGCTTAATTTGTCTGGTCAACGGCTCTTGTCAATGCCAGTGATGGGGATGTCGTGCGTGGTGAAAAAAATAAGAGCACCGCGGGGTTCAGTTGTGGATTCGGTGCTCTGATGTTGACATCGTTAGGTTGGTGTGGGGTAACGATGCATTTTGGATTGATGTGCTATGTGGTCCCACTTGGGCTTGAACCAAGGACTCCCTGATTATGAGTCAGGTGCTCTAACCAACTGAGCTATAGGACCCATGCCCCATTACCAGGGGCATTTCGGACTGCAAAGGTAATATAAATAATTGAGAATTGAGGGTTGTGAATTGAAAATTTAGTTGATAGCCCCCTATTTTTAACACTTTTGGGTTGATTGGGTGTAAAAAAGCCGCGAACATCATGTGATGTTCGCGGTCTGATTGTCGTTGATGCTAAGTCGTTAGTCCTTCTTGAGCAAGTCGCGGATTTCGGTGAGCAACTTCTCCTCGGCACTGGGTTCGGGCTCGGGAGCGGGCTCTTCGGCTTTCTTCTTCATGAGTTTGTTCATGCCCTTGATCATCAGGAAGATGCAGAAGGCAATGATGAGGAAGTCGATGATGTTCTGGATGAAGGCTCCGTAGGCAAACATCGACACGCCAGCCTCCTTGAGGGCGGCGTAGTTGTTGGCCACACCTGCGGGGATTTCGCCGAAGGTGACATACTTGTTGGTGAAGTCCACACCGCCAGTGGCGAGCGAGAGTACAGGCATGATGACGTCATCGACCAGCGACGAGACAATCTTGCCAAAAGCACCGCCGATGATCACACCGACAGCCATGTCCATCACATTGCCCTTCATGGCAAACTCCTTGAATTCTTTAACAAATCCCATAGTTGTAATCTTTTATTAGGTTGATATAAGTGAATGATTTCTATTAAACAATCTTAATCGGGGCAAAAAAATGAACATTTTGAGAAATGATGCTCTTTTTTCCAAATAATTTCATTAATTTTGCATCGCTTTTTCAAACACGGGGTAAACCCCACTTTTAGAGTTCACTAACGCACCATGTTGATGAAACGACGGTGCAAAGTTACACATTTTAGGTTAAATTACAAACTTTTTTAATAGTTTAATTATTATGGCAAAAATTAAAATCGGTATTAACGGTTTCGGTCGCATTGGCCGTTTTGTGTTCCGCTCGACATTCGAGGAGAGCAATGTGAATGACGTTGTGGTGGTCGGTATCAACGACCTGTTGCCTGTCGACTACATGGCATACATGCTCAAGTATGACACGATGCACGGCCAGTTCAATGGAACTATTGAGGTCGATGCTGAGAAGAATGAACTCATCGTCAACGGCAATCACATCCGTGTTACTGCCGAGAAGGATCCCGCTAACTTGAAGTGGGATGAGATTGGTGCAGAGTATGTCGTCGAGTCGACAGGTCTGTTCCTGGCCATGGACAAGGCTGAGAAGCATCTGCAGGCCGGTGCCAAGTATGTCGTTCTGTCGGCTCCCAGCAAGGCCGGTGAGGATGGCCGTCAGGCTCCGATGTTTGTTTGCGGTGTTAACACCGACAAGTATGCCGGCGAGACCATCGTGTCGAACGCTAGTTGCACAACCAACTGCTTGGCTCCCATCGCCAAGGTGCTCAACGACAAGTTCGGCATTGAGACCGGTCTGATGACTACTGTTCACTCAACCACTGCAACTCAGAAGACCGTCGACGGTCCGTCGATGAAGGACTGGCGTGGTGGCCGCGCTGCTGCCGGCAACATCATCCCCAGCTCGACCGGTGCCGCCAAGGCTGTGGGCAAGGTGATTCCCGAGCTCAATGGCAAGTTGACGGGTATCTCGATGCGCGTTCCTACCCTCGATGTGTCGGTTGTTGACCTGACCGTCAACCTGAAGAACCCCGCCACCAAGGAGGACATCTGCAAGGCTATGAAGGACGCTAGCGAGGGCGAACTCAAGGGCATTCTGGGCTACACCGAGGACGCAGTCGTGTCGAGCGACTTCCTGGGCGATGCACGCACCAGCATTTTCGATGCCAACGCCGGTGTCTATCTGACCGACAAGTTTGTCAAGGTCGTGTCGTGGTATGACAACGAGATTGGCTACAGCCACAAGGTGGTTGACCTGATCAAGGTCATGAAGAAGCACAACGGCTAAACAGCAGTGGCCGCGTGCACAACGCTTCGCATCAAGTCCTGAGCCACTCGCAAGGTCGCTCAGGACTTTGTTTAATCAATTGAGCCACTAGCCTCTAGAAAATCTAGACCATCTAGTGCCTCCAGAACATCCAACACAAGACAATGGAAAATAGAGAATACAAGAGAATACTCGTCACGACTGCATTGCCCTATGCCAACGGGCCAGTGCACATCGGGCACCTGGCTGGCGTGTATGTGCCTGCCGACATCTACGTGCGCTATCTGCGTCTGCAGGGCAGGAACGTGATGTTTGTGGGCGGTAGCGACGAGCATGGTGTGCCCGTGACCCAGCGTGCCCGCAAGGAGGGCATCACCCCCCAGCAGGTGGTTGACCGCTACCATGAGTTGATCAAGAAGTCGTTTGAGGAGTTTGGCATCTCCTACGATGTCTATAGCCGCACCACCAGCAAGACGCATCACCAGTTTGCTGCCGAGTTTTTCCGCAAACTCTATGATGACGGCAAACTCATTGAGAAAACGACCAAGCAGTTCTATGACGAGATCGATGGCAAGTTCCTGACCGACCGTGACGTGGAGGGCGAGTGCCCCTATTGCCACCATCCTGCCGCCAAGGGCAACCAGTGTGAGGATGGCTGTGGTCGTGACTTGGATCCGACCGAACTCATCAATCCGCATGCCAAGGACAGCGACCACCCGCTTGTCCTGAAGGACACTACCAACTGGTTCCTGCCCCTGAACGAGTATGAGGGCTGGCTAAAGGATTGGATTCTTGAAGGACATCAGGAGTGGCGACCCAATGTCTACGGCCAGTGCAAGTCGTGGCTTGACAATGGATTGCAGCCCCGTGCCATGACGCGCGACCTGGATTGGGGCATCCCTGTGCCCATTGAGGGAGCCGACGGCAAGGTGCTGTATGTGTGGTTTGACGCACCCATCGGCTATGTGAGCAACACCAAGGAATTGTGTGAGCGTCAGCCTGAGCGTTGGGGCACATGGCAGCAGTGGTGGCAGCAAGAGGACACCCGGCTGATTCACTTTATCGGCAAGGACAACATCGTGTTCC
>DGWI01000005.1:17249-32250 GCA_002396085.1 Porphyromonadaceae bacterium UBA4262
GTGTTCCACTGCATCATCTTCCCCACTATGATGAAGGCTCATGGCGACTACATCATGCCAGACAATGTGCCGGCTAACGAGTTCCTCAACCTTGAGGGTGACAAGATTTCGACCAGCCGCAATTGGGCTGTGTGGTTGCACGAGTATCTTGCCGACTTCCCCGGCAAGCAGGACGTGCTGCGCTATGTGCTCACAGCCGCTGCTCCCGAGACCAAGGACAACGACTTCACCTGGGACGACTTCCAGGCACGCAACAATAATGAACTGGTGGCCATTCTGGGCAATTTTGTCAATCGTGCAATGGTGCTCACGCACAAGTACTTTGACGGCGTGATTCCCACTATGGGCCAGTTGACCGACTATGATCGTCAGACGCTCAACGAGTTTAAGGATGTCAAGCAGACGCTGAGCGACAACATTGAGGGCTTCCACTTCCGTGAGGCACTGAAGGATGCGATGAACCTGGCCCGCATCGGCAATAAGTATCTGGCCGACACCGAGCCGTGGAAACTAGCCAAGACTGATATGGCGCGCGTTGAGACCATCTTGCACGTTGCCTTGCAGATTTGCGCCAACCTGGCCATCGCCTTCGAGCCGTTCTTGCCCTTCAGCGCGCTGAAGTTGCGCAAGATGCTGGGCATGGGCGAGGTGCGTTGGGACAAACTTGGCGACATTGACATCTTGGCTGCTGGTGCTGCCATCCAGAAGCCCGAATTGTTGTTCGAGAAGATGCCCGACGAAGCCATTCAGCCTCAGAAGGATCGCTTGGAGCGCATCAAGCAGGAGAACATCCTCAAGAACTTTAAGCCCCAGCCTGTGGCTCAGGAGTGTACCTACGATGACTTCATGAAGTTGGATATCCGTGTGGGCAAGGTCGTGGAGTGCGAGAAGGTCAAGAAGGCCAAGAAGTTGCTCAAGTTCCGCATTGATGATGGCATGGGCGGCCGCACTATTGTCAGTGGCATCGCCCTCTATTACCAGCCTGAGGACCTGATTGGCAAGGAGGTGTGCTTCATCGCCAACTTCCCGCCGCGTCCATTAATGGGTATCGAGAGCCAGGGTATGATCCTCAGCGCCGAGGATGCCGATGGCCGCCTGGTGGTTATCGGCCCCACGGGCGTGGTTCGCCCCGGTGTGCAAGTCAAGTAAAGATGTAGCACACGGCAAGAACAATCAGCCTCTCGTCCGGCAAGGGATGAGAGGCTGTGTTGTTGCTGTCTACACGAGGCGACCTGTGTCAGTTCTCGTTGTCGGCGGTGAGCACTTGCTGACGGAAGGCGGTGTCCGAGCGCAGACGATCCAGGGCCTTCTTCGAGGCATTCTGGTGCGACTCTTTTTTACTGTATCCTGTTCCGTCGGCGGCATATTGGCCTGCGATGATGACTGCGGTCTTGAACACGGGGTTGTTGTCCTTGTCGTTCATGGTGTCGACCAGGGTGTACTCGATCGTGACATGATACTTCTGTGTCCACTCGATGAGGCGTGACTTGAAGTTTTGGTCGGTCTTGACCAGTTCGTTGAGGTCGAAGTGCTTTTTGATGATGCGCTCGACGATGAAACTCTTGCTGCGTTTGTAGCCGTGGTCCAGATAGAATGCGCCGACCAGCGCTTCTAGTGCATTGCCGTTGATGTAACTGTTGTGCGATGTGCTGTGTGTGGCGGCGCGTACATGTGTTTCCAGATGATAGGCCTTGCCCACACGATTGAGGCTCTCGCGCTGCACTATCTTGGCGCGGGTCGAGGTCAAGAACCCCTCGTGCTTGCCGGGAAACTGGTTGTAGAGATACTCGGCCACGACAAGGTCGAGCACGGCATCGCCCAGATACTCAAGGCGCTCGTTGTTGGTCCAGCGGCCGTTGGGCAACTGCAGCGGTTTGCTGCGGTGCACCAGTGCCAGCTGGTAGAGCTGGATGTTGCGAGGATAGTAGCCTGTAATGCGGTGCACATAAACATAAAGCTCCTTATCCTTGACGAAAAGGAGCTTTATGAGTGATATGAGATTTGACAGGCTTGCCATCATGTCATGAGTGCAAAGTTATCCTTTGTACTTCTTGACGATGATACTGGCATTGTGGCCTCCAAACCCAAATGTGTTGGACAGGGCAATGTTGACCGTGCGCTTCTGGGCCTTGTTGAAGGTGAAGTTCATGCGGTAGTCGAGATCGGGGTCATCGTCACCGTCCTCGTGATTGATGGTCGGTGGAACGATGTCGTCACGACATGCCAACAGGCAGAACAGGGCTTCCATTGCACCTGTAGCACCCAGCATGTGGCCAGTCATCGACTTCGTGCTGCTGATGTTCACCTGATAGGCGTGCTCGCCAAAGACATTGGCGATAGCCTTAGCCTCACCGGGGTCGCCCACTGGCGTCGATGTGCCGTGCACATTGATGTAGTCAACGTCCTCAGGCTTGATGCCTGCATCTTCCAGTGCGCGTTTCATCACCAGTGATGCGCCCAGTCCCTCGGGGTGCGATGCGGTGATGTGATAGGCATCGGCACTCATGCCGCCACCGATAACTTCACCGTAGATCTTGGCACCGCGAGCCAGAGCATGCTCCAGTTCCTCGAAGATGAGGCACACGCCTCCCTCGCCCATGACGAAGCCATCGCGCGAGGCACTGAACGGACGCGATGCCGTCTCAGGACTGTCGTTGCGCGTGCTGATAGCCTTCATGGCGTTGAATCCGCCCACACCAGCCGGGAAGATAGGAGCCTCCGAGCCACCGGTGACGATGGCATGAGCCTTGCCCAAGCGGATGTAGTTGAATGCGTCAATCATAGCGTTGGTCGACGTTGCGCATGCCGACACGACACCAAAGTTGGGGCCGCGCAGACCATAGCGCATCGAGATGTGACCGGCGGCGATGTCGGCAATCATCGTTGGGATGAAGAAGGGGCTGTAACTGGGACCATCGGCCTCGTGCTTAGCATAGTAGCCAGCCTGCTCCTCAAAAGTGTGCAGTCCACCAATACCCGATGCGAAAATCACGCCAATCTCGTCGCGGTCGACATCACCGTCCAGCAGTTTACTGTCATCGATAGCCTGCTTGGCTGCGGCGATGGCATACTGTGAATACAGGTCGGTGCGCTTGACGTCTTTCAACTCGCGACGGTCGGTGGGGTTGAGCAGATAGTTGGCTGCATCGAAACCCTTGACCTCGCAGGCAAAACGGGTCTTGAACAGCGAGGCATCGAAATGCGTAATAGGTCCCGCACCGCTCACACCTTCCAGAGCGTTCTTCCATGTCGTTTCGACATCAAGACCGATGGGTGTGATGGCACCAAGACCTGTTACCACTACTCTCTTTAATTCCATTTCAATGGGAGTATTGTGGAAAGGTTAAATAAATGTCTGTGTGATGAGGTGCGAGATTAAGCCTCGAGAGCCTTCTCGATGTAAGCGATAGCGTCGCCAACGGTCTGGATGTTCTCCGACTCGCTCTCAGGAATCTTGATGTCAAAAGCCTGCTCAAGCTTCATGATCAACTCAACGGTGTCGAGCGAATCAGCGCCCAGGTCCTGTGCAAAAGTAGCTTCGGGGGTTACCTCTGAATCGCTAACGCCCAGATTCTCAACGATAATCGCTTTTACTCTTTCAGCAATTTCTGTCATAGTTGTAAAATTTAATATTAATGTTAAATGTTTTTGTTCCTAGAAATGAGACTGCAAAGGAACGAATTTTTCTTGGTATACTCAAAAAAAAACCGCATAATTTGATGCTTTGTTGCACTTTTTTATGTTATAAAGCAGTTTGTTACACGGATTTTAACCGAACTTCCGTAATTTTAACACTTTACGCCTGTTAAAAAATGTAACTTTTCACGAAAGCAAGTCGATGATCATGCCTTCGTGAGCTAGACGGGTTTCGTGGAAGATTTCCTGGGCCTCGCGCAGTAAGGGTGTCTCGTTGTCGTAGCGGCTGGAGTAGTGTCCCAGAATCAAGTGCTTGACCCCAGCGTCGTGTGCCACCTGGGCGGCCTCGCGGGCTGTACTGTGATAGCGTGCGTGGGCCTGCTTCTGGCACTCGTTGCCGTAAGTGGCCTCATGGTAGAGCCAGTCAACCCCCTGGATGGCGTCGATGACCCGTTGGCTGGGTCGCGTGTCACTGCAGTAGGCATAACTCACACTAGGATCGGCATCGGTAGTGAGTCGGTCGTTTGGGATGACAATGCCTTCGGGTGTGACGAAGTCCTGTCCCTGGCGCAGTGAGTTCATTGCCCAGTGCGGGACATTGGCTTCGCGAGTAGCGTCGGGGTTGATGTGACGCATCTTGGGCTTCTCGCGGATGACGAAGCCCACGGCAGGAACGCGATGGTTGAGTGTGATAGTGTCGACGGTGATGGCATTGTCCTCGTAGATGCGCGCTGGCTGGGTGCCGATGACATCGAACTCTAGGTCATAGGGCGTGTCACCGCCAGCATATTTGGCCATTTCGCGCAGCAATCGTGCCCCGTCGCCGAAGATGTGTATCGTCAGTTGCCCGGTCATCTCGTGCAGGGCCAGTGTAGAGAGTAGCCCCGGCAATCCGAACCAGTGATCGCCATGCAGGTGGCTGATGAAGATGTGTCGCAGTCGGGAGAACTTGAGATGCTGCCGTGCCATTGCCATCTGTGCCCCTTCGCCGCAGTCGATCATGAGCAGGTTGTCGCGCACGTTCAGCACCTGACACGAGGGCAAGTGTCGTCCTGTGGGCTTGGCCGAGCCACAGCCCAATATATTCAATTCAAAACGAGGCATAGATTATTTCGGCATAAAGCGCGAGGGGTCTTCAGGGTCGACCAGCGGGGGTGGAGTTGGAGCATCAACGCTCGCTGTGGCAGCTGGTTCGGTGGGGGGAGTCTCAGGTGGCGTGACAGTGGACTTGCGTGGGTGGCGGCGGTGCTGCTCGTTCCACTCGCTCACGCTGCGGCCCAGGGCACGCATGTCCTCGATGCCGTGATCAATAGTGTCGTCAACAGCGCGCTCGATGCGTTCATTAAACTTAAAGGGCAGCATGGATAGGATGGCCGAACACAGCGACATGACCAGCAGCACTAGCATAGCCTTGTAGCCGATCCCCAGCCCAATGATGGCAAATCCCTCGCCCACATCCTCGCTGGGTGTGATGTCGGGAGCATGCTTCAGGGCGATGTCATGGAAGTTGCCGGTGCGGTCAACAAACCACAGGCCCAGGACGATGAGTACGGTCACCAGTATGCCCCACCAGCGATTCTTGAGTGTGTTGAATGCGATGGCCGAGAAGCAGGTGAGAAAGGGCAAAAGGGCAAAAATGGTGTTGCCCAAGGTGAAGCGTTGGGTAATGGTGCCTGCCGTAAAACTGAAACCAGTGAGTCCGCCCTGGAACGAAATCTCGTAGAAGGGCAAGAACACATAGCAAATGAGTGCAATTGCAAGCAGTATACTGGTGATGGGTTTCATGCTAATTGTCAGTAATGAAAAAGTTAGTGAACTGCGAATTTAGCAATATTCCCGCAAATCACCTCAAAAACGCATTGTATTTTAGTATTTTTTAAAAAAACACGCTTGTGTCCAATCTGCCTGGCAAGTGTCATTGCAAGGGCTGGATGACAAAGGTGAAGTCACGGTCGGCATAGGGCAGCATATACTGGTCCAGAGGCCAGGCACCCCACGAGTTGACGCATCCCAGGCCCATCTGACGCTGCTGGATGTGCAGTTGGGTAACGCCCGATGGCACGAGGTCGCCGCTGTGTCGTCCCCATGTGTGCTCCTTGACGGGACCGTCATCCAGTTGCTCGGTGGTGTAGGGCAGGGCACTGGCCTCAAAGGGGGCATTGCTCCACACCTGCAGACCTCGACCCTGGGCGTCGGTGACCTTGAACCAGCGTACATCGGTGTGGTTGCCACTCTCCTGTGGCCGGATGTAGTCATAGTACTCGTCCTTAACCTTGCCGCGATAGACACCGAGGTGTTGGCTGCTCTGACGGTCGGTGTAGCACTCGATGGGGCCTCGGCCATGATACTCTATCCGATCATAACTGGCTGGCATCTGCAGTTGCATGCCGTAGCGGAACAGGTGTGGCACATCGGCCCCTGCGGTGGTGGTCATCTGTTGGCGTATCACCACTTGACCATCGGCAGTGAGGGTATAGGTCATTGTCAGTTGGGCATGCTGGTCGGGCATGTCGTGCTGTGCTACCACCTGGTTGCCAGTGTGGGTGAGCGACTTCAGCGTCATCTTGGGGTCACGCCAGGTGCCGAAACGCTGCTGCAGGCTAGCCCCATAGTCGTTGTCGGTGGGGGCACGCCAGAACTCGGGCGTGATGCTCTTGCGGTCGGCCAATATGGGGGTACCATTGATGTCCAGGTAGTCAATCCATCCCGTGCGCTTGCCGATGACCAGTGTGGTGCCGGCCGCTTGCAACTGGATGTAGGCCGTGGTCTGCTCGCACTGCACCGTGGCAGTTTGAGTGTCGGGCTTGTCGAACTCGTATGGTCGCACGACAAGTTGCTCATGGGCCAGTACTTGCCCCTCGTCAACGAGCGGCATTCCCGCCCTGGCCAGGAACTCAAAGTCGACCACCACTTCGTTGTGTTCGGTCAACAATGCTTGGGCAATGGCATCGCGCAGCGCGGTGCTCTGGATGATGCGTCGTTCCTGTGGCTGGATGTCGGCTATGTCGATGACACAGCCTGTCGAGTTTCCAGTACCCAAGGTGCGAACATGCGCCACCAGCGTCACGTAATCAAGGGGGCGGAAGAAGTTCTCGTTATAGACCTCTATCTTGCCCTGCAAGATGTCCGCGTCACGCACCCAAGCATTCTGGTAGAAGTAGGCGACTTCGTGAGCATGCGGGTTGAGCCGGCGGTCGGGGGCGATAATGCCGTTGCAGTTGAAGTTGTAGTCGCTGGCGGGATAACGGCCATAGTCGCCACCATAGGTGAATATCTCACGGCCCGTTATGGGGCTCTTGTCGCGCAAGGCTTGGTCGACAAAGTCCCAGATGTAGCCGCCTTGATACTTGGGATAGCGGCGAATCAGGTCCCAATATTCTCTGAGTCCACCCATTGAGTTGCCCATGGCATGGGCATACTCGCACTGGATGAGTGGACGGGGATCGTCGCTCATCGAGTATCGTTCGCAATCGTGATAATAGTAGTACATGGGGCAGAAGATGTCGCTCTTTCCTTCCAGTTCGGCACGCTCATATTGCACGGGTCGTGTCGGGTCATAGGCCTTGACCCAGTCGTAGGCTTTCTCGAAGTTTGGCCCGTAGCCACCCTCGTTGCCCAGCGACCACACGATGATGCATGGATGGTTCTTGAGTGTCATCACATTGGCCTGGTTGCGTTCCAGGTGCATCTGCAAGAAGTCGTCGCGCTTGGCCAGGGTCTTGTCGCCATAGCCCATGCCGTGGCTCTCGAGGTTGGCTTCGGCTGTGACATAGATGCCATACTCGTCACACAGGTCATACCATCGCGGGTCGTCGGGATAGTGGCTGGTGCGCACTGCATTGATGTTGAGCCGCTTCATGATGGCGATGTCCTCAATCATGCGCTCGACCGAGACGATGTAGCCCCCGTCGGGATCCAGTTCGTGGCGGTCGGCACCCTTGATGAGCACGGGCTGGCCATTGACCAGCAGTTGGCCGCCCTTGATTTCGATGTGACGGAACCCCACGTGCTGGCGCACAACCTCCTGAACACGATCGCCCTGTCGCAAGGTGATGAGCAACGTATATAGATAAGGTGTCTCGGCGGTCCAAGGCTTCACGTTGGCCACGGTAGCCTGTTGGCCTCGAGCCACTTCCCTACCTTCGGCATCAAGCAATCGTGCCTCGATGGTGCCCTTGCCTGTGACGGTGGTCTTGACATCGAGCACGCCCTTGCCGTCAATGAGGTCTTGCCCGATAGTCAGGTCGGTGATGTGCGCCTTGGGACGGGCATAGAGATACACCTCGCGGGCAATGCCGGTCAGTCGCCAGAAGTCCTGATCTTCAAGATAGGAACCATCGCACCACCGCATCACTTGCATGGCGATGAGGTTACGCCCTTTCTTCAGATAGCGCGTGATGTCAAACTCGGCAGCCACCTTCGAGTCTTCGCTGTAGCCCACTTGTCGGCCATTGACCCACACGGTCAGGTTGCTTGTTGCCGAACCAACGTGCAGGTAGACTTGCTGCCCCCGCCAGTCGTCGGGGATGTCGACCGTGCGGCGATACGAGCCGGTATAGTTGTTGGTCTGGCTGATGTGCGGCGGGTTGCTCTCAAATGTCGTAGCCCAGGCATATCCGATGTTCTTGTAGATGGGGTCGCCGTAGCCCTCTAGTTCAAACAGGCCAGGAACGGGAAAGTCGGTCCATCCCGAGTCGTCAAATTGGGTCGTATAGAAGTCTTTGGGTGCCTGGTCATGGTTCTTGACGAAGTGAAATCGCCACTTGCCCTCAAGGCTCAAGTATCGTGCCGAGGCGGTCTTGTCGCCTGTCAGCGCAAGAGCCTCGCTCTCAAAGGCGAAGAAGTTGGCTCGACGCATCTCGCGATTCACTTGGTTGACACTAGGGTCTTGCCACACGTCGGCGGCCCGCGTCATCGCCATGGCGGCCATCACCATTGCGGCTAGTAAGGTAATCCAGTGCTTGTTGCTCATCTGTCAGGATTTTTAATGTGGGGACAAAGATAGGGTTTTTGGCGCAGACAGCCAAATGTCTCGCCAAAAAGCCGCACACCACCCCAGACTCCCACTCAATAAAATGCAAAAAATGAAGGAAAAGTATCACTAATTCAGAAAAATGATATACCTTTGCACCAATAGTCTTACTTAACTCATGTTTTTATGAAAAGAACTAATACATTTTTAGTTTTGCTTGTGTTGGCCTCTGTGATGTCAACAATGGGTTACATGAACGCTCAGACGCAGACACGGGAAGCGCCCGACTGGAGAAAACTTCATTACTTGTCCGAAGAAGAGATGCTGACCCCTGTGAGGGCTACCAACCTCACTGAAACACCCGCGCCAACCGAAGCGCCTCGTTTCGTGGCAGAATTTGAGCCCATGCAGGGCGTGACGATTCGCTATCCGCTGGGCATTCCGGTTAGTTTGGTTAAGTCGTTGGCCGAGAACTGCCAAGTGTACTGCATCGTGAGCAAAAACCAACAGTCATCGGCACGGTCGAGTTTCAGCAATGCGGGGGTAAACATGGACCGAGTCACCTTTGTGAATGCGAGTTCAGATTCCTACTGGGTGCGCGACTACGGCCCATGGTATATTTTTGCCGGCAAGAATCCTGCCATTGTAGACAATGTGTATAATCGTCCGAGGCCGAACGACGACGCGATACCTTCGACCTTTGCCACGCTATGGGACATCCCCCTCTACGGCATGAACCTGACACACACTGGAGGCAACATGATGCAGGACGGACGCGGACACGCGGTTAGCGACGATTTGGTCGTTTCAGAGAACGGCTATGACGAGGACAATGTGCGCCAGAAAATGCTTGACTACCTCGGCATCGACAACTACCACATCACCATCGACCCGCAGGGAGACTACATTGCCCATGTCGACTGCTGGGGAAAATACTTGGCTCCAGATAAAATCTTGATTGCCAAACTGCCAGAGACCGACAGCAGGTATGAGAACTATGAAACCGTAGCCAATTATTTTGCCACAACCAACTGCTGCTGGGGCTATCCCTACAAGGTGTACCGTGTCGAAGAACCTGGTGGCAGCACACTTGCACCCTATACTAACAGCCTTATTCTCAACAAGCATGTCTATGTGCCGATGGGCAGCAACAGCACTTACAATGAACGCGCACTGCAGGTCTACAGGGACGCCATGCCTGGCTACGAGGTGACAGGCGTATACAACGCATCAGGTAGCACCTCGTGGCAGAATACCGATGCCTTGCATTGTCGCACGCGCGGAGTGATGGACTTCAACATGCTGTATGTTGACCACAGGAATGTGCTCTTCGGCATGCAGGAGTGCGGTGATTCCATCGCCATAACGAGCAAGTTTATCGCCTATAGCGGCAAACCCCTGAAAGAGGACTCGCTATTGGTTTACTACAGCATTGACAACGGCCCTTACCAGACTGCGCGCATGAAAGCCACCGGTGCACCCGATGAATATGTGGGTTACATTAAGGGTTATCACCAAGCATCTGAGGTTGACTACTATGTCTTCGGTGCCGACGAATCAGGACACCGCTATCAGCAACCGGTGTTCGGCGAACTGGATCCCCACCACTTCACTGTCAAGATGTCCATCCTGCGTGGTGATGTGAACAACGACGGAAAGGTGGATATCGCTGATGTTAACATCGTGGTGAACATTATTCTGGGCAAAGACAGTGCCGACAAGTATGGTGGTCGTGCCGATGTCAATAGCGTAGACGGCATTGATATTGCGGATGTCAATGCAATTGTCAACATCATTCTCGGAAAGGATATTGAATAGTGCTTAGAGCATTATGAATTATTGCAGCTTGGTGGTTTTCTGCCAAGCTGCTTTTGTTAGTAGTATAATCAGACAACAATCACAACATGGGCAACAAAGTTGTAGTTGTTAAAGGTTGTCCATGTCATCAGAATGTGTATGAACGCATCATAGCAAAAAATTCTGCATTCTGCATTCTCCATTCTCAATTAAAATAATTACCTTTGCAGTTCAGTAAAAATACTTATTAGAGTAAAATGAAGATAATCAAACAGATAACAGTAATGTGCTGCATGGTTGCCCTGATGGTGGCATGCAAGGAGAAGTCGGACTACCCATACGAGACTGAGTATCTGCCTGTGCAACTGGTGGGCTCGGAGAAATGGAGCATCCTCGATGTGCGCTCGGGCGAACTGGTGGCCAAGGATGCCTATGACATCATGCCCAGCGCTGTGGTCAGTGGCATGTACTCGGTGATGAATGATGAGGGTACATTTGATTTCTACAATGTGGCCGACCCCAAGCATCCGGTCAACAAGGTGCATTATGGTAGCGTGACCTCGTTCGGCAATGATGGGCTGGCTGTGGTGAGCCGCCGTGGAGGGCCGCTGGAGGTCATCGACACCAAGTGTGAGGTGGTCAAGACACTGCCCAAGGAGGTGGCTCAGTGTGGAATGTTCTACAATGGTCTGGCTGCCTATCAGAACGACCAGGGGCAGTGGGGCTATATCAACGTGCAGGGTGATACCGTGATTGCTGCTCAATATGCTCAGGTGCACGAGTTCTTGCACAGCGACTGCGCCATTGTGATTGACAATCATCAGGACAATGACAGTGCCGTGATGTTCACAATTATCGACAAGACGGGCAAGCGGTTGTTTGACTGCTCGTCGGCCGAGTATCAGTTGATTCAGCCCTACTATGTCTCGGGAGTGCTACCTGTGGTCAAGGGCGACACCATCGTGTGCCTGGACAGGCAAGGCAAGGAAGTACCCAACCCCAATCAGAACCACAGTGCGGTGGACAGTGCCCACTATGATGACTATACCCGCACTGCCGCCAACTTGTTTATTGTCCTCAAGGGCAAGAAGATGGGGCTGGTTGACCAGAACAACAAGGTGCTCATCAAGCCGCAATTTGACCGACTGGTTGACCTGACCGCCGACCGCTATATCGCCATCAACGACACGGTGTGCCATCTGGTCGACCGGCAAGGTCAAGCTGTGGGCAATGTGAAGTTCACTCATGTGCATGGTGGAGTGGAGAATGTGCCTGCCGCCCGTGGATTTATTGACACCGACCTGGCCGTGGCATCGATGATGATGCTTTTCGGACCGGACTATTGCTGTGGCGCTCGCCCGGGCACCACATTGATGGATATGAATGCGTTGCTCGACAGTGACCCGTCGGGCTATGTCGGGGCGAACTTTGTGAATTACCAGCAAGGGCCGTTCATCATTCAATATATGTTCAACAATGAGGTGGCATCGGTGCCTAACCAGGGTGCCGCACCCACCTTCAATCTGGATGCCCGCGTGATGGGTGTGCTGATTGCACTGAATCTGGCTCATACGGGTGTTGAGACCGAACCCACTATTGTGCAGAAGACGCAGGGTGTGCTGGGCACGCGTGGATTTGTGCTTGAGGGCAATGGCATCTTCACCAGCGAGGCGGGCCCGGCCATCTCGATGGGCTACGACCACGGCATCTTCAACCTCTACTACTTCATGAACCGCTCCTACGCTCAGCCCCTGCCCCAGAAACCCCGCAAGTGATGAGCAAGATCAAAATATGGATTGAGTGCATGCGGCTGCGCACACTGCCCGTGTCGCTGTCGGGTGTGGTCATCGCCACCGCATTGGCGTGGTGGACAAACCGTTTTGCTGCGGTGCCGGCATTGCTGTGCTTGCTCTTTGCCCTGCTGGCGCAGATAGCATCAAACTTTGCCAACGAATACTACGATTTCAAGAAAGGTGCTGATAAAGTGGGTCGCGTGGGACCGCGTCGTGGAGTCACCGAGGGCGACATCAAGCCTCGCACGCTGCTCATCGTCACCTTTGCCACACTGGCTGTCGCTGGTGTGGTGGGTTGCTGCCTCATCCCCTACGGTGGATGGTGGCTGTTGCCTGTAGGCATCTTTATTGCTTTGGGTGCTCTGGCCTATAGCACAGGGCCTTATCCGCTGAGTTATCATGGATTGGGCGAGTTGGCTGTGTTCTTTTTCTTTGGAGTCATTCCGGTCACGCTTACTTATTATGTGCAGGCCTTGCGCATCGAGCCGCTTGTCATCCTGGCGTCGATGGCCACAGGTTTCCTGGGGGTGAATGTGTTGCTGGTCAACAATTACCGTGATGTGGACGATGACCGCGAGGCTGGCAAACGCACCTCGGTCGTCATCTTCGGTCGCCAGCCCGCCGCTGCGGCCTATCTGATTAACGGCTATGTGGCGATGTGCTTACTCACCCCGCTGTGGATTCTGGCAGCGTTGGCGCCTACCGTCCCGGTGTGGGTGCTCGTTGCTCCTGTGGTTTATCTGGCGCTGCACACCGTCACTTGGCATCGTCTCACCACCCGCGACGGTGCCGCCCTCAACCCGCTGCTTGGCGCCACTGCCCGCAACATGCTCATCTTCACCCTGCTACTCACCCTGTTGCTCAACATCTAGAGGACATTAAACTCAGAGGGCTGGATATCGATTGATATCCAGCCCTCTTGATTGTGGAGCACAGCGGACTCGAACCGCTTACCTCAACACTGCCAGTGTTGCGCTCTACCAGATGAGCTAGTGCCCCATTGCGGCTGCAAAGGTACAACCATTTTCTGAACCCACAAAATTTTTCCCCCACTTTTTTCGGAAAATCACCTATTTGGCGGATTAGGGACGGTTCTTTTTCGCCAAAAGTTAAATCAGCTTAACAAATGGTGAAAAAGAACCGTCCCCAATCCGCCAAGCCGATTTGCTAGAATTGTGTGATTTCTGTCCGTAGGACACTACAAGTTCGTTAAAATACTAATTACACCGTAAAGGTAGGCATTTTTCTCTATTTGCGTTTGTTCTTCAGAGAATTTTTGTTCATGAGCTGTTTGTGATCATCATAGGGCTTGATTGGGCGGTGTGGTAAAAGACACGATTTTTGGCAATAAATTGTACCTTTGCAGCGTTTTTTAGATACTCTTGTTTATCCTGCTGCAAGTGTTTCGGTAATTGGAAATGTTATTACATAGTTGTAAGCGTATTGGTTGCAAAATGGAGAAATTAGGGTTGATTTGTATGGTGATATTGACCTTGATTGTTTTGTGTATTGCATTTGTGCCGACATTATTTCTCGATAATGGTGACAGGTTGCTCTGGCAATTGAGTAATAAGGCATGGATGCTTGCATCGATGCTCATTGCCATCATTAGTATTCTGTTCACAATCCATTATACCAAGGGAAAACACTGTCTGTTGAAAATATTGATTTGGCCTAGTTGTTTCGTGATGGTAATGGGATGTTTGATTAGCTTGTATATCGCAATGGTCAAGCATGACGAAAAAATATGGAGCGACAAAGAGTATGTCGTTTATTCGGAATATTACGATTTTTTTGACCCAAATAGGTTTGTACTGTACAAAAGAGACGGCTTATTCGACAGGCGTATGTACTTCTTGGGTGATATTGGTTTCGGTGAAATGAAAGAAGCTGATTATTCAATCATTAGTGTCCACTAAAAAATCATAAAAGCTCTTTGAAATTATTGGAATTCAGTTTGTTGCAGCGATTTTTGAAGTCAACGGATTTGAAATTATCTTTGCGGTCATAATCAGACTGTTATGAATAATGACAAATACGTTTTCAGCGTTTTAGCTTCTTTCCTCGACCGAAATCACTTCAACTATCTCGCTCGTAAGTATCAAGGTGACAGATATATAAAGAGTTTCAGTTGCTGGAATCAGCTGCTTTCGATGATGTTCGGTCAACTGTGTAATCGCGATGGTTTACGTGATTTAGTCGTTGCCCTTGAGGCTCATCAAGGTAAGCTTTATCACCTCGGCATGGGGAAAAGCGTGACGCGAAGCAACCTTTCTAAAGCCAACGAAAATCGGGATTACCGCATCTTTGAGGACTTCGCTTTCTACATGATTGATGTGGCCAGAAAGAAGCGGGCAACCAAGATTTTCGACTTGGACGGCAACGTTTACGCTTTCGATTCCACGACCATTGACTTGTGTCTCAATGTGTTCTGGTGGGCCAAATTTCGTAAGCATAAGGGCGGAGTCAAGATGCACACTTTGTATGACATCGAAACGCAAATACCTGCATATATGCATATTACGCCAGCATCAGTGCATGACAGCAAAGTGATGCCTGAGATACCGTACGAGAAGGATGCTCACTATATCTTCGACCGAGGTTACAACGATTTCGGGAACCTCTACAAGATTCACCAGATAGAAGCCTTCTTCGTGGTCAGGGCGAAACGCAATGTCAAATTCAAGGCCGATAGGTGGAAAAGAAGGCTTCCCGAAAACGTGATTTCTGATGCCATCGGGCACTTCACCGTTTATAAAAGCGCTAAGGTCTATCCCGATGAGATAAGAAAAGTCGTCTATGT
>DGWI01000019.1 GCA_002396085.1 Porphyromonadaceae bacterium UBA4262
CAGTTTCAAGACCACCATTGCCGAGTCCTCGACCGAGTGGGTAGCCTCGCTGGTGCCCCAGCGCAAGGAGATGAAGCAGATGTTCCGGCTCATCAAGTTGCACATCAATCGCCAACGCGCCATGGTCACCAGTGTCGAACTGATTGAGCGCAATGGCGACCGCACGGTCATCGAACTACGCAATGTCAAAACCAATGTCAACATCCCGGCTAGCACATTTACGGTGTCTTAGTGTCCTGTTGGTGCTGATGCTGTCGTGGCAGGTACATGGACAGTCGCTGTTGCCGCTAGGCGAGGGCGACCGGTGCCGGTTTGATGCCACCATCGAGATGGAGCGTGCCTATGTGAGCGGCATGTGTGTGCTGCTGCGCGAGGGCGATGTCATCAAGGGATGCATCTTCAACGAGTTTGGCATCACAGCACTCGACTTCACCTATCAGCCCCGCAAGGGCAAAGTGAAGTTGCACTCGGTGCTGCCCATGCTCGACAAGTGGTACATTCGGCGCACGCTGCGTGGCGACCTCAAGCGGGTGATGCAAGCCCTCGATGCAGGCATCACCCGATATGAGAATCAGCGACGACACATTACCTATCTATTCACTCCGGTAGCGACACTCGACACCACGCCACCCGAAAACGAACCATCACTATGAACTTGCGCGACGACCTCTACACCATCGATGTGATGCCTCATGACGAGGCTTCACCCACCTTTGTTGTTGGCCTGAATGGCGACCACGAGATTTATCGTGCTCACTTCCCGGGACAGCCTGTCACGCCGGGTGTCATCCTGCTGGAGATGGCGCGTGAGTTGCTGCAGGTGACGGTGGACTGCCGGTGCGAGATGGTTGCGGTGAAGAATGTCAAGTTTCTGGACGTGGTCTCGCCCATCACCCATCGGCAAGTGCAGTTCTGCTTTAGTCGCATGACCACCGCCGATGCACTGTGCAGTGCGCAAGTGCAAGTCAAGATGATGGACGACAAGATCCTGGCTAAAATCTCATTTACCTGTCGCATCGATGAGAAGTGAACAGAACATATCGCAACTCGATCGCATGGCTGCCCGTGGCATCTGCGTTGTCATCCCGACCTACAACAACGTCGCTACCGTCGAGCATGTCGTGCGGCAGGCCATGGAACAGTGTCGCGACGTGATTGTGGTGAACGATGGCAGCACCGATGGCACCGGCGACATCCTGCGAGGCATTGAGGGCATCCACCTCATCGACTATGCCCGCAACCGTGGCAAGGGCTATGCCCTGCGGCGAGCCTTCACCGAGGCGCTGAGTCGTGGCTTTGCCTATGCCATCACTCTCGATGCCGATGGTCAACATTATCCCGACGACATCCCCCTGCTGTTGCAAGCCAATATTGAGCATCCCGGGGCACTCATCGTGGGGCAGCGCGACCTGCAAGGGGTGGATCGCAGCAAGGGTAGTGACTTTGCCAACAAGTTCTCCAATTTCTGGTTCTGGGTGCAGACGGGTCGTCGTCTGGCCGACACGCAGACGGGTTATCGCCTCTATCCGCTCAAGAAGTTGCGTGGACTGTCATTGCTCACCTCGCGCTATGAGGCCGAACTCGAATTGATGGTTCTCGCCTCGTGGCATGGTGTGGAACTGGTGTCAACCCCTGTCAGAGTTTACTATCCACCACAAGACGAGCGCGTCAGCCATTTCCGTCCGGGCATCGACTTTGCTCGCATCAGTGTGCTCAACACTGTGTTGTGCTTCCTGGCTGTGGTCTATGGGCTGCCATTGCGGTTGTGGCGGTGGGTGATGAAGTATGCCCGCACGGCTTATGCCATCGTGGTGTTTGTCTTCTTTTCAATCTGTGTGGTCACTCCGCTGGTCTGGCTCTATGTCAAGATAGGCCCGATGACCGAGCACAAGAAGCGCAACTTGCACCGCATCATCCAGTTCATACCCCGTTTCATCATGCTCGGTCACGGAATACCTGGAGCCAAGTTCTCGCATCAGGTTGACGCTAGCGTCAACTTTGACCGTCCTCACATTGTCATCTGCAACCACCAGTCGCACCTCGACTTGCCCTGCCAACTCATCTTCACGCCCAACATTGTGTTTCTGACCAATGACTGGGTTTATAACAACCCCTTCTATGGTTTCCTCATCCGTCATGCCGACTACATCGCCGTGAGCGAGGGGCTGGAACCACAATTGCCCAAGATGCGGCAACTCGTCGAGCAGGGCTATAGCATTGCCATCTTTCCCGAGGGCACACGCCGTGCCGATTGCAGCATCGGGCGTTTTCATCAGGGAGCCTTCTATCTGGCCGAGCAACTGGGCGTGGATGTCTTGCCTATGTACCTCTATGGCACAGGCAGGGTGCTGCCCAAGAAATCGCACATGTTGCACAAGGGGCGCATACACATCGAGGTGGGTCCGGCTGTGACACGGCAGCAGTTGCAGGCCATGGGCGACACGCTGGAACAAGCCAAGCGCATGCGTCATCATTATGAGGAACGCATCCGTCAAATCACCGATAAAATTGAGCAAAATGTCTAGCAAGCGAGTTATCATCATCGGCAGTGGCTTGGGAGGCCTCTCATGCGGCGTGATATTGGCCAAGAATGGCTATGAAGTCACGGTGCTGGAGCAAGCCTTGCAGGTGGGTGGCTGTCTGCAGTGTTTCACACGTCGTGGTGCCCGATTCGAGACAGGTATGCACTTCATCGGCAGTGCGGCGCCCGGGCAGACCCTCAACCGCCTGATGCACTATCTCGACTTGCTGCCCGACGTCGGGCTGTCGCGACTCGATCCCATGGGCTATGATGTGGTGGCCATGTGTGGTGAGAGGTTCGCCTTTGCCAACGGTCGTGATGCCTTCATCGAGCAGATGTCGGCTCGGTTCCCGCATCAGCGTGACAATCTCGCGCGATATTATGACCTCATCGAGCGCGTGGCTGGTGCCTCGTCACTGCATTCGCTCAAGTATGCCGAGTCGGATGCTGCCATCAACACCGAGTATCAGTTGCGCCCCATCGACCAGGTCATCGACCAGTTGATTACCGACCCCTTGCTGGCGCGGGTGCTGGTGGGCAACCTGCCCCTCTATGCTGCCGAGCGTGGCAAGACCCCATTCTCGACCCATGCCTTCATCATGGATTTCTATAATCAGAGTGCCTATCGCATCGTGGGAGGGAGCGATGCCATCGCCCAGTCGATGCAGCGCTCCATCGAGCGGCTGGGTGGTTGTGTGCTCACCCGTCATCGGGTCACACGCATCACTTGCGACGACACGCATGCTACGGGGGTGGAGGTCAATGGCGAGCAGTGGTTCCCTGCCGACTATGTCATCAGTGATGCACATCCCATGCGAACCCTTGATTTGATCGATTCGCGTCTCATCCGTCCAGCATTTCGTCGACGCGTCAGTTCCATGCCTCAGACGGTGGGAGGATTTTCGGTCTACCTGGACTTCAAACCCGGCGAGGTTCCCTACATGAACAGCAACTACTATGGCTACCACGACACACCCTGGGATTGCGAGATCTATGATGAGCAGTCATGGCCTAAAGGATTCCTGTACATGCACTTCTGCCAACAGGACAATCCGCAGTGGGCGCACACAGGGGTGATTCTGTCTTATATGCACATGCGCGATGTCGAGCGATGGGCTGGAACTCATGTGGGTCGACGCGGTGACGATTATGAGAAGTTCAAAATCGAGCATGCCGAGCGCTTGTTGGATGCCGTTGAGCGCCACTTTCCGCACTTGCGCGATCACATCAAGCACTACTACACCTCGACACCGCTCACCTACCGCGACTATACGGGCACTGAGGCGGGCTCGATGTATGGCATAGCCAAGGACGTGAATCTGGGCGTGGCAGGGCGTGTGCCACACCGCACACGCATCCCCAATGTGCTGCAAACGGGGCAGAACATCAACTCGCACGGCATGCTGGGCGTGCTGGTGGGTACCATCGTCACTTGCAGCGAATTGCTCACGGCACGTCACATTTACCAAGATATCATTCAAGCAAATCAATGAAGCAGCAGGTTGTCATCATAGGGGCAGGGTTGGGAGGCCTATTTACTGGGGCCATTTTGGCCAAGGAGGGCTATCAGGTGACTGTGCTTGAGAAGAATGCCACCATCGGTGGCGGGCTGCAGACCTTCACGCGCTGGGGCCAACGGTTCGACACAGGCATGCACGTCATTGGCGGCATGCAGCCTGGTGGCAACATCCGTCGCATCTGCAACTACCTGGGTATCCTCGACGAGGTGCAGTTGCGCGATGTCGACGAGCATTGCTCCGATGCACTCTACTTTGCCGAGGACGATGCCCACTATACCATCGCGCGAGGTCGTGAGGGGTTTGTCCGTTCGCTGGCTGCTGTGTTCCCCCATGAGCGCGAGGGCTTGCGCCGCTATGTCGATGCCATCTACACGATCACCGACCACGTCGACCAGTTCAACCTGCGTCCGTCTCACGGTCAGATGAGCCTGCTCGGTCAGTCGAACGACTTCCTGATGCCAGCCGATGAATTCATCGCCCAGCATGTGGGTGATCGACGGCTGCGCAGCGTTCTCGCCTACATGAATCCCCTGTATGGTGGTCAGGCGCATTGCACGCCAGCCTACATACATGCCATTATCAGTGTGCTCTATATCGACGGCACCAGTCGCTTTGTCGATGGCAGCAGCCACTTTGCCGACTCACTGGCAGGTGTTATCACCCGCCATGACGGTGTCGTGCTACCTGGTGACGGTGTCGAGTGGATTGAGGTGAATAATCGCCACATCGACCATGTGCGCACCCGCAGTGGCAGGTGCTACAGTGCCGACCATTATATCTGCGCCATGCATCCCTGCAGCATGCTGCGGCTCATGGATGCAAAGGCACTGCCCAAGGCTTATCGTGACCGTCTGAACTCGATACCCAATGCCTACTCGGCTTTCTCGCTCTATATCAAGTTCAAGCCCAATAGTTTCGCCTACATCAATCACTCGGAGTACTACATGACCCGCTACGATGACATTTGGAACTTTGCCGACACTGCCAAGCAGTGGCCCTTGGGATTCCTGTTCATGACCCCGCCTGATGCCGAGCAAGGTGAATATGCCAGCAAGGCTCTGGTGACCGCACCCATGACATTCGACCATGTCAAGCCCTGGGAGAACACTACGGTAGAACATCGTGGTGAAGATTATCGGCGCTGGAAAGACGAGTGTGCCGCACGGTTGCTTGCCATGATTGAGAGGCTGCATCCGGGCATCAGAGATTGCATCGAACAGATGCTCACCGCTTCGCCTCTCACCATCCGCGACTTCTATGCCGTCAAGGGTGGGAGCCTGAGCGGATATGTCAAGGATTGCCACAACATGGCGTTGTCGCAAGTGCCGGTGGTTACCAAGATTGATAACCTCTTGCTCACTGGCCAGAACAATAATCTGCATGGATTCTGTGGGGTGCCCTTGACTGCTATCCTCACCTGCGAGGCTCTGCTGGGAAACAATTATGTGATTAACAAGATAAACGCATGCGACCAACGATAATACTCACCACGTTGCTGCTGATGACCCTAACTGCGATGGCGCAAGCGGTCGACATCTGGCAAGGTCACCCGGGCCACAAACGCGTCGAGATGACCCCCTACACTGTGCCGGGTGAGGGGCATCGAGCCGTCATCGTCTGCCCTGGGGGCAGTTACTTCTGGCACGACATCGACACCGAGGGGCACCGTGTGGCCCAATGGTTGCAGCAGAATGGCATTGCAGCCTTTGTGCTCAAGTATCGTGTCGCCGGCATACCCGCTTTCATTACCCACTACCGGCTGCTGTGGCGGGGCAACCGCTATCCCGACCCGCAAGACGACCTGCTGCAAGCCTTGCGCTATGTACGCAACCATGCGCAGGACTATGGCATCAATCCCGACTCGGTGGGAGCCATGGGATTCTCGGCGGGCGGCCATCTGGTCATGTCGGGTGCCGAGTTGTTTGCCCCCGACGAACGCCCGGCGTTTGTCGCGCCCATCTACCCCGTGGTGACCATGACCGATGACTGTGTGCACAAGCGGTCGCGCCGTGCCCTGCTGGGCGACTCGCGCATGGGCGACCAAGCCTTGCGCGACAGTCTCTCGCTCGAACGCCATGTGCCTGCCGACTGCCCACCCGTGTTCCTGGTCAATTGTCAGGACGACCCCATTGTCGATTATCGTAACTCGGTGTTGCTCGACTCGGCTCTCACCGCCCAGGGTGTGCCGCATCTCTATCTGCAATATCGCACCGGTGGGCACGGCTTTGGTGCCAGCGACAGCAAGGGCACTGCCGAGTGCCGCCAGTGGCGAGCACGATTTGTGCAATGGCTCTCCACCCTCTAGATAATCTAGTGATTCTAGAAAATCCAGATTTAAAAACAAAGAGATGAACAAATTTGATGACATACGACCCTATCGTGACAGCGAGATTCCTGCAGCGATGCGGCGCATAGCACATGCCGACGCATTCCCGCTCATTGCATCGTTTGTCTATCCCCACCTGACCCTGCAGCAAGTGCGTGAACGCATCGAGTCGTTCAAGACAATACGCGAATTTCAGCACGACACGATGTACAAGGTCAACGAGCAGATCATTGCCCGCAGCATTGCCGAGTTCACCTGTTCAGGCATCGAGCGGTTGCGACCCGATGAGGCATACCTCTATGTGTCAAACCATCGTGACATTATGCTCGATTCCAGTTTGTTGCAGTATTTCCTGGTGAGTCAGGGCTTTGAAACAACCGAGATTACCTTTGGTGCTAACCTGATGACACATCCAGTGGTGGTGGATGTGGGCAAATCGAACAAAATGTTCAAGGTGGCACGCCCAGGGGGCAGCATGCGCGAGTTTTACCAGGGTTCGCTGCATCTGTCCGAGTACATCCGCAATGCCATCACCGTTGAGAAACAATCGGTGTGGATTGCACAGCGCAACGGACGCACCAAGAACGGTATCGATGCCACCGACCAGGGAGTCATCAAGATGCTGGGCATGAGCGAGACCAGCGATAAGATTAAGGCGCTGGCCGAATTGCACATCGTGCCTGTGTCGATTTCCTACGAGTGGGAGTCGTGCGATGTGCTCAAGACTCTGGAAGTCTATGAGTCGCAGTTCATGCGCTATGTCAAGAAGCCTGGCGAAGACCTCAACAGCATCCTCACCGGCATCCTGCAATACAAGGGCAGAGTCCACATCCAATTGTGCGAACCCATCTCAGTGGCCGAACTTGTGGCATTTGAGAATCAGACCAATATTGCCTATCACAAGTCGGTGGCTAACTTGTTGGATCAGCGCATCAACACGGCCTATCGGCTCTATCCCAACAACTATATCGCGCACGACTTGCTCTTTGGCAATCAGCGTTATCAGAGCATGTACACGCCCGAGCAGCGTGATGCCTTTGTTCACCACATGGCTCGTCTTGACCGATATGACTCGTTCGACCTCGACCGTCTGCGCGAGATATTCCTGGGTATCTATGCCAATCCCATCGACCACAAATGACCAAGTTGATTGTTGACATATACGACTACCTGCGGCTCCACCGCGCTGGACAGTGGATGGCACTGCTAGTGACAACCGTGCTGCTAGTGGCTCTGGTCATGCGCCAGACCTATAAGGAGGATATCAGCGACTTCTTGCCGCTGAACGACCACTATGAGCATGCCATGGAGGTCTATCAAGACTTGTCGGGAGCCGACCGCATTGTTGCGGTGTTTGTGCACCGTGATACCACACAGGCCGACCCCGACACGATGGTGATGGCCATTGAGACATTTGCCCTGTGCCTACAGCAGGCCGATACGGCAAGTTTGGTCACCGACCTTGTTACTCAAGTCGATGCTGAGCAGTTTGAGCAAGTCACCCGGTTTGTCTATGCCAACATTCCCTATTTTCTCACTCCTGCCGACTATGATCGCATCGACAGTCTGCTGGACGATCCTCACTATGTTGACCGACAACTAGAGGCCGACAAGCAGATGCTCATGTTCCCTGTTTCGGGGCTGTTGTCACAAAACTTCGGTCGCGATCCACTCAATCTGTTCACGCCCGTCGTGACACGTATGCAGCAATCGGCGCAGGGCATGAACTATGAGCTCTATGATGGCTACATCTTCTCGCCCGACATGACCCGTGCCATTGCCGTCATGACCTCGCCCTATGGCTCGAGCGAGACCGATCACAATGCTGCTCTGCTGCAGATGCTGCAGCGTGTTGCCGGTCAGGCCATGACTCAACATCCTGCCATCGACATCCGCTTGGTGGGTGGTCCTGTCATCGCTGTGGGCAATGCCAATCAGATCAAGACCGACAGCCTGATATCGGTCATGCTGGCTGTGTTGCTGATTGTGGGCCTGCTCTACTGGGTGTTCCGCAATGTGCGCAATCTGTTGCTGATTATTGTGTCGATTGCCTGGGGTTGGCTCTTTGCCATGGCTCTGTTGGCGGCAGTGCACGACCAGGTGTCGGTCATTGTCATTGGCATCTCGTCGGTGATACTGGGCATTGCCGTCAACTATCCGCTGCACCTCATCGCTCACTTGCGCCACACCCCCGACATGCGCATGACGCTCAAGCAGATTGTCATGCCGCTTGTGGTGGGCAACATCACCACGGTAGGGGCTTTCATGGCGCTTGTGCCGCTGCAATCGGTGGCACTGCGCGACCTGGGACTGTTCAGCGCATTCTTGCTGATGGGCACCATCTTATTTGTCATGGTATTCCTGCCTCATCTTGCCAAGGCACCAAGGCTGGCAGCCCGGTCAACCATTCTTGACCGCATGGGTGAGTTCACGCTTGAGAATCGTCGATGGCTTGTAGCAGTGGTCGCGGCATTGACCATTGTGTTTGCTTATCTCAGCCTGAACACATCGTTCGATGCCAATATCAGCCACATCAACTATATGACCGATGAGCAACGCAACGACATGGCCTACTTCCAGAGTCTGACTGCACAGCCCGACGCGGGTCAGAGTGTGTTTGTCGTCTCGACCGACACGACCCTTGACGGCGCACTAGCACGCAGCGAGCGACTCAGGCCATGCCTTGACCGCTTGCATGCCCAGGGGCTAGTGACGCATGTCAACTCGCCAGGCAACTTGCTGTGCAGCAGTGCCGAGCAACAACGGCGATTGCAGCGATGGAATCAACTGTTGGAGCGACATGGCGAGCACATCGAGCATGAGGTGGCTCGTGCCGCCGCTCAGCAGGGATTTGCGTCAGGCTCTTTCGACGAATTCTACCAGTTGCTGCACCAGCCATTTTCGACGCAATCTGCCGGCTATTTTGCACCATTGACGACAACTGTCGGTGCCTCGTTGCTCAAGGTTGACTCTGTGCACCACCGCTACCAGGTGATTCACGTCTTGTCAACACCCGACTCGCTGATACGGCCAGTGGAACTACTTGTTGACAAATATGCCCCTGAAGCATTGACTTTCGATGTGGCGAGTATGAACTCGACCATCGCGACCCATCTGTCTGACGATTTCAACTACATTGGCTGGGCATGCGCATCGATTGTCTTCTTGTTCTTGTGGTTCTCGTTGGGCAGCCTGGAGTTGGCTTTGTTGTCGTTCTTGCCCATGGCGGTGAGTTGGGTGTGGATCTTGGGCATCATGGCGCTGCTGGGCATCCAGTTCAATGTCGTCAATGTGATTCTGGCAACATTCATCTTCGGCCAGGGCGACGACTACACCATTTTTATGACCGAGGGCTGTCAGTATGAGTATGCCTATGGGCGCAAGATGCTGGCATCCTATAAAAACAGTATCATCATCTCGGCACTGATTATGTTCATCGGCATCGGCGCACTCATCTTTGCCAAGCATCCTGCACTGCACTCGCTGGCTCAGGTCACTGTCGTGGGCATGTTCTCGGTGGTGCTGATGGCCTATCTGTTCCCGCCGCTCATCTTCAAGTGGCTGATTGCACACCGAGGCGTGCTGCGTGAGCGGCCGCTGACCCTACGTTCACTTGTGGGCATGCGGCGCGATGATTTGAACACTTGGGTTGAAGACTGGTATCGCTATCGTGGCGTAGAAATCTCTACAGCAGTGCGCCGTCGCCTCAAGCGCAACAACTATTATGCTGTACAGTTGGCACAAATTGCCGGCAACAGCGACTTGCGCACGGTGGTTGTGCACGGTGCCGGCTGGGGCGAGTTGCCCGTCATGCTGGCCAAACGATATCCCAATCTAGACATCATCGCCATTGAGGCCGAGGCCGATTGCCGTGCCGTCATCGAGCAGTGTGCTGCCCCCTTGACCATACGCCTGCGGGTGCTCCAGTCAGACGAGGGCATCGCCGGGCTCAACGAACTAACAACCTGTCATTTTAATAACAATGAAAGAGAAGATTAAACAATTGCTTGAAGACGCGTTGCCGTTGGTCGACATGGATAGCGACTTCCTGTTTGCCGAACTCGACTCGCTGGGTGTGACCACGATACTGATGCTGTTGTCGGCAGAGTATGGAATCACGCTCGAGGCTACCGATGCCACGCCACGCAACCTGAAGAATCTGGACAGTATCGTCGCCATGGTCGAACGCAAACTGCAACAGTCATGACCATCGAAGAGCACCTCAAGCAACATGCCCTGGCTACACCCCACCGCTTGGCCATCATTAGTGGCGGTGAGCGCATGACGTATGCGCAATTGTGGGACGAGGTTGAGCGTAGGGCTGCATTATTGTCGAACTGCTGGGCACCGCGCAAGATTATCGGCGTGCGCACCGAGCAGAGCGTCGATTTTCTGGTCCACTACTTCGCTTTGCATGTGATGGGAGCAGTGGCGATGCCGCTTGAGCATGACTTGCCCGAGTCACGATTTAGTCAGATATGTCATCGCTATGACCACTTCATCGCGCCCGAGGGGGTGGCCGATGTCTTGTTCACTACAGGGACAACGGGTCAATCCAAGGGCGTGATGGTGGGTCATGATACTATTGTGGCCGATGCCGAGAACTTGTTGGGGGCCATGCCCTTTGCCTCCGATCAACACTTCATCATCACCGGGCCATTGAACCACATCGGCAGCCTGTCGAAGGTCTATCCTGTCATCATGGCGGGCGGCACATTGTGCATCTTGGAGGGGATGAAGGATTTACAGGCCTTCTTCAGCGCCATAGCCGATGCGCCGGGGCAGGTGGCAACCTTCATGGTGCCAGCCAGCCTGCGCATGGTGTTGCAGTTGGGCAAGCGACAACTACAGGAGTTGGGACACAAGATTGACTTCATTGAGACAGGGGCAGCCCCCATGGCGCATAGCGACATGCTGGAGTTGTGTCGAGTGCTGCCCGACACACGCCTCTACAACACCTATGCTTCGACCGAGACTGGCATCATTGCCACCTATGACTACAATGATGGTGAGTGCTTGGTGGGTTGCTTGGGGCATCCGATGAAAAACTCACGTTTCTTCATTACCGATCAGGGTACTGTGGCCTGCCAGGGGCGGACGCTCATGGCTGGATATGCCGATGAGCCCGAAATGACACGCCAGGTGATGCACGACGGCACGGTATTTACGGCCGACCTGGCACGCATCGACGAGCGGGGAAGGCTGCACCTGATGGGGCGCAACGACGATGTGATCAATGTCGGGGGCTATAAAGTCACGCCCACCGAGGTCGAGGATGCTGCCATGGCTCATGCAGTGGTCGAAGATTGCATCTGCATCAGCGACATGTCGCCTGTGCTGGGCTGTCGCCTCAAGTTGCTGGTTGTCCTCAAGCCAGGTGCAACACTCGACAAGCGTGCTCTGGCACGTCACATCGCCCTGCGGCTTGAATCCTACAAGGTGCCGCAACTCTATCAGGCTGTTGAACGCATCGAGCGAACCTTTAACGGCAAACTTGACCGCAAGCACTACCGCCAGCACTAGTCAAACACGTTCTTGCCCAACATGATGTTGATAATCATGTTAACGTCGGCAATGTCAACATGGCCGTCACTGGTGACATCGCCTGTTGCCGATGATTCTGCCTTGCCCAGCATCATGTTAATCACCGCATTGACGTCGGCTATGTCGACTTTCTGGTCGCCGGTGACATCACCCGTCATACCGCCTTCCTCGATGATTTGCCCAAACTGATTCCACCCCTCGGCGTTCTCATAGTTCGCTTTGCAACCCACGGGCACATAGAGTGTGGCTTGGCTCAGATTGACTTGGAGGAACACCGCCCATGCACCGTACAGGTTGTACTGGCTGGGTGTGAAGCGCGGGGAGTTCATCTTGGCATGCACCTCCTTGATGTTGCTGCACTGGCTGAAGCACCAGCCGCCCAGGTCATAGACGCTGAAGGGCAATGTGATCTTCTCCAGATTCTTCTGATTGTAGAATGCATACTGCGCAATGCCCACAATGCTGTCGCGCAACACCAGGTGATAGTTGGCGGGCATCTCGCCCTTGTAGTCATAGGCCACATATCCGGCATAGGTCACACCGTCGGGCTGGGCATCGTGCCACGCCGTGCCCTTGAGGGCATTGTGGCGCACATCGCTGCACGTGATGGGCAAGTCGAAGTTGTCGAGCAACTTGCAGTTGTAGAAGGCGTTACTGCCGATGGCGCGCAGGCGGGGTGGGATGTTAAGTGAGGCTAGTTTAGTGCAGCCGTTGAAGGCCGACGAGCCGATGATCTCGACATTGTCGCCCAGGGTGACCGACAGCAGGTTGGTGCAACTCTTGAAGGCATTCTTCGTGATTTGGCGCAATGGTGCGGGGAGGTCGACCGTGATGAGGCTGCTGCAACTGGAAAAGGCCGATGGACCGATGGTGTCGAGCGTGGCTGGTAACTTGAGGGTCGCCAGTTTGCTGCAATTCTGGAAGGCTGACGAGTCGATGCGGGTCACGTTGCCGTTAAACTGCACGTCGGTCAGGCTGGTGCAGTTGTAGAAGGCATGACGGTCAATCGATGGAACATCGGCATCAACGATGAGTTTGGTCAGGCTCTTACAGCGAACGAAGGCAAAGTTGTTAACCATCGTGATGCCCCGGGGCAGGGTGAGTTCCGACACCAGTTGGTCGTTGAGATACAGCGGAATGCGCGCATACAACGGGTTGGCACCATCGTTGGCAAACTCGATGGCGCACCACCGCGCCAGGTCGGTGATGTAGACGTTGTTTTTCGTGCCGCTCGAGCCGAAGGCATCTTGCTCCATGCGTGTGATGGTGGGTGGAATCTCGGTGCGTGTGATGGTCTTGTTGCTGTAGAAGGCGCTCTCGCCGATGGTGGTGACCGTGTAGGTCTTGCCCGTGGTGGGGTCGGTGACTTGCGCCGGAATGGCGGCAGTGGTCAGTTGGTCGTAGTTGGTCGACTTGCGTCGATCCAGGTAAGTCACTGTGGCGGTAGTGCCATCGGCATTGATCAGATAGGCTAGCCCGTCGGCCATGAAGTCATAGGCCGAGGCTGTTGTTGCTATCACAGCCATGGCGATGATGAGCAAAGTTTTCAAGTAATTGCGTGTCATTGTGTAAGATAGTTTTATTGTTATTAATTTCGAGGAAGCCCCCAAGCCCGTTAGGAGCCCCCCAAGCCCCCTAAAGGGGGTGTGCAAAAGTGGCAGCCACAATAGTAGTTCCCCCTTTAGGGGGCTAGGGGGCTACTCAGGGGGCTTCCTTGACTCTAGTGAATGATACTGTCTTGGACAAAGTACCGCGGACGGCCTTTGACCTCGATGTAGATTTTACCGATATATTCACCCACGATGCCCAGACCGATGAGTATGCAGCCGCCGATGAACCACAGCGATAGAATCAGCGACGACCAGCCGCTGATGGCGTGTCCTGTGAAGTAGGACACCAGCGCATAGACAAGCATGCCGGCGGCGACGAGCACAAACACGATGCCTAGCGTCAGCACCAGGCGCACGGGCTTGACGCTGAACGAGGTGATGCCATCGATGGCAAAGGACAGCATCTTGCCTGGCGGGTACTTGCTCTTGCCTGCCTGCCGGGCGATGCGGTCATAGTAGACCTCGCTGCTGCGGTAGCCCACCAGCGGAACCAGCCCTCGCAGAAACAGGTTACGCTCCTTGAAGGCGAGCAGTGCCTTGACGGCACGTCGGCTCATCAGACGATAGTCGGCATGATTGTATACACTCTTCACGTCCAGGGCGTGCATCAGTCGGTGGAAAGCCTGAGCGCTGTTGCGCTTAAACCATGTGTCGCTCTTGCGCTCGCGCCTCACGCCATAGACCACATCGGTCCCGGCAGCATATTGATCCAGCATCTGGGGGATGACATTGATGTCGTCTTGCAGGTCGGCATCGATAGTGATGGTGCAGTCCGACAAGTCGGCGGCACACTCCAAGCCTGCTACGAGTGCGTTCTGGTGCCCCACGTTGGCCGACAACGTCATGCCACACACCTGCGCATGGCTGGCGGCCAAGTCGCTGATGATGGACCAGGTGTCATCGGTCGAGCCATCATCGACATAGAGTATCCTGCTGGCCGTGTGCACCTGTGACTGCGAGGTCAGCCTGTCCAGCAACCCGAGCAGACGCTCGTTGGTGGCGGGCAGCGTGTCTTGCTCTTGATAGCAAGGCACAACGATGTATAGGACAGGGCAATCCTGCATTGGGGCGTTAAGTTTGTTGCCGCAAAGTTAGTATAAATAAATGAGAAAAGAAAATTTTTGTTTGGAAACTATATACCTGTTGTCCCCGATTACAGTAATATCGCTGAAAGCGATTGATTTGAGTAACCGGGGGTGGAACGTAGTGACACCCTCGGATAGAATGCTATCAATTATCCTCGCTGAAAGCGAGCA
>DGWI01000047.1 GCA_002396085.1 Porphyromonadaceae bacterium UBA4262
ACAACACCATCGGCAGTGCCATTGCCATCCACCTGGGGTGTCATGGCTACAATGTCACCTACAGCCACGGCGATCGCTCGCTCGAGTGGGCCTTGCGTGACGCTCGCCTGCTGCTGCGCAGTGGGCTGTGCCGCACGGTGCTTGTGGGCCTTCACGACGAGGCCACGCCGCTCTATCGGTCGTTCATCCAGCGCATGGGTGGAACCGACTTGCCTGCTATTAACGCTCAAGCCATCGTACTGTCATGTGGAAGTTAATCCCCCTAGCCGTCAGCCAGAGCATCCTGCTCACTGGGGCACAAGTGTTCTTGAAGTTTGCCCTGCAACGCATGCCGTCGTTCAGTTGGACGCGTGAGTTCTGGGGTGCCATGCTCGTCAACTGGCAGTTTGCCATGAGTGGCATCCTGTTTGGCGCAGCATCGTTGTTGTGGATGTATATCATCAAGGTTTTCCCGTTCAGTGTCGCCTATCCCATGGTGAGCCTGAGTTATGTCTTCGGCATGTTTGCCGCCATCCTGTTCTTTCACGAGCAAGTCTCGCTCATGCGGTGGGTGGGGGTCATGTTTATCGTCCTGGGCTGCGGCCTGATAGTCAAATAGTAAAGGTTATGAAAAACGAAAAGCAACAGGCTGCTGCAGCCTCACAGTTCGCTCAACGATGGGCCGAACGAGGCTACGAGAAAGGCGAGAGCCAGAAGTTCTGGCTGGAACTTTTGGGCGATGTCTTTGGGGTTGAGCACCCCACGTCGGTCATTGAGTTTGAAGACCAAGTGATGCTTGACAACACCTCGTTTATCGATGGCTATATACCCACGACGCGGGTGATGATTGAGCAGAAATCGCTGGGCAAGGACTTGCGCAAGCCCATCCGCCAGAGCGATGGCTCGATGCTGACACCGTTCCAACAAGCCAAGCGCTATGTTGCCGGGTTGCCGCTGAGTCGGCACCCCCGTTGGGTGGTCGTGTGCAACTTTGCCGAGTTTCTGGTCTATGATATGGAGCGTCCCAATGGGGAACCCGAGCACATTCAATTGGCCGACCTCGGCAAGGAGTGGTATCGGTTGCGCTTTCTGGTCGACACGCGCAGTGAGCACCTTGCTCGCGAGTTGGAGGTGTCGATGCAGGCGGGTGAGATAATCGGTGAAATCTATGATGCGCTGCTTGGGCAGTATGGCGACAGTGATGCCGAGACGTTGCGCATGCTCAACATCTTGTGTGTGCGACTGGTGTTTTGTCTCTATGCCGAAGATGCAGGCATTTTTGGGCACGATCAGTTCCACGATTACTTGGTGCGTCATGATGCCGACATGATGCGCACCGCTCTGTTGCAACTGTTTGAGGTGTTGAACACTCCCACGGATAAGCGCAGTCGCTATATGCGCGAAGAGTTGCAGGCATTTCCTTACACCAATGGCGGTTTGTTTGCCGAGGCCATCGACATCCCGCAATTCACCCCCGAACTGGCGCAGTTGTTGCTGCAGAACGCCAGCCTTGACTTTGATTGGAGCGAAATTTCGCCTACTATTTTCGGGGCTGTGTTCGAGAGCACGCTCAACCCTGTGACACGGCGTTCGGGTGGAATGCACTACACCAGCATTGAGAACATCCACAAGGTCATCGATCCGCTGTTTCTTGACGATTTGCGAGCCGAGTTTGCTGCCATCCTTGATGAGAAGTCGGTCAAATCGCGCCACCAGAAACTGCTGAAATTCCAGGACAAACTGGCATCGTTGACATTTCTCGACCCAGCCTGTGGCAGTGGCAATTTCTTGACTGAGACCTATCTGTCGCTTCGCCGACTGGAAAATGAGGTGGTGCGCGAACTCACTGGCGGGCGAGCGGTCATCGGATTTGAGGATATCACGCCCATCAAGGTCAGTATCAATCAGTTTCACGGCATTGAAATCAATGATTTTGCAGTCACGGTGGCCACTACTGCCCTGTGGATTAGCGAAGCCCAGATGTTGGCTGAAACTGAGCATATTATCCATCGGGACATTGACTTCTTGCCGCTGAAAACATACGCCAACATCCGTGAGGGTAATGCCCTGCGCATGGAATGGGATATCATCGATGTTCCTGATGACATCATTACAATCCACGCCGATAAGACATATTTGACATTGGAGCATAGTGTTGACAGCATGGTTGGTGAGCCGGTCTTAAACTATGGGAAGATCAACTTGACGACGTCTGAAGTTCTTCCAGGTCCCCAGCCAGCCCATGCCCCCGTTCAGGTACACTACGATTACATCATCGGCAACCCACCATTTGTTGGGGCCAGAATGATGTCTAAGGAGCAGAAGGCAGATGTGATTAGTGTTTTTGGACATAAATGGCCCAGTGCAGGCAATCTCGACTACGTTTGCTGTTGGTTCAAGAAAGCAGTGGATTTGATGCAACATTCCAGTCAAACCTGTGCTGCATTTGTTAGTACCAATAGCATTTGCCAAGGTGAACAAGTCGCAAATTTATGGCGTTACCTATTCAACCAAGGAATTCACATCAATTTTGCCCATCGCACTTTCAGATGGGACAGTGAGTCTTCGCTTAAAGCACATGTACACTGTGTTGTCGTAGGTTTTAGTTTCAACACCGACAAGACGAATTATATCTTTGATAATGAGCAAAAGTTTATTGCTAGCAATATTAATGCCTATTTGATCGATGCGCCAGATGTCTTCGTCGGGAGCAGAATAACCCCTCTTTGTGATGTGCCAACTATTGGCATTGGCAATAAGCCCATAGATGGTGGTAACTATTTGTTTGAAAAGGACGAGATGGAGGATTTTATCCGCAAGGAGCCACAATCTGCTCAATATTTTCATCCGTGGTATGGTGCTCAAGAGTTTATCAATCAAAGGCCTCGTTATTGTTTGTGGTTAGGTGACTGTTCTCCATCTCAATTGCAGGCAATGCCGCACTGTTTGCAACGCGTGAGAGCCGTACAAGAATTCCGAAAAACGAGTAAAAGTCCAGGAACTGTTAGATTGGCAGAACGTCCCACTCGATTCCATGTTGAGAACATGCCAAAAGGAAATTTTATTGTTATCCCGCAAGTCTCATCTCAAAATCGTCGCTATATCCCAATGGGATACATGGATGCAAGAGTGCTTTGTAGTGATAAGGTGCGCTTGATGGAAGGTGGTTCACTTTATCATTTTGGTATATTAGAAAGTAATGTGCATATGGCCTGGATGCGTGTGATATGTGCACGATTAAAAAGCGACTACAGTTATACAATCAATAATGTATATAACAACTTCCCGTGGCCAGAGGCGACCGAGGGACAAAAAGCGAAGATTGAGCAGACGGCACAAGCCATACTCGATGCACGGGCTTTATATCCCGACTCATCGCTAGCTGACTTGTACGACGAAGTCACGATGCCACCCGAACTGCGCAAGGCTCACCAGGCCAATGACCGTGCTGTCATGGAGGCATACGGCATGCCGTGGCGCACCATGACTGAGCCACAATGTGTGGCCGAACTCTTCAAACGCTATCAAGAACTCACTGCAGGTGAATGACAAATAAGTTAAGTTGAATATGATAAAGAAAAAAATAGTGTCACTTATTGTGCTTGTGCTGTGTGGACTGGTTGCCACTGCAGCGGTCAACGAGGCACAGGTCAAGCAGAAAATCAGTCAGGCGGCATCGGCGATACGCACAATGCAGTGCGACTTTGTTCAGACCAAGCATCTGAAGATGCTCAACGACAACGTGGTGTCACGCGGACGGATGTACTACCAGCAGAGCAACCATCTGCGATGGGAGTATACCTCGCCTTACACCTACACCTTTGTCTACAATGGTTCGAAGGTGATGATCAAGAATGCCCGCCGCAACGACGTGATTGATGCCAACAAGAACAAGGTGTTCAAGGAGATAGGCAATGTGATGATGAGCAGCGTGATGGGCAACTGCTTGAATGATACACGCAGTTTCAAGACCACCATTGCCGAG
>DGWI01000049.1 GCA_002396085.1 Porphyromonadaceae bacterium UBA4262
TATCCTGCAATTTGACCTATACACCTGAGTTGCGCATCTATCTCAATCCCGGCCATGGATCCTTTGGCCCCAATGACCGGCCATTGAGCACTGTCAATCACCCCAACACCAGTTCGTTGAGCGATCCCGACTCACTAGGTTTCTATGAAGGACGCGGCACATTGCAGCGCGCGTTCGGTATCGCTAAGTATCTCAAGCAAGTGGGCTTCAAGAGCGAGAATATAGTCTTTTCGCGTCTGGCCAACGGCCCGTGGCCCTATGTGGCTGGAGCCGAGGATGCCGAGGTATATAACCGTCCATTGGCCGAAATCTGCGAGGAGGTCGAGGCCGGTAACTTCGACATGTTCCTCAGCGACCACTCCAATGCCAATGTCGACGGCGACATGGTCAACTACCCGCTGGCACTCTACCGCGGTTATGACCAGGGGCAGACCGGCGATGCGGGTTATAACGGCGAGGCCGTACCCGGCAGTTATGCCATGGCCGATGCCGTGTGGGACACTCACTACATGAACGAGTTGGACCCCCAGAGTGCCTACTCGCGCACCAACAAGAACATCCGCGGCGACATTAACTTCTACGGCAGTTACTCGACCGCCACGCGCAGCAACGGCAACCGCTACAGTGGCTATCTGGGCGTGCTCAAGCATGGCGTGCCGGGATTCCTCTTCGAGGCATTCTTCCACACCTACCAGCCTGCTCGCCACCGTGCCCTCAACTTCGACTACGATCGGCAGGAAGGGCGTCGCGAGGCACGAGGCATTGCACGTTACTTTGACGTTCCTGGGCTCAACACGGGCGACATCATGGGACATGTGCGTGACTTGCACGAGAAGTTCTCGCACACCTACTACAAGCCCATGGCTGGCACCGACGATGCCCTGTTGCCGCTTAATGGAGCAGAGGTCAAACTCTACCGTGGCAATGAGATTGTGGCTAGTTACACAGTCGACAACGAGTACAATGGAATCTTTGTGTTTGAAGACTTGGAGCCAGGTGAGTATATGATTGGTGCCACACTCGATGGCTACAAGATCATGGACGAGTTGGTTGCTGTCACTGTCACAGCCGACCAGACCGCCTATGCCAAGATTTACCTTGAAAATGAGGCATACGAGCCACCCACTGAGGTCTACGAGAACTATCCCGAGCCCGACCAGCCTGGCTACCTGAAGTTAGCCGATGAGTTTGTCTTCGACAAGACGGCACAGGCACTCGACCTGGTCGGTACCATCAAGGATGCTGTGCAACTGGGCGACTCGACCGTGGTGCTCACCAACGATGGCAAGACACCGCACCTCTATCTCGTCAAGACCAGCACCAAGGAGATGATCAAGGAACTCAGCACCGAGGGCATCTACACCGAGGACACTCCGGGCTTCTTCAGTGCGCTGAATGCCATCAACCGCACCGCCGACAACAAGCTTGTGGGTGTGTCGCTCACCGAGAATCAGTTCAGTACCGACTATGTTGCCGACGGTTATGCCCGCGGCACGGCACGCGTCTATATCTGGAACGACATCGATGGAGCCCCGGCACTGTTTGCATCGACGGCCAACTCGGGCAACTACTACAATGCCAATGTGGGTCACTCTATTCTGGTCAACGGCCCATCGACGGGTGAGTGCGAGGTCATTGTCACTGCCATGACCACTGGCTCGACCTGCAACATCCGTCTGGTGCACATCAGCATGGTCGATGGCGAGCAGTCGTCGGTGTTCTACGACAACCTCTATTCCGATGGATTTGTCGGCAAGCAGGATGCCTACGGCGAGGAATTGCGCCTGATGGTCTCGCCCAATGGCGATGACAAGACCATCCTGGGTGGCAAGGGCGTCATCAGCGAGTTTGTCACACCGGTGTCTAGTGCCGGACGCCCCTCCGACATCAAGTTGTTGAGCGACGAGTTTGGCGTTACGGGTGTCGGATTCCAGTGCTTCAAGTATGCCGGTCACAACTTGCTAGTCACGCCTTATGCTGTCGACGGTGTGGTCAAGGGCATCAAGATTCTGGACATCACCGATGGCATTGACCAGGCCAAGCTCATCAAGACTGTCAACACCGACATTGATGTCGTGACAGGAGCACCAAGCAAGGCCACACATCACGACCCGATTCTGAATGGACTCACCCAGAATATTGCCACTGCTGTGGTCGATGGCGAGGACATCCAGGCTGCACTCGTGGGTGCCGACGCACTCAACATCTTCACCACCAAGGGTGTCGACCAGCCGGTGGTCAAGGGTATCTATGCCTACGACCTGAACAAGACCGAGCAGGACGAGGAGTACACGTTCACCTTCAGTGCCAACGATGATGCCGTGAGTGGTACGCTCATCTTCACCGACCGTGAGACTGGACAAGTGCTGGGCGAGTATCCGCTGACCGACATCACCGAGGGCGAGAACACCGTCACGCTGAACAAAGACCAGATTCCGGGCGAGGAGGGGCAGACCATTGACTGGGCTGTCAACTTGCAGGGCAATACCATCCCCACGTTCGGGCTGATCAATGATCCCAACGACTTCAACTACACCTACACGTTCAATACCGTCGACAAGAACCCCGAGAGCCTCTACTTCGGGCGCATCTATGTCGGGCACCGTCCTGGTACTTCCAGTGCCGAGAATGGCTTGTGGATCTACAATCCCGACTACACCCGTGTCAATGATGCAGTCATCAACACCCGCAGCGACGGCAATACGTTCCGCAGCAACTATCGTTTGGCCATCGACCCGGAGGGCAAGGTTTATATGCCCGACTGGGGCGACCCGACATCGGGTGTCTATGTTTTTGATCCAGCCAATCAAGAGGCCGGCTTCAAGCCATTCTTTGCCAACGAGGACGGCTCGCTGCTGAGCCGCGACGGTAACGGTATGCTCACCAACGCCGAGGGCGTGGCAGTGGGTGGATCGGTTCCGGGTCTGCACATCGTGGGCACTGGTGCCGACACCAAGATGTTTGTCTATAACGAGGACATCGTGGTCAACGGCAGTGGCAACAACGTCAGTGTCTACAACATCGGCAATGACGATGGTACGCTCGCTACCTACTGGAATCAGGCACCCGATGCAACCTATGCAGTCGGAGCCTATGAAGCCAACGGCAACGGCAATGTATGGGGACGACCCGACGGCAGTTGCTGGGTGGCACAGTATCGAAGCACGGGCAACAACACCCGTGGTGTGCCATCGCTGCTGTTTGTTGACCCACAGGGCAACATCACCTACAACTCGGGTGCTGATGTTGACTTTGCGGCAACCTACATGAATGGTTCGGCCATGGGCGGGTTTGCCATGAGTGATGACGAGAGTACGTTTGTCGTGTGCGATGGCAGCGGAACGCTCCAGTTCTATGGCCTGGAGATTGCCGACAACACTCCGTCGTTGACACCGCTCTACTCGTTCAAGCCTACCGAGGCGCTGCGCAGTGGTGGCCTCTATCAGATTAACTTCGACTACGCCGGCAACCTCATCTGTTCGGGTGCCAAAGTCGGCATCTACTCAATTCCGACCGAGGACAACCAGAGCACCACGCCGGCACGCGACGAGCTGGCCATCGTCAAGCCTTCTGTGACGTCGGTCAATGATGTCGAGGTTAGCCGTCATGTCAAGGCTGTGCGCTATGTTAACCCCGCCGGGCAGCAGAGCAACCGTCCGTTTGACGGCGTGAACATCGTCATCACCACCTACGATGATGGCACGCAGAAGACCACCAAGGTCGTTCGTTGATTCAAGCACTATGCACGATTGAACGCCTGGCCACACGGCCAGGCGTTTTTGTACAATGGAACATCAATTCCCCATTTTCATTCCGTTATCAGTTGTCGCAAATAACCGAGAACTGAAAACTGAAGACCGAGCACTCATTTTTCAATTCTCAATTTTCAATTCTCAATTAAAAATACTACCTTTGTAGTCTCGAAAAACTGACATCGCATGCACATCGCCATAGCAGGAAACATTGGCAGCGGCAAGTCGACCCTGACACGGTTGCTGGCCCGACACTACGGCTGGATACCGCGATTTGAGACCGTCGAGCACAATCCCTATCTCGAGGACTACTATCGCGACATCCACCGCTGGTCGTTCAATCTGGAGGTGTTCTTTCTCAAGGAGCGCTTCAGAGATTTGCTGTCCATCGCGCAGTCGAGCGAGACCGTCATTCAAGATCGCTCCATCTTTGAGGGCGTCTATGTGTTCATGGCCAACAACAAGGCCATGGGCAACCTCAGCGACCGCGACTACAACACTTACATGGAACTGTTCGAGCAGATGCTCTCGGTGGTCAAGTTACCCGACTTGATGATCTATTTGCGAGCCTCGGTGGCGCATCTGGTGGGCAATATCCAGAAGCGTGGCCGTGACTATGAGCAGACCATGAAACTGGAGTATCTTGAGAGCCTGAACGAGCGTTACGAGGACTTCATCACCCGCCAGTACAAGGGACGTGTGATGATTGTCGAGAAAGATAACTTGGACTTTGAGAACCGGCCCGAAGACTTCGCGCAGGTCACCGACCGCATCGACCGCCTCCTCTACGGCCTCTTCTCCGACACAGATCCTTAACCCCCTCTGCAAAATGAACAATGTAGAGACGTGGCGTGCACGTGATCGCCAGCCCAAGCTATCGCCCCCACTCCTCAACTCCTAGATTTCTAAACTTCTAAACTCCTAGAATTCTAGTCTACTTAACTACTTAACTCCTTAACTACATAACTACTTAACTCCTAAATAATATGCACATCGCAGTAGCAGGAAACATCGGATGTGGCAAGACCACACTCACACGCATGCTCGCGCAGCGTTATGGTTGGACACCGCGCTATGAGTCGGTGGCCGACAACCCCTATCTGGCCGACTTCTATGCCGACATGAAGCGGTGGTCGTTCAACTTGCAGATCTACTTCCTGAATCGCCGCTTCAAGGAGGTGGTTGAGATCTCGCAGAGCGACGAGTATATCATTCAGGATCGCACCATCTTTGAGGATGCATGCATCTTTGCGCCCAACTTGCACGACCAGGGCATGATGAGCGACCGCGACTTTGACAACTACAAGGACTTGTTCGACCTGATGATGTCGCTGGTCAAGTTGCCCGACCTGATGATCTACATCCGCTCGAGCATCCCGACCCTGGTGGCACAGATCCAGAAGCGGGGACGCGAGTATGAACAGACGATGCGTCTCGACTATCTGCAAGGCCTGGAGAAGCGTTATGAGCAGTGGATTGCCGACTACAAGGGACCCTTGCTGGTCATCGACGGCGACAACTGCAAGTTTGGTGACAATCCCGAGCACTTTGCGCAGGTCACCGACCGCATCGACACCATGCTCTACGGTCTCTTCCCCATGCTCTGACAAGCTCAATCTCCCATCCGTTGAATTAAAGTGACCGCCTGGCTGTTTATCAGTGAGGCGGTCAACTGTTAACTATAGACTATCAACTATACATTAGAAGACGGCCTTGGTCGTGTGGGTCGAACCGTCGGTGCGGGTGACGACCACCACGTTCACACCCTTGAAGGGCTTGTCGCTGGTCATACCGCTCAGGTTCACATACTTCACGCTAGCCACATCGCTGGCATCGATGCCCTCAACACCGGTGATCGTGTCACCCTGCCGGTATATTTGCGAATGCCGGTGATGGTGACTGTGCCGGTACCTGTGATGTTCTCGCCATATTCTTTCGTAATGTCATCTGAGGTCAGTCCTGCTGCTTCACCTGCGGTAGAGATGTAGACAATTGGCTGGATTGAGCCGCCAGTCCAGCTTTGCTGAGGAATGGGCAAAAACATATCGGCGGTGATCGGGGTACATTTTACGAAATAGCATCAAAATTCTTCTCAGATTGTTACCTCGCCGCACAGGGCACAGTTGAGGTAGTGCTTGACGGTCTCGGGCTGGAGGTCGAGACCGAAGAGATACATCAACTTGGTGATGGCGGCCTCGCTGGTGATGTCGTGACCACTGACTGCACCGGCTGCTGTGAGGCTGTTGCCGGTCTCATAGAGTGTGCCGCGCACCCCGCCGTTGACACACTGCGTGACGTTGAGGATGACGATGCCGCGCTCGCAGGCCTGGCGAATCTCGTCGGTGAACCACGGGTCGCTGGGACTGTTGCCGGCACCGTAGGTCTTGAGAACGATGCCCTTGATGCCCGGTGTGGCGAGCAGATGGTGCAGCGTCTGGGGGGTCATGCCGGGGTTGAGTTCAAGGAACATGACACCCGGATCCATCGCATATCGCACCTTGAGCGGGCGGCGCGACGGCGAGCGATAGAGCGCCTCGCGACGGAAGTCGATGCCCAGCCCCACACGCGCCAGTGGCGGATAGTTGTAACTGCGGAAGGCGTTGAAGTTGTCGGCACTCATCTTGGTCGACCGGTTGCCGCGCCACAGCGAGTTGTCGAACAGGATGGCCACCTCTTGCACCATGGGCTCGCCGTTCTTGTCGGTGGCGGCTGCCACTTGCAGGGCTGTGATGAGGTTCTCCTCGCCGTCGGTGCGCACCTCGCCAATGGGCAGTTGCGAGCCGGTGATGATGACGGGCTTGTGCAGGTTCTCGAGCATGAAACTCAAGGCCGAGGCTGTGTAGGCCATGGTGTCGGTGCCGTGGAGCACGACGAAGCCGTCGTAGTCGTCATAGTTCTCCTCGATGGCACGCGCCATGTCGCGCCAGTGGCTGGGGTTCATGTTGCTACTGTCGATGGGTGGATTGAACTGGATGTTGTCAATCTCATAGTCGAGTTTCTTGATCTTGGGCACGTTGTCAATCAGGTGCGAGAAGTCGAACGGTTGCAGGGCGTGGGTGGCAGGATTCTCAATCATGCCGATGGTTCCGCCGGTATAAATGATGAGTATTCGAGGCACGGTTATGTAAATTAAGAGTTATTAGTTAAGCGTAGTCATTGGGCGTTTTCAACTACTCTTGATCGACCGAGAAGTACTTGGCGAAGAAGAGCATGTGATAGTCGAGCGAGTTGATCCAGTAGGTCCATGAGTGATTGCCGGGACGGATGGTGAAGTCGTGGCCAATCTTGTGCTTGAGCAGCGCGTCGTGCAACTGGCAGTTGACCTTGTAGAAGAAGTCCTCGGCCCCGTCATCGATGATGATGGCCTGCTGTCCGTTCTTGAGCGTGGGCACCAGCGTGATGACCGAGTGGTCAATCCACCGCTGCTTGTTGTCGGCATAGGCACCGAGGCGCTTGTGGATGTTCCAGCGGTCGGGAAACTGGCTGATGTCGACCCCGCCACTCATGGCACCACATGCGCCATAGACATCGGTGTGCCGCCAGGCGCACCACAACGCGCCATGACCGCCCATGCTCAGGCCCGTGATGGCACGGAACTTGCGCTCGGGCAGCGTGCGGTAGTGACTGTCGATAAATGCCACCAACTCCTGTGTGATGAAGGTCTCAAACTGCATCTTGGGGTCGATGGGCGAGTCGAAGTACCAACTGTCTTGCCCATCGGGGCAGACGATGATCACGCCATACTCGCTCGAGAGGTCGTCGAGGTCGGCCTTGGTGGGCCAGTCGCGATAACTGCCGTCGGCACCATGCAGCAGGTACACCACAGGGAACTGCTCTTCCTGCAAGTCGGGGTCGAAGTATTGTGCCGGCACGACCACTGTGGCGTTGATATCACGCCCCATCTTCTGGCTCTTGACGGCAACCACCTCGGTCTGCGGCTGCTCTTCGATTTGCTCGATGGTTTGCGGGGCCTGACCGGGCGACAGCGCGGGGTCGGATGTGGCCGACGGTGTCGCGTTGCAGGCCGCAGTCAGTGCCATCGCGACAAACAGCATCATCAGTTTCATGTTGTTCAGTTTCATCTATCGTTTGTTTTTAAAGAATTCTTTCATCAGTTCGGCGCACTCGTCGGCCAGGACTCCGCCCACGACCTCGGTGCGACGGTGAAATGGGGTGGGGCAGTAGGTGTGATAGCCCCGCTTGTCGTCGGTGGTGCCATAGACCACGCGTGATATCTGGCTCCAGCCCAATGCTCCGGCGCACATCAGGCACGGCTCGACCGTGACATAGAGGGTGCACTCGGTCAGATACTTGCCGCCCAGGGTCTCGCTGGCGGCGGTGATGGCCTGCATCTCGGCATGTGCCGTCACGTCGGTCAGCGTCTCGGTCAGGTTGTGACCGCGGCCCACGACACGCCCCTTGCACACCACGATTGCCCCGATGGGCACCTCGTCGCGTTCCATCGCCCGGTGCGCCTCGTCCAGCGCCATTCGCATGTATCGTTCGTCGTCGTTCATGATTCTGTTTTTCTCTAGGTGTTCTAGAATCTCTAGATTATCTGGAAAGTCTAGAGGGTCTATAGCACAACTTTCTTGACATAGTCGCCCACAACGACGATGTAGACGCGGTTGCGGTCGAGCGTGACAATCTGTCCGTCGTTGCTCTTGCGCTCGTAGTAGAGTCGGCCATACATGTCATAGATAGTGGTCCATGTGCCGTGGTTGTCACCCTCGATGTGCAATGTCCCGTTGACGACATGGATGAGCGGATGTGTCTTCTCGGCTAGCATCTCGTCGGCAGGTGCCATGGGAGCGTTGACCGTGACAGGCGTGACATCATCGCAGTCGGTGATGCCGTCGGTGGGCACAATGACATACTCGGCCGGGTGGTCGCTCACGGGCAGATAGTAGTGGTCGGCAGTGGTCATTGCCATCAGATAGCCATCCTCGCCATAGACACGATAGGCCAATTCGCGACCCAACTCGACACTGGTCCAGTGGTCGCTCCACTGCTCGTGGTTGAGGTCAAATGTGGGAGCCACCTGGTCGCTGAGCCACACGGAGTATCGTGTGTGGTCGCCCCACAGGCTGTCGGCACGCCACCGAGCCACAGCGCGATCATCGGGCAGAACCAGATCCACGCCATTGACGGCGGGCATCGCATCGTCGCCCATCCACACAGGCGGGCACGTCGAGGTGCTGTAGACCTCAAACAGGCTGTGACAGCCATCGAAGGCATAGTCGCCCATCTCGAGCAACGTCGAGGGCAGGAAGAGCGTGTGCAGCCGATTGCAATCCTCAAATGCCGAGTCATCGATGCGCGTCACACCCTCGGGGATAAAGATGCTCGTGATGTCGGTGCCGGCCATCATGCCCTCGCTCACCTGGTCAAGGTAGAGTGGTAGCGTGACACTGTGCAGGTCGAAGGCGTCGGCCATGGCCCACCGCCCGATGTGGGTGATGGAGTTGGGCAACTGCAGTTCGGTGATGCTCGAGTTATAGAACGCACTGTCGGCAATGGTGGTGATGCGGTAGTTCAGCCCGTCGTAGTAGACCGTCTCGGGCACGATGACCACGTCGGCATACCGGCTATGGCCAGCCTCGACCCAGGGTGCCACAGCCGCCTCGTCATCGCCGATGACGCGATAGCGCAGCCCGCCGCTGACCCACTCTTGAGCCCCAGCCGCCAGTGCCATCAGGCACATGAGCGAGAGCGTGATGTGATGCTTTGTTGTCATTGTTGTTTTTTATTCTAGATGCTCTAGATGTTCTAGAATTTCTAGATTGTCTAGATATTATTCCCGATAATAGACTCGCTTGACACGACGCGACACGCTCGTGAGCACCTCATAACTGATGGTGCCACGCACGCGGGCCAACTCGTCGACCGAGATGTGCCGCCCGAAGACCTCGACATGGTCGCCCACCTTGACATCAGCGTCGGTGACATCAATCATCACGGCATCCATGCACACATTGCCCACCGTGGGGCAACGCTTGCCGCCAGCCCACATCGAGATGGCACCGTTGCCGTAGTGGCGGTCTAGCCCGTCGGCATAGCCAATGGGTACCGTGGCGATGCGCGAGTCGCGCGTCAGCACTCCCTTGCGGCCATAGCCGATGGTGGTGCCGGCGGGCCACTCCTTGATGCTGATGATGACCGACTGCAGTGTGGCCACAGGTTGCAGTGCGTCCTCGCTGTGGTCGTCAAGGGTGCGCATGCCGTACAGGCCGATGCCGATGCGCACCATCTCCATCTGGTGCTCAGGGAATCGCACGATGCCTGCCGTGTTAAGGATGTGACGGGGCAGACCTGGATAATGTCGCCGCAGCAGTGCTGCACACTTGTCGAATGTGTCAAATTGCAGTTGTGTATACTCGTCCTCGCTGGGAACATCGGCAACGCTCAGGTGCGAGAACACCGATGCCGGCTGCACCACATCCTGGTCTTGCAACACCTCGATGAGTTCGGGCAGTTGGTCGAGTGTGAACCCCAACCGATGCATGCCTGTGTCCACCTTGATGTGTATGGGCAGCGGCGAGCCGGTCTGATAGCGGGCACCCTCCTTGATGAGCTGGCGGCACATGTCCAGGCTGTAGACCTCTGGCTCGAGACGCAGGGTGAAGAGCGACTTGTAGTTGATGACCATGGGGTTGAGCACGATGATGGGCATGGTGATGCCTGCCTTGCGCAGTTGCACGCCCTCGTCTTGCACGGCCACTGCCAGATAGTCGGCACCTCGATCCTGCAGCGTCTTGGCCACCTCATAGGACCCCGTGCCATAGCCGCTGGCCTTGACCATGGCAATGGTGCGTGTGGTGGGTTTGACCTGCGACTTGAAGAACTTGAAGTTGTGCGCCAGCGCGTTGAGGTCAATTTCCTCGACGGTCTGGTGTTGCTTGGCCTCAAGCATATCCAATATTTGCCCGAACTCAAACTCCGCTCCACCCTTGACCAGCACGGTCTCGTCATCAAAGTCGCCCTGTGCCATCTCGGCCAGGAACTGGGTGGTCGAGGCAAAGAAGCGCTTCTCGGGCAAGGTGTCGAACAGTTCTTGGTAACGGCACATTTCGGGCCCGATGCCGTAGAAGCGGTCTATCTGCTTGGCGCGCAGCAGGCTGCGCACGCGACTGTAGAGCACCTCGGGCTCGACATTCTCGGGATTGAGGTCGCTCAAGATGACCGCTGTGCGGCGGTTGCCTGCACGGCGCATCATGAAGTTGATGGCTGGCGTCAGGGTGACGAAGTCGTTGGGATACTCGTCGGTGATGATGGTGCACTCGTTCACGCCCTCAATGACATTGATGCGCGTTCCCAGCGGGGTGAGGCGCATCATGCGCTCGGCGATGACATCAGGCTCAACATTCAGGTTGAGCAACACTGCCAGGCAGGTGATGGCGTTGTTCACGTCCATGGCATCGGTCATGGGCAGGGTGAGCAAGTGGTGCATGCCCTGGTAGGTATAGTCGATGGTCGTGCAACGGTTCTCGATCGACACCACCTGGACATACAACTCCTTTGTGGGGTCGGTCTTCGACCATGCGATGATGTCGATGGGTGCCTCGTCGCTCTCGTCAAGCAGGGGCTTGATAGCGCGTCGCACACCCTGGTCGTCGGCACGGTAGACGATGCTCTGGCAGTTGTACAGAATCTTGGCCTTCTCGGCAGCCTTGCTGTCCATGTCGTTGCCAAAGTCATCCTCGGGCTCGGGTGCAATGTTGGTGACCACACCCATGGTTGGCCTGATCATGCTGTGCAAGCGGGCCATCTCGCCGGGACGGGAGATGCCGGCCTCGATGATGGCCAGGGTGGTGTCTTCGTCGATGTCCCACAACGACAGTGGCACGCCAATCTGCGAGTTGAAACTGCGCGGCGAGCGCACAATGTGATAGTCGTCGAGCAGCAACTGGTAGAGCCACTCCTTGACGGTGGTCTTGCCACGTGTGCCCGTGATGCCGATGATGGGGATGTCAAACTGCATGCGGTGCTCGGTGGCGAGGTCTTGAAGGGCATCAAGCACATTGTCCACGAGCAGGATGTTGGCATGCTGGCGCACGCGGGTGTCGATGCCGTCCATGGTCTCGACAACAAAACTGCGCACACCGCGGTCATATAGTGGGTTGACATATCGCTGTCCGCCCTGATCTTGTGAGGTGGGCAGGGCGAAGAACAGGGTCTCGGCGGGCAATACCAGCGAGCGCGAGTCGGTGAGCAATTGGCTCACATCGGCTTCGGGAGCATGTAGTTGTGCGCCACGCACACCCATCATTTCGGTTATTTCTTCGATGCTGTATTTCATATTTAGCTACAACTTACGAGTTACAAGAGGTTCAAGCGTTCCAGGTAGGGGTATTCCTTGACCAGATTGCGCACCACGGTGCGCGTGTCGGCGTTGAATCGTTCCACCACCTCGCGGTTGCTGCTCATCGGGCGGTGTGCCAGACGCTTGCTCACACGCTCACACCGTGCAATCGCTTGTGCCGACCGGTCGTCGAAGTAGGTGGCCTGGAACATTTGCCAGATATACTCGATGGCAACCTCGCTGGGATGCACCATGTCGGTGGCATAGAAGCGGTAGTCGCGCAGGTCGTCCATCACAATCTCATAGGCCGGAAAGTAGCACACCAGCGGGTCGTGCAAGTGGGCCATGACTTGCTCGATGGCAACGCGCAGCGAGGCCTTGCTCAGCGAGTTCATCTCAAGTCCGTCGGCGATGTGACGGATGGGACTCACGGTGAAGATGATGCGCAACGTGGGGTTGAACTGACGCAAACGGCGGCACATGTCGGTGAGGGCTTGAGTGATGTCGTTCACTCCCGCCAGATCACGCTCAAACTGTGTGGGCGGCACCTTGTGGCAGTTGCTCACCACCTGCCCCGTCGAGCGCAGCCTGTAGACCATGGCCGTGCCCAGCGTCACGACGAGCACTTGGCTTGTCTTGAGGTGGTCGTGCCCGCGGGCGATGCGTTGGTTCATGCGTTGCAAGGTTGCCTCCTTGTCGGCCATCGAGTAGCGTGAATGGAAGGCATAGTGATTCCACACGCCGTTCTGCATGAACAGGTCGATACCCGCAACTGGCTGATTGTCAATCAAGCGGTCGACACTGGCTGCAATGCTCAGTGGGTTGTAGATGGTGCCGAACGGGTTGATGTCGACCAGCATCATGGCGTTGCGCAGTTTGGCGCCGATGTTGTCGCTGAAGCACGACCCCATCATCACCAGGGCGTCGCTGTGATGCAGCCAACCCTGGTTGTCGCCCATGCGTATGGTGGTTCTGAATTCCATTTCACATCAGTTTAAGACTGCAAAGATAGTATATTAAATTGAGAATTGAAGATTGAGGGTTGAGAATTATCGCTCAAATTGATAATTTTGTGTCAGAAAAAGGTCGATTTTGCTGCTTTCGAGCCATTGATGCACTATTTGACAGGATTGTGTTATCAATTGTGGCACGAAGGTGATACTTTTGTCGCTAAAAAATAGTACTTTTGCATCATGAATTTAAGACCATACAAGTTTAAGCCGCTGCTCAAGACCGTGATTTGGGGTGGCGAGAAGATTGTTGCCTTCAAGGGCATAGACTCGGAACTTCACCAGGTGGGCGAGAGTTGGGAACTGTCGGGTGTCGAGGGCCATGAGTCGGTGGTTGACGGCGGTCCTGACGATGGGCTGACGTTGACCCAACTCATCGAGCGCCATGGGGCTGAATTGGTGGGTGAACGAGTGTACCGCAAGCATGGCAACAAGTTCCCGCTGTTGGTCAAGTTGATTGACGCGCAACGCGACCTCTCGGTGCAGGTGCATCCCGATGATGAGATGGCGCAGCGTGTGCATGGCTGTAGCGGCAAGACCGAGATGTGGTATGTCATCGACCATGAGCCGGGAGCGCAAATCATGGCGGGTTTCAGTCGCGACATCACGCCCGACGAATATGACCGTCGCGTGGCCGATGGCACCATCATGGATGTCGTCAGGCACTACTCCTCGCATCGCGGTCAGGTGTTCTTCTTGCCCGCTGGCCGCATTCATGCCATTGGTGCCGGAAATCTCATCGCCGAGATACAGCAGACGAGCGACATCACCTATCGCGTCTTCGACTACAACCGTGTCGACCAGGATGGTCATCAACGCCAACTGCACACAGCTCTGGCCCGCCAAGCCCTGACCTTCACGGATACTGAGACAGCAAGACCTTGCATCGAAAACTCGACTCTTGTCACATGCGACTTTTTCACCGTTGATAGATATGATATAAAACACACGCTAACAGTTCAGACGTCAGACTCTTTCCTCATCATACTCTGCATCGATGGCACCGCAGAGATCGGCATCGAAAATCAGCCGAAAGTCCGACTCACACGCGGTCAGACCATCCTGGTGCCCGCTTACTTCCACAATGTCACCCTACACGGCCGCACCACCGTGCTCACTGCCCATTGCTGAGCAGACTGTCAAAGACCTGCTGAGTGCGCTGTGCAATGGTGGGCCAATCAAAGGCTGTGAGGTCGTATTCGACCGGTGCAAAGTCACATGCTAGCTGGCGGTCGATGGCGCGCTGCAAGTCGTGGGCATCGCCAGGCGTGCAGTAGCACTCATCGGGCAGCGGCACCTGGCGCGTGGCGTCGATGTCGCTGGCCACGATGGGCAGCCGATGGGCCATGGCCTCGAGCAACACCATGGGAAAGCCTTCGCTCAACGACGGCAAGGCCAGCAGGCGTGCATGACTATAGAGTTGATTGAGGTCATCGCCACTGGCATAGCCTGTGAAAACGAGTTTGTGCTTGATATCTAGTGCCTTGAGCTGCTGCAGATAGTGGTCATCGTTGTCACACTCGCCGGCAATGACCACTTGCTCAATGCGACTCGACCGGGTGGCAGCCGTGACCAGGTGTTCCAGCCCCTTCTCGGGTGTAATGCGCCCCACGGCCAGCACATAGTGGCGAGGATGGATGCCATGTTTGTCCAGATAGTCGGTCGCGGTCGTGGGCTCGACGGGGTCAACGCCATTGGGCAGATAGACGCATTTGCCGGGAAATTCATCAACAAACAGACTCATGCGCAAGCGGTTGACAAAGATGATGCGGTCGCAATAGCGTAGCGAGAGACGCTCGCTCAGACGCAACAACCAGCGTGCTAACTTGCCCCATTTCTTGTGCTCGTAGTTGACGCTGTGATAGGTCATGACGATGGGAATGCCGAGTGTTCGCAGGGGCAGAGCTAACATGGCTGGTCCCATGTTGTGGACATGCACCATGTCGGGCCGATGAATCATGCAGTGCAGTGTCGCTCTGAGTGTGTGCCATGCCGCTTCCACTCCCTGAATGCGCGTGGTGCGCCAATCGATGAAGTCAATATTATCGTATGCGCCGGTTGAATGCTCGGTGAGAAAAGGCTTGCGACGATAGACGCGAAACCGATATTGCGTCATCAGCGGATAGAGGTGCTGGCAATGCGACTCGACACCGCCCTGCACACCTGGAAATCCGCGAGTGCCCAGCACTGCAACAGTTTTCGCTCCATCCATCAGTCCCAAACGATTTCTTTACCGCGCCAGATGCGCCACTTGTTCTTGACAATCCACCAGATAGGCACCCAGGGTCGTCGCACCATGTCGTGTCGCTCGGTGACAATAAAGGCGCAGTTGCGGTCACACTGGCGTACATGCTCCATGGCCTGATGTGCAGCATCGCTGGCCATGATTTGCTCGATGGTTTGCTCCTTGATGTTGCCCATGACCCACTCCTGCTCGCTGCCGTTGCAGGGCGACACATTACCCCAGGGGTCGATAAAGAAGAAATCGCTACCGGCTCCACAGGCTGGCCGATAGCCCGCCTCGTCGCCGCGCAGTCGCCGATGAATCGAGCGGTTGAAGTAGGCCCGGCCATAGTCCTTGAGGCGCGCTTTGAGTCGGCGGCGCTTGCTGGTGAGCAACGCCTTGACAAAGCGGTCGTGCTCGCGCAGCGCATCCTCGCTCACTACCTGGTTGTCATGCTTGTGAAAGTACCACGAGTTGTGCACTGCACTGGTGCCCAATTCGACGTCCAGTGCCACACACAATTCGTAGAGCGAGACCAGGTCGGTATAGTTGTCGGGCGAGATGACCACCGAGAAGCCGATGTTGCGGCAAGGGGTCTTCTTGAGTTCGAGCATGGTGCGCAAGGCGTGGTCAAACCCATCCTTGAGCCCGCGCTTCGAGTCGTTGATGTGTGGCAGCCCCTCGACGCTGACACGAATCAGGATTTTAGGGTACTTGCGGGCAAGAGCCACTATCTTGTCGGTATAGTAGCCGTTGGTGCTCAGTTCGAGCAGGGTTGACTTGGGATAGAGAATCTCAAATATCTTGTCAATGTCTTGGCGCAACATGGCCTCGCCGCCTGTGATGTTGATGCGCAGGCCATCGGGCAGGCGTTTGAGGTGTTCAGCATCAATCTCCTCACCGGGATGGGTGGGAGACTGCCAGATGTTGCACATGTTGCATCGCGCATTGCACCTGAATGTGGTGATAACGCTAGCCTGAACGGTTGTTCTCATGCTCCGTAAATCTTCATCAGACGGTTGTAGTGCAGTTCGGGATCAAAAAGTTCGACTGCATCGTGTGATATTTCTTGGTAATTCCAGGTTCGCATGTTGGCCTGCTCCAGTGCGGTGCCCAGGGCTTGAGGCCTGGCGACGATGCCGTTGGAGTAGTCTATCAGTTCGGGTATGCCTCCCATGTGTGTGCCCACGACGGGTGTGCCTAGGCACAGCGACTCGATGACACTGAGCGGATTGTTCTCAGGCCACTCCGACGGCATCACCGAGAATCGGGCATGGGACAACAAGTGATTGACCCCATCACCATCTAACTGGCCCAGAAACTCAATGTTCTCGCAGCGGCCATAGCGTTCTCGCATCGATTGCTCAAGTGGTCCTGTACCAGCCACCTTCAGATGCATCGGTAAAGTTGCCGCCACCTCAAGTAGGTTATCGACACCCTTCTCTGAACTCAAGCGGCCGGCGTAGCAGTAATAGTCATCACGCTCGGTGATGACTTCGCTGGGCAGATGGTCGGCACAGTTGGTCAGCACGGTCACCTTGTCATCGGCAAAGCCGGCATCATGCATACACTTGGCCATATAGTGGCTAGGGCAGACAAAGAGATCGGTCCACTGCTGCAAACGGTCGTGGTTCCACTTGCGAGCCTCGATCCATGCAGCAACACTGGCCACCTGCGATCCCTTCATGCACTTGTGCAAGATGACATTCCACTTGCGCTGAAAGCACGCATGGCATGCTGCGTCATCGCGCGTGCAGGTATAACCCGGGCAGATGAGTTTGTAGTCGTGCATGGTCCACACCACGCGGCAGCCCTGCTCGTGAGCAAGACGAGCCACCACGGGCGAGATGTAGCTGTGTATGTTGTGCAGGTGCACAACCTCGGGCTTGAAGTCGTTGAGTATGTGTCTGAAACTCTCGATAATGTCGCCACGGCCCATCATTCGTTTGAAACCTTGGATGCGGTCGCGATCGAAGTCGACCTCCGAAGCAAAGTAACGGCTCCAAGGGCTGTCGTCATTCAGCGGATAGGACATGGCAAATATGGCCACATCGTGTCCATGCTCACGCAGCATGTTCTCAGTGCGCTGCACCACGACACAGTCGCCACCACGGCGATAGTAGAACTTATTTACTAGTAAAATGCGCATAATTCATCTATAGGCTCATTATAATTAACGGAATTGTCGGTCGTTTATTGTATGGCGACAGTGGCATCTCACAGCAAAGAGGTTGGCACGATTTTTGCATCTCTCATTATATTATGTCGATTCTGTTTATACCCAACTGGAACGTGCGCATGCTCAAGGACGATGATTCGTGCGTTCAGGCACCCGACAAGGTGGTCGAGGGGAAGCCTTATTGGTTCTTCCGACACTTTGATAAGGTGCCCGATGTCACTGTGCTTGATCGCGGTCCTGACAGTTGGTTTCGCTCGCTTGAACAGAAGGCTAAGTTCTACGTCCGGCAGCCGTGGCAGGCTGTTCGGCAATGTGCTAACTATGATTTGGTCATCTCGCATGGAGCACAGAGTGGTCTGGTGTTTGAACTATTGAGCAGTTGGACACGACATCGTTGCCCACACCTGATGATTGACGTGGGGTGCTTGAATGGCGGTCGCATCAATCGCACCGAGACTCCGCTCATACGCTATGCCTTGCGACAAGCACCACACATCGTCACGCACAACTCTCACCAACTGGATTTCTATCGTCAGTATTATCCCAAACTAGCCGAGAAGGCGCGTTTTATCCCTTTCGGTGTAGATATCGACTACTTCGCTCCACAACCTCACTCGGACAGTCGCACGATGGTGGCATTCGGTCATCGCAAGCGCGACTATGAGACACTATGTCAGGCATTCCCGCGCGGTGAGGGGTGGACTCTGCAAGTGATAGGCGATCGGTCACTGCAGTCACGATATGGTTGCAATGACATCCAGTTCTATGATGCAATGCCACTGAACGTGCTGATGGAACACATTGCCCAGAGTGAGGCTGTGGTGGTGCCATTGCCCGAACTTCCTTACTCTTATGGCCAGATGACACTGCTGCAGTCGATGGCTATGGCTCGGCCTGTCATCTGCACGCTCACCACAGGCACGATGGACTATGTGGGTCATGCCGATTGCGTCGAGACAGTTAGGCCAAGCGATGTCACTGCCATGCGAGATGCCTTAAGGCGCATGATGCAGCGCAGTGACGATGAACGCCGCGGGCTGGGCATGCAATGCCGTTATTGGGTTGAAGCCAACTTCTCCGAGGCACGCATGGCGCACCAATTGGAACAATACATAGATCAAATCCTGCAATCATGACACCCATAGTCTCAATCATCATACCCATCTACAACACAGCGGCAACGTTGGCACGATGCATCGATAGTGCCTTGGCTCAATCATTTGCCGATGTGGAGATTGTGCTGGTCGATGACGGTTCGCCCGATGGTGCTGGCGACATCGCCGATGCCTATGCATGTCGCGATGCCCGCATCCATGTGGTGCATCAATCCAATGCCGGGCTGGCCGAAGCGCGTCGTGCCGGTATCCATGCCGCCAGGGGCAGATATATTGTGCCACTGGATAGTGATGACACGATGCCCGAGCGGGCTGTTGAGACATTGTATAGGCACATGACAGAACAGGATTTGGACATGGTTTATGGCTGCTACTGCCGCATCGATGACAAGGGTGAGCAACATTTGGCAAGCCACCGCAGTCCCGGTGTGATGAGTGGTAGCGAATTCCTGCGGGACGAACTGCTCACACCAGGCAGCATCTGTGGCGCATGGGCTAATATGAGCCGTCGTGAGTTGTGGACTGATGACATCTTTCCACCATGCAACCTGCGTCTGCCCAGCGAGGATGTTTTCATGTTGGTGAAACTTACACAGCACATCGCGCGCGTCGCATTGTTCAACGACGTGGTCTATAATTATTACTATAACCCATTGTCATTATCCATCGCAGGCCCCCTGCACAGGCAGGAATTATGGAAACAATACTTCGCACTGATTAGAGACGACTTGCGGCATCGTGGATTGCTCGATGAACTGGAATCCCACTTGCGGGTCATGGAAGTAGACCGATTGGCATTCTACACCCACGACATCGATTGCAGCGACCCGTGGTATCAGCAAGTCATCAAGTATGCCGACGGCAACTTCCCGCTCAAGCACCGGCTGCTGCATCGTCTGCTGCGCCATCCCCGTCTGCTGCGCACAGCCATCGCCTTGCGCCGCCACCTCCGATAGATTTTATCCATCAATCGAAACACAAATGTTTAGACTATGAGAGCAAGAATCTTCAATTCAGTCCTTTGGCTATGCGTGGCATGTCTGGCACTGATGGCCATCTGCGACATTGCCGTCAGGGCCACTGCACATGGCCGAACCTATGACAACGTTGCCGACATCCCACACAACCGTGTGGGACTCTTGCTGGGCACCAGCTCAACCACCCCGCGCGGCACGCACAATTTCTACTACACCTACCGCATCAACGCTGCGGCACAGCTGTTCCATGCCGGCAAGATCGACTATCTGCTCATCAGCGGCGACAACTCATCGAAGCACTACGACGAGCCCACCATGATGCGCGACTCGCTGCTGCTGCACGGAGTGCCCGCCGACCGCATCGTGCTCGACTATGCCGGATTCCGCACCCTCGACTCGGTGATTCGTGCCAAAGAGGTGTTCGGCCAGAGCTCGTTCACCATCATCTCGCAGAAGTTTCACAACGAGCGCGCCCTGGTGCAGGCCCGTCACTACGGCATCGACGCCATCGCCTACAACGCCCACGATGTCATCCTGGGCTATCCGTGGATCAAAGTGCAGTGCCGCGAGCGCCTGGCCCGCGTCAAGCTCTACCTCGACCTCCTCACCGGCAAGCAACCCAAGTTCCTCGGCGAGCGCATCAACATCTAACAGGAAATCGTGGCGTGAAAAAATTGCGTGTGAGTCAATGATTGTTGGCTCACACGCAATTGGTTATAAGGATATGCTACTTATTAGTAGCCGAAGATTTGCTCGAGGGTGACGCGGCGGATGGGGCCGATCTTCTCCAGGGCCTTGATGTCCAGTTCCTTCTCGTCACCGAGGATGAGGTAACGATAGGGCTTGCCGGCCATGGTCGACTTCTCAAAGTTGACCACGTCTTGCAGCGTCAGACTGGGCAGTGTCTTGTAGACCAGCGAGTTGATGTCGTAGTCCAGACCCATGCGCTGGGCGGCGAGGTAGCTCCACAGCACATTGCTGCGCACGGTGCGGCGGCTGGCCAGTTTCTTCATCATCGACTCCTTGGCCAGGTTGAACGCGGCCTCGCTCTGCGGAATCTCACCCACAATCTTGTTGAACTCACCCACACAGTCCATCATCTTGTCGTTCTGGGTGATGATGTAGGTCATGGCATACTCGGGGTGCTTGACCTCGCTGGGCTGGCGATAGTAGGCGGCGGCCGAGTAGGCAAGACCGCGCGACTCACGCAGTTCCTGGAAGACGATGCCGTTCATGCCACCGCCGAAGTACTCGTTGAACAGGCCGATGATGGCGGCATGCTCGGGGCTCCACTGGCGATTCTCGTTGTGGTACTGAATCATGTAGATGTTCTTGGCCTCGTAGGGAGCGAGCAGAATCTCGGTCTGCGGCGTGGGCTGCTCCATGTAGTCCTGACCCTTGGGCACATCAGCCAGACGCTTGGCGGTGCGGTGGTTGCGGTCGATGGTTGCGGTGAGGTCTTTCTGGCTCAGCGGGCCATAGTAAATGACGGTGTGCTTCATGCCCAGCAGACCCTTGATCAGACCGACAAGTTCGGCGGGCTTGGTGTTGCGCAGCTGTGCGGCGCTCATGATGTTGGTGTTGGAGTTGCGCGGGCCATACATGCCATACTCGCTCAGACAGCTAAAGCAGTTCTCCTGGTTGGTCTTGGCATCGTTGCGTGCCTTGATGATGACCTCGACCATGTTGCGGTAGGCCTCCTCGTCAACCTTTGCGTTCTGGGCCAGGTCTTCGAGCAATGCCAGTGCTTGGGGCATGTTCTCGTTCAAGCCCGACAGGGTGATGTAGGTCTCGTTGTCGCTCACGCTGAAGCCGATGTTGCAAGCCAGGCTGTACATGCGCTGCTTGAACTCGGTGGCGCTCAGCTTCTGGGTGCCCAAATAGTCCATATAGCTGGCAGCCACCTCATAGCGGTTGTCGGCTGTGCCGCCAAAGTCAAACTTGAACGTCAGCGAGAACAGGTCGTCCTGCGTGTTCTGCTTATAGAGCAGGGGCAGGCCCTTGCCAGTCTTGGCAACGGTCATTTCCTTCTTATAGTCGACAAACTGCGGCTGGATGGGTTGCACGGTCTCGCCCAGGATGTTGCTCACAAACGTGCTCTTCATGTCACGGTTGGTGGGAATGGGCGTGATGGCAGGCTTGTCAATCTTCTTGGCGGTGGTGTCCTCGCCCATGCGCTTGTAGACGCACACAAAGTTGTCGTTCAGGTGGCGGCGGGCAAAGTCCACAATCTGCTGCTTGGTCATGCCGGCCATGCGGTCGAGTTTGCCAACCTCCTGACCCCAGTCCACATGGTTGATATATGCGTTGACCAGCTGACGGGCACGGGCACCGTTGCTGTCCAGCCCGCGCAGATAGTTGAGCTTGAAGTTGTTGACCACGCTCTGCAGCAGGTCGTCGGCAAAGTCGCCGTTGCGCAGTTTGGCAATCTCGCCCAGCATCAACTCGCGCACCTGCTCGAGCGACTGTCCCTCGACGGGATAGCCCAGGGCCATGAACATCGAGTAGTCGGTCATCGGGTCGGTGAAGGCTCCGCTCTGCATCACCTTGTGTGGCTGGTTCAGGTTCAGGTCCATCAAGCCGGCGCTGCCGTTGGCCAGCATGTCGGCGATGACCTCGATGGTGTCGTTCTGCAGCGATGCTCCGCCGTCAAAGCGCCAGCCCAGCGCCACAAACTCGGCCTCCTGGCCCACGATGTTGGTGTCGACGGGGGCGGTGATGGGTGCCAGCGGGGCAAACTCGGGACGGGTCAACTGCTTGTTGGGCTTCCAGCTGCCGAAGTGCTTCTCGAGCGTGGCGATGACCTCGTCGCTGTTGAAGTCACCGGCCATGATGATGGCCACGTTGTTGGGGCAGTAGTAGTTGTGGAAGTAGTTCTCGATGTTGACAATCGACGGGTTCTTCAGGTGCTCCTGGGTGCCGATAGTGGTCTGCGTGCCGTAGGGGTGCGTGGGGAAGAGCTTGGCATTCATGGCCTCAAAGAGCTTCCACTGGTCCTTGGCGATGCCGATGTTATACTCCTCGTAGACGGCCTCCAGCTCGGTGTGGAAACCGCGGATCACCATGTTCTGGAAGCGGTCGGCCTGGATGCGTGCCCAGCGGTCAACCTCGTTGGCGGGGATGTCCTCGGTGTAGCAGGTGACATCGGTGCTGGTGTAAGCGTTGGTGCCGATGCCGCCAATGCCCGCCATGAGCTTGTCATACTCGTTGGGGATGTTGTATTGCGCGGCCAGCTGCGACACACTGTCAATCTGGTGATAGAGCACGCGGCGGCGCTCGGGGTCGGTGACCTTGCGATACTCCTCATAGCGGGCCTTGATGTCGGCCAGCAGCGGAATCTCGGCCTCATAGTTGCTGGTGCCAAACTGCTTGGTGCCCTTGAACATCAAGTGCTCTAGGTAGTGTGCCAGACCGGTGGTCTCGGCGGGGTCGTTGCGCGAACCGGTGCGCACGGCAATGTGCGCAGCAATGCGCGGGCTCTGATGGTTCTCACTCAAGAACACCTTGAGGCCGTTGCTCAGGGTGTAACACTTGGTGGCGGTGGGGTCGCCCGGATAGGTCGTCGCCACCGCAGTGCGTGCTGCCATGACCAGGCACACCAGCCCAGCCAGTACAGTCATCAATGCTCTCATTTTTCTCATCTTGCTATAGGTTTTTGTTGGTTTTAGTTACTGTATTTTTTGAAATTTGCTGCAAAGTTAATAAAAGTTTCAGTTGTTGTATTCATTTGACGCAACGACATGCCAAAAAATTACACAGTCGGCCAACAATTGTTTTTAAGTTGCCAGTCATTGTTGATTTCCACACCGGCAATCATGGCGTTATGATTCTCCCACTCCACAAGTCATGCAAGAACTCCACCGCCGGAATTACCTCAACGCCGTTCAGCAACCGCCGATACTTGTCAAGCGAAATCATTCTTTTGTACATAGCCAACGATGTTGTATTTGCATGATAAAACGACATGACAATGCTGTTTTATCAAGATAAAACGACAATAAGATGCCGCAAAATTAGGCATAATTTCGTAAACCTGCAACGCTTTGGCCTCCAAAATGCTGCTACTACCCGACTCATCACTGGGTGGCGACGGGCAGGCGCACCCAGAGCCAGCGGGGCAGCAGGGTCCAGCCGGCCACAAGCAGGCGGTAGCGCCAGTCGACGGTGATGACCGGGCGATTGCGCTCGATGCCTTGCACGATGCTCTGCGCCACACGCTCGGGGTCTAGTTGCATGGGGTAGTGGTTGCCGTCGGCAATGAGCGGCGTGCGCACAAAGCCCGGGCGGATGTCATGGATGTGAATATGGCGCAAGTGTCGGATGGCACGCAATTGCGACAGGCACTCCAGGTAGTGGCTCACATAGCGCTTGGTGGCCGAGTAGGCCGGTGCTGCACCCAGGCCCTTGGTGCGGGCAATGCTGCTGATGACGGCGATGTGGCCTTCATGCTCGGGCTGCTGGGCAAAATAACTGAACACGGCATCGACCATGCGGGTGAAGCCCACGGCATTGGTCTCGACGGTGCGCAGTTCTTTGTCGGCATCGAGGTCGGGGTTCTGATAGCCGATGCCCGAACTGTGAAAGTAGAGGTCAATGCCGCCCATGCGGTCAATGAGTTGTTGCAGCAGTTGTGGCGCATCGTCGCGGGTGATGTCTATGCTCTGGGCGGCCACGACTTGCGGCACCTGGGCCATGATGCGTTGCAGCACATCGTCGCGCCGGCCAGCAATGCCCACTTGCCAGCCCTTGCTCGCCAAGACCTTGACGACCTCAAGCCCGATGCCCGAGGTGGCCCCCATGACGATAGCCTTGCGTTGTTCTGTTTGTTTCATTGGTTGCAACTTTAATTATGCAAAGTTACGATTTGTTTTTGGTTCTACAATATTTTTGTACCTTTGCGGCATCAAACTCAAAAATCTATTCATGATGAAAAGACTAACACTTATCGCATTAATCATGCTGCTGGTCGCCTCGTTTGCCAGTGCGCAAGAGGTGAAGAAAGTCTATGACGAGACCATCGATCCCATCGAGCAGATTGACCAGGCACTGGTCAAGGCTCGTGCCGAGGGCAAGTTTGTCATTGCCCAGGTGGGTGGCAACTGGTGCCCGTGGTGCCTGCGCTTCGCTGCCTACATGGAGGCTGACAGTGCCATTACCGACATCGTCGAGAAGAACTTTGTCTATATCCACGTCAATTATCACCCACGCAGGAACAAGGCTGATGCTCGAGCACAGCAGATGCTCAAGCGACTGGGCAACTGCGGACGCTTCGGCTACCCCGTGATGGTGGTGCTTGACCAGGACGGCAAGGTTGTTCACATTCAGGACTCGGCCTTCCTTGAAGAGGGCAAGAGTTACAACCACGATAAGGTCATGAGCTTTTTCAAGCACTGGACTCCCCAGGCTGTGCGTGGCGAGAACCCCTGAAGTCTGCTTCTTGACAGAGAAACGCAGTGAAGGCACCGAGTTAATATTCCTCGGGTAGGATGAGCAGGGTGCCGATTTCGTGACCTTTGTCGTCGACCCAGACATAGCGCAACTGCTTGCGCTCGGCCATGGCAGTGGCCAGCAGCAGGTCGGTGAGCGCATGCTCGTTGCGCGCCTTGAACCACTCGGCACGTTTGGCTTGGACAAATAGCGGCACATCGACCGCGTCGCGGGTCAGATAAGGTGCCACGACGGTAAACTGGACAGTCGCGGTGTCGGGCATTGACACGGCTTTCATCTCGTTAATGCCACGCGACACTAGCGTGTGGTGCTTGAGCACTCGTTGGGCGGCTTGCACAAGTTGAGCAGTGCCCTGCAGCGTGGTGGTGTCGCATCGCATCTGCAGTGCGCTCACCACACGCCCTATGACATTGGGTTGACCTTGTTGGCGTCCCTGAATGATGAATAGTGTGCCGAACCCGACAGTCATTGCTGTGGCACTGCACAGGTAGGTGTGACCGTTGGCATGCTTGGTGAATTGTATGGTCTTGGCCGGCCTCCCCAGCATGGTCGTGTCGGTGATAGCACCGATCGAGTCGGCAGTCTTGCAGAAGATGTCCTTGCGCTCGACGACCTGCGTGCGCAGGTAACTGTCGGGCGTGAACGGTATCTCGAGGTAGTCGATGCGTGCTAAGTCGAGTGCTATGCGGTGCAGGTCGCTGCGCGAGACCATGGCGCGTGCACCCATGCGGCTCCAGGCACCCGCATCATCGCTTACCGCCCAACTGTCGTCGGGTGTTGTCAACGTGAAGTAACGATTCTCAATCGTTGAGGCGACGGCAACCATGGCTGCCATCGCCAGTAATGTCAGTGTCAATAGTCGTCTCATGCCACTTGATGGTTTATCATAATAAACCGCAAAAGTGGCAAATTATTGCATCAGGCCGGCAACTCGGTGCGGCACAGCAACAGCACCACATGGGCGCGGTGCTTGCGCCAGGCTGTGCCATAGTAGGTGTCTTGTTCGCCGTAGAATTGCAGTAGCGCATAGAATGCCAGTGCCTCGATGATGGTGCTTGACAGGATGTCTTCGTTGGGGCTGTTGCCATCGAACTTCAATTGCAGGGTGATGTTGCCCTCCTCGATGTTGGGATTGTAGTTCCAGCCGGTGACATAGCCCGCCATGCGGGCGAGCAGTTCATTCAGTCCTTGTTCCACCTTGAGCGATAGCATGCGCTCGTTGTCGGGCGTGAGTGTGTAGATGTCATTGCGGTGTGCCGCGCGCCAGGCGCTCTCGGCATAGATGCGGTCGAGAATCGCATCGAGGTTGATTTTCAGTGTCATTTTCATGGATGGGTAGATTTGAATAAAGAATTAAGAATTTAGAATTAAGGTTGGGTGTTGCTGGGGTTCAGGCATGGCGCGTCGCATGCAGTTTGCGCTGGCGGTACTGGCGTCGAGCGCGGTCCAGGATGGTGTCGGCATACTCCTCGCTGATGTAGAAGCGGTTGGCACGGCAATGCTCTAGCACAAACTCGACGGCGCGTGCGATCGACATGCCGTCAGATGCGCACAACTGCGCCACGCGGCCGGCAATCTCATGCCACATCGCCACTTGAAGCGAAGATGCAGTTGGCTTTTTACCATGACGCAGCAGTTGGCATACCACCTCGTAGGCACGCTTGAAACTGACATGATAACGCGGATGCCCATTGTTGATGACAAAGTGGATGGCATGGCGGCGAGGAGCGGGTGAACCGCGCTCGATCATCAACTGGAGGGTGGGGTTGTACAGTGCGACAAACTCCATGTCGCGAGCCTGGCAGTTGGCACTGCGGGCATAGGCTGAGGTAACTTCGGTGTTGTCCATTGTTGGTTAGATTTAAGTGGTAATAATATAGGTATGATTACATCGCCAATCGTGCCTCAACGCAACGATTGGCGATGCAAAGATATAATCCACAAAAGGTAAAATGCAAACCTATGTGGTATTTTAACAAAACTTTAACTATTGCAGCCACAGCGAGGCCACCTTGCGGCGAATGGCCAGGAGGTTGCCGGCTGTGATGAGGGTCATGATGACCAAGCCCACGGCAATGGCTAGCACCACACTGGCGCCCGAGACCCCGAAGGCATGCAGCATGGGCATGTACCACAGGCGGGCGAGCAGCATGAGCACGATGGCAAGCACCAGCACGGCAGCGTTGATGGCAAGCACAAGCAGCATGTAGGGCCGTGCCACCTGGGCGGGCGAGTAGCCCAGCAATAGCAAGTCTTGCAACTTGCGGGTGTTCTTCTGCAGCAACAGGTAGATGCTGAGCATGAGCACAAAGAATGATAGCAGGCTGATGACCACGCCCACTGCTATGACAATGCTCACGATGACTGTGAGGAAGTAGTTGGCCTTGCTCGAGTTCATCTTGTCGCCCGCCACATCATAGTGGTGCTGAGCCATGTAATCCTCGATAGCCACATCGCCAGGGCTGTTGACCTCGATGATGAGGCGCAGCGGACGCGTTATGTTGCCCTCGCCATAGCGGTCGTTGGCCCAGTGCATAAACTCGTCGGGCACGATGACGGTGTTCAGACGGTTGCTGAAGCCCACGATGCGGCCTGGCATCACCTCGTTGCGACCGTTGCCGGTGAAGGTGAACGACAGGGGTATCATGCCCACCTGCCCCTCACTGATGCGTGGCAGACCCTGAGTGGCGGCGAATCCGAAGTTGTAGAGCGACAGGTAGTCGCGAGACACGATGACGGGCACCTCGGGATGCGATGGGTCGAACGACCACTCGGCATCGGCCACGTCGATAAAGTCGGTGGGAATCGACTCAAAGAAGAACTGCGAGCGCATGGCGCGACCGCTGTTGCCCAGGCCCACAGTGGCGTTGATCGAGAATTCGCTGCTAGTGAAGCGCCCCACGGCGCGGCACCAGGGCTGTGCCTCGATGTCGGCGATGTCCTGGTCGCTGAACTCGCTGGTGCCGCCCATCATGGCACCGGCACTGGTGACATTGCGCGTAATGACCAGGTAGTCCTTGCGGATGAACGACTCCTCGTCGTCAAACACGGGCTGCACATCGCGGTAGAACTGCACCGCCAGGATGACGATGGTCAGTCCCACCAAGTTGGCGAGTGAGAATCCTATCAGTTGTGACGCACTGATGTGAGTGCGCAATAATCTCCAAAGCATAATTCTTAACTATAAACTTTTAACTATGGACTGATTGAGTTGCAGATGGTTGCCCACGCTGGTGGCGATGATGCTGGCGCCCATGCGGGTAGCCTCGGCCATGACCAGATTGGCAACAATGCGGTTGTTGGTCTCGTCCAGGTGGCTCACAGGCTCATCGAGCAGGATGAAGTCGGCGGGTTGGCACAGGGTGCGGATGATAGCCACGCGCTGCTGTTGGCCGATCGACAGTTTGGCCACAGGACTGTTCACCTTGTCAGGTATGCCCAGGGCATCAAACCAGTCCAATATCTCGCGTTCGCTCTTGTGGCTCGTCAGGCGATTCTTCAGTTGCACGTTCTCCATCGCCGTGAGCTCGGGGAACAGGCGCAATTCCTGTGGCAGATAGGCGATGTTGCGCTGGCGCACTTGGCACCACTCTACCACACTGAGCGAGCGGATGTCGCGACCATCAAATCGCATCGTGCCGCTGTAGTCCACGCGGTAACCATACAGGTAGGCGCACAGCGACGACTTGCCCGTGCCGCTCTCGGCCACGATGAGGTAGTGCTGTCCGCGCTCCATCGTCAGGTCGCACTGCCACACGTCGCTGGGCAGGGCATCGCGCCCGGCAAACACCTTGGGTAGCGTATTGTTAAGTTCGATTTTTTCCATAACTGAGTGCAAAAGTAATCATTCACCCGCTAACTTCAGTGACATTTAACCATATTTAATTCAGTCGCCCATCTGCAAACCATCGAAATTGTGTACTTTTGCCAAGATGAAATCGCTTGTCGACATACTCGAGACCACAAATAGTCTGGACGGCGACCAACTAGCCGCATTGCTCACCACCCGCGATACTGACGTGGTCGACTATCTGCACCGTCGTGCCCGCACGGTGGCGCAGATGCACTACGGCACAGGCATCTATGTGCGCGGTTTGATTGAGTTGACCAACATTTGCCGCAACGACTGCCTCTATTGCGGCATCCGCCGCAGCAACACCCATGTCGAGCGCTATAGCCTCACCACCGATCAGGTGATGGCTTGTTGCGAACACGGTTATCGGTTAGGATTCCGCACATTTGTGCTGCAAGGTGGCGAGTGGGGCGATGAGCGAGCCGGGTGGATTGCCGACATTGTCGCCGAGATGCGCCACCGTTGGCCCGACTGTGCTATCACTTTGTCGCTGGGCGAACACAGCCGCGAGGTCTACGCCCTGTGGCGCGATAGCGGGGCTGACCGCTACTTGTTGCGTCATGAGACCCACAATGCCGCACACTATGCGCAGTTGCACCCTGCCGAGATGAGTCGCGGCCACCGCTTGCAATGCTTGCGGTGGTTGCAGGAACTCGGTTACCAGGTGGGCACAGGCATCATGGTGGGCAGTCCGTGGCAGACGGTCGACCACTTGGTCGAGGATTTGCAATTCATTGCATCGTTCAGGCCAGCAATGGTAGGGCTGGGTCCCTTCATCGCCCAGCACGACACACCGCTAGGCCACCATCCCAACGGTACCATCGACATGACTACCCGCCTCTACAGCATCATGCGGTTGATGTTGCCAGGTGCCCTCATTCCATCGACAACTGCACTCGCCACCCTTGCCCCTGAGGGTCGCTTGCAGGGCATCCTTGCCGGTGCCAATGTGGTGATGCCCAACCTCTCGCCAGGCGAAATCAGGGCACAATATGCCCTCTACGATGGCAAGGCTCACTCAGGCAGCGAGGCCGCCGAGGGGCTGCGCCAACTCGAGGCTCAACTCGCCACCATCGGCTATCACATCGACTGGTCTCGCGGCGACTGCAGGTTTTGACAGTGCGCAATGTAGGGACGCAGCCTGCTGCGTTGTCGTCAAACGAAGGTATCGGCTGAACTACTGCAACTACTTTACTACTCCCTCTTGCTTCTCGCTGCGATAGAGTAGGAGCGAGTCGCTGGGCATGTGGTCCGAACCCAGGATGCGAGGCATGAGGTCTAGTGTAAATTCGTAGGGTTTGTTGCCCAGGGCATGGCGGGTGCCGAAGGTCGAGGCATCGGGATTGTAGGCGTAGAGCAGATTCAGCACAATGCTCACCGCCATCAGCCACTTGAACAGGAACAGTGCCGCCCCGCCCACACGGTCTAGACATCCCAAGCGGGCTGCCTTGATGACCTTGCGGGTGACATAACAGATCACCCTCAGTGTGAGTGTGACCAGCAGGAAAAACAGCGACAGCGACACGGCCTTGACCGTGATCGAAGTCAACGGCCAGTTGGCAGCATCGGGATTGAGGACCAGGAAGATGCGCGTTATCTCGTCGCCGAAGAACAGGCACACGGCGATGCCCACGGCCCAACTCACCAGCGAGGCAAGCTGCCGCACCAGCCCCTTGCGCCACCCTATCACTAGCGCCCCCAGCAATATCAACAACAATATCGAGTCAATCAGTGTCATTGGTCGGAACAAAGAAATAATGAAGCCTGCAGAATGCTGCATGAGTTGCAAAGTTACTACCGCAAACTCAATGTACACCAAGTGGTGAACATTAGGTGTGTTTAACCGAAACATCTTGCCAACGCGGATTTTGAGATAATTCCGCTTTTGGGCCATAAAACGCTATGCGGGCATATTGGTCTCCACACAGCCAATACCGTAGCCATGCAGTCATATAGGCATCGCCTTCGTGAAGCACAAAACGATGTTCGACACTTGCCAGTCTGCCCAGGACAGTGGGAGAGTCTGTTGTGATGCTGTCTCCCAGAGCATGCATGGATGCGAGGGGTGATATCTGTTGGTCTATACATTTGGTTCCTGCCACCAATGGAGTGGGAATGTGAATGTTCTCGATTTCGCACCTCCACCGCAGGTTTTGAACCAATGACTGTTTGGGTACGCTTGCTGCATACAACACCTTGAATCTGCCGTCCTTGGAGGCTGCATTGATAGCGCCTAGCGAACCTTGAGAATGTCCGACAACCCCCAATCTGTCGGCATCGATGCATTGATATAAATCGTGATTGGGTGTTTGACCCATTGCTAATGCAACTTCCAACGATTGCAACGCAGAATCGCCACTCCATGCGTTACTATCATCATTTCCAACAACTATAAATCCCCATGAAGCCAAATGTTCAAACACAGGGCGGTAATGAAGTGCCTTTAGTCCTGTGCCATTGACCATAACTATCATTGGCATTTTTCCAATGACATCGGGAAGGAACACATGAACTCCATTTTCGTGTATATATCTAACCCTACAATAGCCATTTGCATGATATTTTTGCTCAACTGGACACGGGTAAATCTTGTGATTATAAAACTGGCGAACAGCAGGAAACATTGAGCAATAAGCCAATGTCCCCCACCTCAATAGACATTCACCAAATCTTATCATCTCACCAGTCATAAAACATATTGAGGGGTTTCAGCAACGGCAACCCGAATCACTTGCGTTTGAGGACAATGCGCTGGTCATAGGCTTTCTTGGCGGCGGTCTTGAGGCGGCGCAGATTCTCGTACTCGTCGGCGGGATATAGCCCGTTGCGAATCAGCAGGCGTGTGACAACGGTGACCTGGTTTTCGTGTTGGGTGAAGGTCTGGTTGACCTCGCCCAATGCGTTCGTTAAGCTGACGGCATCGGGCAGTGCCTCGACCTCATAGCCCTCGGGCAGCGACACCATCAGGGTGTCAACATCTTGATAACCATAGTCGATGTCGACCAGTTGTGCACGCTTGGGCAATGCGCGAGGCACTGTGGCACTGTGGAAGATGCCCACGGGCACAAACATGCGCGACCCCGTGATGTTGACCAGTTTGCGGCTCTCAACCTGCATGTTGACATCGATGTGAGGTGTCAAATAACTGTCTTTGTGTTCCTCGAGTTTGAAATCCTTGAGCGTTGCCATGCCCACATTGAGGCGTCCCAGCATGGCGTCGCGGCGTTGCTGCTCGGTGCGTTGAGTCAGCGACATCAAGTCTTCATATTGCCGGCGTTCGCTGCGCTGACTGATGTCGAGCACAGCACTGCCATCGGGCTGCAGGGCAATGTGTGCCGTGCTGCGTTGCACATTCTGTTCGGGGGCATAGTTGGGCAACTTGACCAGATGTCCGCCATCATCATCGCAGATCAGCGCATCGTTGCCGGCAATGCCGTCATGCACATGCCCCAGTGGCACGTGGGCCGATGCCGTGCATTCGAGCCACAACGTGTCGCCTGGCAGTGGCACCTGGACGATGACGTGGTTGAACTGGTTGCTCGGAAAGTCGGTGACGAGGCGTGGCCGGTGGCTGTTGATGACCACATAGTTGGCAGGCACGCCCACCTCGTGCAACATGGCGCACATGTAGTTGGACAGCCCCTTGCAGTCGCCGAAACCCGTGCGACACACCTCACTGGCGGCAAAGGGTTGCCATCCGCCGATGCCCAACTGGATGCTCACATATCGTGTGGTCTGCGCCAGGTAGTGGTAGATGGTCTCGACCTTGCTCCGTGCAGTGGTGCAGGTATCGGTCATGGTGTGAAGCCTGGCCTTGAGGTCTTCGGTCAGTTCCTGTCGGTCGCTGCGCAACTGGTGGCACCATGCCCCGAAGGCTTGCCACGACGACATGTCGCCAGGCACACCATGGAACTCAAATTTGCTGGGTGCCCACAGAATTCTCGGCACAATTTCACGAGCGGGCGGAGCGTAAGGCTCACTCTCGATGGCAGGCAGATTGTCCATGTGCGCCTCATAGCGGATGCGCCCGTCGTCCAGTGTGTTCTGCCTCACGGTCGCTGTGGTGTTCTGGCACTGATAGCGGCACTGCATCTGCGACGGCACAATCAGTTCGTAACTCGCGTGTTCGACCGTGCCATTGTAAGACGGCAGGGGAGCAAATGCCGGGAAACTGAAACAGCCGTTGCTGGCCTCCTCGGTCCAGTTAAACTCGATGGTGATGGGATAGGTGGGCGGCACATAGTCGAGCGAGAGGGTGAAGTAGTCGTCCATGAAGTTGCTGCTCAAGTCACTGCGCTTGAGGTCACCCTTCTTGAACTTGCGCACTTGCTTGCCTTGCGCGTCGGTGACTTGGCATGAGAAGTCGACAAGTTTTTCCCACTTGCTGCACATGGTCATAAAGTTGGCCAGATCCTTGGCCCGCTCGTGCATCAGACGATAGACCTGATGATAGGTAGTGCGCATGTGGCTCATGTCGCGGCACTCGACCCGTGTGGTCGACTCGACCACGACGACATCGACCGTCTGAGCAGCAACGCTCAACCAGCCGACGAGCATCACCAGTATGATAGCATATTTCCTCATGGCGCTTTCTTGATGACAATGACATCCTGCAGTCGCTTGTAAACCTCGTCTAGGAAGTTTTTCACCACGGGATACTCATTGGGGGTAAAGAAAATCTTGTTGACTTGCAACTGGCATCTAGATGATAATATACCGTCGTTGGCCACCGTGGCGATGATGCAACTCAGTGCGCCATCTTCCGACTTCATCGTTAGTGGCTGTGGCACCTCTTCGGCTACATAGCCCTCGGGGAGGGTAATCTGTGTGTTCAGGCTTTCGGTCGCGATGTGCGGGAATTCGACGGGCAGCGTGCGCTGTTCTTCGGTCAGCGGGTTCTCGGTCAGCACATTCAGGAACCATGGGTTGAGATATATCATGTCGCCGGCCGTGTCGCATTGTTTGGTCAGATGCATCTTCCGCTCCACATTGAGTCCTAGTCCTTGATGCTCGGCCAACTCGAGCGACTGGATTTCGCAGTTCAATTCTTGTGCCAACTGGGCAACAAATGTGGCACTGTCGGTGGCCATGCGGAAGTCATGGCGCACGATGGCTGCTTCCGATCCTGTGAACCGCGACTGGGCATCAGCAACCATTGTGCCGTCGGGCTGCAGTTGCGCCATGACCATGCTTTGCGTCCTGGCACCCGACAGTGCGGTCAAGTCGACCCATTCGCTGGTCTTGCCCTTGCCCAAAATGCGTGCGCGGTCAACGAGCAAGCGGTCGGGCAGGATGTCGAGCCAACCATCCTCAATCGAACCGTCAAGGAACGAGTAGGCCTCGCCCGGCTTGAGAGCCACCACACATGTGTTCAGCTCTTTGATGCTGGCGCGTGTAACGGTCAGGAATCCACGGTCGCGCGAGCGTAGCACGGCGGGATAAGCCTCAATGCCGGCATCGTTGAGCATGTTGATGAGCATGAAGTTGATGCTGGCGTTGCTGCCAGTGCGCTCTTTAAGCACTTTGCCTGCACTTTCGGCATATAGGGTATATTTTCCGTTCCACTTGACATGGTCTTTGAGTAGTTTGAAAATCGCCATTGCACGATCCTTAGGGTCGGCGATACTGGCTATGCCGGCGGCTTGCATTTCGGCTTTGAGCGGGTTCTTGCCCAATCGGCCTCCAAAGTCCTCATCGTCCAGCAGTCGCTCGTCAACATTATCCCAATTATTACTGAAGCTTTGAGTCAGCCTGCCTGGGATTTCAATACTACGCAATTCCATAGTCACACGTTGGGCATAGGATTGCGGCGCATAAAGCATCTTGTGCTCACGCAGAGCGGGCAGTTCGTGCCCGATGAACTGGAACCGTTGCCCCTGGCAGTTCAACATGTTTCCACCACCTACCGAGAATCCAATAGAAACAATGTCTATTTTTCGTTCCAACTTGTTCAGACCCACTTCGTCAACATTAAACTTGAAATATTCAGGAATCGTGATGTCGTATGATGTGTAGTAGACAGGGATGTCACTTTGAGCAATCCAGTCATCAATGCTATAGAAGAAGTCGCTTGCCACCTCGGTCTCGACCTCGATAACGGTGCCCACGGTCACCTGGGGTATGGTGTACTTGGTCAATCGGGTCACTTTGTTTACGTCCTCATGATTGACCATGTTTCCCTCCATCTTGGTCTTGACCACCTTGCCGCCGACCAGGTTATAGGCTGTGGCTTTGAGCTTAACCAACTCTTCGCAACGTCCTGTGCGATGGCCGTTATATTCATATACAATGCCTCCGTTGGCCCATCTTTTACCTTCCTCCTTGAGAATCTTGATGCGTTGCTTCTCATGGCGAGTGGCCTTGAAACTCCTGTCCACCAGGTCGTAACGTATTTCGGTCTGGCTACACAGCACCACTGCCTCGGCATCGGGGTCGGGAGCATAAGATGTCATCGACAACTCGGCATCGGTGGGCTTACCCCACTTGAGGTTGGGTTCAAGTGTCTGTGCCTTCAGCGTTTCGCATAGGCACAATGTTAATATGATTATTAGCAGATTAATTCGTCTCATAGGCAATGTTTTTTTGATAACACGGCACAAAGTTAAGAAATTATAACCAATCGAACAACTTTTGACAACGAAAAAAACAAAACCCACTAGCGATTATTCAGAAACCAAAAAAATATATTACCTTTGCATGATATTTTGTGGAACCTCAAGCGTCAAGTGACAGGTGGCTCATGGTTCCACTTCCTCATGACTTGAGTACTGAAAGATGGCTGAAGAATTTGACATACGCAATGAGCGGCTGAAGTCGGACCAGGATTTTGAGCGTGCGCTCAGACCCATGAGGTTCGGTGACTTTGCCGGGCAGGAGAAGATTGTAGAGAATCTGCGCGTGTTTGTCCAGGCGGCTAGGCTGCGAGGCGAGGCACTTGACCACACCCTGCTGCATGGCCCCCCGGGACTGGGAAAGACCACATTGAGCAACATCATTGCCAATGAGTTGGGCGTGGGCTTCAAGGTCACCAGTGGCCCCGTGCTCGACAAGCCCGGCGACTTGGCAGGCTTGCTCACCTCGCTCGACGAGAACGATGTGCTGTTCATTGATGAGATTCATCGTCTGAGCCCCATTGTCGAGGAGTATCTCTACTCGGCGATGGAAGACTATCGCATCGACATCATGATTGACAAGGGCCCTGGCGCACGTTCGGTACAGCTCACTCTGGCACCGTTCACGCTGATTGGAGCCACCACACGCAGCGGTCTGCTCACCTCGCCATTGCGGGCACGATTTGGCATCAATTGTCATTTGGAGTATTATGGCCACGAGGTGCTTGAGAACATCGTCAAGCGCTCGGCACGTCTGCTGAACGTGCCCATGACCGATGAGGCTGCTCTGGAGATTGCCTTGCGCAGTCGTGGCACGCCACGCATTGCCAACTCGCTGCTGCGCCGTGTGCGCGATTTTGCTCAGGTCAAGGGATCGGGCAAAATCGACACCGACATTGCGCGCTATGCGCTCGAGGCACTGAACATTGACAAGTATGGCCTTGACGAGATCGACAACAAGATTCTGACCACTATTATCGACAAGTTTGGTGGCGGACCAGTGGGCATCAGCACCATTGCCACCGCATTGAGCGAGGATCCCGGCACGGTCGAGGAAGTCTATGAGCCTTATCTGATCAAGGAAGGCTTCATCAAGCGCACGCCGCGCGGCCGTGAGGTCACCCAATTGGCTTATACCCACCTGGGGCGCTCGCCGCTGAGCCAACCGGGAAATTTGTTTTAATCACATATAACTGAGGCTCTAGATTATCTAGATATTCTAGACTGTATAGAGCCTCTAGTCAGTCAAGCAAATCTGGAAAGACATGGCTAATCTCAAATCACTCGCCAAGGATACCGCCATCTACGGGTTGAGCAGCATCGTCGGGCGCTTCCTCAACTATCTGTTGGTGCCTCTATATACCGCCAAGATGTCGGCCGCAAGTGGCGACTATGGCATCGTTACCAACGCCTATGCCTACACGGCTCTGTTACTGGCTCTGCTCACCTACGGCATGGAGACAACCTTCTTCTACTATGCCAACCGCAACGATGAGAACCCCGACCGTGTCTATAGCACAACGCTCATCACTGTGGGGATGACCTCGCTGCTGTTTGTTGTGCTTGTGACCAGTTGCATCGGTTGGATTGCGCCCTGGATGGGTATGGCCTACACCGAGCATCCCAGTTACATCATCACGATGGCCATCGTGGTGGCGCTCGACGCGTTCCAGGCCATTATCTTTGCCTATCTGCGCTACAAGAAACGGCCGGTCAAGTTCGCAACGCTCAAGTTGCTGTTCATCTTTCTGAACATTGGGTTGAATCTGCTCTACTTCGTGGCACTTCCGGCGATGTACAGTCGTTGGCCCGATGTCATCGGCACCATCTATAGCCCCAACATCGGTGTGGGCTATGTGTTCTATCTCAATCTGGTGTGTACGCTGTTGGTGATGCTGTGCATGTACAAGGAGTTGACCGCCGTACCCTGGCGATGGGACTGGTCGCTGTTGCGCCGCATGCTCGGTTACAGTTGGCCCATCCTCATCTTGAGCGTGGCGGGTATCATCAACCAGAGCGCGTCACAGATTATTTTTCCCAAGATTTATCCGGGCACTGACGGGGCGGCACAATTGGGCATCTATGGTGCGGCCATCAAGATAGCCATGATCATGGCACTCATCACGCAGGCATTCCGCTATGCCTACGAGCCATTTGTGTTCGGCAGCAACCGCGACACCGAGGATGTGGAGAAGCAGAAGCAGATGCAGGCCGATGCCATGAAGTACTTCCTCATCTTCACTCTCATCGCCTATCTGGCGGTGCTGGCCGGCATCGATGTGCTCAAGCGCATCATCGCACCCGACTACTGGGTGGGATTGCGCGTGGTGCCCATTGTCATGGCAGCCGAAATCATGATGGGAATCTACTTCAACCTCTCGTTCTGGTACAAACTCACGGGCAAGACCCTGTGGGGCGCTGTGTTCTCGGGCATTGGCTGCCTGATGTTGCTGCTGGTCAACTGGCTGTTCATCCCACAGTACAGTTACATGGCTTGCGCCTGGGCAGGCGTTGCAGCCTACGGCTCGGCTATGCTGCTCAGTTACTTTGTGGGACAGCACTATTATCCCATCCGCTTCCCGCTGCGTGACATGGCGTTATATACCGTGCTTGCCGCTGTCCTCAGTGCTGCGGCGTTGATGGTCCCCGTCGAGAACGAGTGGTTGGGTACGGCCTACCGCATGGTGCTGTTGCTGCTGTTCTGTGGTGTGGTGTTCAAGCGCGAGCACCTCGACCGCGTGTTGGCCAAGGTGCCGGTCATCGGTCGATATTTCCGATGATTTAGTTGTTCAGGCGCGACATGAACTTGTCGCGGTCCACGATAAAGCGCAGATGCGTGCCCTCGCCGATGAGTGTGTCGCCAGCGTAGGCAGCAACGGCAAATTCAATCTTCTTACCCTCAATGCGGGTGACCTCGGCTATGGCGGTCACCTTGTCGCCCACGGCGGTGGGTCGCAGGTGCGACGATGTGATGTGTCCACCCACGGTGGTGCAGCCTTCGGGCAGTTCGGGCGCAACGGCCAGCATGGCTGCGTTCTCCATGAGTGCCATCATTGCTGGTGTGGCTAGCACGGGCATGTCGCCCGAGCCCATTGCCTGCGCCGTCATCTCGTCGTTCACCACAAGTTCGCTGATGTGTTTCAATCCTACTTCAATCATTGCATACTCTTTTTGACGTGCAAAGATAATAAATTTCTGTCAGAAGTCGAATATGTGATGCCCAACGGCATTTTTCCTAAAAAGTCGTAAAAGGGCATATTTCTGCCTTACATTGTTAGATTTTTGTAATAATTTTAGTAACTTTGTCGCCAAATTATTGAATTGAAAACTCAATGCAACGACTCATATATCTACTGACCACTATTATCTTCGCTGCTACAACATGGGCAGCGAGTGTGCCTGTTGCCGTGACAGTCGGCCAGGATGATGATAATGATGACGGGCATGTCCAAAAAATTGAGGTGGGCGAGCGGCGCCACTACGATGGCATTGATGTGAGCGACCACCAGAAGCGCATCGATTGGGACGAGGTTGCCAAGGACAAGGATGTGAAGTATGTCTACATCAAGGCCACCGAGGGGGCAACCTATGTGAGTAACTTGTATCGCTACAACCTGGAGAATGCGCGCAAGCATGGCATCAAGGTGGGCAGTTACCACTTTCTGCGCACAGGCAGTCGCATCCGCGACCAGTTTGACAACTTCAAGCGCGTGGTCAAGAAGGGCGAGCAGGATCTGTTGCCCGTGCTCGATGTCGAGGTGCGACAGGGATGGAGCAACCAGCAGATGCGCGACTCGGTCAAGTTGTTCTGCGACCTGATTGAGGATCACTATGGCTGCCGACCGCTCATCTATACCAGCAGTTCGTTCTATGACAACATCCTGGGGCGCGCCTTCAATGCCTATCCCCTGTTCATCGCCCGTTACAGCAACACGCAACCTACGCTCAAGAGTGCCACCGACTGGGTGATGTGGCAGTTCAGTGAGCGAGGTCGCATCCGTGGCATCAGCACCAATGTCGACCTGAGTTGCTTCAACAAGGGGCGATCACTTGCCGACATCATGATACGCGGCCAGCGCATCAATAACAAGCGCCGCGCCAACACCGACCTTGTGGACAAGAATGTGGAGAAACCCAGCGGTGTCAAGGTCAAGGAGGCGCCCACGATGTCAAAGCAGCAAGAGAAGGAATTGAAGAAGAAGCAGGAGAAGGAGCAAAAGGCTCGCGAACGCGCTCAGAAGTTGGCACAAGAAGAGGCCAAGAAAAAGGCTGAGCAGGAGCGTAAGCAGAAGGAAAAAGAGCAGAAACTGAGAGAAAAGGAACTGAAGCAGAAGCAAGAGCAGAACGCTAGAGAGCAAGAACATCAACGCCAACTGCAGAAGCGTGCTGCCGAGCAGAAGCAGAAAGAGCAACAAGAGGCTGCTAAGAGGCAGGAACAGGCCAACAAGCAGCAAGAGCGGCAACAACGAGCCAAGCAGGCGCAAGAGCAGCAGAAGGCTCAGCAGTCGGCAAGTCAGCAGAAGCGTCAGGAGCAGCAGGACAAACTCAAACAACAGAAGCAGCAAAGCCAGTCGCAGAATCTGCCCACTCGCACGCGCGCCAGCGTGGCTAGCAGCCAGCAAAAGAACAAAAAAACCAACAAGAGTTCGGCTGATAACGACTGACGCTGTCGCTCAACAACAGTTAATATTTTAGAAGCCCGTTTGGCAAGAGTTAAAATCTAGCCAGACGGGCTTCTAAATTAAATATAGATTCTTGATTATGCACCATGCAGTGACCGGAGGATGCCCTTGAGGTGGGCGATGGTGAGGCCATAGTTGGTGATGGGTACGCCTTGCTGCTGAGCCTGTCGGATGCGTGAGAGCATATAGCGGCGGTTGAACATGCAGGCCCCGCAATGGATGATGACATCGTAGCCCGTGAGGTCGGCTGGGAAGTCACGACCCGCCACCACATCGACTTGCAGCGATTGCCCCACACGCTTGCGCAACAGGGCTGGAATCTTCTCACGGCCGATGTCCTCGCTGAGCGGGGCATGGGTGCAAGCCTCGGCGATGAGAACGCGCGACTGCGGCGTGAGGGTGTCCAGTGCCTTGGCGCCATCGAGCATCACGGCAAGGTCGCCCTTCCATGCTGCCATGAGGATGGAGAACGAGGTGAGTCGCGACTCCTCGGGGCACAAGCGATAAACCTCGGCAAACACTTGCGAGTCGGTGATGACAAGTGCAGGCGGCTGGCGCAGGGTGGCTAGGGCATGTTCCATCTGGTCGGGTGTGCAGCAAGTGATGATGCAGCCATTGTCCAACAGGTCGCGGATGGTCTGCACCTGCGGCAAGATGAGTCGCCCTTTGGGAGCCTGACGGTCCTGCGGCATGACTAGCAGTACCGAGTCACCTGGCTTGACCATGTCGCCCGTGATGGAACGCTCGACAGTGGCCTGTGGCGAGGCAAGGATGATGGCTTGACGCACATCGTCAATGCCCATGCCTGTGGTGGCACTCGCCAGCACTGGCGCGATGCCCAACTGTGCCTTGATTTGGGCTGCGATGCCGTCGGGGTCGGGCTGTTTGTCCACTTGATTGAGCACGACAACGATGGGTGTCTCTTGCTGCTGCAGCAGGTCGAGCCAAGCCTTGTCGTCGGGTTGTGCGGGACCGTCCAGTACGAGCAAGGCCAGGTCGGTCTGTGCCAATACCTCTCGAGTGCGCTTGTTGCGCAGGCTGCCCACAACACCCTCGTCGTCGAAGCCTGCCGTGTCGATAAACAGGCATGGCCCGATGGGGTGCAACTCCATGGCACGTCGCACGGGGTCGGTGGTGGTGCCGGGCACATCGGCCACCAGCGAGACTTGCTGTCCCGTCAGGGCGTTGATAATGCTCGATTTGCCCACGTTGCGCCGTCCGTAGATGGCGACGTGAAGCCTTGTGGCCTGTGGCGTGGCGTTAAAATCTGAAGTCGCGTTGTCCATTGGCGATGTCGTTGAGGCGGCGTGCCGCCAGGTCGCGGATGCGCTCGTTGGGCAGCAACTGCAGTTCGCGGGCAATCATGGCCTCGCCCTTGGCGCGAGTGGCGGGCGATGCATAGTCCTCAAGATACTCCTTGAGGGTGAGCATGGCGTTTGGAGTGCAGCAGTGGCTGATCTTGCCGGCCTTGACCAGTGTCATGAAGCGGTCGCCAGTGCGTCCCTCGCGGTAGCAAGCGGTGCAGAAACTGGGCAGCATGTCGATGTCGAGCAGCCAACTGATGACCTCGTCCAGGGTGCGCTGGTCGCTCACGTCGAACTGAGCCGTCTCGTCGTGCCGCTCCTCGGTGGTGTAGCCGCCCACGCTGGTGCGTGAGCCGCCACTGATCTGCGAGATGCCGAGTTCGAGCACGCGCTCACGCACGCGCTTCGACTCGCGGGTCGAGATGATCATGCCCGTGTAGGGTGCCGCCAGGCGGATGATGGCCACAATGCGACAGAAGATTTCATCGGGCAGCACATCGGGGAAGTCGTCAAGCGAGATGTCGTCGGCGGGGCAGATGCGCGGCACACTGATGGTGTGCGGTCCCACGCCGAAGCGCGCCTCCAGGTGCTCGGCATGCATGAGCAGGCCCACCAGATCGTAGCGATAGGTGGTCAGGCCGTAGAGCACACCGATGCCCACATCGTCACAGCCGCCCTGCATGGCGCGGTCCATGGCCTCGGTGTGGTAGCAGTAGTTGCTCTTGGGGCCTGTGGGGTGCAGTGCCTCATAGTTGGCCTTGTTGTAGGTCTCCTGGAACAGGATGTAGGTGCCGATGCCAGCCTCGTGCAGACGGCGGTAACTGTCGACGTCGGTAGCGGCGATGTTGATGTTGACACGGCGTATGGCACCATTGCCCACGCGTGTGTCATAGATGGTCTTGATCGAATCAAGGATGTATTCCAGCGGGTTGTAGATGGGGTGCTCACCTGCCTCGACGGCCAGTCGCTTGTGACCCATCTTCTCGAGCGCGATGACCTCCTGACGGATCTCGTCTTGAGTCAACTTCTTGCGGGGGATGGTGTGGTTCTTGCCGTGATAGGGGCAGTAGACGCATCCGTTGATGCAGTAGTTAGACAGGTAGAGCGGGGCAAACAGCACGATGCGGTTGCCGTAGAGGCGCTGCTTGAGTTCGCGTGCCAGTTGCATGTATTGTTCCACAAGGTCGGGCTGGTCGCACTCGAGCAGCACGGCTGCCTCGCGGTGTGTCAGGCCGTGGCACTGCGCGGCCTTGTTGATGATTTCCTCGATGAGGGCACGATTACTGCGATTGCTCGCGGCATAATCCAGGGTTTCACGTATTTCGGCATCGTCGATAAATTCCTCGGCGTGCGCTGACTTAGGGTTGTACATATAGAGTTCTTGGTTTTCGGTTCTCGGTTTTCGGTTCTCGGTTTTCAGTCTTCGGTTTTCAGTTTTCGGTCACAACCAATAACCAATAACCGACAACTGATAACCGACAACTGATAACGAGTTGATAGTTGGTTAAAACGGCTGCAAAATTACTGCAAGTTGAGCGAAGTACAAAATGAAAAACAAAGTTTTTCGATTTTTACTTCCGAGACGCCGCGTAATTTATGCAACATTACTGCAAGTTGAGCGAAAAACCAAACTTTGTCTGAGATTTTGCGCGGCGCAGCCCCGATTTTGCCCAACATGAGGTTTTCGCCTCTCAGTTTTCAGCCACAACCGACAACTGATAACCGTCAACCGACAACCGATAACTGACAACAAGAATGGGCAGCACCGCAGTGTTGCCCATTCTTGGGGGATTAATACGATGCTTTGACTAGCGAACCATCATCTTGACGCTTGAGCCATCGCTCATGCGCACGATGACTACACCAGTGTGGTTAGCGTCAACGCGCTGGCCGTTGATGTTGTAGCGAGCCACCTCGCGGGTGTTGCTTGCGTCAACACCTTCAATGCCAGTGGCGGGAACAGTCTCACCGTAATACTCGATGACGATGTCCTCGACATTGGTCACATCACCAGCCACAATTGCACCAGCGGGGATCACCAGATAATAGGTGATGTCGCGGGCATTGAAGTAGTCGGTGAAGCCGTCATAGTCCGAGCCCCACAGCGTCACGCTCATCTTGTCGCTGCTGATGTTGGCCTGCCACTCATCCATCGGCTCGATGACAAAACCTGCCTCGGGGTCGCTCTCGCGCAACACGACGTTGATAGGATTGACGCTGGTCAAGGCCTGGTTGAAGGTGAGTGTAAAGCTCATGTTCACCATCGTGCTGTATTGCTTGGGCAGCACACTGTTGGGCTCAGGATCACCACCGACAACCATCAGAGGCTCGGCAGGATCGGGAGCGTTCAGGCCGTAGTATTCAACGACAATCTCATCCTCGGTGAGCACGCCAGCAGGGATTACCAGATAGTAGTTGGCATCCTCGCACTGAAATGCACAAGTATAACCATCATAGTCGGCACCCCAGACGGTAACCGTCTTGCCACCGTTGCTTGTAGATGAGTTCCACACGTCATCGGGAGTGACCTCGGTGCCGGTGGTTGGGTCATCTTTCATCAGTTTGATGCTGGTCACATCGCCCACGGTCACAGCCTGGTCGAAGTTAAAGGTGAACGACATCGAAGCCCAGTTGCCGTAGGCCTTGGGCAGTACAGTGTTGGCTGCGGGCTCCACGCTGTAGGTCTGAGCCATAGCGGCCAGGCCCATGGTTGCTATTGCAACCAGTGAGAGTAAAAGTTTCTTCATTGTTGTTTTGTTTTTTTATTGGGTTAATGTTGAAGGGTTATGGGCTAAGGTTGAGGACGGGTAGACCGTCGACTCTAAACCCATAACCCCTTTAATGAATTACTTGCCCAGCATGAGGTTAATCACGGCATTGACATCCGAGATGTCGACCTGGCCTTCGCCAGTGATATCAGCCTTGTCGTTGCTGGTCTTGCCCAGCATGGCGTTGATGACCTCGTTGACATCGGCGATGTCAACCTTGCCGTCGGCGTTCACGTCACCTGGCACTTGCGGTGCATCGCCCTGCTCATAGGCGAAGCGGATGAAGATGTGCTCGCTCTCATCGCCAGCGGCATTCTTGACCATGCCGGCGGGCAGTGAGAAGTAGTAGTCGGTCTCTTCTTGGGCCTTGAACTGGCAGGTGAAGCCATCCATGTCGGCACCATACAGGGTCAGTGTCTTCTGGTCATCGCTCAGCGTGGCCACCCACTTGTCGTCGGGTTGGATGTCGCTGGCGTTGTACAGATAGTTGGTGCGGATGTGTACCAGAGGATTCTCTTGCAGCAGTTCGACAGGCTCATCAAAGGTCAGTGTGACGCTCATGGGCACATAGCCGTTGGCTGTGACGATGGTGTCTCCGTCGGCAGGAGTGGTGGCCACGGGGAGAATGGTGCCTTCGTCGTTCTCAACGATGGTGAAGTAGTAGTGGTAGCCGGCCTCCTGATAAGATGCCTTAGCACCCTTGGGGACATAGAGTGTACCCGAGATGTTATAGAACGGGTCATCGTAGTCCTCATAGTAATCCATGATTTCGGGAGCCTTTGAGCCCAGGGCGTAGATGGTCAGATCCTTGCTCTGATAGTTCATGAACGCGTGGTTGTAGATTTGCAGGATGCTCGAGGGCAGTGTGACCTTTGTCAGCTTGGAGCAGCCGGCAAATTGGCCATCCTGGATGTAAGGGGCGTTCTCGGGCAGAACGACCTCGGTCAGTTGAGTGGCAGCAAAAGCCTGCTCACCAAAGTAGGTGATGCCTTCGGGGAAGTTGATGTTGGCCAGAGCTGACTCGCAGAAGGCATAGTCGCCAACGGCACGCATGCTCTCGGGCAACGTGACAGTGGCCACCTCCGAACCCCAGAATGCGCCTCCATAGATGCCTAGCGTGCCCTCGGGGATGGCATACTCGGTCAGTCCCTTCATGGGAACGGCATAAATCATGATGCCCTCCGTGTCATAAAGCGCTCCGTCGACGAGCTTGAAGTAGGGGTTGGCTGCATCTAGGTCAATGGCGGTGATGGCAGTCTTGGCCATGAAACTCTCGCCCAGTTCCTTGACGCCGGCACCGATGTGGATGCTCTCCATCTGTGTATTGCCCAGGAAGCACTCTGTGCCGATGTGGGTCAGTGTCGATGGCAAGGTCATGCCCTGCAGGACGGTGCAACCGTTGAAAGCACCGTCGCCCAGATACTTCAGACCCTCGTGCAGTGTGACGGTCTCCAGTTTGTTGCAGTAGAGGAAGGCCGTGCCATAGATTGAATCGACACTGGCGGGGATGTCGAGCGTGACCATGGGAACCCTGTAGAAGGCACTCTTGCCGATGGTCTTCAGACCCTCGTGCAGCGTGACACTGGCCAGGCTGGTGGCAGCGAAAAACGCACTGCTGCCAATCGAACGGACGGTCGATGGCACATTGATGGCGGTCAGGTTCTTGCACGCCAGTGAGTAGTCGCCGATGACCTCTAGGCCCTCATTCAAGGTTATGCTCACTAAGTCGGCACCGTTGAAGGCTCCGTGTTTGAGTTCCTTGACACTCGATGGAATGATGGCACTCACCACCTTAGACCAGCGGAAGGCTTCGTCACCGATGGCAGTCACGTCGTATGTTGTGCCCTCGTTCTCAACGGTGGCGGGCACATCAATGCTGGTCACGGTGTTGTCGGCTGTTCCAGCCACCTCAACGGTGTTGGCACCGGTGACGGTGTAATTCAGGTCACCCACGGTGAATGTTGTCTGTGCGGTGGCACTCAGGCCTGCCAGCATGACAAATGCGAGTAATGCTTTCTTCATAGTGAAATCTGTGTTTTTTGAATGTTTAACTAATGATTTTGCAAAGATACTAATTGCAAACTAAAAACGCGGCAAACTTTAAAACTTTTTCAATATTTCCCGTCCAAATTAAACCAAAATTTTATTTTCGGTTCAATTTGTTGTGCATTAGCACGATTTTTGCTACCTTTGTGGGTGATAAACTTTTGATAATACTAAAATTTACGAATATGGAACAGAACACTTATCCGCAACCGCCTGAGTTCAATCAGCAGGCTCAACAACCACAGTATCCACAGCAGCCTTACCCCGGGGTGCCGCTGGTCAAGCCACAGATGGGGTTTGTCGAGGCCATCAAGACTGTGCTTATCAAGAAATACTGTTGCTTCAAGGGGCGCGCCCGGCGCAGCGAATACTGGAACTGGGTGCTGGCCTATTTCTTGCTGAGTTTTGTCCTCTCAATGTTGAATATGTTCATCATGGTATCACGCATGGAGGTTATGGATCCGGGCGATCCATTGAGTTTCTACATGTCGCCGGGCTACATCTTGTTGGCTTTGGTCGGTTTGGCGCTGTTTCTGCCCAATCTGGGCGTAACCGTCCGACGCCTGCACGACACCAATCGCTCGGGATGGTGGGCAGTGGCGCCGATAGTGCTTTATGTGCCATTGTACATTGCGATGCTTGCCATGATCAAGAACGGTGGTGACAACTTTATGAGCATCATGGTCATATTTGGTTTGCTTAGTTTGGTCGCACTGGCCTACTGTATCATCATGCTTGTCTGGTTATGTCAGGACAGTGATCCGCAACCCAATAAATACGGCCCTTCGCCAAAGTACAATTAGACTTTAGTCGATTAGTCGAATGCTCGAATAATCGAAAAACTCGAATACACGCAAATTGCAACACTTATGCCACTGTCCAAGTTTTTGACATTCAGCCACTGGCTGCTTGTGGCCACCACCCTGCTGGCTCTGTTGTCATGCAGCCATGACCGAGGTGTGGAGCGGCCCGTGCCCAGTGTCTACTACTGGCGCACGTCGCTGATCCTGGACTCGGCCGAGCGGGTGTTCCTGTCCGAGCATGGAGTGGGGCGGATGTATGTTCGCTACTTCGACGTGGTGATGCGCGACGGACGACCCATGCCCAATGCCACATTGCAGTTTGTCGACACTGTGCCTGGCAACATTGAGGTGGTGCCCACCGTGTTCATTATCGAGAATTGCCTGCGGCACAATCTGGACAGTGTGGCAGGGTTGCTGGTCGACCGCATCGTGCAGATGAACGAGACCAACGATCTGCCCGCGCCACGCGAGGTGCAGATCGACTGCGACTGGACGCGCAACTCGCAGGAGGCCTATTTTGCCTTCCTGCGCCATGTGCGGCAGTTGCTGGCACAGCGGGGCATGCGCCTGTCGGCCACCATCAGGCTGCATCAGTTGGCCATGACACCGCCGCCCGTCGACGAGGGGGCACTGATGGTCTACAACACAGGCGATGCTGCACGTAGTGGCGACCACAACCCCATCCTCGACTATCGCGATGTTGAGCCTTATCTACGTTATGTCGCCGACTACAATCTGCCCTTGTGTGCAGCCTATCCTGTATTCGGGTGGCAGTTGCTGTTCGGTGGTAGCGAGTTCAAGGCCATCTTGCACGACCAGAACTTGCAAGACACCACGCTGTTCAAGCCTCTGTCAGGCAATGAATATCTGGTGCTGCAGAGCCGTGACAACCCAGTGCTGAGCGATGCCGGGGACAAGTCGGCATGGATGAGTGCGGGCGACCATGTCCGGGTGTGGCAGCCTTCGACTCAAGAGGTTGAGCGGGTGGCCCGAGCACTGGGCGCACAACGCCGCAGCATCAACCGACAAGTAATCATTTATCATCTAGACAATAAATACTTGAACCAATATGACAACCAATTCTATGAGACGATTTATCATCTTTAGTGCGCTGGTGGCTACTGTTGTGGTCACAGCGCTGGCATGCGGGCCGTGGATGCGCCCCAACTACTACATGTTCAGTGCCTACAACCGTAACCAGATAGGCGAGACTTACACTAAGGGAATGCTCGACTACTGGCAGAACTATTGTACTGAAGCAGACATCTCGCCCTTCAACATCTCGGCACTGTCGTGGGTGTCGCCGCAAATCGATGACTTTGAGAAGAGCGAGAACGAATTAATCAAGGCTGCGCGCGAAAAGAACGACCAGGAAATGTTGCAGTACTTGAATCTGCTGTGCTCCTACCTGCATGTGTGCGATGATGTTAAGGGCGACACTTGGTCCTATCCCACCAAGGAAGACCTGGACAGCCGCAACACCACGATGAACTACATCTACAACCGGGCACGCAGTTACAGCGGCACGCGATTGAAACCGCAGTACGACTTGTTGGCGATGCGCACGCTGATGATCAAGAAGGATTACCCCAACATCATCAAGTGGTGGGACACACGTGTGAGCAAGGCCGAGGGCAGTGTGTTCAGGGACATGGCACGTGGCATCTATGCCCACGCGTTGCTCAAGACCGGCAAGCAGCGCGAGGCGTGCGAGATCTATGCCGACTTGGGTGACATGCAGTCCATCAAGTGGATGATGCAGGACAAGCGCAACCTGCAGGGCATCAAAGACGAGTACAAGGCTAACCCTAACTCGCCAACGCTCATCTTTCTGGTGCAAGACTATGTCAACAATGCGCAGAGCACCCTCGAGAGCCTGCGCAGCGGCGAGGCTTCGCTAGCCACTGGTGACACCTACGACGGTTTTGAGGCCGAGGTGCAGAAGATGCGACAGGCTGCCGCTGGCCTGCGCGACTTCATCCCCTTTGCACAGCAAGTGGTCAAAGAAAAGAAGACCAAGGTGCCTGCCCTGTGGATGAGTGCAGCCGGACACCTCCAGGCACTGTTGGGCAACAACAAGGAGGGCATCAAACTGCTGGATCAGGCCATGAAACTCAAGGGCACCGAACGCATGATTGACAACGCACGCGTGTGCCGCATCATGGCCACCGTGTCCGATGCTCAGCCCACGGCGCAATATCTGGACTACCTGAAGGGCGAACTGGAGTGGCTCGCCTACGCCGAGGGTGACGAGTATGACAACCAGGCATGGCAATATGGCCTCAACGGCGAGAACCACTACAGCGAGATGATCATCAATCTTTGCTACGACTATCTGGGCCCGCATTTCATTGAGCAGGGTAACACCAATCTGGGCTTGGCACTGATGAGTTGGTGCGACTGCCACGAGCGTGACTTCTATTCTGATCGTGAGGTTTATGCCTACACCATGAGCCGTGACATCTACTGGGCAATCGACAGCCTGACTGCCGACCAGATGATAAATTTCCAGCGATACATGGCTGGCAAGCCCGCAAGCAAACTTGAGCAATATCTGCGAGACAAGATGGGGTCGAACATGTTCGGTGACAACTACTTCGGTGACAGAATTGGTACCAAACTCATTCGTGAGGGGCGTTTTGAGGAGGCCATTCATTGGCTCGAGCAGGTTAGTCTGCCATACTTGAGCAGCCTCAAGATCAGTGCCTATATGGCTTGGCGCGACTACAAGAAACCGCGCTGGTTCTTCAACGAGAATCTGTTCACTATCCATGAGGACCCAACGCAGGTCAAGACCAATCAGAAGTTGGACTTCTGCCGCGACATGATCAATGGCATCGCGCGGGTGCAAAGCACCACGGGCGAGGAGCGGGCGCGTGCCAAGTATGACCTGGCCACCATGTACTTCCAGGCCAGTTGCAAGGGCAATTGCTGGTACTTGAGCCGCTATGCCAACAGCATCTATGATGATCCGCAGGAGTACAAAAACGAAAAGAACTTTGTCGCCGAGGCGGTGCGTCTGCTCGAGGAGGCTGCAACTGAGACTTCCAACTTCGACTTGCGTCAGCGTTGCCTCTATGCTAACGCCTACATCCCCTATGGTGAGCCCTTTATCACCTATACCTACGACAGCGACTACAATCAGGTTCCGCACTACAACACCAACACGCACGAGTACAAAGCCATGTCAGCCTTGGCCGACTTCTACCGTGCAAACCCCACCAAGTGCAATCCCTACGTCAGCCGCTGCGACATCCTCCGGAAATTCATGGACTGACATTAAATTAGTAATACGGTGAAATGAGGCGGCACTGCATGCCGCGTTGTAGCAAATCTATCTCAACTCTCCCATAGGGAGGGGCGGGATGGGCTTGGTATGACAATAAGTTTGACAAGCAATGAGCGCAAAATCAAATAAAGACCTTGAGCCGGCAGTCGGCTGCTCGTGCATGATGGCACTTGGTGCACCCTTGGCAATGGTGATTATGGGTGTTGAGAGTGATGTCTTATGGCCAATATCCATTATTCTTGTAATTGTTGCTGTGGGCCTATTCATCGCTTTTGTCGCTTCTGATAAGCGGTCAACACCCTCACCCAAGCCTAACATAGTTGACCACGTGACTAGTCGGCAAATGGGCATTGGTAGCACAGACGATTTTGCTGATTTGGATGAGGATGTACGTGAGGGAGCAGCTCGTTTTTTTGAGCAAAGTGGTCGAACTGATTTTCGGATATTAGTTGATGATGATGATTTCCAGCAACTGAAGCATTCTCTCATGCGTCTATTGCGTTTACTGCAGTCGATAAGTTTTGATAAAAGAATCAGGGAGAAAGTCTTAGATCAGGCTCATGATCGTGATACTATTAAAGGCGAGTTTGACCATAAGTCGTTTTTCACAACACTTGAATTGCTGCTAGGGAAAGACGTAGTATACATTTTTGAGCGATTCGGGCTTAGTACAAACATGAATTTTACTACAGCCGCAGGGCAGTTGTTATTAGCCATCACAATATTACTCAATGAAGGGCTGAAAAGCAAGTGCTCCTATGAGGAATTTATGCGCGAACTGTCATACGATAATGAATACTGCAATCAGTTGCGTGGTGTTCATGAGGAGATGTGGCTCCTATATCGCGACTCGAATGTGGATGTCAAGAGTGAGGATTTGGATGACTTAGGTCTGATGTTGATACTCGAACTGGTGGCGCGAGATACTAGATATGTCATGGATATGCGCAGTCTGCTCAACCAGTTGGCTGAGGATATAGCACAGATAGTGGGAAAGAACGAGGTTATCACTTCGGCCTTGGATGAATTGCATGGGCGTGTTGAGCGAGATAAGCAGATAATTACCGAACTCGAAGGTGAGCAGAAGACGATAAAACGAGAACCGACTGGTACTATCGCTGAACTTGACCAACTGGTAGGGTTGAGTCTGGTCAAGTCGGAGGTGACCGCGCTCAAACGCTTTGTTGAGGTAAACAAGCGGCGGCAGGAGATGGGTATGAAGACTCCAACAGTCTCCTATCACTGTGTGTTCACGGGTAATCCAGGTACAGGTAAGACCACGGTGGCACGCATCGTCGCTGGCATCTACAAGGATTTGGGCATTTTGTCGAAAGGGCATTTGGTCGAGACCGACCGCTCGGGGCTAGTGGCAGAGTTTGTGGGTCAGACTGCCGTCAAGACCAATAAAATCATCGACAGTGCGCTCGATGGGGTGCTCTTCGTCGATGAGGCCTATTCGTTGGTCACTGGCGGCAAGGAAGACTATGGCAAAGAGGCTATCGCTACATTGCTCAAACGCATGGAGGATGACCGTGACCGCTTAGTGGTCATACTCGCTGGATATGAGGACGAAATGAAACAGTTTGTTGACTCTAATCCAGGGCTGCGCTCTCGTTTCAACCGCTACATTCATTTTGAGGACTATAGCGCCGATGAGTTGATGCAGATTTTTGTCAATCGACTGCGGACCTTCGACTATACTATTGACTCACGGGCCGAGACTGTGCTGCAGCAACATCTGGAACAATGTGTTGCGACACGAGGCAAGGACTTCGGCAATGCGCGATATGTGCGTAACTTGTTTGAGCGCACTATTGAAGCTCAGGCCGTGAGGCTCTCGTCGCTTGCCGAACCTGACTCCGAGGCCTTGTCGCGTATCACCGAGAATGATGTTAAAACAGCATTAAACAGAATGTCTCACCAGTAGCGAGCAAGTCCCGTTCATAATAGCGGCAAAGTTCGTTCATAAAAGTGTGCCGAAAGTTTGTGTATTCGTTCTTAAAAGTGTAATTTTGCCGCCCAAAATATCAGAAATGAACCTGCAACGAAGTGATATAGAGATTATGGCCCCAGTGGGGTCGTGGGAGTCGCTGGTGGCGGCTCAACAGGGTGGGGCAGATGCCATCTACTTTGGCATTGAGGGGCTGAATATGCGCTCGAAGTCGAGCGTCAACTTTACCCTCGACGACTTGCGCACCATAGCCCAGTGGTGCCACGAACACCACATGAAGAGTTACCTCACGGTCAACACCATCGTCTATGACGAGGACATTGACTACATGCACCGCATCGTCGATGCAGCCCGCGACGCACAAGTTTGTGCCATCATTGCTAGCGATATGGCGACAATCCTCTATGCCAGGAGCATCGGTGTGGAGGTGCACATCAGCACGCAGGTTAATGTGAGCAACAGCGAGGCGGTGCGCCACTATGCCCAGTGGGCCGATGTGATGGTAATGGCCCGCGAGTTGAACCTTGACCAGGTGCGACGCATCAGCGATACCATCGAGACCGACCACATCACCGGCCCTCATGGCCAGCCTGTGCGCATCGAGATGTTCTGCCACGGTGCCCTGTGCATGGCGGTGAGTGGCAAGTGCTACCTGAGTCTGCACGAGACGGGCGCGAGTGCCAATCGTGGCGCATGTCGGCAAATCTGTAGGCGAGGCTACATCGTCACTGACCGCGACACAGGCGATGAACTGGCCATTGACAACCAGTACATCATGTCGCCCAAGGATCTCAAGACCATCCATTTTATTAATAAGGTGTTGGATGCTGGTGTCAGAGTGCTCAAGATCGAGGGGCGTGCACGCGGACCCGAATATGTGCGCACCGTGGTCGGTTGCTACAACGAGGCGCTGAATGCCATCCTCGATGGCACCTACAGCGAAGAGAAGATTGCTCAGTGGGATGCGCGCTTGGCACAAGTGTTCAATCGCGGATTCTGGGACGGCTACTACCTGGGGCAACGCCTGGGTGAGTGGTCGCACAAGTATGGTTCCAGTTCGACTCATGTCAAGGAATATTGTGCCAAGGCCATACGCTACTTTGGCAACATCGGTGTCGCTGAGTTCCTCATGGAGTCGGGCGAACTGCATGTGGGCGATGATGTCTTTATCTTAGGCCCCACAACGGGTGCAATTCCCCTCAAGGTCGAGGAAATCCGTGTTGACCTCAAGCCCGTGGAGAAGACTGTCAAGGGCGAGCATTTCTCGATCAAGACCAACCAGAAAATCCGTCCCAGCGACCGCCTTTACCTCTGGAAACAGAAGTAAATTGAAAAATATTCTTAAATTCTGGGTGCTAATTGACAAAGATTTACTACCTTTGCAGCGATTTATCAAAAATTGAGAGGAAAAATGGCTGGTTTTAGGCTCAGACTCAGAGCGTTGCCATTTGATAATCAGGTGTTTAACTATCATCTGGACGGCGATTTTTTCAACCAGGTTGAGAAAACCGAAGTTCGGAGTGGCAGTGTCGACATCACCCTTCAGGTGACACGAAAGACCGAAAACACCTACATCTTGCAAATGGCATGCAAGGGATGGCTCGTCATCCCCTGCGACAGGTGTCTGGACGACATGACACTCGACATCGACACCGACTATCGGCTCACAGTGCGACACGAGGGAGAACTACTCGATGACAGTCGCGATGGTGTGTTGCTCGTGCCTGAGACATGGAATGAACTGGACATGACCGACCTGATGCGTGACACGGTGTTACTGACCATCCCCATCGTGCACTGTCACCCCGAAGGCGAGTGCGACCCCGAGATGATGGCCCATCTCGAAGAGCACTGGACTGACATCGAGCCCGCTGCCGACGGAGCATCAGACGAGGTCGAGAAACCACTCGATGATGACAAACCGAGCGATGCAATCGACCCACGGTGGGAAGCATTGCGCAAACTCAAGGATAATAACTAAAAAACAATAAAAACGAAATGGCACATCCTAAACGTAGACAATCAAAGACTCGTACAGCCAAGCGTCGCACTCATGACGTGGCTGTGGCTCCAACCATTGCACAGTGCAGCAACTGTGGCGCATGGCATGTTTATCACACTGTTTGCCCCGAGTGCGGATACTATCGTGGCAAGAAGGTGATGGGCGATGAGGCCGCTGTCTGATAGCAATCTCTATCGCACAATAGTGAAAATTTTGGAGTAAACAACGGCTTATCCTAAATATTGATGCCTCAAAACACATTATTTAGGATATTTGCTTTTTATAGCGACTTTTAAACAAACTTTGCCAATGCTTTACGCAAGAATATCGGGCCTTGCATCCTATGTGCCCGATGACATTCTGGACAACGAGCAACTCTCGCAGATGGTTGACACCAGCGACGAGTGGATTACCACACGTGTGGGCATCAAGGAGCGCCGGGTGCTCAAGAAGCCCGTCGGGTCGAGTTACATGGGCATCATCACTGTCAACCGATTGCTTGAGCAGACGGGTACCAACCCGGCTGATGTCGACCTGCTCATCTGTGCGACTAGCAATCCTGACTATCGTTTCCCGTCGACTGCATCAATCATAGCCCACAATTGCGGCATCGAGCAGAAGGCTTATGCCTATGACATCCAAGGTGCCTGCTGCGGATTCCTGATTGCACTGCAGAGTGCTGCTGCCTATGTGCGCAGTGGCATGTACAAGAAGGTAATCGTTGTCAGTGCCGAGAAGATGACCAGCATGACCAACTATGAGGACCGCACGACGTGTCCGCTCTTTGGTGACGCTTGCGGCGCTATGCTTGTCGAGCCCACCGAAGATCCCGTTGGCATTATGGACGGCATTTTTCATGTCGATGGCAGTGGCTTGGAGCATCTGGTCTACAAGGCAGGTGGCTCGGCAATGCCTGCCACACAAGAGACCGTCGCTGCACGCCTGCACTACCTCTATCAGGAGGGCCGTGCCGTCTATCGCCACGCTGTGATGGACATGCTCACCAGCAGCCAGGACGTGATGAAGCGCAATAACCTCACTGTCGATGACATCCAGTGGTTCATTCCTCACCAGGCCAATCTGCGCATCATTGAGGCTGTGGGCAGCCGACTGGGCATCGATGAGAAGAAGGTGATGGTCAACATCCAGAATCGCGGAAACACCAGTGCCGCCACCATTCCATTGTGCATGGACGAGAAGCGCGATTTGCTCCGCAAGGGTGACAAGCTCATCCTCACCGCCTTCGGTGCCGGATTCACCTGGGGTGCTCTCTATGTGATCTGGGACCTCTAATCAATGCATCGCGCACAATTGATTTGACTAGAATAAGAACATAAGTGCAGAAACTGATGCTCTAGTTTTGCTCTTATGTTCTTTTGTTTTTATTATATTAAATCGATAAATCGTGATCGAAGCCGAGAAGAAACATCGTGCAGGGTTTGTCAACATCGTGGGCAATCCCAATGTGGGCAAGTCGACACTGAGCAACCGTCTAGTGGGCGAGCGACTGTCCATCATCACCAGCAAGGCACAGACTACGCGCCACCGCATCATGGGCATTGTCAACGGTGATGACTACCAAATTGTGTTCAGCGACACGCCTGGCGTGCTCAAGCCCAAGTTTAAGTTGCAAGAGAGCATGCTCGATTTCTCGACTGGCGCATTGGTCGATGCCGACATCTTGCTCTATGTCACCGATGTCATCGAGTCGCCGACTAAGAATCAGGAGTTCCTGGATAAAGTGGCACGTGAAAAGATTCCCGTCCTGCTGGTTATCAACAAGATAGATTTGCTCAAGGGTAACGACGACCTGCTGTTGATCATTGACCGATGGAAGCAACTCTTGCCTCAAGCCGAGGTGTTCCCCACCAGCGCGACCGAGAACTTCAATGTCGACAACCTGATGTCGCGCATTGTCGAGTTGCTACCCGTGAGCCCGCCTTATTTTGGCAAGGATGCGCTCACCGACCGCAACAGCCGTTTTTTTGTCACCGAGATTATCCGCGAGAAGATTCTGCTCACCTACGACAAGGAAGTCCCCTATGCCACGCAGGTCATCGTCGAGAAGTTTGATGAGACCGACACAAGCATCCACATCATGGCGGTCATCTATGTGGAGCGCGACAGCCAGAAGGGCATCATCATTGGTCGCCAGGGTGTCAAACTCAAGCATGTGGGCATCGACGCGCGCAAGGACATCGAGCGATTCTTTGAAAAGAAAGTGTTTCTCCAACTCTATGTCAAGGTTGAGCGCGACTGGCGCAACCAGGAGAATAAACTCCGTGCCTTCGGCTACATCGACTGAGGGCTAGAGCCGAGAATGTCCTTAGAATGAAAATTTTGCTATTCTTTGCGACCATTGTGGCACTGTCATTGCTGCGATGGTCGTAATTTTGCACCATGAAAAATCTGCATCATCTCATGGCGATAGCTGCGTTGGCGGTCCTGTCAACCGCTTGTCGCAGTAGCAAGGTTGAACTTGGGCCTAATCCGTTCATCACGCACATGTACACTGCCGACCCATCAGGGCACGTCTGGGCCGATGGCCGATTGTACGTTTATCCATCGCACGACATTGATCCGCCTCGTGGTTGCGACCTGATGGATCAGTATCATGTGTTCTCGAGTGCCGACCTCAAGCACTGGACCGACCACGGCGAGATTCTGCGGGCCAGTGATGTGCCCTGGGGCAGACCCGAGGGAGGATTCATGTGGGCACCCGACTGCGCCTTTAAGAATGGCAAGTACTATTTCTACTTCCCGCACCCCAGCGAGAGCAACGTAGCGCCGTCATGGAAGGTGGGCGTAGCCATCAGCGACAAGCCTGACCGTGACTTCGTCGTCATGGAGCATCCCATGCAGGGAGTGGGCGGATGGGATCTGATCGACCCCACAGTCTTTGTTGACGATGATGGGCAGGCCTATTTCTATTATGGCGGTGGCAGCAAGTGCTATGGGGCGCCGCTCAACGATGACATGGTCACACTGCGTGAGCCATTGCGTGTCATGGAGGGGCTCAACGACTTTCACGAGGGTGCATGGGTTCACAAGTACAATGGCAAGTATTATCTGTCTTATGCCGACAACAACGAGGGAGCCAACCGCATGCAGTATGCCATGAGCGACTCGCCACTGGGGCCCTGGCAATCAATGGGAGTGTTCCTCGGGCCTCAAAGTTGTGCCATGACCCACGGCTCCATTGTCCGGTTCAAGGGGCAATGGTATGTCCTCTATCACACCAGCGACTTGTCGAACGGCGAGAACGCCCTGCGCTCGATCTGCATCGACCCGCTCTATTACAACCCCGACGGCACCATCCAACTCGTTCGCCAGCACCGCTGATGATACTTTTTATCACCAAACAGTGAATTTCTTAATTCTTAATTCATAATTCTTAATTAAAAAATCGTAACTTTGCACGCTGAAACCATAAACACCCCCTTGCAGCATGCAACAAAAGATTATCATCCTCGACTTCGGGTCGCAGACCACCCAACTCATTGGACGGCGGGTGCGCGAACTCGACACCTTCTGCGAAATTCTTCCGTATAACAAGTTTCCCGTTGATGACCCCGATGTGATTGGCGTGATTTTGAGCGGGTCGCCCTTCTCGGTGCACGATCCCAAAGCGTTTCAGGTCGACCTCACACAGTTTGTGGGGCGCGTGCCTGTGCTGGGCATCTGCTATGGTGCACAATACATCGCCCACACAGGTGGTGGGCGTGTTGAGCCAGCCGATAGTCGCGAGTATGGTCGAGCCCATCTCACCACCATCGACACGCACAACCCCCTCTTTCGCGGTTTCGACCAGGACTCGCAGGTGTGGATGAGCCATGGCGACACCATCACGGCAATCCCTGCTGACTGCCACGTCATCGCATCGACTCCTGACGTGCATTTTGCCGCATACGCCAGCGACACCAAGCCGTTGTGGGCTGTGCAGTTCCACCCCGAGGTGTTTCACTCACTACAAGGCAAACAGTTGCTCAAGAACTTTGTGGTTGATATCTGCGGCAGCAAGCAGTTGTGGAGCCCAGCATCGTTTGTCGAGAGCACTGTGCGTGAACTCAAGGAGCAACTGGGCAACGACCGCGTTATCTTGGGCTTGAGTGGTGGTGTGGACAGCAGTGTTTGCGCTGTGCTGCTCAATCGTGCCATTGGCGACCGTCTGACCTGCATCTTTGTGGATCATGGCATGTTGCGCAAGAATGAATTCCAGAAGGTCATGGATGCCTATCAAGGCCTGGGGCTGAATGTCATCGGCGTTGATGCCAGCGATAAGTTCTTTGCCGACCTGGCGGGTGTGACCGATCCCGAGCAGAAGCGCAAGATTATCGGCCGCGACTTCGTCGAGGTGTTCAATGCCGAGGCACGCAAGATTACCGATGCCCGTTGGCTGGCTCAAGGCACTATCTATCCCGACCGCATCGAGAGCCTCTCGATCACCGGTATGACCATCAAGAGCCACCACAATGTGGGCGGTCTGCCCAAGGAGATGCACCTCAAGTTGTGTGAGCCGCTGCAGTGGCTCTTCAAGGACGAGGTGCGCCGTGTGGGTTATCAACTGGGTATGCCCGAGCGTCTCATCAAGCGTCATCCCTTCCCTGGCCCGGGTCTGGCAGTGCGCATCCTGGGTGACATTACTCGCGAGCGAGTGCGCATCCTGCAGGAGGCCGACGACATCTACATCGAGAGCATGCTCAACTACGTCTGCGACGATGGCGAACGTCTCTATGACAAGGTGTGGCAGGCTGGTGCGGTGCTGCTGAGCACCGTGCGCAGTGTGGGCGTGATGGGCGACGAGCGCACCTATGAGCATCCTGTTGCATTGCGTGCTGTGACCAGCACCGATGCCATGACCGCCGACTGGGCTCATTTGCCCTACGACTTCTTGGCGCGGGTGAGCAACGAGATTATTAACAAAGTGCGTGGTGTCAACCGCGTCTGCTACGACATCTCCTCAAAACCACCCGCAACCATCGAGTGGGAGTAATTACACTCAACTCACAATGCACAATTGCCGTCTGATTACAACTATCAGGCGGCAATTTTCAACTATAAACTTTTAATCGTCAACTCTTCAGGTGTCAGCCAGTGGATGTCGGGGTCACGGCGAAACCAGGTGAGTTGCTTCTTGGCATAGACACGAGTGTTCTTCTTGATTCGTTCAATGGCAGTGGTGCGATCCATCGTGCCATCAAAGTAGGCAAACATTTCTTTCAGCCCCACCGTGTTGAGCGCGTTGAGGTGTCGCAGTGGCAACAATCGGTGTGCCTCTTCCTCAAGCCCTGCCTCAATCATTGCATCTACGCGCCGATTAATGCGGTCAAATAGTTGTGGTCGCTCCACATTCAGCCCTATCTTGACGATCACAAAGGGACGTTGCTTTTTCAGCCCTGTGCGCAGGGTGGAATAGGGCACACCTGTCTGGCGGCACACCTCCACAGCATGACACACGCGAACCGTGTTCTTGCGGTCAATGGTGGCGGCTAGTGTGGGGTCGAGCAATTCCAGTTCGGCTATCAGACTCTCTAGCCCTTGTTCGGCCAGTTGATCCTTGACGGCCTGGCGCACCTCGGGACTGATGTCGGGCATGTCGTCAATGCCGTTACACACTGCATCGACATACATCATCGAGCCACCGCACAAGATGGCTGTGTCGCACTGCTGCCACAGTGTTGGTAATAGGGCCATCACGTCTTGCTCATACTGCCAGGCGTTGTAGGTCTCGTGCAACTCCTTGCACGCGACAAAGTGGTGTGGCACACGCGCCAACTCGTCGGGCGTGGGTGCTGCAGTGGCAATGGGCATGCCGCGGTACACCTGTCGTGAGTCGGCGTTGATGATGTGGCATTGCAACCTCTCGGCCAGCTCGATGGCTGCGGCTGTCTTGCCCACACCGGTGGGTCCTGTGATAACAATCAACTTCATTTGTCGGCAAAGTTACACATTTTTCATCATTTTCTAGTTATTGTCGGCATTATTCACTAACTTTGCGGCACAATTTGCCCCGAACAGCATGGGGTGCTACTTAATCTTAGTGTAGGAAACAGATGGAAGATATTAGAGTAAAAAAATATGATTTCGACCGAGTTGTGCGCATGGTGCTCACTTGCATCACCGTGGTGGTCTTGATTGCCGTTATCAATTATCTCAGCCCAGTACTGTTGCCCTTCGTTGTGGGCTTCATTCTTGCCTATATGCTCAACCCCTTTGTCGAGTGGGTGCAGCGCGTGACTCACATCAGCAATCGTATGGTGGCTGTCATCTTGTCACTGGTGCTGGTCATTGCCAGTTGGGTGTTGGTGGGCTGGCTGCTTATTCCCTACATTGCCGATGAGGTGACCAGCATGACCAAAATGCTGGCACACTATGCGCAATCATCGTTCAAGATACCCTACATCCCACATGAGGTGCAGGAATATATCCAGAAGTACACCGATGTGAACCAGCTCTCGGCCCTGCTCACCAGAGAGCAATGGATGAAACTCATCAATCAGGTCGCGACAGGCACATGGAGTTTTGTGGGTGGCACGATGAGTCTGGTTCTTAATCTTGTCTCGTGGTTGATTGTCCTGCTCTATATGTTCTTTGTTCTCATCGACTACGACAAGATTGCAAAGGGGTTCAAGGGAGCCATACCCAAGCAGTACAGGCGCAAGTCGCTCACCATATTACGCGATGTGCAGGATACCATGAGCCGTTACTTCCGTGGACAGGCGCTAGTGTCTTTCTTTGTTGGGGTGATCTTTGCCATCGAGTTTTACATCATTGGGCTGCCCATGGCCATCGTCTTCGGCCTCTTCATCGGTGTGCTCAACATGATACCCTATCTGCAACTAGTCTCCATACCCATTGCAGCCTTTCTGTGCCTTGTGGCCAGTGTGTCAACAGGTGGCAGTTTCTGGGTGCTTTTTGGGTGGACAATCGGGGCTTACTGTCTGTGCCAAGTCATTCAAGACCTGGTGTTGGTGCCTGCTATCATGAAGCAGCAGATGGGGCTTAATCCGGCTATCATCTTCCTGGCACTCTCTATCTGGGGCTACTTGTTGGGCTTGATAGGACTGCTCATCGCTCTGCCGTTGACCACGCTCATCATCAGTTACTACTGTGAATATGTGCTCAAGCAGCCCAATCCGCTTCATGCTCCCAAAGCTGCCAAAGATAAAAAGAAAAAGAAATGACCGAACAGATTTGGAACGATATCCTGAGTGCTGATGTCACCCTGACGGGTGGCATCGTCAAGTTGCTGCTGGCACTCGTGCTGGGAGCCGCCATCGGCATGGAGCGCCGATATAAAGGGCAGATTGCCGGTATGCGCACCTTTGCACTCATCTGCATGGGCGCGTGCCTGGCCATGCTCATCTCCATCTACATCCCGCAAGAGTACCTGGGGCTGAAGAATGGTGATCCGGGGCGCATCGCTGCACAGGTGGTCAGTGGTGTGGGCTTCTTGGGTGCCGGGGCCATCATACAGATGAAAGGCTCGGTGCGAGGGCTCACAACGGCAGCAGGCATTTGGATGACCGCATGTCTGGGACTGGCTGTGGGTGCCGGTATGTTTGTTCTCGCCATTGTCGCTACGTTGCTCATCATCATCGTGCTGGTCAATATCGAGCGCATTGAGCGGCACATCAATTTTCAGTGGGAGTCGAGAGTCATCCGTATCAAGGCGCACGGCATCATCGACGATCTGGAACCTTGCCGGCAAATCATCAGGGACTATGGTGTGCGTGTGAGCGACACGCTGGTGCACTACGACTATGATAACCAAACCACGACTGCCAACTTCATGGTGCGCGCCAAGGGCACACTCAATGCGCCGCCTCTGTTCAGTCAATTGCGTGAAGCAGTCGACGCAGTATCGATCACCCTTACCAACGAGATGAACTTATAACTACTAAAATTTTTCATTTTGGAAACCCTCAATATCGAAAGTCTGATTGCCGACTTGGCGCTCATCCTGGTGCTGGGTGCTGTGGCAACTGTCTTGTTCAAGAAACTCAAGCAACCCGTGGTGCTGGGCTATATTGTTGCGGGCTTTATTGCCAGCCCGCATTTCTCGCTGTTCCCTTCAGTGGTGATTGAGACCAACATCGAATTTTGGGCGCAGATTGGTATCATCGTCCTGTTGTTCTCGCTAGGATTGGAGTTCAGTTTCAAGAAACTGCTCAATGTGGGTGGCTCGGCGGTAATCACTGCGCTGATCATAGTCACGGGCATGATGGGCTTGGGGTTTGTCGTGGGCAAGATGCTGGGCTTTGCTGCGGTCGATAGTATCTTCTTGGGTGGAATGATCTCGATGTCGTCGACCACCATCATTCTCAAGGCGTTGACCGACCTCAACATGCGGCAGCGTCATTTTGTGCCCATGATATTTGCGGTGCTTATCGTCGAGGATCTTTTTGCTGTGGTGATGATGGTCATCCTCTCGTCGGTCGCCATCAACAGGACTGTTCAGGGCGACGAGATGTTGCGCAGCATACTCAAACTCTCATTCTTCCTTATCGCATGGTTTGTCGTGGGTATTTATATGCTTCCCACGGTTTTCAAGAAGTTTCGCCGCGTCATCACCGACGAGATGATGCTTGTCATCTCGATGGGCTTGTGCTTCATGATGGCTATGCTGGCTGTCAAGAGCGGTTTCTCGATGGCTCTTGGTGCGTTTGTCATGGGCTCGATTCTGGCTGGTACCGTCGAGGCCGAGCGCATCCAGCGCGTTATTGTCTCGGTTAAGGACCTGTTTGGTGCCGTGTTCTTTATCTCGGTGGGAATGATGGTCAACCCTGAGGTCATTGTGCAGTATTGGGGCACCATCGCGTTGCTCAGTGTGGTGGTCGTTGTGGGCATGATTGTGTTCGGCACGTTTGGTATGGTCGCCACGGGGCAGCCCCTCAAGATTGCCGTCCAGTCGGGATTCTCGCTCACGCAGATTGGTGAGTTCTCATTCATCATCGCATCGCTGGGTATGTCGCTGGGTGTGCTCGAGGAGAGCATCTATCCCATCATCGTGGCGGTCTCGGTCATCACTACATTCACCACACCGTTCTTCATCAAGAGTGCCGACGGTGCCTATGCTCGCATCGAGCGGCTGTTGCCAGCCTCATGGAGCACTCTGCTCGAGGGATATAGTGCACACGCCACCCAGACCGAGATGAGCGAGTCGCGTCAAATCTGGATGGCGGTGTTCAAGCGGTTTGCCTTGCGGGTGATCCTCTATTCGGTCATCTGCGTGTCACTGATTATGCTCAGTGACACCTATCTTGAACCTTTCTTGCTCAGAACGCTAGGGCGCAAGTGGGCCTCGGTGGTGGGACCATTGGTCACATTGTCGGTGTTGGCACCATTCATCTATGCGATTGCTCGACCCCACATCCGCGCCAACGAGCGTGAAAAACTCATCGACCTCTCGGGCAAAGTCAGTTACGTCCCCATTGTAGTGATGAGCATCTTGAGCCTCCTGTTGGGACTCAATTTCATTACTACGGTGCTCTACAGCTACGACTACTCCAGCCAGTTTGCCATTGTGGCAGCGGTGGTGATAGCATTGCTCATCGCATTGCTGTTTGCGCCATTGTTGCGCAGGCACCTCACCAAACTTGAGCGCCACTTCATCGGCAATGTCAATGTGCGTGAAAACCGGCGCACAGGGCGTGGCACTAATCTGGTCAGCGACTTGCACGTTGCATACATGACCGTGGGTCACGACTGTCCATTCTTGGGGCAGAAACTCAAGAATGCCAACTTGCGTCAGCGCTATGGGGTCAACCTGGTCAACATTCAGCGTAACGGCGTGTTGCATCCTGTTCCCAAAGGCGACATGCGCATCTTCCCAGGTGATATTCTGGGCGTGATTGGCAATGATGAGCAGATACAGCAGATGCTGCCCCTGGTCGAGGCAACTACTGCACCTGCTCAGCCAGTGACCGATGTCAAGTTCACTCACTTTGCTATCTCCAGGCAGTCACCGCTCATCGGCAAGCAACTGATGCATGCGGGCATCAGCGAGGAGTATGAGGCACTGTTGGTGGCTGTTCAGCGTGGAGAGGATGACTATATCACTCCCACTCCCGAATTCGAATTCATGCCTGGCGATGTGTTGTGGATTGTGGGCAACCCCCAGCGCCTCCAGGACCTCTACTAAGTTTGACTGAAGAGGCTCAGCGAGACTGCATCTTCTTGACTTCAAACTCATTGACTACTCGCAGCAGCGGTTCAGGCAGGTAGGACAGACCCTTTTCACGCATTTCATCGGGGATGCCATGGAAGGCTTCGGCAATGCTTCCCGTGATGCAGCCGATGGTGTCGCTGTCGCCACCCAGCGAGATGGCGTTGCGGATGCAGTCCTCGTAGTCTGTCCCGTCTAGAAAGGCAACAATCGCTTGGGGTACGCTGTCTTGGCAGGTGGCACCCCATCCATAGGTGGGTCGGCATTCATCGCAAGTGAAGTGCAAGTCGTAGCCAAAAGTGTTTTCTAGTTCCAGGCGTATTTCATCCTTGGTGGCACCCTGGCGAGCCATCAAGATAGCCAGTGCAGTGGCCTGGGCACCCTTGATGCCCTCGGGGTGATTGTGTGTGCATGCGGCGCTCTCCTCGGCCTTGGCCAGCACCTCGTTGCGTGTGTCAAATGCCCAGCCGACAGGACTGACTCGCATGGCCGAGCCATTGCCGCAACTGTTGTAGGGACTGTAGTCGCCCTTGAGGGCGGCTCGCTCCAACCATTGTGCAAAGCGCGTGCCATAACCGCCACAGGGGTTGCGGTAGGCATTGCCATAGCGGGCATAGTAGTGAGCCACATCGCCCCCATGCAGCAGCCAGTCGGCTGTGGCGATGGTCAGGATGGTATCGTCGGTGAAACTGCCACGGTTGCTGAAAAAGTCAAAATTCTTTGTCTTGATGTTTGCGAACTCGTAGACGCTGCCCACGATGTCGCCAATAATTGCTCCTAACATGATGTGTGGATTTTAAGGAATTAGTGAAAAAGATTTGTGAAGATTAGAATTCAAGCCTGAACCCTTTCTGCTTGAGTTCGGCATAGCTCTCGGGGTTAAAGCGGTAGAGTTTGGCGTCACGATGGTTGGCACGAGCCAATGTCTCGGGTTGCTCAGCCAGGAGACCCAGATGAAGCATCTTGTTGTAGAAGTTGCGCCGATCAAATTTCACATCAAGTACCGCCTCATACAGGTGTTGCAGTTGCTTCATCGTGAATTGCTCGGGCAGCAACTCGAAGCCGATGGGCTCGAAGTGAATCTGCTTGCGCAACTCGGTCGTGGCACGGCGCAATATCAAGTCATGGTCAAAGGCCAGCGCGGGAACTTCGTCGAGGGCAAACCACTGGGCGCGAGTGGCATCATCGCCTCCGGTCACTTCGCTCAGTCGCACCAGGGCATAGTAGGCGATTGTAATCACACGTTCGCGAGGGTCGCGGTCCACACTCGAAAACGAGTGGAACTGGCGCATGTAGGCTGTCGAGAGACCCGTCTCCTCCAGCAACTCGCGACGGGCACATTGCTCGCAAGTCTCGTCCATGCGGATAAAACCACCCGGAAAAGCCCAATGCCCCTTGTATGGCTCAATGCCGCGCTCGATGAGAAGCACATTCAGGCGAGTGCCGTCAAAACCGAATATAACACAATCGGTCGTCACTGCCGGGTGTGGGTACTGATAATGATATTTGAACTCATCCATAAAGAAAAATAGTATTGCGTAAATTTCACGCAGCAAATTTAATGCCAATGTGCGACATGGCAAAATAGTATTGCGTAAAATTTACGCATTTAGCAAACTTTAACAATCGGCGTGGAGCCTCAAGCACAAATTCCAATGCATTGCTCACGGGGAAGTAAAATTCTCAATTCTCAGTTCTCAATTCTCAATTAAAAATACTACCTTTGCAGCAAATTTCAATGCGTAGAATAAAACTTGCACATATCGTCACGGCCATGGTGGCAGCACTCGTGCTTGCCGCATGTGCCAACATCGGTTCGCCCGAGGGTGGACCCCGTGACTACACCCCGCCACGGGTGGTCAAGACCTCTCCCAAGCAAGGAGAACTCAATGTCGAGGGAAATAGGGTGGAAATCTACTTTAATGAGATAGTCAACATCAAGGATCAGATGAAGAAAGTCTCGGTGTCGCCTGTGCAAAAGTATCAGCCCGTCATCAAGTCGCTGGGCAAGAGGATTGTTGTCGATTTTCGTGACGACATGCTGCCCAACACTACCTATACCATCGACTTCTCCAACAGTATCGAGGACAACAACGAGGGTAACCAACTGGACGGATATGCCTTCTCGTTCTCGACGGGCGACGAGATTGACACGATGCGCATCTCGGGCATCGTGTTGCGGGCACGAGACCTCGAGCCGATGCAGCATGTGCTGGTGGGAGCCTATAGTCAGTGTCTCGATGACACGGCATTCACCAGGTTGCCCATGGAACGCATCACGCGCACCAACAGTCGGGGTGAGTTCACACTCATGGGGCTCAAACCAGGACGCTATCGGGTGTTTGCACTCAATGACATGGATGGTGACTACCACATGGCCCGCACCGAGGACTACGCCTTCTATGACAAGGTTATCGAGCCATCGGTCGAGACTTACACCTCGGTTGACACGGTTTTCACATTTGATCATCGCGTCGACTCGGTCATGACTGCCACGCACACGGCTTATCTGCCCAATGACTTGCTGCTGAGCATGATGAATGAGAATTACCAGTCGCTATATCTCAAGACGACTGAACGACCAACCCCCGGAAAGTTGCACGTGCGCATGTCCACTGCCAGCCCTGAATTACCCAAATTGAACATTGTTAGTCCGGCTGAACATGCCGACCAATGGTATGCACTGCAGGGCACCAGTCGTAACGATTCGCTCTACTATTGGATTACCGACTCGGCACTCATCAAGGCCGACTCAATCAAGGTGGAAATCACCTATTTGCGCACCGATTCGACCGATGCATTGACGTGGCAGACCGATACCGTCAATTTCTGGCATCGAAAGTCGGGTGCCGAAATCAAGGAAGAGCAGGAGGCCAAGAAAGAACGCGAGCAACTGGAGAAGCGATTGCGACAACTCGAACAAAAAGAACAGCAGGGCAAACTCGATGAGGAGGAACTACAGGAACTGGCTGTCGCTCGTCGGCCCAAACCAGTGCCAACCTTCAAGTTTGAGCCCGTGACTAAGGGCACTATCGAGGTTTATGACACCATAACTTTTACCACTCCCGTACCGCTGGCGGGTATCAATCCTGCGGGTGTGCACTTGCAGGTGAAGCCAGATTCAGTCTGGCGGACGATTGACAACATTCCGGCACTAGTGGCAGTGAACGATGGCATGACCTACAAGTTGCCCATGTCGCTTGAACCCGAATGTGCCTATCGCCTGACTGTCGATTCGCTGGCGGCGACCTCGGTCTATGGACTGCACAACGACACGCTCAAAATCGAGACTAAGGTCAAGGCACTGGAGGAGTATGCCAATCTCTTGCTGATGCTTGATGTCAAGGACAGTGCACTGGTGCAATTGCTTGATGGCAGCGACCAGGTTCAGCGCACCGTGACTGTGGTGGATGGCAAGGCCGACTTGGATAATGTTCCGCCGGGAACCTACTATGCCCGGATCGTGCTTGACCGCAATGGAAATGGGCGATGGGACACAGGCAATTACCTCAAGCACATCCAGCCCGAGGAGGTATATTACTATCCCAAGGCGCTGAAGCTGCGTCGCAACTGGGATGTCGAGCAGAATTGGAATATCTATGAGACAGCCCTCGATTTGCAGAAGCCCGATGCCATTAAGAAGAACAAACCCGAGGAAATCAAGAACAAACTAGACAAGGCGGGCAAGAAAAAGAAGTCGGGCAACAATGAAGAGGAAGACGAAGAGGATGACGAGTTCAATTCGCGCGGATTCGGAAACGCTACTTATAGCGGAAACAAATATAATGACTATCAGAATAACAGACGACGCAATCGATAGGTAATTACACAGTCAGAATATGAATACAACACTTGATAACATCAGCCAGCAGATTGCCGATCTGAGCGATGCCATCTGTGGCTATCCCGAGTTTTTCCTGCTCATCGGCGGTGGGCTTATCCTGTTTATCCTTTCAAAGGGCATTTCAATCAGGCATCTGCCTCAAGGCATCAAAGCACTGCGTGACAAGCAGGCTACCGACAGCGGCAAGCAGACTGGCCAAATCAGTTCGGTGCAGGCATTGCTCAGTGCCATCGCTGCCACTGTGGGCATGGGCAATATCGCTGGTGTTGCCATCGCGTTATCGGTGGGTGGGCCCGGTGTTATCTTCTGGATGTGGGTGAGCGCCTTGTTGGGAATGACCACCAAGTTCTTTGAGGGGGCGTTGAGCATCATGTACAAGGGTGAGGATGAGCAGGGCAATCCGCAAGGAGGCCCCATGTATATTATTACCCAGGGCCTCGGCCCCAAGTGGCGTTGGCTGGCCGTGGCGTTCAGCATCTTTGGACTGGTGGGAACGCTCTGCTTCATGCAGGCCAACCAGTTGGTCGAGTCGGTCACCACTGTCTTCACAACACCCATGGGCATTGAGAACACTGCATGGTTGAGATTTGGCATGGGAGTGGTCATGGCACTCATTGTGGGTGGGGTCATCATGGGTGGCATCGGACGCATTGCCAAGTGGGCATCGCGGTTGGTGCCCATCATGGTTGTGGCCTATCTGGCATTTGTACTCATCATCACTGTGATGAACTATGATGCCGTGCCTCACATCTTCAAGCAGATTTTTGCCGAGGCGTTCACCCTCGATGCAGGAGTGGGAGCATTCTTCTTCATTGCACTCACAGGAGCGCGCCGCGCTGCCATGGTCAACGAGGCTGGTGTGGGCACGGCATCGATGATGCATGGTGCCAGCCAGAATACCGACCCCATCCGTGAGGGGCACATCGCCATGTTGGGGCCGGCAATCGACTCGGGCATCGTCTGCACGCTCACTGCCATTCCCATCCTCATTGCGGGCAACTACGTTGGCCTGACCGACCCCAAGGGGCTCTATGTCGCGTTGGGTGCTTGGGGGCAGTTGTTGCCCGGCATAGGTCATTATCTGCTCATGGCCATCGTGTTCTGCTTTGCATTTTCCACCATGTTCTCCTATTCCTATTATGGGCAGAAGTGCACTCAGTATCTATTTGGATCGCGGGGCATCAAGTGGTATAACTACTACTACCTGGTCATGATTGTTGTGGCTGCAGTCATGTCGCTCAAGACCATGGTCAGCCTCATGGACATTGCTTTTGCCTTGATGGCGCTATGCACCATGCCCACACTCATCGCCCTTGCTCCACGGGTCATGCGCCTGATGCGTGAGCGATAACCGCACGCACATTCCCCAGGCAGTTTGTTGAATTCAATGGTTATGCGCATATTTGTAGCGAGAAATCCAATCATGGCGATGAGGCGACTTCTATATGTCACATTATCGATTCTGCTTGCACTGGCGGGGTGCCGGCAGGGGAGTGTCGACTCGCCGAGGCTTGTCGAGCTCGACTCGCTCATCGCCGTGGCTCCCGATAGCGCCGCAGCGCTGCTCGCCGCCTATCCTGACGACTCGCTGCGCACCGACGACGACCGTGCCTACCGCGCCCTGCTCCTCACCCAAGCCAAGTACAAAGCCTATATCCCCGCCTATCGCCTCGACACCATCAATCTGGCTGTTGCGCACTATGCCGACGGCCACGACACCGACAAGCGCACCCGCTCACTGCTCTACAAGGGCTGCGTGTTCGAGGACCTTTCTAGGCTCGACAGTGCCATGTACTACTATCTTGAGGCATGTCATTTTGCCCAGTCTCAGGGACAGCATGAGCATCAGGCCTACCTCATGTTCCGCATTGCGCAATTGTACCAATACTCTTATGCCGAGCAAGATCAGGCCGTTCACTACTATCGTGAGTCGCTCCATCAGTATAGGCAATTAGGCGATTCACTGCATGCCCTGTACTGCCTGAGTGAGTTGGCAGCCCTCTATCGCAACACTTGTCCCGACTCGGTCGTACCCATAGCGCATTACGCCATCGGACTAGCACATTCACTGCACAATGACATCTATTATTGTGCCAACTTGGAGACACTGGCAGGCCATTACCTCTATGCAGATGATTACATTCGGGCAAAAGAACTGGCTCTCAAGGCACTGTCCGAGCCTTCGGTGGCACCAGCAACAGCGGTGCGAAGCCTCAACACCGCATGCCAAGCCCTAGCCATGCTGGGCAAGGCTGACTCGGCACAATGGCTCTTGTCGCAAATTCCCGACCCTGTCACTGCTATTGACTCCACAGACTTGATGCGTTCTCAGGCAATGATGGCGTATGCCAAGGGAGATCTGGTAACGTTTATTACTTTGAACAGAGAATTGAATGAAAAGGCGGGAAATCTTCTAATTGCCTCCCTCAAGCACCAACTGGCTGAAACGCAAACCCAGTATGAGGCAGAACAGGAGGGTGCCCGCCACGCTAGAGTCCAGTTGAGGGGCATGATAGTTCTCGTCATACTGCTGGCCCTGCTGTTGGCACTCAGCTTATATCTCTTCTATCAATACAGGCGTTCTACCCGCAGTAGGCTGGAGTGGGAGCATGCCAGGGCGCAACTGAGTTCACAACTGGCTTTGATGTCAGGCAAGAGTGATGCCGACCGTCTGCACATCCAGACCGTCACCCAGGCTCTGGCCAGTGTATCTTACTTGGGCAAGAAAGGCTCATCCAGTTTCAAGGATGACAAAGACTTGGTCAGTGTCACTTTGCCCGAACAGTTCTGGAATGATGCCGACCAACTTGTCTCCATCAACCTTGAAGGCCTGCTGCGCAAGATGGATGAGCGTGGCGAGACATTGAAGGCAGAGGAGCGCAAAATCTTGAGCATGTGCTATTGCGGAATACCCGATGTAGTGATTGCCAAACTTATGGATTACACCAACCGCCAAACCGTCCAGAACATCAAGTCACGTGTCGCCCGCAAGTTGTCACCTGATGGAGGCAGTCTCGCTGAGATACTTGGAAAATAAGTGCGTGTCCCCAAATCTCACGGTGCATAGAAAATGCATACAGCAAACGCAATATGCATGACTTCCACCCAAAACAGGCTAAGTTTCCGCAACAAAAAGAGCGGTTGAGTCCCATGCCAATCACCGAATGAGCGTATGGTAATGTGAAATGAGGGGTTTGTGTTTTTAACGCAAACATAAACAGATGATTGCAGAGTGTTAAATGAGGGGGTGAATTGTCATTATGAGTGGGTAAAAATTTGGTGCTGAATGATGATTGTCAGTAATTTTGCGGTAGGGAATAGTCCCTCAAAATCAAATAATAATACAATGTTATGCGAATAAATAATCTTATCGTTCTGCTGGTAACATTATTCATGGCATCTGCTTCAACAGGCTTCGCTTTTGATGAAATTCAGAGTAAGCCCGAAGAAAAACTGATTATCTTGTCGGGAACTGGCTTGAATCCTAGGTTGGTGGAGGCCACGGCAACTTATCATGAGTCAACCCAGGTGCTCACCATCGAGTTCCCGGTGGCGGGCTTTGAGCCCTACACCCTGTCGGTGTCGTCGATGTACAACACGAGTGAGTGTCCTTAAGGATGGAAATATTTTAAGAGCTGTTCAATTGATGAAACAATAATTAACAATGCGTTTACATTTAATAATATATAAGTTTATTCACCAATAAACCAATAACATTATGAGAAAAATATCATTTCTTTTGATTGGGCTGATGTTTGGACTGATGTCCTTCGCCCAGGAACACGTCAACTACGTGCCCTTGACCTACCAGGATGGAGTTAAATGGGTCTATTATATGGTGACTCAAGACCACGACACAATTCCTTATACCATTGAATTCAATGGCGACACGCTGGTCAACAACCACAACATTCCTCAAATGTCAAGCCACGACCTGAATGTTCGCAAGTGTTACATGACCTTTTCCAAGCCATTGGTGAATCCCAACACTAACGAGATTATCTTCAACACAGAGCCGATGTTGGTCGGATGGGGTACTGACCATTTCAATCACCACACTTATATGCACTATACCAGAGAGTATCGCTCAAAGGTCCGCAGATATTGTCTGCCTCTGGATATTGTGGACGACGAGTTTGATGATGACTGCTTCCATGACATGGGATGGATCGGTCAAGGTCTGGAGAGCACCAACCAATACTGGAACATGATGCCTGACCTGTACAGTGATGGGTACTATCAGTTTGACAATGCAGAGGAGGTCGAAGTTGACAACCAAATGCGGACTTTGTTCTCTTCCACTGAGGTGCCCTCTCCTTACAGCCAATATGTCACCAACTTAAAGCCGTTGCAAGTGTTCATGATGACAGGTATCGGGTGGTTCGGGAATTACTATGGTGGCCCAAACAGCGACCAACAGAGATGCAACTTCTCAAATTTTTTGAGTCCTTTTGGCCAACTTAGGGGAAATTATCCCAGCAGTTTCAGCGGCTCACATATTGATGACCTTTACAACACTTTTGAATCATTTTTCAGCCATCAGGAAAAAGATGGGAGGATCATCTTTAAAAGCATCTGGTATATGGGTGATGCCAGTGCTTATGTTGGTGTTGGCAAGGTCAATGTTGACGAGGCTTTTGGAGCCAGTGAAAACCGCTGGTATAATCTGATGGGTCAGTCGTTCGACAGTGAGCCTATGCAGCCCGGCATCTATATCCACCAGGGCAAGAAGGTTGTGGTCAAATGACGCGCTGCAAGTGACTCTCATGTTGATGATTTTTTAGTCATGCAGATTTCGCTGATATTGCCGATATCCCTATCTTGCTGATTAAAAACAACTCTAACAACCTGCTATAAAGAATAGTAGATGACACAGGTCAATCATTTATGTTGTGTTAGTTGTTCGAGTTGTTTTAATCAAAAAAACAACCAATCTGCTGGATAAGCCTATCTGTAAAATCTGCATGATCTGCATGAGTTAATCTCAAGGGCATGCAGATTGGGCTGATTTTCTCAGATCGTCCTATCTTGCAGATTAAAAACAATCTGCATGAGGTAACCAATCTGCTTGATAAGCATATCTGTAAAATCTGCGTGATCTGCGTAAGATAAAGTAGCCGCGGGCGGCGAGTCGATGATGCCGTTCAACTTCGTGCTTCCAATAAGGCACCATCCCCACCGCCCTGCGGCATTCTTCTTGACAAACAACAAATATTAACTTCTTAAAACTCAAAAATTATGAACAACAAAGCAAACACAATGCAACTACACACAAGTTGTCCCAGCCAGCAAATATTGTAGGGTCGTCGCATGCGGCGACCGCTAACAAATAAGGTAGTGACCGGGTATAAATATAATAATCGCAATCGGCCAGTGCGGTCGCTGCGCGCGACGACCCTACATTGTTGCAGATGAACAACAAGTAGATTGTTTTTCAGTCACACAAAGTGATTACTAGTTATTCTGCGTTTTCGGGCAGTATGACTGTCCAGTGTCCTGCGGGTGTGCTGATTGATAAAGGAACAACCATCAATAAAGGAGCTTTGTTTCAGGTTATTTTACACAATTAAATTTTACGGTTATGAAGGATTCTAAAAGGCATTTTTTTATTTTACTGTTTGCTCTGAGTGCCTGGGCGAGTGCTTTTGCCTGGCACGAATATC
>DGWI01000031.1 GCA_002396085.1 Porphyromonadaceae bacterium UBA4262
CAGAAAAAAGTGCCGAAGTCAGGAAGATGACACTGTCGATGTCAGTGATGTAAACGCACTTGTCAATATGTTATTAGGCAAGTAGATGTAGTTTTCGGCTATTAATGAGATGCGGTAGACGAGAACTGATAAACTGAAAGTTGAACAGGAAAATAAGCAATAGTAATAGTTTTTATCATCAATGAAAGCAGTCCGCCGCGTTGCGAAGCGCAGTGGACTGTGATTTTTTTGTTATAACAAAATCCCCAGCCACGCGCTGTAGCGCGGCTGGGGACAATGCTGTATATGCCTATCAAGAGTGTTACGACCAATGGTGTGGTCACTTCAGGCGCAAGAAACTGTAGCCGAAGCGCTCGCAGGCAGCACGCTCGAGTGCCTCGCGGTCGTCGGGATGAGCAATCGAGATCATCGCCCGGGCACGCTCGGCCAGACTCTTGTTGCGCAGATAGACGATGCCGTGCTCGGTGACGACAAACTGCGTCTGGAATCGGGTGGTCACCACGCCTGCACCCGGTGTGAGGGTCGGCACAATCTTGGCCTTGCCCTTGCCGGTGCGTGACGGCAAGGCGATGAAGGTCTTGCCACCCTGGCTCAGCGCGCCGCCATACATGAAGTCGTGCTGACCGCCCACACTCGAGAAGATGGTGGTGCCGATGCTGTCGGCACACACCTGGCCGGTGATGTCGACCTCGATGGCACTGTTGATGGCAATCACCTTGGGGTTCTGACGGATAATCTGCGGGTCGTTGGTCCATGCCACGTCGTAGAACTCCACCCCCTTGTTGTAGTTGAGGAAGTCATACATGTGCTGGCTGCCCAGCGCAAGGCTGGCGACACTCACACCCGGCTTGACCACCTTCTGCGAGTTGTCGATCACGCCCTCCTCGATGAGCCGGACCACACCATCGGTCATGGCCTCGGTGTGCAAGCCCAGGTGCTGATGGTTCTTGATGCCGTTGAGCACAGCGTTGGGGATGCCGCCCACGCCAATCTGCAACGTGGCACCGTCGGGAATCTCGGCAGCGATGTGCGCACCAATGGCAGCCTCGATGGGTGTCGGCGGACCAAACTCCAATGCCAATGGCGGATCGTCGCACTCGACGGCTGCGGTGATCTGCGACTCATGGATGAGCGCACCACCACACAGATAGGGCATGCTCTTGTTGATCTCGGCAATGATAATCTTGCTCGACTCGACAGCCGACACTGCCAGGTCGGCGCTCATGCCATAACTGCAATAACCGTTCTCGTCGGGGGGCGAGCAGTTGATAAAGGCGATGTCCAACGGCAACTGGCGGGTGCGGAACAGGAACGGAATCTCGCCCAAGAAGGCGGGAGTCATCGTGCCATAGCCCTGCGCTACCCACTTGCGCTGATCGGCGCACAGAAACAGACTGTTGGTCCAGAAGGCATCTTTATATTCTGGTTTGCAGAAGGGAGCCTCACCCCTGCCCACATTGAAGGCCGAATAGATGGTCACACCCTTCAACTCGTGGCCACGGCGAGCAAGCGCCTCCTCGAGGACCAAAGGAATTGACGTACTGCCCTGGATGTAGATCGAGTCGCCCGAGTGTACAAGTTGCATGGCCTCATCGGCGGTCATGTAATTCATCATATGTTTTCAGTTTTTTGATTACGGTTGTCAGTTTTCGTTGGCAAGTTGCTCAAACATGGCTAGACGCTCATCGAGCTGTTGCATGAGTTCTTGCGTCTTCAAGGCCGACACACTGATGCGTGCTCCAGGCTGCTCGCTACCCGTCGTGTTGAGCGTGATGGCGGCGATGCCACAACGCATGAGCAACGACAGCAACTTCTCGCAATCCATGCCGTGGTAACCCACAGTGTAGAAGAATCCATCGGCGACTGCCTGATCAAGGTCTTTGTCGTAGACGATTTCAAAGCCATGACGCAAGAAGATTTCCTTTGACTGGTGTGCACGCTTCTCATACTCGTGAAGGTCGTGGACGAAGTCATAGCCATCGGCTGCGGCACCCATCATGGCAGCCAGTGCGCACTGAGCCGAGTGTGAAGTGCCCGACGAGGCAGCATAGAGGTAGGTCAGCACGAAGTTGTCGCCCATGCGACCCATGCCGTAGAGTTCGCGCAAACGCGGATAGTCGCGATGATAGAGTTTGGGCGAGAATGCCACCAGCGCGATGCGCTCGCCAGCATAACTGAAAATCTTGGAGCCCGACATCATCATCACGTAGTTGTCGGTGTAACGCGACACAGTGGGCTGGAAAGGTGCCTCATAGGGGTGCGACTTGTCGCTGCGGAAGTCCATGCACATGTATGCCATGTCCTCAAGCACAACGACATCATACTTGGTTGCCAGTTCACCGATGGTCTTAAGCTCGTCGTCGGTCAGGCAGACCCAAGCCGGATTGTTGGGATTGCTGTAGACCATGGCGGCAATGTTGCCCTTGCTCATGTAACTCTCAAGTTTATCATGGAGTTTGTCAGCACGGAAGTTGTAGATGTCAAAAGCCTCAATCTTGGCTCCTGCAATCTTGGCTTGCAACATGTGAGGAGCAAACCCTGGGTTGATGTAGAGGATTGTATCCTTGCCATCTTGCATCTGCGAGCACTCAAGAATGAGGGTGTTGCAACCCTGCATCGAGCCCACAGTGGGGACAATGCACTCGCCAGGAATATCCTGATTGACAAAAGCCTTGATGAATCGTGAAGCGTTCTCCTTCAATTCGGGGATGCCACCAATGGCAGGATAGATGGCTGCAACACCGCGGTCGAGGGCCGCCTTCTGGGCATCAATGCCAATCTGGCAAGCGGGCAGACCCGGAACGCCAATCTCGAGATGAACAAATTTCTCGCCCGAAGCCTTCTCTAGCGCATTGGCAACCGCCACGCCTTGACGTATGGTAGTGCGAGAGATGTCGGCGATGTCCATCTCACGCAAGATTTCACTTAATACTTGTTGTTTTACAGGTAGGTTCATGTCTTTATGGTTAATATTTACTATATCTCAGAGTTCTGGGAGACATCATTATGCTCCAAGAACTCTGAGTGTTGAAGGATAAAAAACTACTTGCGTGCGGCAGCCAGACCAGCACGGAATGCAGCGATGTTGGTGTCAACAATCGCTTGACCCTTGCGGCCGAAGACATGGCTGATGCCGTCCTCAAGAAGTTCGGGTGTGAGCATCTGCAGCACCGATGCGGCAGCACCCAGCAGCACCATGTTGGCACTGCGCGGCGAGTTGACTTCCTTGGCCAGAGCGTCAACATCCAGACGAATGACATTGCCCACACGGTCAAGGTCGGCATTGACGGCATCCATCTCGGGATAGTTGGGGATGTTGACAAAGGGCTGAGTGTTGGTGATAATCCATCCACCCGGTGCCAGATAAGGCACATAGCGCAATGCCTCCATTGGCTCAAGTGAGATAATCAGGTCGCAGGCACCCTTGGGGATAAGGTCGCTGTTGATGGTGGTGTCGCTCACGCGCAGGTTAGACTGCACATCACCGCCGCGCTGGCTCATGCCGTGCACCTCGGCCTGCTTGAGTTGCAGATTCTGGTCCAAGGCTGCCCAACCGATAATAGTCGCGATGGAGAGGATTCCTTGTCCACCCACACCGCACAGAATGATATCTTGTTTCATGAATTGAATTTTAAAAAGTAAACGAGTTAACGAATGTTCGAGTTGCCGAGCAAACGAGTGTACAGGGGATTATTTTTGGGCCTTGGCAGCGGCTGCAGCATGACGCTTGAGCGTCTGGATGCACTCGCGGCGAGAAATGATGACCGACACACCCTTGTACTCAATCTCCTCACGAATGACGCGCTCCATCTCCTCATAGTTCTTGGGCAGTGGCACGATAACACGCACATGCTCGGGCTCGACACCGATGCCCTTGCAGATCGACTCCAGACGGCCAGTTCCGGCACTGTCCTGACCACCGGTCATACCCGTGGTGAGGTTGTCGCTGATGCACAGGGTAACCTGAGCCTTGGCGTTGACAGCGTCAAGCAAGCCAGTCATGCCACTGTGGGTGAAGGTCGAGTCACCAATCACAGCGACAGCGGGATGCACACCCGAGATGGATGCTCCCAGAGCCATGGTGAACGACGAACCCATCTCGACACAGGTGTGGAAAGCATGGAACGGTGCCAGCCAGCCCAGGGTATAGCAACCGATGTCGCTGAACACGCGTGCCGTGGGATAAGTGTGTATAACATTATTTAAAGCGGTGTAGAAGTCGCGGTGGCCGCAGCCTTGGCACAATGCCGGTGGGCGCGGGACAGTGACCTGCGATGCAGCCTTGGTGGGCAACTCGGGCAGACCCATAGCAGCACGCACACAATCGGGCGTGAGTTCGCCGGTGCGAGGCAGTGTTCCGTCTATACGACCGCTAATCTTAATAGGAGTAGGCAGCACACCCACCAGACGTTTCTCGACCAGAGGCTGACCCTCCTCCATGACGATGATGCGCTCACACTCGCGTGCCATGCGCTGAATCATCGCGATGGGCAGCGGATACTGCTGCACCTTGAGGACAGGGAACGGACATCCGTCAGGATATTGCTCCATCAGATAGTTATAGGCAATACCACAGGCGATAACGCCCACCGAGTGGTCACTGCCGTCAAAGTACTGATTGAAGCCCATTGTCTCGGCTTCCTGTTCAAAGGTGGCATAGTCCTTGATCAGTTGCTCGTTGCGCACACGTGCATTGGCAGGAAGAAGCACCCACTGGCGAGGATTCTCGGGGAAGTGAAGTTCGTTCTGCTCGCGCGGCTCGCCCACCTCGACAACGGCACGGCTGTGAGCCATGCGAGTGGTGAGACGCATCAGTACGGGAATGCGGTGTTTCTCGCTGAAGTCATAGGCAGCCTGAATCATGGTGTAAGTTTCTTGTTGCGATGCCGGCTCAAAGCACGGCATCATGGCAAACTCGGCATAGAAACGCGAGTCCTGCTCGTTCTGTGAGGAGTGCATCGACGGGTCGTCGCAAGCGGTGACCACCAAGCCACCATTAGCACCAGTCATAGCCGAGTTAACAAAGGCATCGGCGCAGACATTCATGCCCACATGCTTCATACACACCAATGCTCGCTTGCCACTGTAGGATGCACCCAGTGCAGCCTCCATGGCAGTCTTCTCGTTTGCACTCCAGTCGCTGTGCACACCGCGTTCACGTGCCAGCGCGTTCATTTGAATAAACTCAGTGATTTCGGTCGACGGGGTTCCGGGGTAGGCATAAACGCCCGACAGTCCAGCATGCAATGCACCCAGCGCCAGAGCCTCATCTCCCAGCAGAAGATTTTTTTTCATTGTCTATGGTTTATGTTTCTAAATTATCTTTTTGTTAAACGCAACGAAATTACAAAGAATCTTGGATTCACACAAATAATTTAAGTTATTTTTATTTTTATTTTTGCACAACGCACCACGAAGGGTTAAAAATGGGTAAAAAAACACCCAGTTGAGGACGAAATTCTGCTAAAATTGAAGTTGTATAAAGAATTTGTTGTAATTTTGCGTTTTAATCGGTAACACGAAAGACTAAATCAAAAAAGTTACTATATAATTTTTCATTTATGGCAGAAAACAGAAAACGACTGTTCGACATGTTTGCGCCCGTGACTCCTGAGGAGTGGCGCGCAAAGGCCGAGGTTGACCTGAAAGGTGCAGACTTCGACAAGAAAATGGTATGGCGAACAAACGAAGGTTTCAATGTCCAACCCCTGTATCGTGGTGTCGACATCAAGGACCTGAAGGCCACCGAGTCACTGCCCGGTGAGTATCCTTTTGTACGTGGCACACGCACCAACAACAATTGGGCAGTGCGTCAGAACATCAACATCGAGGACGAGGCTCAAGCCAATGCCAAGGCACGCGAGATCCTGGGCAAGGGCGTAACCTCACTCGGACTCAAGGCTAACGCCGACACCAATCTAGAGGTGCTGCTGGCAGGCATTGACCTGAACAAGGTTGAAATCAACTTGATCAATTGCCCCAAGTGCGCATTGGCACTTACTCAGAAACTGGTGGCGATAATTCAGGCAGCCGGAGCCGAGGAGAATTTCCGTGGTTCGGTAACGTTCAACCCCTTCAAGCGCAACTTTAAGCATGGCACCGCCTTCCCTGGCGACATCGTGGCTATGGCCAGCGACCTGCTCAAGGCAGCCGCTCCCGTCAAGGGCCTGCGTGTGCTCAGTGTTGACTCAATCATTCTGAACAACGCTGGTGCTTATATCTATCAAGAGTTGGGTTACGCCTTGGCATGGGGCAACGAGTGGATGGCTCAACTGACCGATGCTGGTTTCAGCGCTCAGGAAGTGGCTACCCGCATCAAGTTCAACATGGGCATCTCGACCATCTACTTCATGGAGATTGCTAAGTTCCGTGCTGCACGTCAGTTGTGGGCTCAGATTGTCAAACAATATGGTCCCGAGTGCGACTGCGCTTGCAAGATGGTGGTTAATGCCGAGACCACTCTGTTCAACCACACAGTCTATGATAGTTATGTCAACCTGCTGCGCACTCAGACTGAGGCCATGAGTGCTGCTCTGGCTGGTGTCGACTCGATTGTTGTCACTCCGTTTGACGCTTGCTACAAGCCCAGCGACGACTTCAGCGAGCGCATCGCCCGCAACCAGCAGATCATGCTGCAAGAGGAGAGCCACCTGGACAAGGTGACAGATCCTGCAGGCGGTTCCTACTATGTGGAGATGCTCACCGCATCACTGGCTCAGGAGGCTTGGAAACTCTTCCTCGAGGTTGAGGACAAGGGTGGCTTCAAAGCCGAATTGGACAACTGCGACATCATCAACGCCGTCAACGCCAGTGCTACTGCACGCTTTGACAAGGTTGCCAAGCGCAAAGAGCAACTGCTGGGTACCAACCAGTTCCCCAACTTCACCGA
>DGWI01000017.1 GCA_002396085.1 Porphyromonadaceae bacterium UBA4262
TCTTCAAGGGTGTGACCTGGGGAACTAAGGAGAGCCTTGACGCGAAGATTCGCATAAGCAGAATGTTCCATTGGGGCGACCTATACTTCAGGAACGAACAAGAAGGACTTGCGTTCCTCGAGGACATTGCCGTAAGCACCATCCCCGAGACTTGGTCGTTCAAAAACAAACCGACCAGCGTCAATCACCCCATCTTGAAGTCGTACATCGAGAACACACTCGAGGTACTCAAGAATGAGGCAGAGCGGGGCGCCATGAACAAGCTGGTCTATAGTCAAGACGGCAAACACATGGTTTTCAACACCAACTTGCTTGACAAGTACTTCCACGAGATTCTTATCGTGGTAGAGGTTCGCAAGCAAAAGGACGGCAGCGAAATACTGATGAGCCCGCGCCGCGTCAGGAAAGAACTCGAGCTCCGCAAACTCGGATTCGCACGCGACGTAAAGCCTGAGCAGCCACGGTTCTTTGAAAAGGTGGAAGAGGTAATTTACCAGCCAACCTGGACCATCGACAAGGACTTTGACAAGTTCACACACATCATCGAAGAACGCCGGCAACGCTTCCCGGTGGAAATGCAATCGGCATCTTCGGATGAGCTTGGGCGCAAGCTGGATGACGCCATCACATTCGCCGTCGCCATTGCCCAACGCAACTACAAGTTCATTGTGCCGATGTACCGCCCACAGACTGGCAAGATCCAGTTGCTGATGCCCATCTACCTCAAGGGCACCTACAGCAGCAAACCAGACTTTGCGCTCATACTCACTCCCGACAAAGAGAATGAATACTACACGCCCGAGACCATCCTGCCGCTTGATGCCGTGTATCAGAATGCTCGCCTCATCGCCAAACCCGATGACACATGGCTGAATCCTGATACCATCCTTTAGGCCTGGAACACATCGGTTCCTCCCATCGGAATGGTTCCAAATATGGAGGAACCGATGTTTTCACCCAAACGCGATTGCCGCTATAAAAATGGCTGTAATTTTGCACCGCAATTCCGAAAGAGTTGACTTAATCAATTAATATTTGAAAACTGATTGTTGAACAAAAAACAAAGAAAGACATGGCAAATATCGCACTTTCGCTCGTAGCCGCAAAGGCTTTACCCGCTCTCTCGGGAAGTTCTGTGACCTATAATCCAGAGAAGAACGTCTATCTCACTCTCGGATACACCAGCGCCGCAGGAAACACGTACTACCGAGCAATCCGCCTCTCCAAGCGATTGGCTATTTTTTACCATATCGGCGAAGGATATGCTCACACGTTCTTGAATGGCATAACACTATTCGCCTGGAACGGGCAGAAGGCAGTCATCATCGCCCAGAAGTTCTGGGGTGGGTGCAACTGGCGCTGCTTCAGCGAGCGCTTGGCCAAGGAAGAGAGCATCATCATGCTAAAAAACTTCCTCGCAGGTCAAGCCAAGGCGATGGGGGGCATGATTGCCGACAGCGAACTGCTCAGGTTCTCTAGAAGTATGATTGAGGAAACTCATCAAAAGCTCCTCGGATAGCGTGAATAAACAAAATGTGTAACCAAAAAAACGACAAGAAATGGCATCACTGACAAAAGCGATTAACAAGGACATGTTCGACAAGATCCTGCCTACCTTTGGCAACCAACGGGTCTTAATGCCAGTGTGGGACGAAGGACAAAAAATGTTTCTCTGCGGAGACTATGAGAGTGCGAGCGGACATCGCTATTACATGGGAGTCCGTTTCTGCGACCGCATCGTCATCGTTGAAAAGGTCGGCCTCTTTCACAACTGGACGTATATCGACAGCATTGAAGTTTACGCTTTCAACGGGACCAAACTTGTCCTTGTCCAAAAGCGAGACTACGAAAAGACTTTCCGCAGCGAAGAGTTCATCCGTAATGAATCGGTTACGATGGTGCGAGATTTTATCGAAGGAGTCATTAAAGTTCAAGGGAGCTCGATGACCAAGGACGAAGTTGAATCTCAAGCCAAAAGAATTGTCGAGGGCTGTTACAAAAGCTTTCTTGACAGCGATTTCAACACAAGACTCACCAAAATCTTACCACAAATAGAGCAAAAATGAATACAGCCATGATACAAATAGACCCTGAGAACCATGAGCAGCAACTCGCCTATGATCTTGTTGCCAACACGAACTCCAGTTTCTTCCTCACCGGAAGAGCAGGAACAGGTAAAACTACCTTCCTACAAAACGTGCAGAAATTTGTTGATAAACAGTTCATCACGTTGGCACCAACCGGTGTCGCCGCCATTCTTGCTGGCGGTGACACCATTCACTCATTCTTCGGTCTTCCGATGGATGTGTGCATGCCTGGAACATGTGGAAAAATGGGGCAAGCCAAGATTCTCACCTTGCTGCATGCAGACACCATCATCATAGATGAGGTATCGATGGTTAGATGTGATGTCATGGATGCCATAGACTACACGATGAGAACAATTCTGAGGAACAATATGCCATTCGGTGGAAAGCAGATGATTTTTGTTGGTGATATGTTTCAACTACCACCTGTCATCAAATATGGTACAGAAAGAGACATTCTTAGAGATTTATATCAAACCGAAGATTTCTTCTTCTACAAATCAAATGCCGTAAGGGGGATGAGACTAGTGAAGATAGAGTTCGTGAAACCCTATCGACAAGAAGATGCTGGCTTCCTTAATATCCTTGAACACGTTCGTCTCAACAATGTGACGCCCGAGGATATCATGCGCCTTAATCAACGAGTTTCCACACCATCTGAAACTGACGGAGCAATCATTACACTTGTATCTATCAATAAGACAGCTGATGAAATAAACCAAAAACGACTAGATGAAATAGATGCTGAAGAGTATGTTTATGAAGGCACTGTAGAGGGCAAGTTTGAGGAGAAACGATTCCCAGTTGAATTGTACTTGCGGCTCAAAGTAGGCGCACAAGTTATGTTCACACGGAACGATCAATTTAAAAGGTGGGCTAACGGAACATTAGGCACCGTCTCAAAACTCACAAAAGAAGAAATTAGCGTAACATTGAACAATGGGCAAACTCATATTGTTCCATGTTGCTCTTGGGAGTCTTATAGTTATGAGTACAATCGAGATGAGCGGAAAATTAAGAAGGAACTAACTGGCACTTTTTGCCAATACCCATTGAAACTCGCATGGGCAATAACTGTTCACAAAAGCCAAGGCCTTACATTCGACAAAATGGCTTTGGACCTGAGCAGAGGCTTGTTTGCAGCAGGGCAACTCTATGTTGCCCTTAGCCGTGTTCGGTTTCTTGATGGTCTTTTCCTCTCAAAGAATGTGATACCACAATATGCACATACGAGCCGCGAAATACTCGACTATGCTAGTGGGTATAACAATGTGAAGCAAATTGAGAATGAGATTGAAAGCGGTAAAGCCGTCAATTGCGCTCTTCAACAACATAACTATGACGAGGCTGCAAAACAGTATTTACTACTTGTCGCAAGAAAGGCAGCGACTGGCGATATTAAAGAAGCGATCCAACAATCCAAGAGATTATTGGATATTCTAGTATGCGATGAACATTTGTTTGGATCAATTACTGAGATTCCACATTGCATTTTACATGGAAATCACTGGTCGTCGAATTTTCTTACTGCTCTGCTAAATCTATATGCCAATAAGTACGAAGAAGCACTGTGGTACTCAGAAAGAGTTCTTACGGTACATCTATGCCCTGAGGTTTTATATATTAAGTCTAGAGCATTAACAAAATTGGGCAAATATCGAGAAGCCGATGAAGTAAATTGTCAATTAGCGAGCGTTTTTGACATGGCTACTCCTGACGCAAAAGTGCTTTACATGATTGCAATGCTCAATGAAATGCATGTGGGAGAACCTGGCTTAGATTTGATGAAAAGACTCGTGGAAATCCGGCCTAGGTATAATGGAGGGATACTCGCTATGCGTAAATTGATGAAGAACAAAAACCTCACACTCAAGCATTCGTCGGGAGCATTTTGTGAACTTGTTGATATGTTCAATTCAGATGTGAGCGACGAGGAGTTTATGAGCCTTTTAATTGAGTGTAGAGAGAAATCTGCTAGGTCTGTTTCATACTTAATCAGATGCATCAAAAAACAGGAATTCAACCAGTAAACGGCTAGGGTCACTTCCTCATTGAGGACAAACTGATGATGAATGCAGTGTATTTCAGATTCAGTTTTTAAATGGTTGACGAATCCTTTTCGGATTGAAAATCCTGATACTCAATGCGGTCGGGTTGGCAACTCGACCGAACGGGGACGGGGAGGTTGCTTGGATATGATGACGATGAAGCGTGAGATGAGGAAAAGATTGATGATGGCCGTGGGGGGTGCTTTGCTGCTTGTCGGGAAGGCGCTGTGGGTGGTGTGCGGCACGTAGGGACATGGCGGTGCTAGCCGCGAGCGGAGCGAGATCGTGCGGCGGGCCAACTACCTAGTGGCGAAGGTGGCGACAACGCCCATCGGACTGCTGCATGAGATGCCCGACGCGATTGATTTCCAGTTTCGTGCGCTAGCCTCGCAATCATGGCTGTGATGCGCCGAGGGTGTGGCGCATCAGTTCGCTCACGGTGATGGCGGCGGCGACTCCCACGTTGAGCGACTCGCTGCCCTGTCCCTGATGGGGCGCGGCGGGGATGAGCAGGCGGTGGGTGACACGCGCCGCAACCTTTGCCCCGATGCCCTTGCCCTCGTTGCCGAAGACGACGAAGCCTCGTGGTTCGAGCGTCTGGGCGTAGATGTTGTCGCCGTCGAGGAAGGTGCCATAGATGGGCAGGTCGGCATAGTCGTCAAACAAGTCTTCAAGATCCTGATAATGCACCTTGACGCGCGAGATGGCTCCCATGGTGGCTTGCACCACCTTGTGGTTGTAGACGTCGACCGACGTGGGATTGGCAAAGATGTTGCCGATGCCATACCAGTCGGCGAGGCGGATAATGGTGCCCAGGTTGCCCGGGTCCTGAATGTTGTCAAGCACGATGTTCAGTCCATGGCGCACCTCGTCGGGCGCCACCGTGCGCTCGGGTATCTCGTAGATGGCCATCACATCGCTGGGCGTGGAGAACTGCGACATGCGTGCCATTTGCCCCTTGGGGGCAAGGACCAGTTTGTCGTAGTGGCTGGCGTTGCCGCACTGCTCGTACCATGCCCTGGTGGCAATCAGATAGCGGCACCTGAAAGCGTCCCACGTGTCGCGCACACACTTGGTTCCCTCGGCCACAAACAGTCTCTCGTCGTCGCGGTTCTTCTTCATGGCCAGCGACCGCACCAGCTTGATGATGCCATTGTTGATGTCTTGCATAACTCCTATTTTTGTGCAAAATTACTGCAAACTCACCGAAACGCCAAATTTATTTGAGAAACGCAGCGTAATTTATCCAACATTACTGCAAACCGAGCGAAATACAAAATGAGAAACGAAGTTTTTTTGTCATTTTTGCTGTCAGACTTTAATATTTTTACTATCTTTGCAAATTATTAATCAATTCAATACTTTTAACTATGATACTCAGAAGACTATTAATCATTTGTGCGGTCATGGCAATGGGTTTTGCCACCGCAAGTGCTGAGATTCGTGGCGATGCCAATGGCGACGGCAGAGTTGACGTCTCGGACGTGAATATCATCATCAACATGATGCTGGGCAAAGCCGAGGTTACTGATGCCGGCGATGCCAATCATGATGGCAGGGTCGATGTCTCCGATGTCAACTATGTCATCAATGTCATGTTGGGCAAGATCACTCCCAAGACCTTTGAGACGATGGATGAACTCTATCAGGGCATCAACGCGTGCGGCGACGCGATGATGAAGCAGTACCTCCTGACCCAGGGCATGAGTGGCGAGGGGTGCATCATGATGTGGTATGGCAACTATCCCGGCCAAGACTTTTTCTTCAACTATCCGAACCAGGCATTGCTCGTCAACCAGGACGTTCACGACACCCCCGACAGCAGGTACAGTTATTACCCCTGGTACTATTATTATGGCCTCATCGCACTGGCCAACAAGGTGATTGTGCACTACGACGAGCCCGAGGGCTATGAGAACCAAAAGCTGTTTGTCAAGGCTCAGGCACTCACCTATCGTGCCTACGCCTACACGATGCTCGCACAGCTCTATGCCAAGCGGTGGGTCGACTCGCAGGACGGCGCATCGTCGGGCGTGGTGTTGCGGCTCGACGAGTCGACCGACGAACTGCCGGTGGCCACGCTTGCCGAGACCTACGCACAGATCTACCGCGACCTCGACGAGGCCTTGGTGGCCTATCAGCAGTCGGGGCGCTCACGCGTGTTCACCGACGACTTTTACCAGTTCTATCTGCCTGACGACGACGTGGCCCATGCTGTCTATGCCCGTGCGGCACTGGCTCGCAACGACTGGAGCACCGCCTCGCTGCATGCGCTGCTGGCACGGCAGAACCACCCGCTGATGGACAACTTCACGCTGCGCACCACCGGTTTCTGCACCGCCAACAGCGAGTGGATCTGGGGCGGGCAGCGCAACGATCAACTCTATTATTACAGTTACCATGCCTACATCGGCTATAACTCTAGTGCTAATAACGCGCGAACATATCCCAAGTGCATCAGCCGCGAGTTGTTCAACAAGATTCCCGCCACCGATGTGCGCCGCCAGTGGTGGCTCGACCCCGCGGGATATGACTACAACACCGCTAATGGCCGTGCCGAAAGAGGGTCGGAACTCGACACCGATGCGCGTGCGGCGCATCCCGACTTGCATGAGAATGCCTACGTCTATGCATACATGCAGTGGAAGGTGCGCACCGTCGAGCAGCCCGGCATCGCCGACCTGTGCTACATCCGTGCCTCCGAGATGCTGCTCATCCAGGCCGAGGCGCAGTGCATGCTCGGCAACGATGCCGTGGCAAGCAGTCTGCTCTGGACACTCAACTGCCAGAGCGGCCGCGACCCGCAGTATTCGTGCAACAAAACCGGCACCGAACTGCTCGACGAGATCAAACTCTATCGCCGCATCGAGTTGTGGGGCGAGGGATTTGACTGGTTCGACCTCAAGCGCTGGAAGGACACCCTGGTGCGACACACCTATGAGGACGGCGGCAACTTCATCACCGACTTTGCTGTCACCATCGCGCCTGACGAGAAGAACGAGTGGACCTTCCAGATTCCCAACCCCGAGGTCCTGCCACAAGAGTGACCTATCCTGTCAATTATTTAGCTACTCTTCAGTAGTTAAATGAGTTAAGGAGTGGGTAGCGGTGTAGGGACGGTACCCCTGTGCCGTCCGCCTCTGGGTTGCAAAAATGCTCACACTCGGCCATGCGAGCTCGCATGGCCGAGTGTGAGTATTTTATCTCCATTCAACATTACCTTTTGTCGAGGCGGACGGCATAGGGATGCCGTCCCTACAGGCCTTGACAGTTCATGCTACTGCGTCCCTACCACATCTTTCAATTTTCATCGAGCTCACGTTCGTTAGGGATGGTCTGCTTCGCAGTCGTCGGCCTCCTCCATTTCGTAGTATTGCTCGATGAGTTGGTTAAGTTTTGTGATATTGAAACTGACCAACGCGTCGTGCTGCTTGGATTGCTCAAGCATGGAGAGCATCCGCTGCAGCTGGTCAATGTCAATCTCCATGAAGAAGTTGTCATCGATGGGTACGCTGAAGAGCCACTCGCAATGCTCGATGCCCCCCTTCATTCGCTTTTGCCACTGCTCGCAATATTTCTCATGACTATCGGCAGCGAAGAGCAGCACATAAGGGTGATCGCCCTGATAGTGACCCAGATAACCAAACAGAGCCACCGTCTTGCCGAGTCGCTTCACCTCATAGTCGCATCCCGTCATGTAAGGTGACTGCGGATACCTCGACGTGTAGCGGTTGGGGTTGTCCTTGTCGCGCGTGAGCACTATCTCGCCGCCATCGCCGCTGGTGTCATAAACATAGCCGTCGGGCAGCACTTTCTTGAGTTTGTAAACATTGATTTGGTCGCACAGAACCGAGACCTTTGACATGTCTATCATGTCCTGACCCGCTGCACTGAGGCAGATGAATGCCAATGCGATGCAGATGCTAGCCTTGCGTAAGTCATTGAATAACTGAATTTTACGCATAGTTTTTAGTGTTTAATTTATGGTTTTCTGAATTTTGTGCATTTAAGCCCCCCAAGCCCCCCTAAAGGGGGGTGTACAAAGCGGCAGCCACAACAGTAGTACCCCCTTTAGGGGGTTAGGGGGCTACTTGACCTATACCTTGCCCAGGATGATGTTGACAACGGCGTTGACATCGCTCACATCGATACCGCCCTCGCCATTGATGTTGGCATTGGGATAGTCGGCGGCATTGGCCTTGCCCAGAATGATGTTGACCAGGATGTTCACATCGGTCACGTCCACCGTGCCGTCGCCGTTCACGTCGCCAGGCATAGCGCTCCACAGGTCGAGCTGCACCGGACTGGTGTAGTCACCGCCGAGCAGGCTCTTGTCAACCGCCAGATAGGCTTGACCGGTCCGCAGCGCCATAAAGAGGTTGACATCGTTGGCAAACAAATACCACTGCTCGCAGCTGCCTCCCAAGAAATAAATCTTGCTGTCGTCGGGATTGGCGGCTAAGGGGGCGTAAGGGATGTCCTCGATACCAATCAGAGGCAGCAGCATGTTGTCACCCACAGCCGGTGCCGACGATGCCGCTTGCAGCAGATAGCGCGTGGCGGGTTGCCCTTTCAGCACCAGGCCTGTGCGCTCGGGAATGATGTTGCTCGTCAATCGTGTGGTGGTGGCCATACGGCTGCCGCTGTTGTATCCCGTCACGCGGTAGGCGGTCAGCCCCTGGGGCAGGGTGACACCCTGCGAACTGGCAAAGCTCAAGAAGCCGTTGTCCTTGGTTATCACCCAAGGCAGGAAGTTATAGTCATATCTCTCGGTCCATGCCAGCAGGCAAGGGTTGAACACATAGAACTTAAAGTCGGAAGCATTGTTGCCGACAAACTCCTCGCCCAGCGTGAGCTTGTTGGGCATATCTTCGGTAGCAAATATCAGTGTGCTCAGTGACGTGGCGCCATAGAAGGCCCCGTCGCCGATGGTCTTGACCGTCGATGGCACCTCCACACTGGTGACAGCGGTTCCGGTGAAGGCGTTTGCCTCGATTGCGCGCACCTCATACACGGTGCCCATATAGTTGAATGCCGGCGGGATCACCACATTGCCCGAGTAAGTAGTAACACCTTGCGGCGCGATGAGTGTGACACCGCTCGTACCACTAATCTCCTCATACCACAGTCCCATGTACTTGAAGCCGCGCGACACCGGCATACTGATGACCACATCCTGGCGGCTGATCGTATTGCCGCTGGCGTCGACCACATTGCCGTTGCTGCTGAAGGTTGCCCCTGTGGGTTGCGTGATGGCCAAGCCGTCGTTCAGTATCGCTCGCGTGTATTGCATCGAGGCTGAAGTGCCATTGGCGGTCACCCGGGTTTGCGCGCCACTCACCACCAACTTGGTCGTACTGGAAAAACCGTAACAATTGATACCATATGCTCCGGTGAAATTGGCTTGTACACCGTCTTGAATGGTCAATGTCTCTTTCGTGTAGCAGCCGGCGCCGCCGGTGGCACCGGCGGTGAGCGTACCCGACCCGGTGATGGTCATCGGCTTTTCGGCGTGGATTGAGTTTGATGCACCCGATGTCACGGCAAGCGTGTTGGTGCCCACCACATTGACCTTCAGCCCCTCAATCTCGTTGCGGATGTTGTTGACGGCTTGGTCGGTGGTAAGGTTGGCATCCTGCAATGTCAGGGTGTTGGTGGTCGCATTGTAGGCCACCGTGCCTGTCACACCGTCAATCACGCTCAGGTTGCCGGCATTCTCACTGGTCACCTGCGTGCCGTTAATCCACAGGTCGTAGGTCACCATGTCGTTCTCGTCAATATAGACTGGGGTGGTCGATGATGTCGCGCCATCGCTGCTCTGCAGGCGCAGGCATGCATCGCCGCTGGAGACGCTGATAGCCGATGTGGCTTTGTTGAATTTGGTGCCATCGAAGGTGTAGTACCAGAGGCTACTGCCTCCGTTGTAACTCACATAATCATTGTCGGCAGGGACACCCATCAAGTGGTTGTTGCTGTAAGTGGAGGGAGTTGCGCCTTGGGGCAGTGGCAAGAACTTGTAGATTTGTCCCACGGTGCCATTGAAAAGCATGGCAGTGCCATCGGCAATGGTTGCGGTGTTGGACAACTTACTGCGCATAACCGTATGAGTGGACGCATTATAGGCAGGAACGGTGTAGAAGTCGCCCGTAGCGGGCAATTTGATGCCATTCTTGGCGGGAACCGAGATGGCCGACCAAGCGGTGGTGGGCTTGAGGTAAGGCAACACCCAGTCTCGCGACGAGCCGTCTTGGGTCCATATCTGGGCGGAGCGGGCCGTTTTGTTGTACTGCTTCAGCGGCACATATATCAGTGTATTATCATCTATGGAATTGATGAGAGTAAAACCCAGTGTCGTGGCCGTCTGGCGGTTCAAGAAGATGCTCGGCAGTTGGTGACAGTCAAAGAAGGCGAAGTCGCCAATCTCGGCAACACTCTCGGGCACATCCACCTCAGTTTTCAGCCCGGTGCAACCGCGAAACGCATATTCGCCGATGCGCGTGATGGTGTTGGGAATGGTGAGTTGTCTGAAGTTCTCACCTTGATGTTCCTCCAAGTTGTTACCATCAACACTGACGATAGCGTAGTGGGTGGTGGCATCCATGCAACCGTCGCCAATCTCCGTCATGGTGTATTCGGTGCTTTGATATTGTGTAATGTTATCATATGACATGTTGTCTTTCTCGGTAGTCCTGAAGTCAGTCGTAGAACCGCTTGTAACCTTGGCATTGCCGTTGTGTACATATTTTGCAGTCTTCGAACTCGCATTGAGCACCGTCATGCGATAGGGGGTGGTCCACAGGTCGGAGCCGCGGTAGAAGTCAAATGACCCGGCGCGCACCCACGTGTCTTCGTCAAACACCGCTTTGATGCCTGCATCACCACGGTAGGCTCTCAGGTACTCGTAGGGCACATACAGCAGATGGCCGTCCCAGTCGTAGGCATTGCTGGCATTAGTGTTCACGCGGCGGCACCAGTCTGCACGCGTCGAGGAGAACACGCCGTAGGGCACGTTCAAGAAGATGGCGTCGAGGTGGCGCGCATACTGGAAGGCGTTGGAGGCGATGGTGGTGACACTGCTGGGGATAACCACGATGTTCTCATGCACAGGCTCGCTCAGGCCAGCGCCGAACTCGTCGCTCATAAACGCTTGGGCACCAATCTTCTTCACGCCATAGGGGATGATGATGTAGCGGCAGTTGACCCAGGCCAGACCCGTGGCGGGAATCTCGGTGATGTTGGGCGACAGACGCAAGGAGTCAAGTTGAGTGGAGCCGGCCAGGAAGCGCGACCCGATCTTGGTCACCGAGTTGGGCATAATCACCTGCTTGACCGCAGTCGAGCGGAACGCATCCTTGCCGATGGTGGTCAAGCGTTTGCCCAGCGTGATGTCCGGGGTCGAGCATCTGAACAGCGACGAGTCGCCGAACTCAATGGGGTTAGGAATGTTGAAACCGTTGGAACAACCCGTCAATCCGGCGAACGCCAAGGCACCAATCTTCTTGATGCCCTTGCCGCCGGTCACCTGCGTGATCGCAGTCTGGTCGCGGAACACCTCGCGCTGCACCTCGGTGACAATGTAGGTCTTGCCGCGGTGGGTCTCGGTGTCGCGGAAGGTGATGGTGCCGTTGAAGTTACCTGTCGAGCCGAGATAGGCTCTCACCACGGTCAGCTGCCCGTCGGCGGCAGCACTCTGCACGTAGGTGTCGGTATAGGGCGAGGCGCTGTTCACGGTGTAGTACAGGATGTAGTCGATGTAGGTACCCGTGGCCACCTTGCCGTAGGTGAAGTCGTAGGAGTCCTCGACCACGCTCGAGATTTTGGTGCTCCAGCCGCCCGACCACCAACTGCCGGTCTTATAGTAGTTGGTGCGCCACAGCGGCACATGCAGGGTCACGCCACCGGCCCAGCTGGTGAGCGCCGAACCGCTCTGCAATCCCGACGGGAGGGTCTTCAGATTGATGTACAGATGCTTGAGGGTTGTGGTGCTCAAGCCCCCGAAGGTGTTGGCATTTATCGTGGTGACCGAACTGGGAATGCGGATGGTCTGAACGTAGGCCATGTTATAGAAGACATTATTGCCGATGGTCTTCACACCGTAGGGAATGTCGACTGTGGTGAGTTTTGCTCCCGCCATGCAGTAGTGCATGAGGTAGGTCAACGTGTTGGGCAGGGAACTGCTCAAGTCTTGCATGACGGCAGGCTTGGTGCCGCCACCCATCTGACACAAAGTGGTCTTGCTCTTGTTGTAGAGGCAGTTGGGCGAGTTGGCATCGGCGGCAAAGTAGTTATTCGAACTGCTCACGGTGAACTGGGTCAGGTTGCCGCAATAGGCGAACGCTCCTTGGCTATAGCTAGTGACAGAACTGGGAATGTAGACACTCGACACACCCGTTCCGGCAAAGCAGAATGGGCCCAATTGTTGCACACCCTGGCTGCTCTCGCTGGAACCATACAGTTGCAGCGTCGTCAGGTTCTTGCAGTTGTAGAATGCTGTATAACCAATCACCTTGGCGCTCACGATGGCCTTGGTCAGGGCCGTGCTGCCATAGAAGGCATCGGCGTCAATCGTGTCAATCTTGTTGGTGCTGCTCATGTCCAATGTCTCGATAGTGCTGCAACGATAGCGCATCGACTTGTCAATGCGGGTGACATAGAAATTACCAAGACCTTGAGAATAACTTTGGTTAATACCGATTTTGAGCGTCTTGTTCGTGGCACTGGAGCGGGCGTCGGCACCCAGCAGCTTCAATTTGCCGTAGGTCTGCGTGGCCGGATCCCAGCCTTGGGTGACGTTCAGGTAGACATCATACAGGTTGTTGGTGCTACTGCTGCCCATGACATGGGAGTGGAAGTCGGCGGCAGTGGGGCTCCTCTGCACAGTGAAGTTGCTGGTGATAAGACTCACCGCATTGGCTGCCGTCATGCCGTCGGGGGTGGCACAGGTCCAATAGCGCGTGCCACTCACGGTGCCCAGTCCCTGAAATGCGTTGCTCGTCAATGTCGGCATGGTCTCGGCCGCACAGTTTATATTAATTATAGGTGCATTGTAGAAGACACCATTTGCGAGGCTCTTGATGCTGCTCGGCAAATCGACAGTGTTCAGGCTCGTGCAGCCGTTGAACGCATACTCGTGGATATCTTCCACACCATACTGGATGGTGACTCTTTGAATCGATGTCTTGCCGAAAAAAGCACGGGGACCGATTGTCTTCACCTTGTAGTACTTCTGTGTACTCGAGTCAAAGCAGTAGCCGGGGATGGTGATTGACGTGGGGCTGCCGGTGTAGCCACTCTTAAAGCCAAAAATGGTGGCTGTACCGTCGGCCTGGACGGTGTACCGGAAATCACCATAGTCAAATGCGCTGGCGGCTATCGCCACCATCGCAAAGAGTAGGGTAAGTAATTTCTTTTTCATATTGGTTAATTTTTAACTGTTAATAGATGTTAATTGCTAGTATTGTTTTTTCATGATGCAAAATTACTGCTTCTCAGTCGATGCTCAATTGACATTTTTGGCCAAAATGCTTGACATTTTTGACCAACGCCCTCAAAACCATGCATTTTGTAAGAAATCTCCTAGTCGATGTAAGAAATCTCCTAGTCGATGTGAGAACAATCATTGGATTGAACGATATGTCACGGACCATGCATCATGCCTGATTTTGCGTAATGATAGTTTCCCAAGTATGTCATCGCCATGTTACTGACAAGAGTCTAATATTGTACTACGACAAAGTTACAAAATTCTTCAAAAAAAAAGCTAAAGAAATCTCCCCAATAATAGGGAGAACCGATATTTTTACTGAAATCGGTAGGTTCTTTGCAGAAGTTGGGTAACATCTCAGTAGTAGGGACGCGGCGTGCCGCGTGATTGGCCAGGCAAGTAGACGTTTTGATTTACGAGACAATCCTGTGCCGCCAGCCAAATTTGCGGACGACTGTTGCTGATCACGCGGCACGCCGCGTCCCTACCTTGT
>DGWI01000045.1:0-3418 GCA_002396085.1 Porphyromonadaceae bacterium UBA4262
TGCTCGCTTTCAGCGAGGATAATTGACAGCATTCTATCCGAGGGTGTCACTACGCTCCACCCCCGGTTATTCAAATCAATCGCTTTCAGCGATATTACAGTAATCGGGGACAACAGGTATATAGTTCCCTTGATTTAAACAGATTCTTGACCATTCATGCTGACTTTGCAAGAAATGTTGTAACTTTGCAGCGCCTTAGAAGGAGACGCCGGAATAGTTCTGCAGCCCTCAAACAGGCAATCCATTAGTAATCTGATGAATTGGTTAATCTTGATTGTTGCAGGACTATGCGAGGTGGGTTTCACCTTCTGTCTGGGTCGTGCAAAGCTAGTTACGGGCACCGAATGGTGGCTCTGGATTGGAGGATTTGTTATCTTCTCGGTGGCGAGCATGGTGTTGCTCGCCAAGGCTACCGAGACCCTGCCCATCGGCACTGCCTATCCCGTGTGGACCGGCATTGGTGCTGTCGGCACCGTGCTTGTGGGCATCTTTTTCTTCAACGAGCCTGCCACCTTCTGGCGACTGTTCTTCATCACAACCCTCATCACATCTATTATCGGACTTAAAATGATCTCGGCATGACAACATTCAGACCCATGCGCCGCCATCGGCAGCAATTATCAACCGACGAATGCGAGCGGATACTGAGACACTGCACCTCGGGTGTCCTCGCCCTCACAGGCGATGGCGGCTACCCTTATGCCGTGCCACTAAGTTACGTTTACACCGATGGGGCGATTATTTTCCACTCGGCACTCCAAGGCCACAAGATCGATGCCATCGGCAACGACAGCAAGTGTTCATTCTGTGTCATCGAGCGCGACAATGTCAATCCCGAGACATTCACGACACACTTCAGGAGTGTGATCGCCTTCGGTCAGATTCACATCATCGCAGACGAGACCGAGAAGTTGCAGGCACTGCGCCTATTGGGAAGGAAATACTCGCCCAACGATGAGCCTGGATTGCAGCACGAAATTGACAAGTCGCTGAATCATGTCGCCATGCTACAACTCGACATTGAGCAGCTCACAGGCAAGGAGGCCATCGAGCTGACGCGAGGCCATCAGTCACCTCAAGAACACGACTAACAAACACTCATTGGCGGAATTAGTTTGTCAGACCATCTATAAAAGTCACGATTTTAATTTTTATCAAGAATTGTAAGAATTAAAGAAATCACTCTTTCGTGATATTCGAGTTTTATAAAGGCAACTATATACCAGTTGTCCCCAGGGTATGCTTTGTCGCTGAAAGCGACTGAGTTGAGTAACCGTGGGTGGAGCTTGCGACACCCTCGGACAGAATGCAAACTATTATCCTCGCTGAAGGCGAGCATTTAGTCTTCGCGACAAGGTACTCGCTTTCAGCGAGATATTTAGTATGCCCTCATACTGGAGGTGTCGCTAACGCTCCACCCCCGGTTACTCAGATTGTCACCTTCGGTGACGCTGTTTCATCACAAAAAAATAAAATACTAATTGGGGGTGCGAGCGGCTGGCAACACAAGATGGCGGTCTTTTCTCATCGGCAGCCTGAGCGGGGCTGTAGAGCCAGTGGGCGGTCTGGTCATCGTCTTGCTGGCCTCGCTGATGACACCTGCGCTGCCCTATCTGCTGGCTTTTGCAGCAGGTGCCATGCTCTATGTCGTGGTTGAGGAATTGATACCAGAGGCCTCGGAGGGCGAACACTCCAATCACAGCACCCTCGGATTTGCCATCGGTTTTGTCCTCATGATGGTTCTAGATGTTGTGATGGGCTGAAATTATCTGGAATTATTCATGCAAATGCGTGGAAATGCGTGGAGTTTTTCTTCATGCACCCTGAATGCTTTTTTCGGAAATATTTGAAAAATCTACACCATTTTCGGTAAGAATCAACTCAGCAATTGGCCGTACCTTTGCACCAGATTTCATAACTGAACAATGATATGGAAACATTTATCGTAGATCCCCGCCAGACCACCCCCGAAGAGATGGAGCGTGGCATGAGAGATGTGAAACTCGTGTTTGGCATCAACCACACCATGCCTTACACCGATGAGTATAACCGTCTAGTGAAAGAACTCTTTGGTGAAAACCTGGGCGAAGGTGCCACAGTGCTGCCACCACTCAAGGGTGTGTGCTTCGACCGTGTTAAAATTGGCAACGATGTGATGATTATGCCCGACTGCCTGATGATGTCGCGCGGTGGCATCACTATCGATGACGGTGCGATGATTGCCGCCAATGTGCAACTCATCAGCAACAACCACGACCTGCACGACCACCAGTTGCTGGTGTGCAAGCCCGTGCACATCTGCCGCAACGCATGGATTGGTGCCGGGGCAACCATTCTGCCCGGTGTGACTGTGGGCGAGAATGCCGTTGTCGCAGCAGGAGCGGTTGTGACAAAAGACGTCGAAGCGAACACCATCGTTGGCGGCAACCCTGAAAAGTTTATAAAAAAGGTTTAACCAACAATTGACAATCATGATATTTGACAGAAACGAAAAGAAGGCAGTCATCGCACTGATGGGTGCTGGCAGCATGGGCACCGCCATTGTGCGCCGCATTGCATCGGGCAAGAAAATCCTGCTAGGTGACATCAGTGAGAAAGCATTGGAACGCGTCGGCGAGGACTTCAGTCGCTGCGGCTATGACGTAGAGACCATGCAGGTCAATGCCTTGCAGAAAGAAAGTATTGAGGCTTTTGCACAGAAGGCTTCGGACTTGGGGCCTGTCATGTACTTTATCGACACTGCAGGTGCTTCGCCCAATCAGGCCAGCCCCGAGCACATTGTCAACCTTGACATGGTGGGCACAGGTTATGCCGTCGATGCCTTCGGTAAGGTCATGGCTCAAGGGGGTGCAGGACTGATTATCAGCAGTCAAGCAGCCTATATGTATCCGATTCCCAACGATATCGAACTGCAACTGGTCAACACACCTACCAAAGAACTCACCCAGGTGCCCTTCATCCAAGAGGTAGCCATGCAGAACTCGGGCTTAGCCTACATGATTGCCAAGCGCATGAACCACTTGCAGGCTCAACGTGCCGCTGCCACCACATGGCGCGACCGGCGCGCACGCATCAACACCATCAGCCCCGGTGTCATTGTCACCCCGCTAGCCTATGACGAGTTCCGTGCCAATGGTGAGGGGTATCAAGCCATGATTGATGCCAGCGCAGCACGGCGCACTGGCACCAGCGATGAGATTGCCGAGGCAGCCGCATTCCTGCTAGGTGAGCATGCCACATTCATCACCGGTACCGACCTTCTCGTTGACGGCGGTGTGATTGCCAGCATTCGCACCGGCGAGTATAAACTAGGGCAATAGAGGCAGTGAAGTGATTTATTGTTAAACGTGGGGTCAATGACAATTGTCCGTCGAACCCGCGGTAAGGTGGGATTCATCAACCTGTAATTCAAGAGGGT
>DGWI01000045.1:3493-13390 GCA_002396085.1 Porphyromonadaceae bacterium UBA4262
ACCCTCTTGAATTACAGGTTGATGATGTGTGGGGTGACAGCAGTGTCGTGGGTGGCCAGCGACTCGATGCAGTTGGGGTCAAGCGACTGCTCACGTATCCACTGCAGCGACTGGCGCTGCAACTTCTTGTCGAGCGACACACCACTGGTGATCATCTCCCTCCACGACTTGGTGGCATAGCCTCCATCGGCAAAGAGGAGCACAAACTTGCCATCAGCATTGGTGAGTTTGACAGCACATAATCCATCGCAATGGCCGGGAATGTTGACCATCACCACCGTGCCGTCGCCAAAGAGGTCAAACGACTTTCCTACAGGACCTTCGGTGCCATTCCACCCGATGGTCTGCATATCGATGCCTTCCCACCACTTCTTTTTATAGCGAATCAAGCCATTCTTGCGGGCACACTCCAGTTCCTCGGCGGCACACACGACATGCTTGGCATCCTTGACCGCACGCAGTCCGTTGGCATGGTCGCAGTCGAGGTGTGTGAGCAGCACATAGTCGAGATCGCTCGGCTTGATACCCATCGAGGCCAGTTGCTCATCAATGGCTTCGCCACTTGCAATGCGACCCTGATTCACATGATAGAGCAACCACGAGCCGAGGCTCTTGATTTGCGCCCGCTTGTCGTACTCGCCTCTGGGCGACATGTCGCGATGCCAGCCCGTATCAACAAGAATCAGTCCTTGAGGGTGTTCTATCAGATAACAAAACACAGGCAACCATATCCAATCTTTCTTTGGTGTAGTCATACCCGATGCCTTGAGAAGGCTGCAATGGTCGCCGCCAAAAGGCAGATAGGGAGAAACGCGCACTTCGCCCGTGCGCAAAACATGAATTTTCATCATTTAGATTCTCAATTTTGATATTAGGGTCAACTTGAAGGGTCAATACAATAACTAAAACGAGCAAAGCGAACTGATATTGTGGCAAGCCTCTTGATGTGGAATAGAACTATGCAAGTTCTTAAGATGGTTAAAAAAGAGCAGTTAGCCTGTGGGACGATGCACCATTTCGGGTGATTGATGGTGCTTTTGCAGAATTATTGCTAACTTTGCGGCAAAATATTTAAGAATGTAGTATGATAAAGAATATTGTTTTTGACCTGGGCGGGGTTATCTTCAAGATTGATAAGCATCAGGCCATCAAGCGATTCAATGAGGTAGGCTTTGCCGACGCGGCAAGTTATCTGGATGCGTTCGCGCAGGTGGGCATCTTCGGTGAACTGGAGGGCGGTGCCATCACAGCCGAGCAGTTCCGCGACCGCTTGAGCCAGTTGGCTGGCAAGCCGATGACCATGGAAGACTGCGCCCGTGGCTGGCAAGGCTACTTTGTCGAACTGCCACAGCGCAACCTGGACAAACTCGTTGAACTGCGACGCCGTGGATTCAGACTGAGCCTACTGAGTAACACCAACCCCTTCATGATGCAGTGGGTGCGTAGCGATGCGTTCGACGGTCATGGCCATGGCGTCGGGCACTACTTCGACGCGCTCTATCTCAGTTACGAGATGCGTGTCATGAAACCCGACAGGCGCATCTTTGAGATGATGCTAGAGGCTGAGCACGCAGTGCCCAACGAGACCGTATTCATTGACGACAGCGCACACAATGTCAAGGCTGCAGCGGCACTGGGCATGCACACGCTGCAACCCGACAATGGCGGTGACTGGCACACAATGCTCGAAGACTTAATCGAACAGTGCAACCAGACTACTACTTCTTGATGGTGTCAGAGTTTTGGTTGTAAGCCTTGGCCACGCACTTCCACTCGCCATTCATTTTCATCAACAACAAGTAGTCGGTGAAGTCGATGCGCCCGCCCCATTTCTCCTCGAGCACGCGCACCACAGCCACAGTTTCCTCAACCGAGACGACATCAACACGAGCCTTGAAATCGGCGCCAGCACCGACCGTGTCGACGTTGTGATAGAACTGCTCGATGGAGCCATGCTCCAGTTCACCGTCCAGATAGCCGAAGAGCACGGCATCGCCGGTAAACAACTCTTTGGCATACTTGCTGTTGCCCTCGGCAACACTCTTTACAAACTTCATGGCGGCAGCTTCGACCGCAGCGTACTCAGCAATAGATGATCTCATTGTAGTTAAATGTTTGGTTAATAATTCTGGCGCAAAATTAGACACTAATACCGAATGCCACAAGTACCGAAAAATTTTTCAGATACTGAATTATTTTTCGACATACTCACATTCTCGGACAATATTGCTATCTTTGCAGCCATAATATCAAAACGCAAACTCAATGCATAAACGTAAGATTCCTGTTGACCTCAGTTGCCCTCTGCGACTGACCATCAGCCTGATTGACTCAAAGTGGAAGTCGTGCATCCTGGACGAACTGCGCCACAAGGCCATGCGCCCCAGCGAGTTGCACAAGGCTCTGCCCGAGGCCACGCCCCGTGTTCTCGATTTGCAGTTGAAAGAAATGGTTGATGATGGCCTGGTGACCAAGACCATCTATCCCGAACTGCCACCACGCAGCGAGTATGCCATCTCGCCACTGGGCATGACTCTGATTCCCATCATCGATGCCATGCTGCAATGGGGCGAGGAGCACCAAGAACTATTTGAGAAGAAATATGGTCGCCCCGACTAAATGCTATGGACGAGGAAAACTCACTAGAGGACGTCTCCACCAAGTTAATTATCAAGAAAACAAACTGAAAAAACAACAATAAATTATGTCCAAACCGACCAACAAACAAGAACTCATTGCATCGATGCAAGAGGGCTACACAAAACTCAATGACCAAATCAACAAGATGGGGGCTGATGTTGCTGCTGCTCCATTCAGTTTTGCAGCCGACCCCAAGAAGTGTGGTGTTCGCTGGGCCTACGACCGTTGCCTTCGCGACCTGCTGACCCATCTCTATGAATGGCAGGTTCTGATGCGTGTGTTTGTGCAGAACATCCGCGAGGGTCATCCCAAGGATTACCTGCCCGACGAGTACCGCAAGAATTATCACGAGATGGACAAGATGCTGGTAGAGAGACACCAGAGCACCAGTCTGGCCGAGGCCAAGAAACTTCTTGCAACGACTCATCAACAGATGATTGACCTGGCTAAAAGTTTCAGTGATGAGGATTTGTTCTCCAAGGGTGTGTTCAAGACCACCTACACAACCACCATGGCAGCATACTTCGAGAGCGTCACAACGAGTCCTTACTCGCAAGCGACCAAGTTGCTGAAGACGCACCAAAAGAATCACCAAGCACAAAGCAAGTGAGGCGGCCACAAGTTCAGTTACTGAGCCGCCGTCTCAAATCATGCAGATTCTCATATTGTCCGTGTTGTCTTCCAAAAAATCACACAGACAAATGCTGAAAACTTTGTAGAAAGCAATCATGATCTCGACATAGCCACAAGGCTTCTCAGGAACGATTGAGTGCCCGATTGAACACACCAACGAAGCCCAAGATGTGCTGGTCGGCCTGATTGCCACGCTCAGCCCGAAGTGACCCACCACCATGCACACATGCATCATCAAGAACAGGGCGAAAAAATTTTTTGCCCTGTTCTCTTATGGGTTGGGAATTAATGAGTAACTTTGCACTCCACTTATAGACCTAGCAAACTATGGAAGTAATACAAAGTTTCACCATCGACCACACCCGCCTGAAACCAGGCATCTACATCTCACGCGAGGATAAAGGTTTCACCACATTCGACCTGCGCATCACCGAACCCAACAAGGAACCCGCCGTCGCTCCGGCAGCCATGCACAGCCTGGAGCACCTCATGGCCACGTGGTTCCGCAACAGCAGGGCCAAAGATGATGTGGTCTACGTTGGGCCGATGGGCTGCCTCACGGGCATGTACATCATCATGACAGGGACATACACTGCCGAGGACATGCGCCAACTGACCATCGAGTGTCTCCAGTGGATTCTGACACAGACCGAGGTTCCTGCCACGCGACCCGAGGCTTGTGGCAACTATCTGCTCCACGACCTGCCCATGTGCAAATGGGAGAGCGCCCGCTATCTCGACCGTCTGCAGCACGACTTCCACAGCGAGTACACTAAGTTGCAGATTGTCCTCGACGACGGCAAGGTCTTTGCCGACGCTTAATCGTGGCCTCTGCCACACAGTGTGGTTGCAGCAGCAATTCAAGATAATCAGCAAAAGAGAACTACATGATCAGAGAGTATATTGTCAGACCTTCGACCTTTAGATTTGGAGATTCGCACCCATGGATTGTCGTTAATAACCTGTGTGACACTATCATGCGCGAGTTGAGACATCTGGGCGAAGACTATACAATAAGCAATGGAGTTGCCGTTCACAAAACAGCAGTTATAGCCACACAATGTGACCATCAAAGCACCGGCAATCATTTCGGCCAACTGTTTTGTTGGAGCAAATTCATATCTGCGAAATGGAGTTTATCTTGCACCAGGCGCAAAAGTTGGCATCAGTTGTGAAATCAAGACATCGGTGTTGCTCGAAGGCTGTGCCGTGGCTCATTTCAACTTTGTGGGCGACTCCATCATTGGGCACGATGTGAACATTGAGGCCGGTGCCATTGTAGCCAACCACTATAATGAGCGTAAAGACGACACGGTCTATGTCAACATTGACGGGAAACGTGTCTCAACGGGGCTTCACAAATTTGGCTCGCTGGTGGGCGACGACTGCCGCATTGGTGCCAATGCAGTGCTTTCGCCAGGCACTTTGCTCAAGCCCCAAACCATCGTCAAGCGTCTGGAACTGGTTGAACAAGACCCGCAATCATGCGACATGTACACTAAATATGTTCGCCAAACAAAGGTTGACAGAAAGCATACCCACCCTTGCTGCAAAAGTCAACGACAAATGTTTTTTTAGAGAATAATATATTTAAGTTTCTATAGCAAATGAAGACCAATCTCAAACAAACAAAATGGAGTTACTCCATTTTCTTGGTACTCGCAATGCTCAGTTCCACTCTGCTGAGCAGTTGTGACGAGGATAATGGATTGCCGTACTACGACGAAAACTCGCTCGACTTACCCTACATCTTCTCCGAGGGGTACCAAGACCAAATCCAATACCCCTATGAGCTGGCAACGCCGCTGACCGACTGGCTGTCGCTAGTGCGCGACGACGTGCGGGTGTGCAAACTCAGCATCCCCGGCACCCACGATAGCATGACCGGCATGGGATTCTACACCCCGGTTGTCAAGTACTTCTCCAACATCATGGCCATCAGCCAGGTCTCAACGTTTGCCGAGCAGATGTCGTGTGGCATTCGTTTCTTCGACTTCCGCCCCGTGGTGGCTATCGACACCCTGGCCAGCCAGCCCGAAGACCGACAGATTCTGCGCCTGGCGCACGGCTTCACTGAGGTGGACGTGACGCTTGAGCAGTCAATCGACTGGATGCAGCAGTTCCTCAATTCACACCCCACAGAGTTCTTCATCGTCAAGATACAAGCCGACAATGGCATGGAGAGCCAGCAAAACTGGTCAATCCTGCTCAACAAGGTGCTCTCGATGCCCAAATACAGAGGACTGTTTGTCGAGAGTTGGCATCCCGACATCACTGTGGGCGAGATACGAGGCAAGATATTGTGGCTCAGCCGCTACGACCTACGCCCGGTCAACCCAGCATTCCACTACCCCGTTGCCTACTGTGACTGGCCCGATGAGGACCCCGATGTCGATGAGGAGGTACACCCCGAGCAACAGCGCAATTGCGCCATCTACAACATGGAGGATCAGAGCATCAAAGCCACGCTCTACAAGCAAGACTACTACAAGACAACGAGCGAGAAGCGCATGGCAACCAAGATTGCTACCGTGCTCGACATGATGAAGAGCGCGCGCGAGGCTACTGCCAGCGACGAGAACATCTGGATTGTCAACCACTGCTCGGCTTATACCGAGGTCTCAGCACGAGGATATATCACCAACGCCTCGAACCTGCACCCCAAGGTGATCGAAGACCTGCTCGCCAATGAGGGCACAGTGGGCATTATGCCCATGGACATGTCGTGCCACGACTATGTGCACTGCATCATCAACGGTGGCACTCCCTACACCAGCGACTATCTCTACGGCTTCTATCCGCGCAGTCAGTCGTTGACCAACCTGCTGGTCATGTCGAATCAGAAATTTTTTAAATAACCAACATGTTCTTGTATCGTTATGAAACAGTTTAGACATCATATCTCACAGTTTTGTCGTGTGGCGATAGTGGCCGCGGCAATTGCGCTCGTGTCACCTGCCATAGGCGCACAAGAGAACAAGAATCTGAAACTTCACAGCCAGAACGGCATGTTGAACCACCTTGCCGTGGGACTCCAGACGGGCTTGGGCGGCACCGGCATCGATGTAGCGATGCCCCTGCACCGCGTGGTCACTGTGCGTGCCGGCATCGTGGGCAATGCCGTGGGTGACATTAAGTTCAAGGCTATCAACACCGCAAGCGATATCACGCAGATGCAACTCGTCGAGGACGATGCCATCAAGCAGGCCAAGATGACCGACAAGGTGGAACTCGCCATCAAACCTCGCTTCTGGAATGCGTTCGTCATGGCTGAGGTACACCCCTTCCCGACACCATTCTATTTCTCAGCAGGTCTCTTTGCGGGCAATCGTACCTTTCTGCACTTCCGCAACACCAACGATGGATCACTGCAATCGCTCTACGATGCCAATCAAAAGGTTGAGGACTACAATACCCTGTATCACACCAACTATCCACCTGTAGGTCTCAAGTTTGGCGACTATGTGTTCACCGCCGACGAGAACTACAACATCGACGTGAAGATGAAAACATGGGCTGTGAAACCCTATCTGGGCATCGGCTTCGGGCAGAGCATGGCATGCCACCACCGCTTGAGTGTCGCCGTAGATGCCGGTCTCCTGTTCTGGGGCTCACCGCAATTTGTGTTCAACAACGGCAAGAAAATCAAATCGACCTCAAAGGAATCGGGCATCACACACTTTGTCTCATGGTTCAGTGCTTATCCCATGATACAAATTCGCCTAGCCTACAAGTTATTCTGACGCGCCACGACTTCTCGACAGCCAACAGAAGGCGAACATATTTTCAAACAAAGACGCACGACGTTTACAGAATTTTTTATACTTTTGCAGCCAAATTAAAGTCTATTTTTGTATGTTTAACTCAATTTTCTGATTATGAAGAAATTATTTTTGACACTTGTTGTAGCAACTCTGTTTGCTACTACTGCATTTGCTCAAGATGCAAAGAGTTATCGTGGCTTTACCGACCTTAGTTATACGCTTGGCGTAGGCGAAAAGAGTGAGGACTTTGATCGATTCACACTTTCAACAACACACGGCTATCAACTAGACGACATGTTCTTCATCGGTGCCGGTGTGAGCTTTGAATATGTTCGCGATTTGGCCGCATCGTTGGTTCCCATCTATGCCGATGTTCGCATGGACATGCCCATTCGCAACAGAAGCATCAAGCCCTTTGTTGATGCCAAAATCGGCTACGCAGCAGGTAAAATCGATGGTTTCTATTTCGCTCCTACCATCGGTATTCGCGTCCCTGTCAAGTTTGTCAAGGCTATGAATTTTGGTCTCGGTTACAAATTGCAGAAAATTCAGGATGCCAGCACAAACACCAATGCCATCACTTTCAATGTTGGAATTGAATTCTAAATAAAAGACACCATCTGTAAAGCATCAAGCGGTTGGTTTACCTTTGCAGTAAATCAACCGCTTTGCTTATGGCTATATCACTGACAATAGACGGCGAGGAAGCGAGCATAGAGAAAGTAGATACGATTTCTTGAGATTGATGAACAAGAAATCATACGATAATAAACGTCGTTAAGAGAGTATTATGTACCTTTGCTGTGTTAATACAGCAAATTCTCATCCTATCGCAGACACTATCATACCAAATGCAAATGACGTGCCTCCTGACGGTTACGAAGCATGGCGCAAAGCTATTGAGACACGAATCGAGAGGGCTAAACTTCAAGCGATTCTAAAAGTCAATTCCGATCTCCTATCGCTTTACTGGTCAATTGGTAACGATATTTTGGAAAAGCAGCGTAAGTTGGGTTGGGGAGCGCAAGTGATAGACCGACTATCTTCCGACTTGTCGCACAAGTTCCCTGACGATAGGGGCTTTTCTGTGCGTAACCTCAAATATATGAGAATGTTTGCTGAAGCATACCCCGATTTTCCATTTGTGCAAGTGCCACTTGCACAAATTACATGGTATCACCACATCTCGCTTATTCCCAAAGTTAAGGACGTGGCATAAAGAGCATTGTACATTCTGGCAACAGCCCATGAAGGTTGGAGCCGCGACACGATGCTCACTCAGATAGCGAATGGGTATATTGAGGCAAAGGGGAGTTCAATCAACAATTTTGACCTGACATTGCCATCACCACAGTCCGATTTGGCAAAACACTCGACATTCTGTCCCCGTTGCAAACTTTTCAACTCTCTGACGAAAAATAAATCCCCCAAAACAAGCGCAAATCGCGAAAAACACCTATCTTTGCGGTATAATTAAAACAACAAATCAGAATGTATATACTTAACTAAAACTATACATCATGAGAAGAATAGCATCGGCAATAATCTTTAGTTGCATCGCACTGTCGATGGTGGCACAGAATGGAGTTAAAGTGAACTTTAAAGGCTCCACGCCCACCGTCACCGATTTTGTATGGGCTGCATTTCCGTCGCTGAACTATGAAGATGAGGAGGAATCTGGCGACCGCCCGTGGCGAATGTTACAGGATGCCATGACCCGCCACAGACAAGGCCTACCGCAAGAGCAAGACGAGACGTTGACTATCGACACAAAAAACGGTTACATCGTTTGTGAACGCAGAAATGACGATTTTGATCATATCTCCAGGCTGGAAGTCTGTTACTGGAACGAGGCTGACGGAAAACACAAACTCATCGCCTTCAACGATATGGCAAGTTTTACCGGTGGCAGTCCATGTGTGACCGAAACGAGTTACATGCGTTTCTTTCGTTACGACAACGCCACAAGACGCATGGTGGAATGTGACCCTCCAGGGTTTGAAATTGATTACAGTTGCACCTACGAGCTGCCACGTAGTGGCAAGGACATCGTTGTCACTCAATGGAATGCCGACGGTTCCTCTAAACGGAAAGTGCTTAAATGGAATGGAAAACGATTCAGCTATTGATTGTTACTGAACTTCCAATTTATGTGCAAGCCGAGAGCAAAGGGAAAACCTGTTTTCACTTGGCCGAGGCGAAGCCATCAATCGGATTTATTCCAATTTAGCGGACTAAAGGAGTGTCCTGCGAACAGAAATCTTACAAATCTAGTGCAAGCCGAATGCAGAGGCAAGCTCGCTTGGCTCTGCTGAGGCGCAGCCAAGATTGCTGCGCTTCGCTTGCCCTTCGGGCTCCCGTACGGTCGCGAGCACTTCGTGGTTATCCAAATCTTTACAACAAATCCTCTATGGACAAGGCGCAAGTAGAAAAAATGCCTACCTTTGTACTCAACAATAACTGTCGAAAAACTTAGTCTATTATGTTACCTTTTGTAGGCCTGCTCCTGTGGACTTGCGTCATTATCGCTATTTCCATCATTTTAGGACTAATAGGAGTCCTAATTGCACTGCTGTTAGCAAAGAGACCCAAACGCAAGAGAAAACTACTGCTTGCCTTCCTAACACCAGGTTTGGCCATCGGTATTTGTGTAGTGGTCAGTATTGCCACCATGTTGATATCATCAGCGGTGTGCAATGTTGATATCGGCCTAGGGGATACATGGTCAGCGCCACTGCCCAACGGATACCATATCACCTCTATCGATCTGCCAGAAATGGGACAAATAGAGAAAATCGCAAAAGAAGACGGCATCACGACTTTCACCGAGACTGTAAGCGCTAGCCAACTTCAAGTCATC
>DGWI01000041.1 GCA_002396085.1 Porphyromonadaceae bacterium UBA4262
CTCGCTGAAAGCGAGCATTTGGATACGCGCTACAAGGTGCTCGCTTACAGCGAGGTAGTTTGTTTAGCAGTAACCGAAGGTGTCGCTTCGCTCCACCCTCGGTTACTTAAATTGTCGCCTTCGGCGACGACATTCTATACGGTTAACAAACATATCTTATCTACTAGGGGACAACAGGTATATAGTTGCCTAAAGGTAATTTGAGTGCTCTGATAAGCAGCGACTTATTCAACGAAATTGTGAGGGAATAGAAAACAAGAATCTCCGCACTATAGTTTTTTAGTTGTTTATTTGTGAATAAAACTAAAATCTTTGATAGAAGAGGCGTTTTTTCACAAATAATAACTACTTTTGCAAAATCAAAGATTTTAAGAGACAACTAATTAACCAAATTATTAACATTTAAACCAACATTAAGATGAAGAAACTATTCCTCACAATGTTGTCGCTTGTGTGCCTGCTTGCCGCAAGCGCAGAGACACTGACCGTCTGCGAAGGGGATGGGCAAACCACCAATGATTATATCCCCATCTACGGCTGGTACATTGACGTCCCATCCACCAAAAGCCAGGTGCTCTATCCTGCCAGTGAGCTGACCGCTATGGCTGGCAAGCAAATCACAGAAATGACCTTTTATGCCAACGCTGACATTGCTTTCTCAGGTGGAACACAAAAGGTCTCGTTGGGCGAAGTAGAGATTGAAGCAATGACGGGTCTGGTCACTGAGGGCTTGACCCAGGTGTTTGAAGGCGAAGTGACTCGCAGCGGTTCACAAATGACCATCACCTTTAAGAACGCCTATCAGTATGCCGGAGGCAATCTGCTGTTGTCGATTGACATCACCGGTAGTGGCACCGCAAAAGATGCTAAATTCTATGGCACTGCCACTGATTACAACAGCAGCTATTACAAAACAAACTACAGTGATCCCACCGCACAGCAGTTTCTTCCCAAAACCACATTCACTTACGAAGGCGAACTCGCCGAGTATGATGCTCGCATCAACAAGGAGGCCATTGACTTCGGTACCTCGAAGTTAAGCGAACTGCCCAAGACCGAGACTGTGACGCTGAGAAACATGGGTGCAAATCCCTTCACCCCACAGGTGACCTTCTCGAACGAGGCCTTCAGCACCACTTACGTGGCCGCCGAATTGGCTTCTGCTGGCTCTGTTGAAATTCCTGTCGTGTTCAACCCCAACGCCATCGGCGAATATGAGGGCACGATGACCATCACCGCCTTTGAGGGCGAGGGTGGCACATTCACTGTGGCGCTCTCGGGCAATGCCTACGGCGGTGCCGTGGCTCCCGAAGCAATTGACTTCGGCAGCACTCCTCTAAACAAGGTGGCAGACATTGCTGCACAAACCGTCACCTGGACCAACTACAGTGGCCAGGACATCACTCCCACGGTAACCGTAGCCGCACCTTTCGGCACCACCTACGAGGCGGCAGCCGTGGCCAGTGGTGAATCGGTTCAGATTCCTGTGACCTTTGCTCCTGATGCCAAGGGCAACTTTGAGGGCACATTGACTATTAATGCCGGTGCCGCCGGCACCTATACTGTGGCACTGACCGGTGCTGTGGGCGAGGTGACATATGACATTACTGTCTGCGACGGAACTGCGACCAACACATATATCCCCATCAATGGCGACTATTATAATGTCGTAGGCACCATCAGTCAGGTTGTGTACCCATCTTCTGAAATAGCCTCAATGGCTGGCATGAAAATCTCAGGTATCACCTTCTATGCCCAGAATGCTATCGGCTTCTCGGATGGTGAGCAAAAGGTTTCGTTAGCCGAAGTCGGATCCAAAGAAATGACCGGCAAGGTAGATACAGGTTTGACTCAAGTCTTTCAAGGCGTATCTACCATTAATGGCTCACAAGTGACCATTAACTTTGACACTCCTTATCAGTATAATGGCGGAAATCTGCTGATTTCGTTTGAAATCACAACAAAAGGTAAATATGCATACACTTATTTCTTAGGTATTCCCACAGATTATACTAGCGGATGGTGTAACAAACTTTCATATTCACCAGGTCAAAAATTCCTTCCCAAAGCGACCTTTGCTTACCAGGGCGAACGTGCTGAGTATAAGGCTCTCGTCAACAAGGAGGCCATTGACTTCGGTACCTCGAAGTTGAGCGAACTGCCCAAGACCGAGACTGTGACGCTGAGAAACCTGGGCGCAAATCCCTTCACCCCACAGGTGACCTTCTCGAACGATGCTTTCACCACCACTTACGTGGCCGCCGAACTGGCTTCTGCTGGTTCAGTTGATATTCCAGTCGCATTCCAGGGTGCCAATGGCCAACATGAGGGCACGATGACCATCGATGCTGGTGCTGCCGGCACATTCACAGTGGCACTCACAGGTAAAGTTTATGGTGGCGCAGTGGCTCCCGAAACAATTGACTTCGGCAGCACTCCGCTGAATAAGGTTGCCGACATTGCTGCTCAAACCGTCACTTGGACCAACTATAGCGGCGAGGACATCACTCCCACAGTGACCGCAACCGAGAACTTTGGCACGACCTACGAGGCTGCTGCCGTGGCCGATGGCGAATCGGTTCAGATTCCTGTGACCTTTGCTCCTAATGCTAAGGGCGAATTCACGGGCACATTGACTATTAATGCCGGTGTTGCCGGCACCTATACTGTGGCACTGACCGGTGCTGTGGTTGACGAAGTGTATGACATTACTGTCTGCAATGGTGAGCACACCAATTCGTTAGTACCCATCAATGGCCTTGATTATGATTATACGACTAACATCTCTCAGATGATTTATCCTGCCGAGATGCTGACCAAACTGAAGGGTCACAAGATTACCTCGCTCACGTTCTATCCAACAAATGTGATCAACATCACAGGCGCAACAGCCGCTGTTTCGCTGATGGAGACCGAGCAGACAAAATTTGAGAGCGCTGCTCTTGCCACTGGAGAGTTTACCCCTGTTGCCACATGGAAACTTTCGGGCGAGGATGCAACCCCATCATTGATATTTGACACACCGTTCCTTTATCGTGGCGGCAACCTCATGGTTCAAGTGGCGAAGTCAAGTGAAACCACAACTAACAAATCTGCTACATTCTATGGTGCCAATCAAACAGAGAATGCTGCCTACCACCAGAATTCAGGCACATACAACAACAGCAAATTAGTCAAATTCTTGCCCAAGGCAACCTTTGGCTATGATCCCGAGCAAGTGGTCGTCTATGAGATTGAGATGAACCCTGCCGGTGGCGAATACGAGGGCCTGCAGAATGTTAAGGCTACTGTGACTCCCGAGCTGCCCGAGGGCGCAAGCATTAAGTACATCTTCGCTGAGGAGGGTGTTGCCGAGACTCCTGCCGAGAAGGCTTATCCCACAAACGGTGTGGATGTCATCAGAACCGGCAAGCTCACCTTCATCTTGCGTGATGCCAACAACGAAGAACTGGCTCGCACCAGCAACAACTTCACCATCAACCCGCTGTTCGGCGACCTCAACGGCGACGGCAGGGCTGACGTGACCGATGTGAACGTATTGGTGAACATCATCCTGGGTAAGAAGAACCCCACTGACACGAACAACGAATAATCGTTGAACCAAACAACCACCATGGCGGGCAGCCCATCAACGGGTTGCCCGCCTGGTTTTTTTCACACAAATTACCATAAATGGACATGAATTTGCCCATTATTTACCTGTTGTCTTCCAAGTGCAAATACAGTGATAAAACTGATTACCATGATTGGGCACGGTAGGTATATCATCCCCACATATCAGTTCAGCGGATCATCTTTTTGAGTCGCCTACGGCGAGAACCACGAAGTGCTCGCGACCGAACGGGAGCCCGGAGGGCAAGCGCAGCGCAGCAAATCTTTCAAATCTTTACATCAGACAAATCCCTAGGGCAAAAAATAGAAAGATTTGACAGATTTGAATAGATTTGTTGGATTTCTGCCCGACAGGGCACTCCTTGAATAGTATCCGCTGAACAGTTACATTCCCGTTAATGAATGAGAATTCGTGGTAATTCGTGTGTGTTTTAACCACCCGACAGGGGAGGGCGAGACCTTGTTTTATTTAACAAACGGGCATTTTTGTGCTTTTTTGTTGCAGCAAATCCTAGAAATCTATACCTTTGTGCCGAAATTTGTACAAACCTTATTTATTCACTTATAATCATTTATCGCGATGAAAAAATTTTTATCTCTACTTACGATGTCGCTGCTGTGCGTGTGCGCATGGGCAGAAACAGTGACCGATGTCATTACCTATGATGGCATTGGGCATACTGGAGGCTATGCCGACTGGTCTGGTGTAACTTTTAGTTCTGATGCAGTTTATGCCGGGCAGACTTATGGCACAAATGTGGATTACATCCAAATGCGTTCGAACAACAACAATTCGGGCATTGTCACTACGGCATCTGGCGGCACACTCAAGAGCGTGACCATTACCTTCAATGCCAAGACTACCGATCGCTCTGTAACGGTCTATGCAAGCAACACTGCTTATGGGACTGCCGCAGACCTGTACAACGACGAGAAAAAAGGTACAGAACTTGGCACCATCGGTGCTGCTGACGAATCCCAGACACTGACAATCAGTGGCAACTACACATTTGTCGGCATTCGTTCTACAAATGGCGCTATCTATATTGATGAGATTCAAGTCGTTTGGGAAGCCGATGATGCACCCGCCGCTGTTGCTGCTCCTGTGATCTACTTTGAGCCGCTGCACCCCTATCAGGGCGAGGAGACCACTTGCACCATCACTTGCGAGACCGAGGGTGCCAGCATCCTGTATGCTCTCAACGATGGCGAGTACCAGGAATATACCGAGCCCTTCACTCTGACCGAGACCACTACTGTCAAGGCCAAGGCTCAACTGGAAAACGCCACTAGCGACGAGGTGACCAAGACTGTGACCTTTGACCCCACTGTGGCCAACATCGCCGAGTTGACTCAACTGGCCAACAACACCTACTTCAAGATGACCGGTGAGGCAGTTGTTGTCTATGTCAACGGACGTTATCTTTACATCAAGGATGACACGGGCTACACGCTGGTTTACAACAGCACTGTCGATGGCATCGCCGCTGGCAACACCGTCAGCAACCTCAAGGGCAAGGTGAGCATCTACAACGGACTGTTTGAGGTCGCTAACGCAACCTACGAGTTCGAGGCAACCGAGGTCGCCGTTGATCCTATCGAAATGACCATCCCCGCCATCACTGCCGACAACATGAACCAGTATGTTGTCATCAAGGGTGTCGCACTGAGCGATGTGGACGGACGCAACATCACGCTCAATGCTGCCGATGGTAACCAACTCCCAGGCTACAGCCAGTACTTCTGCGATTTCCCCGAGGATCTTGAGCCCACCTACGATGTCACAGGTTTTGTGGCCGTTTTCAACCAGACTGTCCAACTCTACCCCGTGTCGTTCGAGCCCAGCGACAATCTGACTGCCGTTGAGAGTGTCAACGCCGGCAAGGCCGTGAAGAGCGTGCGCTACTGCAACGTAGCCGGCCAGCAGGCAGCCAACGCCTTTGAGGGTGTGAACATCGTCGTGACTACCTACAGCGACGGCACCCAGAGCGTGAGCAAGGTCGTCAAGTGATTCACTAAACCTGACTGAAGGGTCGTCGCGTGCGGCGACCGCATGCGGGGATTTCAATTTGAAAATTCGCACCATGGTTTTTAATCCTTTGCGGTCGTCGCGTGCGACGACCTTTCAACCACCATGCGAACCCTCAACCCGACGCGGTCGTTGCGTGCGGCGACCCTTCAATCTTAACGTTGTTGCCGATTATAGATATCTCGCTCCCACCTTTGTGGGTTGGTGTCAATATATTGTGCTATCTTGTCATACTCGTCATGATTACGCACAATATGGTCATGAAAACTACGTTGCCATTGAATACTGAGACCTGCCTGATGGGCATATCTCGTTACTGCAGACTTAAGACCACCTAAGACTACCGACACCCAACTCTGCGTAAGAGCAATCTGCCGATGAAAAGTGCTTGTATTTTGGCTTGAGTCAATCGATTGAAAAATTTGTTGAGTCCGCTTCTTTTCAGAAACCTTTTCTGAATCAATGTATACGAGCAGGTGAACATGATTGGGCATAACAACATATCGCAACACACGACAGTAAGCGTAGTGTTGCGATAGTTGTTCGATCTGTTCACACAAATACCTACCGATAGGAGAGTGATACATTACCTGTCTGTCGACATGCCCAAAGTATTGAATCATCCCCTTCGTACAGAACGTTATGAAGTAGATTCCACCAGCATAGTCGTGCCATTTAGACCTCTGGTATTTCCTATCGTGCACGGTTTCTCTGTTTGATGTAATCTCATGCGGTCGCCGCACGCGACGACCCTTCACCCCTATCAATACTCCTCGGCATCGAAGAAGAAGTCATCGTCGGTGCTGGGATAGTCGGGCCAGATTTCCTCGATACTCTCGTAGGTGTCGCCCTCGTCTTCAATCTCCTGCAGATTCTCGATGACCTCGAGTGGTGCGCCACTGCGCACGGCATAGTCGATGAGTTCCTCCTTGGTTGCGGGCCAGGGAGCATCCTCCAGTTTAGTAGCCAATTCTAGTGTCCAATACATTGTCTAATTCAGAATTAAAAATTAAGAATTAAGATTCTTTCTCTGTTTATCTGTCGTTTAACGCATCTCGAATGCCTCGGCATACCGAGAAACATAGAGACTAGTCAAAAAAGTGCGCAAAGGTACAAAGTATTTTACACATTAAGCATTTTTGTCCCAATAAATTTCCTCGAATTGATGCGTCACATTGTTAAATCTTGCTAAAACGAAAAAGAAATCGCTCAAACGGTTCAGGTAACGCAGCACGAGTGGACTGACGGGGGCGGTGTGGCTGAGCGAGATGACTCGACGCTCGGCACGACGCGTGACCGTGCGGCAGATGTCGCACAAAGCACTCAAACGACTGCCACCTGGCAAGACGAAACCACGGAACGGCGGCAACTCGGCATCCATCTCGTCGATCTTGCGCTCAATCTCCAGGATGTCGTCGTCGCTCAGTCCATAGACGGGGGCATCTTCGGCCGTGTTCTCGGTGGCCAGATAGGCCCCGATGTTGAACAACTTGTTCTGAATCTTACGCACCATTTCGGGCAGACCCTTGAGGTCATCGAGTTTGCTGTTGTGAGCCAGCAGGCCGATGTTGGCATTGAGTTCGTCAACGGTTCCGTATGCCTCGACGCGTATGTCATCCTTGCTGACACGCGTTCCGCCCACCAGCGATGTGGTGCCCTTGTCACCAGTCAGGGTATATACTTTGCTTTTCATAATTGATTGAGTTTTTCGATAAGTTCTTGTTGGTTGGCTACGACCACATAGCGATGCAGATGCTTGTCGCGAGCAAAGGGCGACCGACTCATCTCGTCGAGGTAGCGCAACAGCGAGTCGTACATGCCATGGAGGTTGACAACCACGATGATGCGTTGCTCGTCGCCCGAGACGACCATCTGCGACAGTGTGGCAATCCACTCGTCGGCAGTGCCCAGCCCGCCCGGCAGCACCACGAAGGTGTCGGCCATCTGGTACATGCGCGCCTTGCGTTCGCCCAGATCGGCAGTATAGACCACCTCGTCGACAAGCGGGTCGGTGCGGTGCCTGAAGGTCTCGACATTCACGCCCACGATGTGGCCGCCAGCATCGTGGCAAGCCTGTGCCACAGCGTGCATCAGCCCGGCATTGACACCGCCATAAACCAAGGTGTGACCCTGTGAGCCAATCCACTGCCCCAGTGCAGCAGCCAAATCAAAATATTCTTGTTCCAGTCCCTGACGGGAACTGCAATAGACAGCGAGTTTCACAAATTAAGAATTAAGAATGACCGGTTAAGAAAGAGTGAACGCCACTTGCTTGAAGGCGTAGTGGTGGATGGTGCCGTCGGCGGCATGACGCAAGGCGAGCATGCCATCGGGAGCAACATCGACAATGGTTGCAGCAAACATCGTGCCATCGGGCTGCAAGAATGTATGCGCCTGTCCGTCAAAGCGATATAGTACTGACAGATAGTCACTGTGCAAAGCCTGTGTTCCCTCATTCTCGATACATGCCAACAATTGCTCCATGCGCTCGCACACCAGTCGCATCACTTGCTCGACATCATGGTCGCGACCTGTGACCAGTGACAGCGAGGTGGGGTTTGGGGCGTATGTGTCAAACTCGCGCTGATTGATGTTGATGCCGATGCCGATGATCGAGTGCTCGACCCGCCGTCCCTGCAAGGAGTTCTCAATGAGCATGCCGCAAATCTTGCGGTCGCGGTGGTAGATGTCGTTGGGCCACTTGACAGTGATGGGTTCACCACTCAGTTGGCTCAGCACCTGTGCCACAGCCAGTGCGGCCGCCTCGCTGATGCAGAACTGCTCGCGGGCGGGGATATTGACAGGCTTGTAGAGATAACTGAACGTAGCATTCATGCCTGGCTCGGCCAGCCAGCGATTGCCCTTCTGCCCGCGTCCTGCCGTCTGACAAGGCGTATAAACTACAGTCTGGTCAGACATTTCATGCGCCCGCTGCAACAAATAGTTATTCGTCGAGTCGACTTGCAACAACTTGATATACTGTGTCATAACAACAAATTAATTACTTCAATAACTACAAACTACATTTGCCATGTGTTTTTAAAACAACAAACTGGAACGAAACTAATAAACTTATTATAAGGGAGTTATATACGAGTCGTCCCCCAATTAGTATTTTTTGTGAGGAAGCAGCGTCACCGAAGGTGACAATCTGAGTAACCGGGGGTGGAGCGTTAGCGACACCTCCGGTATGAGGGCATACTAAATATCTCGCTGAAAGCGAGTACCTTGTCGCGAAAACTAAATGCTCGCCTTCAGCGAGGATAATAGTTTGCATTCTGTCCGAGGGTGTCGCAAGCTCCACCCACGGTTACTCAACTCAGTCGCTTTCAGCGACAAAGCATACCCTGGGGACAACTGGTATATAGTTGCATTTATAATATTCTGTTCGTCTTAAGTTTGTTGTTTCAGATTTAGTCGGGGAGGGTCATGGTGAGCAGGCGGGTGTTGTCATCGCGGACGGTGATGTCGACACGCACCATGTCGTCGGGCAAGAGCGAGTCGATGCGCTCGGGCCACTCGATGAGACAGATAGCACCACTGTCCAGATAGTCCTCTGTGCCGATGTCGATAGCCTCGGCCTCGCTCTCCAGCCGATAGCAGTCGAAGTGGTAGATTAACTCGGCCGTTGTGTCGCTGCGATACTCGTTGATGATGGCAAACGACGGCGAGCCGGTCATGTCGTTCTCGACCCCTAGCGCACGGCACAGCGCATTAATGAATGTGGTCTTACCAGCCCCCATCTGGCCATAGAAGCCATAGACCGTATAGTCGCCCATGTGGGCCATAAATTGCCGGGCAGCCTCGTCAAGAGCCTCCAGCGACGGAATGTTAATATCAATCTTCATAGTCCTATTGTATAAAAAAGGGCCTGGCACATTGTACCAGTCCCACAATGAATTATCAAATTAAATCTTATAAACGTTATTATTCACCAGCCATAGCCTTGGCACGCTCAATGTACTTGTCCATATTGACCTGGTAAATCTGCTCATACTGCGGATACTTGCTGCGAATGGTCTCATAGATCTTGACCTCGTCGGCATACTTCTTCTGAGCATGCAGCACAGTAGCCTTCTTGAGCATGAACGTGGGAGTAAAAGCCTCATTGTCACCAGCGAGCTTGATGGCCTTGTCAAAAGCAGCCACAGCCTTATCATACTGCTTGAGGTTGACGTAGCAGTCACCGAGCAACGACTGTGAAGCCGGTCCCACAAGATTGCCCTCGGGATCATATCCCTCGAGATACTGGGCAGCCTCTTTGTTCTTTCCCTGCTGGTAGAGCAAGATAGCAGCATTGAATGCTGCACGCTCGGCAGGCTTGTTGCTGTAGGTGTCGGCCACCTTCTCATAGTCCTTGAGCGCATTGACGGTATCGCCCTGCAGATACTCCAGGTCGGCCTTGCCAATGAGTTCCTTGGCTTTGTTAACATTGGGGTTGTGGATGCCATAGACATAACCGGCGACGAGCAGCACAATCACTGCCGCTGCGCCCAGTGCCCAATAGATGTACTTCTTGTTGTCCTCAAGACGTTGTGCGGCGGTCGACAGAGACTCATTGACCTCCTCGAGTGTCGTGCGCACGGGTTCGTTCTTTTTCTTTGCCATTGTTCTATCTAAATACTATTGTTTTCGTAGTCAGTTGTCGAAACGACTTGCAAAAGTAGTAAAAACTTGACAAATGACAATTAATAAATGTCAAATATTTTTGTTCAGCGCTATTTTTTAGCGTTTTTTTGAACGAAAAGGGGCCTAATTCCGTTTTTTGTCAGTAACTTTGTGGGTTAAACTCTGAGAACTCTGAATTATAAATCCTAAATTCGATATTTCTTGAAGGCCACTTGTCCACAGTGCGGTAAAGTCATGAACGTCTCGCTTGAGGAACTCTCTCAGCGCGATGGGCTAGTGGTGTGTCCGCAGTGCCTCAGTGCCTACCAAGCGGTTGAGCCTGGCACCCTGCCTGCCGATGAGCAATCGCGTGTCAAGGCCAATGAGACGGCTCCTGTCATGCACTACTGCCCGCATTGCGGCCAGAGCATCGGCACAGGCATCAACTACTGCCCATATTGTGGGCGCAGCCTACACGCCCCTGAAACAAGCGCTGTCATCGCTGCCACTCCTGTCGCCGCACAACACATTGCATCGGACAGGCGGTCGCCTGACAGCAACCATGCCGATGCTCACCAATCGCCCAACGACCCAAACAACAAATCCACAAGCACCCAGACCTTTGACTGGAAGCCAATGATTCCCAGTTATCGCATGTCTCGTCTGCGTCAATATGAGCCGGCCAGCCGGGGTTTCCAAGCCTTTGCTTATGCCACCATCATCGCCTTGCTGGCCTTGCTGGCCTTTATCATCTATCACGCCCGACTCCTGTCGTAGCGCCCCCTGACGGTCGCCCAGAAACGCCTAAAGGGATATTTCACTGGCAATAAAGGATGCGGGGCTATTCAAATATTCATCTATAAATTATATCCACTGCTTATGAGCCAAATCACCATACTATGGGCCGATGACGAGATTGACCTGCTGCGGCCACACATCATGTTTCTGAACAACAAGGGCTATGACGTGGTCACAGTCACCAATGGCCGCGATGCGCTTGATGCCATCGCAGGGCAGCACTTCGACCTGATCATTCTGGACGAGAACATGCCCGGCATCAGTGGTCTGGAGGCCTTGCAACGCATCAAGATAGCCCAACCGACAGTTCCTGTGATCATGATCACCAAGAGCGAGGAGGAGAACATCATGAACCAAGCCATCGGCAGCGAGATAGCCGACTATCTGATCAAGCCCGTCAACCCGATGCAGATTCTGTTGTCGATCAAGAAAAACCTGCACAGCACCGAACTGGTCACCGAGAAGGTGGCTGGGGACTACCGGCAGGAATTCATGAACATCAGCCAGCAGATTGGCTCGGCTCAAACCATCGAGGACTGGTATGCGCTCTACAACACGCTGGTGCGTTGGGAACTCACACTGAGTGCCAATGACACGGGCATGGCCGACATGCTCAAGATGCAGAAGGACGAGGCCAACGCTGCATTCTGCAAGTTTGTGCGCCGCAACTACGAGACCTGGATGACCACCGACAACCACCCGCTGCGCAGCAACGATGTGTTCAAGAGCCGTGTGCTGCCCCTGCTCGACAAGGGCGAGAAGGTGTTCTTTGTGGTGATTGACAACTTCCGCCTTGACCAGTGGAAGACCATCAGCCCACTGCTGGCCGACCACTACACCATTGCCCAGGAAGAACTATACACCACCATCCTGCCCACTGCCACACAATATGCTCGCAATGCCATCTTCTCGGGACTGATGCCCATCGACATCGAGCAGATGTTCCCCGACCTGTGGGTCGATGAGGACTCAGAAGAGGGCAAGAATGTCAACGAGGCTCCGTTGATTCAGACCTTCCTGGACCGCTATCGCCGCAAGGTGCATTTCTCTTATAATAAGATAAACGATGTGGCCAGTGGCGAGAAGTTGTTGCAAAGCTTCAACTCACTCAAGAGCTTCGACCTCAATGTGGTGGTCATCAACTTTGTCGACATGATGTCGCATGCTCGCACCGAGAGCAAGATGATACGCGAGTTGGCCAACACCGACAGTGCCTACCGCTCGCTCACCGAGTCGTGGTTCCGCACCAGTTATGCCATCGAGTTGTTCAAGCGCATGGCCGAGATGGGCTATAAGGTAGTTGTCACCACCGACCATGGCACCATCCGCGTGGACAATCCCATCAAGATTATCGGCGACAAGAACACCAATGCCAACTTGCGCTACAAGTTGGGCAAGAACTTGAGTTACAACGCCAAGCAGGTGTATGAGATTCTCAAGCCACAACGCTATGGCCTGCCCTGCCCCAATGTGAGCACGGCCTATGTGTTTGCCCTGAATCATGACTTCCTGGCCTACCCCAACAACTACAACTACTACGTTCAGTACTACAACGACACGTTCCAACACGGAGGCATCTCGATGGAAGAAATGCTTGTGCCGCTAGTCACACTGGCTCCCAAGTAGTAGACTTACCAACTGTTCTAACACAATCAAAATAAAGGCAGAATCTCTATTGAGAGCCTGCCTTTTAGTCTACTCTATTGCTTAATTATCACTTTCCCAACATCTTATCGATGACAGCGTTCACATCAGAAATATCCACAGTCCCGTCACCATTGACATCGGCAAGTTCATTGCTGATGCGACCCAGCATCACTTCAATCACATTGTTGACATCGGCAATATCGACTACAGCATTATCGTCGACATCGCCATAGAAGGTCAAGTCACCAATAATATTGCTGAAATTACACCAGTATAGAGAGTTACGATAATTGTCAACAGCTGTCCTATGAACATGTAACTCCGACTGGTAAAGACCGTCACTGAAGGTGTAATAACTAGCCACAGGTGGGGTGGTGCCCTCACAATAAAAACTCGTAGCCTGATTAGAATTAAACACCACATTTGCTACGCTAGTCACCCCAGCCCCAAGAACAATCTTAGCATCTGGGAAATGGAATAGGCCATTAGCGGTTTTGTATGGTGTTAAGTTGCCACCGAGACGAATATATTTGACCGGTGTTGCATCCAATACGCCCTTACCAATTTCAGCATCTCCCATAATGGTCAAGCTATCTAAACTATAGCAGACCGCCACTGAATAATCCTCAATCACATTAACACTGGATGGAATAACAAGCGACTTGAGTTGCTCAGACGCTCTAACCAGACTGTATCCAAAATTTTTTAACGAATTGCTTAGCGTTATATGTTCAGCGGAGGTGTAATAAAAAGCATAACCACCGATTTGTTCGACCGAGTTGGGGATAATCAACGACTTATAGCCTTTTGAACCCGAAAACGCCTCATAGCCAATTGACTTGAGCGAACCACCGAAAGTTATGGAAGGAACATTGACTTTGCTGAAACTTCTCACTCCGATACTTGTTAATGACTCAGGAAAAACAAGGTCATTTTTAATCACCGACTCTATGAAAGCATTGTTTTCAATCGTGAGTAGCGAATTACCAAATTCAATATTATCGATTGTGCTGGACCTAAAGCAATCAGAAGGTATGGTGGTAATGTGACTGCCAATCGTGACAGAATGCAAAGTAGCACCGTAAAAAGACAACTTACTCAAGCAATCTGACCGATTACCCAAGACCACATTCTCCTGATTCAATGCCACACTTTGGAAAGCATAATCGCCAATCTTGTCGACACTCTCAGGAATGATTGTCGATTTACAACCAACAATCAGTTGATTGGTCGCGGTCTCAATAATGGCGTTGCAATCTTCACGAGAATCTAGAGTGGGGTTGGCCTCATCAACAACAATTGACTCTAAGGAGGAACATCCATTAAAGATTGACTCACCGCCGCTCGCAGAACTTTCATAAACAACTACTCTACGTAGTGATGCAGGCAAAAATATAGACCGCAAATTCCGACAATTCCTGAAGCAAGATGAGTGAATCGTATTGACGCACGAACCAATCTTGATGGACTCCAATTCCGTACAGTCAGCAAATGCTCTAATCCCCAATTCTGTAACAGGTACATAAGCCAGATTATAATAAATATAATTTGGGATTTCAACTTCAGTGAGTGTAGCATAACTCGCATCATGCAAAACAACCGCTGAAGACAAATCACTGGCTACTGAGTACCTCAATCCATTAATCGTTACTTCACTAGAATATGCTAATGGGATTAATGCTATCTGCAAAAGTAAAAACAATATCAATTTTATCTTTTTCATAATACCTAACTTGGGGGTCTGCAAAATTAGAATTAAGAACCACACTAAGGTCAGCCCCCTGTATTTGACCTTTTGGCGGATTTTTTCTTTTAATTTACAAAATTAATTTTTTTTGATTACTTTTACTTTCACCTTCCCAACTTTAACATAGTTTTTAATGTAATTTAACTAAGACCGCATGATTATACAGAATTTATTTAGGAACTTATATATCAGTTGTCCACCCCAAGTGCAAATACAGTGATAAAACGGTTCAGAAAAGAGGCGGAACACCAAGGACTGACCCATCTGTGATATTTATGGAGTGCAAAAATGGCGACATGGGGTATGACCCTCGTATTGCGCTATCTCTTGGGAATCACCAATTGGATAAAATGCTCACGCGCGGCAAAGCAGAAACAAGTTTTTGTTTACACTCACTAAATCGCATTTTTGGCAATAGGGTTCACCGAAGGGCAACACTGGGGTCAGACCCTCTGCCAGCCAGCCTCGCACGCTCGGTTGTCACAGCAGGGTCAGACCCCGGTGTTACCCGCGCTTCTTTTAAGCGAAACAATAGGGGGACAATAGGTATATAGTTCCCTGAAAATATGATTATGTGAGGTTTATCGCCCTCCCTGCTGGCCGCCACCCTGTTGACTGCCGCCAGCACTGCTGCCACCGACCACATCGTTGTTGTCGATTGTGGCACTGGTCTTCTTGACCTGGGTACGCAGCGAACCAAAGCGATAACTGACCGAGATACTGAACGAACGCGACTTGTAACTCTGCCGTGCAAAGCCCGTGTAGTCGCCCTGTGTGAAGTCGCTCCGCCACGTGCTGTATCGGCCCGAGAACGGGCGCTGGGCATTGAGCCTGACTGTCAACCGGTCTTCCTTGAGGAACGAGCGCTGCAGCCCGAAGCCATAGAACCATGAGGTAGTTCCCTTGCTGTACAGACCATCGCCGCCTCCGGTCCACTCGCCCACGTTGGCCGTGAAACGCAACTTCCACGGCAACTTTTGTGTCAACTGGGTGTAGAAGAACGAGTCCCAATATTTGTTGGTCAGGTTGAGGTCGCTGCTGCGCAGGTGGTTATATCCGACATTGCCGTTGAACATCAGACTGGTGCCGTCCAGCACCTGCCACTGCACATAGGCATTGAGGTTGACGTTGCGACTGCTGAGTGTGTTGGCGTAGGTGGTGTGATCCACGCCATCGATGCGCGACTGCACCTGAGTGATGCCGTTGTTGCTGAACGAGTAGCCCGGCACAATGTTAAACGTCACCTTGGGGCTGATGAACATATAGGTCAGGCTGAGCGAGTAGTTACGGGCACTATTTAGGTGCGAGTTACCATAGGTCATCGTGGTGGGAGTCTCGATGACGGCCGGATTCAGGTAGTTGATACCCGGTCGCGAGATGCGTGTGGCAAAGGCCAACTTGAGGCTCTGCATCATCGTGATCTGATAGTTGATGCTCGCACTGGGCACCCAGTCGCTGAGGTCGGTGTGGAAGTTTTTCTCCTTTCCGTCGGGATACTTACCGCTGAGGTGGCTCCACTCATAGCGTAGCCCGGCACGAGCGCTCCATTTGTCCTTGCGGTAGGTATAGCTGGCATAGGCCGAACCGACCTGTGTCAAGTGGTCGAACAGGGTGACAATCGGGTCGATGCCCTCGCTGTCATAGGCAAAACGGTTGTTGCTGCCATTGGAGCGGTAGATATACTTCAATCCCGTCTCGATGGTGTTGTGCTTGGCAAAGGGGCGCGCCCAATCGAGTTGGAAGGTGTGCTCCCAGAATTTTTCCTTGCCGTGGTTGTAGGTGCCAGGGTAGTCAACAGGCATATCGACCTTATCAATATATGAATTCTCGCTGGCCGAGCGGTTGCGTGAGGTCGAGAGCATGTAACTCAGCGTGAGTGCTTCGCCCTTGGTGTGCGTCTTATGCTCATAGTCAAAGCGGCCATTGAAGTTGTAGTAACTATTGAGCGGCATGTGGCTATGCTCGGTGTAACTATACATTGGATTACCAGCCGCATCGGTGGCACGCCAATATTGGTCGTTCTGCCCCTTGTAGTTGTAGTAGAAACCACCAAACGACAGGGTGAGCAGGTTGAGCGAGTCGGCCTCGAAGCTCGACTCGATGTTGCCATAGTGTACGTTGACCTTCGACTCACTCTCGCTGTTCATCGCCAACTGATGCCCGTCCAGATAGTTCTGCTCACGCTCGCCATAACTCTTGTTGCCATGACGGTTGCGGTGATGCATGCCATAGTTGACGCTTGTGACCCACCGCCCCACTTGAGTGGTGACATAGGCGCTGGCATTGGGCGACCCAGTGTCGTCGATGCCAGCCCCGATGGTGCCCGTGACACCCTTGACGGCAGTGTTGTCGTTGAGCACGATGTTCAGGATAGCTCCCACGCCCTCGGCATCATACTTGGCACCCGGCTCGGTGATTACCTCGATGCGCTTGATCATGCTGGCAGGAATAGCCTTGAGCACCTCCTTAGGGTTGCTCGAGATGCTAGGGTCAGGGTGACCGTTCTTGTAGATCTTGAAGTTTGTTGCCCCCTTGACGCGGATGTTGTCCTCGGCATCGACGGTGACCAGTGGCACCTTGCGCAGCATCTCAATGACGGTGCTGGTCTTGGCGTCGGCATCGGCCTGCACATCGTAGGCCAACCGGTCGATCTCGGCCTTGACCAGCGGACGGATGGCCTTGACCTCAACCTCGCTCAGGTGCTTGAATGTGGTGTCGTTAAGGATAGAGTCAATCTCGGCCTGTGTGAAGCCACCTGTATCTTGGGCCTTGACGGCCAGCGCCGCAATGGTGCAGAGAATGAGTAGTAGAACTTTTCTCATAGTTTTTTGTCTATTATTTAGTGTCAGTTTCGCATAATAGACGCAAATAACCACCAAAAAGTTTCATTAAAACACGTTAAGAAAACCAAAAAAGATGCCGCATGGCTTGGAGAGAGCACATGCGGCATCAGCGAGAGCAAGTTACTATATACTTTTCTTTTTATTAATTCTTCATTATCTTGGCTGTGGTGACGGCACCATCGGTGTAGCGGGTGACAACGATATTGACTCCATCGAACGGACGGTCACTCACCTGACCCATAGCGTTGACATAGTGCACACTTTGTATCTCGCGACCAGCATCGATGCCACTGACGGCTGTCGCCGGATTGACATTGATGGTGAGTTGCAGCCACTGAGTGTGCCCCTTGGCGGTCATGCGCACCAGCACAGTGTGTTCACCTTGCTGTTTGCCATTGATTGACAGCACATTGTCATCACCATCCTTGGTCACTGCCACGATATCGTTGTCAACCTCTTCATCGAGGTAATAACGCTCACGGGCACCATTGTCGGCATGAGCAAAATATCCTGACAAGTCGACACTAAACTCACCCAGAGGCACATCGACCGTTGCCACAGTGACATCGGGCATACAGCCCAGGTCGTCCATAGCGAAGTACTTGGGTGTCACTAGACCATAGTTATTAGACTCGCTGCCACTGAAGGTGAACATGAGTCGGGTCACCTTGCCCAGCGGGCGCAGGTCAACCCACTCCCAGGTGTCGAGCACATAGCGGTTGGCCTCGGCTGCACGATAGTCGCCCAGATTGAAGTCCACACTCTTACTTGAGCCATCGGCAGCGGTGCCGGTGACAGTCAAGGTGAAGTAAGAACCAGCCTTGAAGGGCTCGGAGAATCCATCGCCAGTGACCATGCTCTTGTAGGCGACCGGGGTGTTGGTCACATACATGCCCATGACCGAGTCGCCCTGGGCATCGTTAGTGACCTCGACGGTCAAGCCCTCGGGATAAGCCACGGTGAAGTTCGAGCCGCTGTGGGCTGCACCGACGACATTGCGCCAGTCGTCCTGACCATAGTTGTTGAATTCGGTCGAAGTCTCACTGCTTAATGCATAGCCATACCAGTATTTATAACTGGGCATCGCACCCTGGTTGAAGGCGAACGAGCCGCTGAAGTAGACATCGTTCTCGAGGTCAAATGCCTCATCGTGCGAGTTCTCGGCCAGATAGTTGTCGTCCATCGTTGCGACCACCTGCTCGCCACGGACGATGACACCGGCTTTGGCGGTGGCAGTCTGTCCGTCGGCACTTGTGACCTTGACCTTGTAGCCCCAGGTGTACTCAGGCTGGACAGTGACGGTTGCCTCGTTGCCCAAGTTATTGTTCATCTGGTCGGTCCACTCATAGGTGTAAGGCTCATCGCCACCGGCAATGACTGGAGTAAGGGTTGCCTCGTCACCAGCCTCGATGGATGCACCCGTCAGGGTAGCGGTCAGCGGCTCGATGTGGCGCGCTGTGGTGAACTCGGCCTTGACGACCTCGCTCTCGTTGCCCAGCGCACTCACGTTAAGGAAGTATGTCTCATACTTGGTATTCTCGTCAAGACCATCGAATGTGGTCGTAGCCTCCTTGCCGGCCATCACCGATTGCGGTGTGCCTGCTTTCAAGTCCTCGGCACTCGGAGCCTTGCGTGGAGCGGCATTACCCTGCTCGGGCTTAGTGGCCTTGACCACCTGGCTATAGAGTTTGCCACTGACGGTCCACATGGTCTTAACGCTGGCACCCGCCTCGGTGATATTGGCCACCTGAGGATAGCCCTCGACTATTTCAGGAGTCTCCTCGCTGAGTTCTACATACTCGTATGCTCCAACGGTCGGAGTCTCGGCATTGCGCTCCATGCCATCGGCATCGACGGTGATGAAGTCGACAGGCAGTGCACTGCACAGGTTGCCCTGTGCGCGCAGGTGCAGGTCATCGTTGCTCAGGAATTGAGCCTGCTCGACAGTGTTAGTCTCGCTACCCACCAGTGTGTTGAGCGCGGTGATGTCGGCTGCATAATCCTTGACCATGACATCGCTCGAGGCATTATAGAACACATTGTTCAGCATCTGGGTCTTCTTGACATTGTCCTCGCTGAAGAACAGTGCCACACCCAGACCGCCTGTGGTGAAGTTTTGGAACAGGTTGTTCTGCAACTTCACGCCGCTGTAGTTTGCATCATTGCCACCATTGTAGTAGCAGTATCCAGCGCTACCGTTCACGGCCACCGTGTTGTAATAGACATGGACATTGCTCAACTGGCTATTGATTTGCAGACCTGCTGCATTGTTGTTGGGCGCATTGGTAATAGCGATCGCATTGTTATAGACCAGTGCGGGATTCTGCGGGTCGGTGCTTCCGCCTTTCTCGCGGAAGTAGATACCCGTGCTGTAGGTACTCTGGCTGTTGACCACCACATTGTTGCTCACCACAAAGGCACCAGTCAGGCGATAGAGATCCATGCCCTGGTAGCCATTCTTGGTGGTTGCAGTCTGTGTGATAACATTACCATCAATCACAGCATCCTCAGTGTCAGTAACATAGACACCTTTGCTGCCAGCCTCGCTCACCACATTGTTGCGGATGATGAGACCACGTTGGTCGTTATAGGCCACCTTGCTTGGGCCGTAGATATACATGGCGATATTGCCGCCATCCATCGTGTTGTCCTCGATGGTGACATAGTCATTGCCCTGGTTGTTCTCGCTGCCCGACTCGGTGCGAATCAGACTGATGCCCGAAGTTGCGGGCTCGGCCTTGATATAGCAGCCACGCACCGTGAAGTAGTGGCAACGGTCGCTGGCCTGGATAGCATTGGGATAACTCTGGTTCGAGGGGATGAAACTCATGTTCTCGAGGGTGAGGTGTGCGGTGTTGACCACATAGACCATACCCTTCTTGTAGTATGACGATCCAGGAACCGACTCGACAACACCAGTACCCTTGATGACCACGTTGTCACGGTTGCCACTCTTAGCCGTGAACACAATGTTGTGCTCGGCGCTGGTTCCGGCAACGTTCTCAATGGTGAGGTTTTCGGCATAGGTGCCGTCCTCGACCTCAAAGCGCACAGGGCCGTCAACACCCACGCTCATCGCCTGGATGGCAGCGGCAAATGTCGGATAATCGGCTTCATCGCTGGCACCGATGGTGTATGTTCCATGGAAGCCTGCACAGATTTCACGTTCAGCCATTGATGCCTCGACCACGGTGGTGTCGACACCGCCCGTGAGTGAGACAAATGTTGCACCCACCTTCTCGCCAGGCACAGCCTCGTCCTTCAGGTCGTAGGCAAGCCACAAATAATAAGTACCCTTCTCCGTGATTTCGATCGGCTTCTCGGCAGTAAAAACCAACTGGTCACCCACCGTGGCGGTGGCAAACAGGTCATTGGCCGAGAAACCGTCGGCAGTGCCAGTATAGTACAACTTGGCGGCTGCGATATTGTCGATGCCTGTGGCGTTAAACTTGATATCGTTGATGCTGACCTTGTCGTTGTCATGTGCTACGACCAGGGCAACACGACTGATGATTGCGTCGTGCGAACCACGCACCACCTGCTCGTCGGTGGCGGCACCGGCCTTGATGGAGTCGAGGGTAAGCGCCCTGTATTCGTGCAGATAGACTTCAATCTCCCAACCCGAGGTCTGAGAAGCGTAACTCGAGTTGCTGGTGGTGAAGTGGATGGTCATGGTGCCGTCCTCGGCACGCGAAATCAGATGGTCGGGACCATAGGTAGCATAGTAGGGCGACGACGAGCCGTTGGTGGTGACCAGTGCAGCATCGTTGACCTCGCGGCCATTATAGACGTTGAACTTGTTGTAGGATGATGAACCAGTGCCGAACTGTATGGCGTTGATCTCGATGCCACAATTTTCAACACCAGGCACAAACGTGATGGTACCGTCAAAGCCTGCACTGAAGTTCTCATCGGGTCCACCGTCATCATAGAAGCGGATGGACTTGGTGATGGTCACCACATTGACTCCAGGCTGCATAATGAGCATAGCCTTGGTCACGCGATTGCCATCGGGGTTGCCGTTAGCAACGGCTTGGCTACCATCGGCAAACTGCAACTCGACCAGCGAGGCATCGATGGCAACCTCGGCATCGGCATCCTGCTTGACATCGACTAGCACCCAGAAGTGGTTGACACCCTCGGCCAGAGCCTTCTCGCCTGTGATGACGAGTGCGTCGCCAGTGGGTTGAGCATTGCCAAACTCAACGGCATTGTCCAGTGTCGACTCTGCGCCACTATACAAGACCTTCACCTTGTCTATAGCCTCGACACCGGTCAGGCTGAGTTTGACGCCGGTCAGAGTCTTGGTGGTCAGCGTGCCCTCGGTCACAACATTGAAGTCAATCAGGTGGGCATCGGTCGAGCCGACTGCGAGGATAGCGGTGCTCGTCTGGTTGACGGTAACCTCGTTGACGGTCATGTCGTGGTTGAGGAATGGACGAACCGTAGCCATCCAACCCGTGGCAGCATAATAACTGCTCGTGGCGTTGGGATTGAAGCGGATGGTCAGCGAGCCGTCGGCACTGGTCGAACGCAGGACCTTACCAGGACCCACATTGGCTTGGCTGGCATCGCTCAGACTCCACAGCAAGTTCTCGCTGTTGACGCTAGTGCCACTGTAGATTTCAAACACGGCCTTGGTGCCGTAACTGGTGCCTGAATAGTAGACATCAAACTTCGAGAAATCGATCTCGGCCACAGTGTTCTCGATGGTTGGGGTGAAGGTCACGATATAGTCGGCATCGGCAGTCTCATACTTGCCGCCGTAGCCCTCGGTGTGGGTAAACTTCCACTCTCCACTGATGTTGTGGCTGTGGCTGCCCTGTGTGGCATGGCAGATGTTGTCCACCGTGCGGGTGACACTCACGGCCTCAGATGGAGTGTGCGCTGTGCCGCCCACGGTCACGTCTTGCAGCGACAGGGTCACCTGCTCGCCATTCTGTGCAGCCTCGTTGAGGTCGAGAACAATGGCCACATAGTTGTGTCCCTCGACCAGTTCCTTGTCACCCGTAAGTGCGATAGCGGTGCCAGTCACATCGGCTTCACCGAACTGGTCGGTGGTGGCAAAGGTATTTTTTTTGCCTAGATAGTAGGCACGAGCCTTGGCCACATTCTTGGCATCGGCAAGATTGAGGTTGATGCCTGTCAGGTGCAACGCATTGCTGGTGTTATCGGTCATCACATCGACAATGAGCATCTGGGCATCCTGGTCGCCTGCGGCGACGGTGGCTGTCGAGGCAGCCTCGCCTGTGACCGCATTGAAAGTCATGTCGCCTGGCAGGAATTGGCTCACAGTAGCCTCCCAGCCGGCCTTGGGATAACCGGCAGTACTCTTCAGATAGACGGTCATCGAACCGTCCTCAGCGGTCGACTTGACTAACTCGGCCTCATCGAGCAGAGTGGCAATGAGATTTTCCTCATTGACCTCACGACCGTTGTAGAATTTGAAGACATCGTTGTAGCCCACCGATGAGGTGTTGAACAACTCCAGTTTGGTGAAGTCGACCTTGATGGCCTGTCCAGGTGTCGCGGGCACAAAGGTCACTTGACCCTCAAAGCCCTGAGTGATGGTGGCATCCTTGCCGCCATCATCGTAGAAGGCCACGTTGTCACCGATGGTGTAAGTCGTTGCCTCGCTACCCATCAAGATCGTATTCTCGATAGTCACGGCATCGCCGGTGGCGCCGGTGGCCGTGCGTGCCTCATCGGCAACCTTCACGCTCTGGATGGTGAGCGAGGGGATGGTGCCAGAAGCATCGGGCAGAACGTCGGCCACGACCATCATACGGTTGTGACCGTTCTTGAGTGTCACGTCTGTGGCGGTGAGGGCATCGCCCACTGTGGCAGCCGTTGCAAGCACTGTAGAACCAGTCACCAGACGCACATTGGTGACCTGGGTTGAGCCGGCGAGAGTGCTGGCATCAATGACTAGCTCGTTGAGAATGAGCGGGTTGCCGCCACCATCGGTAACGATGTCCACACCAAAGATTTCCTGATTCTTGGCTCCGCGCCAGGTGCTGGGCAGACCCGTGACGGCACTGGTGCTCACATACTCCATGTCCTTGGGACTGACACTGGTGACGGTGATGTCCCAACCAGTCATTCCTGTGGTTCCACGCGTCGTGCAACCGAATGCAACCATGCCGTTATCGGTAGTTGATGTGAAAGTGTAGTTCACGTCACTTGCAGTGATTTCTTTTACCCATCCGGCAGGAAAATAGGTAAAGGGAGATGCTCCACCGGCACCACTTGTGCCAATCTTGGAGTAATCAACATCACCATCGTACATAATCAGGCGTGTGCCGCCCGAAATGTCAATGGCATTGACCGTAATCACAATCTGCTCACCTTCGTTGGCCGGTTGGAAGGCGACACCGAAGTCCTTGTAATTAGGAATCGTTCCACTCTCTACAGCCTTGAAGGTAACCGTACCATCGACTGTATAGAGCGAGCATACCCCGTCAGACGACGGCAGATAGACCGTCGAGCCGCTACTGACCACTGTGGGTCCCTGAACGCTAGCCGAAGCCTCGATGGTGATACTCATGAACATCACCACAAGGAGAAAACAAGTTTTTAGATACCTCATATTGTTTAAGTTTAGTTACGAGTTACGAGCAATGCTGTCGTGCATTGAGCCAGTAACACGTCACCACTCAACATGGCATAACCTGGTGCCAATGTCGGGTCGCCTTAAATAATATAAGGTGTAAGAATACGATGTGTGTTCCGGCTCTAATTCCACGAGAGCGCGAAATTTAAGCATAACATGGCAGGTCTTCTGACTTGTCCCCTCGGTTGGCCGCCTTCCCATGACAACAGATGCCACAGTGGCTTGCTTTGCCAACCGACCGTTGGAACTTACAGCAGCGGGTTCTGTTCAGGATTCTCACCTGATTCCCTTTTCAGCCGTGCGGTACGGATGCCCGTCACGGCCACCACATTACGTTTGAGACCACAAAGATACAACATTATTTCCATTCACAAGCCATCCACCACTATATTTTAACTTTTAGGACAAAAAAAAGAATCTCACTTGTTATACAAGAGTTAACTAATGTTAATTATCTAAACACTTTACTCATTTTTTTCCAACAAAGCACTCCTGTATACACATATTTCCGTAAATTTGCACTGAATTACAACCCATTCTTTAATAATAATTCATTTTATCTACTAACATCTAATTTTTGACCCTTATGAAAAAATTGTTTACTCTTCTTGCTGTAGCTGCCATGGCACTGGGTGCCCATGCACAAAACACCCTCACCGTTTGCGAGGGCCTGTATTACTCGAATGCTTCGCCCATCTGCGGATTGTATGCCGACACCGAGGGCACGATGACCCAGACTATCTATCCGGCAGACATACTCGCCGAGATGTCGGGCAAGCAAATCACCGACTTGACTTTCTACACCCTGGCCGACTACTACATCTCTCAAGGTCAGGAAAGCACTGATGCCACCGACTACATCAACTTTGAGAACGCAACCCTGCAGCTGTCGCTGCTCGAGGTTGATCAGTTAGGCTTTGAGCAAGCTGTCGCAGTGGATGGCGTGACTCCCGTAGCCACCGTCACCCCCACCATGGGCGACTACATGATGACTTTCAGCCTGGATCAGCCCTTTGTGTACAAGGGTGGCAACCTGCTTGTTGAGGTCAAGGTCATCACGCCCGGCACATGGGGGCAAACCTACTTCTTGGGTGAGGGTACCGAGGATTACAACCCCGGATACTATCACATCGATGACCAAGAGGATGTTAATAGCTTCTTCCCCAAGGCTACGTTCGCCTACGACGACGTGCTGACGGGCATCACTGGCATCAACGAGACTGCTGTGGCCAGTGTGAAGTATGTCAACCTCAATGGCCAGACCAGCGACAAGCCCTTCAAGGGCGTGAACGTCAAGGTCATGACCCGCACCGACGGCACCACCACCTCGACCAAGGTCGTGTTCTAACTCATAGTTAACAGTTCATAGCTAACAGTTGACCGCCTGGCTCAAAAGCAGCCAGGCGGTCTTGATTTTGTATTTTGGCGAAAAAGAACCGTCCCCAATCCGCCAATCAGCGCCACTGGGACAGGTCGCACTGGTGCTTGAGGGCGCGGGCGGTGGCTGAAGACATGCGCGGAAAGAAGGTGAGGCCCGTGCGTCGCTCGACTTCAGCAATGGTGGTAGCGTGGCGCGCCATGCCACCCTCACCGGCGGCGTTGTCGTAGACGAAAGCGATGGCGCGCTGCTGTCGTGGAGCATAGAGCACCTTGTAGAACGCGGCGGGCACTGCAATGTCGGCCTTGGGGCCGATGCGACGTGTACTGCCTGCCATGATAGGGCCTGTGTATATCCAGATGGAGCCATCACGCTTGGCCCAGCGATGCACGCTCTCCTCAAGTGTCCTCCACGGACCATTGTTGAGTTGTTCAATCTGTGGGCACATGTTGGTCATCAGGAAGCACTCGGTCATGGCCTGGCGATCCCAGCGCATGTCCATAGCGGGTGCCATGTGACCACGCGTGTAGCCACTCTTGCGGTAGTCACCCCAGTCGGGACTGCCCAGCACGTTGGGGTCGCCATTGAACTTGTAGTTGCGTCGCTTCTCAGCATCGGGAGCATCGGCCATGGCTACCATTGTATTGGTCAATTCATAAGCCACACACGACGGTATGCGCAGCGAACGATTGAAGTAGACAGTGATAGCCTTGTAGTCAATGCGTTTGTTGCCCTGAGGCACCGTGACGGTGAGCAGCGACTTATCGGTCGTGACAGTTGTGCCCGTGAGCGACGAGATGCGCGGCACCGTTGTGAGTGATGCTTTCTGTTTCTTAGCTTTTGACTTTTGTTTCTTGCTTTTGGATTTCTTGGCTTTATTCTTGCTCTTGGCACTGGCTGTGGCACACCACTCGGTGCCACCAGTCAGGCTCGTGGTCAACTGCAGGGCGGGGCTGAGGCCCAAAACCGCCAGCAACATGATAGTTATCAGTCGTTTCATACCAAAGAGAATTTTTTCTGAGGCAGACCCTCAGAGTACATGGACGGCACGTATGTACCATTGAGTCACCACTTCATCTGCAAGAATGATGCCAAGTTGCAGTTGCTCTCCATCGGTTGCTCGATCTCGTCAGGCAGGGCTGCAAAGAAGTCGATGCCAGTGAGATGTTCGACCGAGTCGACACTGACGGCATATTGGCGTAGCGAGCCATTGCTAGATGCATTGGGATAAATGAAGGCAATGGCGCGTGGTGGTCGAGCGTGGTGAGCCAGAATCACCTTGTAAAAACGCCGCGGCACCACTACCTCACCCTTGGTACGTGGCAGGTCGTGCTCAATGATGGGACCAGCAGCAATAATGAGGGCACTGTCGCGCCGTGCCCACTCACGAGCCTTCTCTTCCAGCCGATTCCACCCACCCTCGTTGAGCGACTTGTCCTGGGGGCAGACGTTGGTCATCAAGAACGACTCGCTCATGGCCTGTGCACTCCACTTCATGTCACCGGCAGGAGCCATGTGGCCGCGATCCATGCCGCTACCGGCATAGTCTTTTGGGTTGGGGCATCCGCTGACCGAAGGGTCATCGGCAAAGCCCTTGCCACGCGGTTCATTGCCCAGCGTCTCGGCAGCGGTGAGCTCATAGATGACACATCGCGGCACCCTGGCTTGGGCATCAAAGTAGACCGTGAAACCCCGGTAGTCGACGCGCTGACACGAATCTAGCACCAACTGCTGCAGGCTGTCGGTCATGGCAGGGCTGCAGGGCTCATCCTGCGAGCGACCGCACTGCCTGAACACCAACCAGCACACCAGTGCCATGGTCAGCGCCCAAAGGATGAGTTGCAATTGCCACTTGTGCTCAGCCAGCATCTTGTATCAAGGATTTTGTGATTCTTTGTACTCGTTGGCTAGAGTGCTACGCAGGGTAGAACCATCCATTTTTAAGAGTTTTTCCATCGATTCAATGGTGCCAAGTGCTTCTTTATTGCGCTTATAGTAGTCGATGACTTGAAGCATCACCTCACAGTACATTGCCTCATCAGTTTTGGACACATTGAACTCAATGGCGTGCTCGGTCATTGCTGCCATGTAGGCAGCCATTAGTTCTACATGGGTCATTGCCGCATTTGCACTAATGGTAAATGTGAACTCATCTGTATTAGTCATCCACATCATCAAGAATCTCTTTGCTTCTTTCTGGGTGACATCATTTGGATTAATCGGTTGCTCCAGATACCACTTGGCTAGCCGCAGGGCATCGTTGCGGTGCTCACGACATCCATCAGCAGTTGAGATTTCCTCGATGCTTGGGATGTTAAGAGCGTGTTTCTTGTATATCATGGTCATCACAGTAGGCTCATCTTTGGTTGGGACAAACCTGTTATCGGCAAACCAACTGGCAAATTTCTCAAACTGCTCCTCCCCCTCTTTGGTATCAAACCATTGGATTGTCTCGTCGTTGGCACCCGGCGACATCAGCCACATATTATAGGCCATCCAGTGACCGCTCTTGATGAGTTTCCGGTGATAGTCAAGCAGCGACAGATTGTAATAACCTGGTGCGACAGTGTCAATGTGTTCCAAAGCCGACTTACGCAGGTCGGCAATCATGGCCACGGTGAGTTTCTTGGTCTGCAATAACTCGATAGCAGCATGCGATTTCAGCGTACCCATCTCATACAGCAAGGGAAATGGCACTTGAATGTCGGAAGAATCACTGGACATGTAGACGGTATTATATTTGGTCAAAGACACATGGACTTTGCCTTCCTCTTCAATCTTAACATTCTCTGTATAAAGGTCATAGATGAGTTTACCCATCTCGGAACAGCGTTCCGAGTTGGGCTGTAGATTACACACAACCTCGGCATATACAATAGCCCATAGTGGCTCGGTAGAATTTGCATAGAGTCTTGCCAAACGATAGTAGTTGCTAGCAAAATCAGGCTGTACCTCCACACCACGAAGGTAGCATTGCACCGCCTCGTTGTATCGCTTGTGCATCGTGTGTATATTACCCTTCTCGAGATAGAGATAACCCGAGTTGGGGAATCGCTTGAGGCCCTCATCATAAATTCTGAGTGCCGCTTCAGGATCGCCAAGCACATCTTGCGCATTGCCCACAAGTTGATAGCACATGGGCTCAACCTCGGGATGCCCAAAGAGTTTAGGACCATCCTTGACAATGCGCTTGTAGTCGCCAGCCCTATAACGAGCATAAAGTCGCTCATATTCGAGGGTGTAGTTGTTAGAATATTTCTTGCACAGTTTGTCAAGAATCTTAACAGCATCTTTGGCTTTGCCGTTGTCCATGAGTGATACGGCCTCGTCCAATTGTGCGCGGTCAGTGCCGCTGATCAAGTCAATAGACCGCTGCGCCTGTGACCCCAATGACCACGCCACGATGCAAATCAAAATCAGAATGCGGAAAAAGGAAGTCTTCATAGGGTGATTAACTTTATAGTAGTGAATCTTTTCGGTTTTCAGTACTTTCTGAACGCTGAATACAGAGAACCGACAACTTAAATGAACGAGAAAATGATGTCCCAGATGCGGTTGACGATGGCCATGCGGTCGATGTCGTCGCGGGTCGAGAAGAACATGAAAGTGATGTCGCGCTCGGGCACCTTGCCGGCATAGATGGTGAAGCCGCCGTTGTCGCCCGTGTGGTAGACAATCTTGGGACGACCGGGTGTCTGTTGCACAAAGAAACCGTAGCCGTAGCCCACGTTGGGCTGGTAGCCGTAGTTGGCATCGGGCTGCAGCATGACATGGGGCGTGTAGGCCATGGCGCGTGACACGGGGCTCCACACCTTGCCATCGCGCAGGGCGTGTTCCCACCGGGCAAACTCACGCACCGAGGTGTAGATGCCGCCATCGGCCTTAGTGGCGAAGAAAGTCTCCTCGCCGTAGTCATACTCGACATATCGGCCTTGGTCATCGTCCCAGCGGTAGCCGTGCGCACTATTGGGCATCTCACGCCCATCAGCGAAGTACTGCGTGTGCTTCATACCAGCCTTGCTGAAGATGTGGCGGTGCATATAGTCCTCAAAGTCCTCGCCCGAGTAGCGCGGGACAATCTGATAGGCCAACTGGAAGGTGGGATTCTGATACTTGTATTGTGTGCCTGGCTCAAACTCAAGCGCTTGCAAGTGAGCCATGAAACTAGTCGACTCAACATCGGTGGCCGTGAGCACAAAGTGACGGTCATTGCGGTTGCGGATGTCGGGTATGCCCGATGTGTGACTGAGCAGATGATGCAGTGTGATGCGCTTGTAGAATGGCTGCGTCCATTCAGGAAACATCTGCGACATGGTTGTCTGCAAGCTCAATTTGCCTTGCTCGACCAGTTGCAGCAATGCCACAGCACTGAACTGCTTGCTCACCGAAGCGATACAGAAGTTGGTGGTCGGGGTCACATCGGCACCAGTCTCAAGGTCGGCCTTGCCATAGCAATGCTCAAAGATGGTCTTACCCCCCTGCTGAATGAGTACTGCTGCACCGGGTTGGGCAGGGTCATTGTAGACCTGCTCGAATACCTGATTGACCTGTTGTCTGAATTGTTTCATGTCCTTCTTGCTGACTGCCATGGCGCTAATGCCCACAAGAGCCATCGACCACAGCATGAGATTACGCACGCTCATCTTTTTATCTTTTCATGTTATTATCTATGCAAAAGTAGTGCTTTGCCAGCAACTATACAAATAATCGTTGATTTTTTTGCCTCAATTATCAACCGGTCGGATGATTGAGGCAATTTTTAGACCAATTGAACTGCACCTTGGAAATAATAGCGAAAAACTTTGTTTCGCGCTTGGTTTGCACTATGTTGAGAGCGTTGCCCTCGAAATTAGGCTGCGTTTTGGAAAAACTCAAAACAAGTTTTGGTTTTTCGCTCAACTTGCACTAATTTTGCAGCCAAATTCTAGGCAAACATAGATATGACACTCACAAAGACTGATTTCAATTTCCCGGGACAGAAAAGCGTGTACCATGGCAAGGTGCGCGATGTGTATAACATCAACGATGACCTGCTGGTGATGGTCGCCACCGACCGCATCAGTGCCTTTGATGTCATCCTGCCCAAAGGCATTCCCAGCAAGGGACAAGTTCTCAATCAGATAGCAGCCGGCTTCCTGGATGCCACTGCCGACATCGTTCCCAACTGGAAGTTGGCCACTCCTGACCCCATGGTGACTGTGGGCAAGCGTTGCGAGGGTTTCGCCGTTGAGATGATCATCCGCGGTTACCTCACGGGCAGTGCCTGGCGCGAGTACAAGAACGGTTGCCGCCTGCTGTGCGGAGTGCCCCTGCCCGACGGCATGCGTGAGAATGAGCGCTTCCCCGAGCCCATCATCACCCCGACCACCAAGGCCGAGCAAGGTCATGATGAGAACATCTCGCGCGAAGAGATCATTGCTCAGGGCATCGTCAGCGCCGAGGACTATGCCGTGATGGAACAGTACACACGTGCCCTGTTTGCCCGCGGCACCGAGATTGCTGCCAGCAAGGGGCTGATTCTGGTCGATACCAAGTATGAGTTTGGCAAACGCGACGGTCAAGTCATCCTCATGGACGAGATTCACACTCCCGACTCAAGCCGCTACTTCTATGCCGAGGGATATGAGGAACGCTTCGCCAAGGGTGAACCGCAGCGACAACTCAGCAAGGAGTTTGTGCGCCAGTGGCTCATCGAGCACGACTTTATGGGCAAGCCCGGTCAGCAGGTACCTGAGATGACCGACGAGTACTGCCAGAGCGTCGCCGACCGTTACATCGAACTCTATGAGGAAATCACTGGCACCAAGTTTGAGCCCGCGACCGACACCGACCTCGCCGCACGCATCGAACGCAACGTTACCAACTGGCTCAAAGATAATTAAGAATTAATAATTAATAATTGTGACTTTAGATAGCCTCGGTTGCTAATTCTCAACTACCGGTGCAGCAATCTTAATTCTAAATTATTAATTCTTAATTGAAAGACTATGGCCCAAGACGTAGAACAGATCAAGCCCTATCAGGAGCAAGGCAGCAAAACCGAGCAAGTGCGCGACATGTTTGACTCGATTGCACCCGCCTACGACTTCATGAACCGTGCCATGACCATGGGCATCGACCGATGGTGGCGGCGCGTGGCTGTGAGTTGGGTCAAGAAGCACTTGCACGACACCCTTGCGCCACGTCTGCTGGATGTGGCCACAGGTACAGGCGACTTTGCCATTCAGTTGCACAAGAGCATTGCCGATAGCCGGGTCACCGGCATCGACTTGAGTCAAGGCATGCTTGATGTGGCGAGCGAAAAGGTAGCCAAGAAGGGACTGACAGACTACATCGCCTTTGAACAAGGCGATTGCTTGGCACTGCCCTATGAAGACAGGACATTTGATGCTGTGACTGTGGCCTTCGGGGTTCGCAACTTCGAGCATCTGGATCGTGGCTATGCCGAGATGTTCCGCGTGCTGCAGCCAGGTGGCATGTTGTGTGTGCTGGAGTTGTCCACGCCCCAGAATCGCCTGATTCGCTGGTTCTACGACCTTTACACCCTGCACATCATCCCCTGGGTGGGATCGCTCAAAAGCGGCGACAAGAGTGCCTATCGCTACTTGCCACAGAGCATCGCCGCAGTGCCACAAGGTCAGACCATGCTCGACATCATGAGGCAAGCGGGGTTCACACAATGCAAGGCTCGCACACTGACCCTGGGCACGTGCACCATCTATCTGGGAATCAAGAATTAATTGAGAATTAATTTTGAATTAAGAATTAAGATTGCCACGCTGGCAGTAGGGACGCGGCAGTTGCATGTACTGCACCCCTTCTTAATTCTTAATTCTTAATTTGTTTTATTTCCTGCGCTGCCAATCAGGCTGTTGCGCTTGTTGCGAAAGGCTGTGAAAGTATCAAAGAGATCGGTCAGGGCGATGACAGCATTCTGCGACTGCGCCTGGTAGAGCGAGGCCGAGTTTCCGCCCAATCCTGTGTGCCCCTGCATGGCACCGCTGACACCGCTCACTTGCTCGAGCAGACGCATCTGCAACTGAATCATGTCATATGCCCCCAGGTTGCCGCCGTTGGTGACAATCTGCTCGGGACGGGCATCGCTCTCGCGCGGGTCATAGGGCAAGATGCCACCCGCATTGGTCCAGGCTCGGCGCACATCGCCCCAAGTAAAGCCGTCGGGCAAGGCGGTCTCGGGAAAAAGCAACACTCCCTTGGCACTGGCCTCCATCACATGGTTTGCCATGGTGATGAGGCGGTTCACTTGTTTCTGTTGATCAATCGCACCCTCGACAAATGAGTGAACCTCACCATCGATGAGCGGATAGAACTTGGTGACAAAGGGGTGCATCCCATGCTGCGCTGGTGCTAGGCAGGTTGCCAACAGATCGCCCATGGGCGAGAACCAGCGGCACACCCATTGCGTCTGCACATCCCAGCGAGTGACCATGTCAGGGTCTTGCCGCACACGCTTGACATCGCGAGACTGTGACAAGGGCACGACCGTGAGGCGCGCCGTGCGGCGGTTGTGGCACACCAGCACCTCACGGCTCTCGAGTTTCCACACCTCAATGGCGCGGCAATGGGCCCCCGCTGCATTCCAGAATCCACTTCCCTGCACAGCATCGGCACCGATACTGGTCGTGAGCGCGGCGATTCGCTGCCCCACTTGCTCACTATAGAGCCGTCGCACCCACTGCGCCCGCCGTCGCGACCCGCCTGCTACACGCTGTAGCAGCTCGGCCATGGTCAGGTCGTGCAACTGCCCCAGCAAGTGGCAATCCTTGCCGCGCGGGTCATGAACCGAATCGATAAAGAACTGATTGAGATTAACATTGTCGACACACAGTCGGTTCTTGCCCAAAATCGCACGGGTCTCAATGCGCTGGACAGCGCACCCCGAGATGAGGAACTCCTCAAGCGCACGGCTATCGAGTTCGTCAAGTTGCAGTTTCTCGACCGCCTGTGCCACTTGTTTGTCGGCAGGCACGACAGCATCAATCACTTGTGAACGATAGCGCCCTACGACCGTACGCACGAGTTGTCGCAGCAAGTTGTTGGTGAGTGGCTGAGTACCATTGCGCACAACGCGCTCACGATCAGTCATGGTGTCGCCATCACGATCGGTGAACATGTCGCTCCATTGGTCACCGTAGGTGAATCGCTTGTTGCGGGCGCGGCTTTCACGCAGGCTGGTGCATCGCATCCAAGCATGATAGGCATCCAGCAGAATCTGTAGGTTGTTTTCCATGGTTATTAAGGGTTAAGGGTTAAGGGTTAGGGTTGAGGCTGAAGTAGTGGCGGCGGTGCAGTGGGCCATAGGAGATGTGTAGCCACTGGTAGTTGTGTTCATTGATGACCTGGTCGACAGGCAAGTGCAAGTCGTGCAACAACTGCCACAGGCGGCGGTTGCCATCGCGAGAGCCTGTGGTCACATCGGCCGCCTCGCCCCGCAAATGCTGGCTCCGCGCCACACCGCCAACGGCACGGTTCAACGCCGGACAACGATAGCCACTCGTGACATAGATGGGGTGCCCCCAAGCCTCGCGCAAAGGGTCAAGGACATTGCCAACCAATTGGGTTAATGCGGCGACAACAGCCTGCGGTGGCGTGTTGTCGATGCCCAATCGCAGCGCAGTGGCCGAGCGAGTCAGTTCGCTCATGGTAAAGTGTTTCATGGTTTTATAGGTATGGTGATTATACAACGATGGTGCAAAACTACAACTCAAGTGTAGCCCTGCACCACCTCATCGGCTAGTCGTATAATAACCTTACTTGAACAGCAACGGCACGAACTGGGTCAGATAGATGCGCCAGTTGCGCCACTCATGGCCACCCGTGCTCTCAACGTAGGTGTAGCGAGGTGCCAGACGGGCAAGCAATGCAAGGAACTCTTTGTTGGCTTGGTAGAGGAAGTCGTCCTTGCCGATGGCCACCCAGTAGAGTTTGTTGCCCTGACGGAATTGCTCGGCCAACTTCTGCTCGAGGTTGTCGTAGATGGGCGACTGCACACCTCGCATGGGGCGGATGGCAGCCGAGAACAGGCCAACATAGCCGAAGTCCTTGGGCTGATTGGCACTGATGTAGAGCGAATGGAATCCACCCATCGACAGGCCTGCAATGGCACGACCTGACTGCTTGTTGATAGTGCGGTAGTGCCGCTCAACATACTCCATGATGTCGGCAAACGTCGACTCAAACGACCCCTCCATCCACTGCTTGTGCTGAAACGTCGGGGTCACCAGGCCGCGCTGGTCGCTGCCGGGGGCAGCCTGCTCGTCGACATTGCCATTGGGCATGACTACAATCATGGGCACAGCCTGGCCACTGGCGATGAGGTTGTCGAGCACTTGCGCCGCCTGGCCCTGGTGCAACCACGCCGTCTCGTCGCCGCCCGAGCCATGCAGCAAGTATAGCACCGGATAACGCTGGTTGCCCTGGTCGTAGCCGGCAGGCGTGTAGACCATCATGCGACGCGACTTGCCCACACGGGGCGAGTCGTACCACACGGCACTGACCTGGCCATGCGGCACATCTTGCGCCTGATAGAGCAGCTCTTGTCCACCGACAAAAAACATATTCTTGACCGTGGCGACGTCGCGCATGGTGTACACGTTGCTAGGGTCGAGCGTCTTGACGCCGTCGACCACAAAGTTATACAAATACAGGTCGGGAGCCAGTGTCCCGGTAGTGTAAGTCCACACACCTGCCGTGTCGCGCTCCAGCGGCCACAACACACCATAGTCCAACTGCACCTCTACGCGCTGTGCCATCGGAGCCTTGATGCTGAAGGTCACCGTGTTGTCATCATTCACTTGGGGTGAACTCTTGCCGCCACCCCACAAGGCTTGTTGCCCACTCATGGCCAAAACCATCATCGAGGCCAATGCCCCAGCCATAACCTTTTTCATATCGTTGAGTTTAAAATGCAAAGATAGTAACTTTCGGGCAAAGGATGCCGTACATTCGTAAAAAAACGATAAAAATGTGACAAGAAACGTAGTGGAATGGAATTTTATTGCTACTTTTGGCATTTCGTATTGACTTATATGAAAATCAAGAGTTTCATACTGGCATTGACGCTGACTGGAGGAGTGCCCCTGGCGCAGTCACACCCGAACGATATCACCCCCGACACGACCACGACCTTGCAGGAGGTGGTAGTCGAGGGCAACGTGCGTGGCAACTACCTGAGCCACAACGCTGTAGAGAAGCGCGAAATGATTACTGTCACAGGGCTGAAGAAGATGGCCTGCTGCACGCTGGCCGAGTCGTTCGAGAACTCGGCATCGGTGAGTGTGGGCTACAGCGACGCGGTGAGCGGGGCACGACAAATCAGGATGTTGGGCCTCGCTGGGGTCTACACCCAATTTCTCGACGAGAGCCGCCCCACGATGCGAGGTCTAGTATCGCCCTACGCCCTGAACTACACACCTGGCGACTGGCTGCAGTCCATTCAGGTATCCAAGGGGGTGACCAGCGTCACTACAGGCCACGATGCCATCACTGGACAAATCAATCTGGAATATCGCAAGCCCACCGATGACGAGCGGCTGCATGTCAACTTCTATCTCGACGACATGTTGCGACCCGAGGTCAACCTGACTTCGGCCATACACTTCAAGGAAGACAAGAGCCTGGCAACCATCATCATGGCACACGGCTCGCTCGATACTGACTGGCGCGAAATGCGTGCCATGGATCGCAACCATGACGGATTCCGCGACATGCCCCGCACACGACAGGCCGATGTGGCCAATCGCTGGGTGTGGCTGGCTCCGAGCGGCATGCAATTGCGCTGGGGAGCACGATACACCGCCGAGGATCGCTTGGGTGGGCAGATGCACTATAACGAACGGCAAGGCAGCCGTGAACGGCGCGAGTTCTTCGACATCTTCGATCACTCGACACCCATGCAGCGCGAGATAGGCACCCCATTGACCACCTATGGCTCACGGGCCACCAACCACGACGCGAGTGCCTATGTCAAGGCTGCCATGCCACTGCGCCACACAGTAACTGACGGCGAGGGCGGTGAGTGGCAGGACAATGTGGCCCTGCTAGCCGACTGGAGCCACTTTGACACCCGCTCCTACTTTGGCTACAACGAGTATAACGCCCATGAGAATGCCGTGACAGCCAACTTGCGTTTCGACCACTACTTTGCGCCGCAATCCATGCTGGCCGTGGGGCTGCAAGGACGGCTCGACTATGTGCGCGGTGCGATGCGCAACTTCTGTCTGCACACGATGCAAGGTGGCGGATACAGTTGGCACAATGCAGTCATCGATGAGGATATGGACGAGTGCGAACTAGGTGCATACGCCGAGTGGAACTACACCCTGCGCGACCGATTGACATTGGTTGCCGGCGCACGGGTCGACTACAACGACTGGGCACGCCAGTGGCTGGTGACACCACGGCTGCACGTCAAGTGGGACATCACGCCACGCACCACCCTGCGGGCATCGGCTGGTTTGGGAAGCCGCACTCCGCGCGCACTCATCGAGAACCTGGGCATGATGGCCACGGGCTACACGATCATGACAGGTCGGTTTGTCCTGCCCGAACAATTTGATATCGGTTATGTCGATGCCGACTGGCTGCAGCAACTGGCCGACAAGCGCGATTACCGACGTATGGAGCGGGCGTTGACCGTGGGTGGCAGTCTCACACAGACCTTCGCGCTGGGTCGCGACCGCAACGCCTCGCTCAGCCTCGACTACTTCCACACTCACTTCTACCACTCACTCATCGCCTCGCAAGAGCCTTGGGGCCAGTCGTTCTTGCTCTACAACTCCGATGGCCGCAACGACACTCACGTCTGGCAACTGGACTTCAACTGGTCGCCCATTGAGCGGCTGGATGTGCTAGCCACTTTCCGCTACAACTACACACGCATTGAACTGCCCATGGTCGAGTCTTACTCCCTACCCCATGACCCAACACATGGCACCTACTACCGTCTGTCACACGACACGCAGACCGTCGAACGGCCCTTGACCAGTCGGTTCAAGGGGGTGCTGAACGTGTCCTATGCCACACGGTTCCGCATCTGGGTGTTCGACATCACAGGCCAACTGAATGGTCCGGCGCGTGTGCCAGGCGGCGGTCACAACACCGTGAACTCCTATCATTCGCCCACCTACGGCCAACTCTTCGCCCAAGTGACCCACAAGATAGGCCATGCCGAGGTGTATGTGGGTTGTGAGAATATCACCGACTATCGGCAGAAGATGCCCATCTTCAGTGCCGACGCACCGTTCTCGGCCGAGTTCAACTCGATGAACATCTGGGGACCGCTCATGGGACGCAAGTTCTACGTGGGCATGCGGTGGAACCTCTATTAATTAAGAACTCATAACTAATAATATCTTTCACCACTACCAGTAGTGCGGTCTTAATTCAGAATTTTAAATTATTAATTCTAAATATATTACATGATGAAAAAACTAATGATGTTTGCCCTGGTATTGACACTGGGCTTGGGTCTGACAACGGCCCGTGACAAGAAAACTGAGAATGTCAAGACGACTACCTTTGTTGCCGACATTCATTGCGAGAACTGCTCAACCAAGGTGATGAACAACGTGCCGGCATTGGGCAAGGGCATCAAGGATGTGGCTGTAGACCTGGCACAAAAGACCATCACAGTGACCTACGATGCCGAGAAGAACAACGATGTGAACATCATCAATGGTTTCCGTTCACTCAGCATTAAAGCCCAGGCAGCCAAGAAGGACTGCGACGGAAAGGCCTGCAAGGCTGAAGGCAAGCACGAGTGCGCTGACAAGAAGGACTGCGGTGCTGCCAAGCACGAGTGCGCAGACAAGAAAGATTGCGGTGCTGCCAAGCACGAGTGCGCCGACAAGAAGGATTGCGCCGCTGCCAAGCACGAGTGTGCCGACAAGAAAGATTGCGCCGCTGCCAAGCACGAGTGTGCCGACAAGAAAGACTGTGGCGCTGCAAAGCACGAGTGCGACGGCAAGAAGGACTGCGGTGCTGCAAAGCACGAGTGTGCCGACAAGAAGGACTGTGGCGCTGCAAAGCAGCAGTGCGACGGCAAGAAAGATTGTGGCGCTGCAAAGCAGCAGTGCGACGGCAAGAAGGACTGCGGTGCTGCAAAGCATGAGTGCAGCAAGGATGCTGCTAAGAAGGACTGCTGCAAAGACAAGTGAACAGGCTTGCACGACATCTAGCGATTATTGTCATGGCGGTGGCAACATTTGGTGCCACCGCCGATGACTTGCGCTCAATCATGCGCCTAGCCGACAGTTTGTATCACGTCAATCAGTTGGAGCAAGCCATCCCACATTATTCCCGTCTAGCCGAACTATACGAAATCGGTCAGACCGACCCTGCATTATGCCAATCTCTGCAGAATGCAGGAGATGCTTGCTTTTTCACCAACCGCTATGTCGATGCGTTACAGTACTATACTTATGCCATCCAATTGGCCGAGCGATATCACAACATCAAGGTCTATGACACTAGTACAAGTTACATCGGCACAACCTATGCTTTGTTCAATGACTATGAACGTTCCATCCATTACTTCCTCAAAGCCTATCAATCGGCGATTGAGAACAAGAATGAGAAACTCAAGAGTGAGACTTTAGTCAACCTGGTAGCATCTTATGGCTACATGGGCAATGTGGAGAAAGCACAACAATATCTGCAGAAACAGGCCGAGAATCCCCTGCAAGACACCATCCAACACCAGTATCGGCTGCTCTATAATCAAGGTGTAGTGGCACGAGTGGCTGGTGACTATGCGCAGGATGTCAAGTGTATGCAGCAACTCAAGCAATTCATTGCGCAGAAGCAACTCAATGAGAGTTTTCTAGCCAGTGTCAATCTAGAGATGGCTCGTGCTGAGTTTAAATTGAAGCACTATCAATCAGCACTAGAGTTGGCAAAACAAACTCAAAATGTTGCGCAGCAGCAAGAATATCTCTATCTACTCAATGAAGCCTATCACGTCATCTCGGAAACATACTCGCAGATGGGCATGCAAGACAGTGCGCTTGTTTTTCAGGGTAGGTCTGTGGCACTGACCGACACGGTTTTCAATCAACGCAACTTCAATCAGGCCAAGGACAAATTATTCAAATACGAGGAAGAGACAACCGATCGGCAGATGGAACAATTGCGCAATTGGATCATCATGCTAGGACTGATTATTCTGAGCCTGGCTGCTATCTGTGCAGTGATTGTTCACTATAACCGCAAGCTGAATGCCACCTACCAGATACTCGTCAACAAGAACAAAGAAGTACTCAGGCAGAACGACGAACTGCGTCAGATGCGCACCGAAGCCTATGTCGAGAAAGCAGAAACAATCGTTGCTCCTGTTGTGGACGAGCCGGTATTGCCAGCCTCCGATGAACCTACCTGTAGCACGAAGCCATCATTGGACGAGGTTCGTGTACACCAGTTGGCCCTGCGCATTGAAGAAGTGCTTGATAACATTGATATCATCAGTGACCCAGAGTTTAGCCTGCAAGTGCTGGCTCAGCATGTGGGCACCAATATGAAGTACGTCTCTGCCGTGGTTAATCAGGTATATCAGAAAAATTTCAAGAGCCTACTCAATGAATATCGTGTGCGAGAGGCTTGCCGGCGGCTGCAAGATGAGGAACACTACGGCAACATGACCATCCAGGCCATCGCCGAGACAGTGGGCTACCACAACGTCAACAACTTCATTGTCGCCTTCAAGCGCGTGATGGGCATGCCACCCAGCAAGTACAAGCAACTGGCAAAAAATGCCCCACAGCCCTGAGGCTGTGAGGCATGGTCAGAAATTCATTTTTGTATCACTCGTTTTATTTCTTGAGCGCCTTGACGCGGTCGACAAGCGACTTGCAAGGGGCAGTGACCGGAGTCGTGGCCTGGGCTTTGACGCTGAGCACCTGGGTGTAACGGAAGTCTTGGGCCATTGTGCCATCATCGTTGAGGCTGACCGCATACACGCGATACTCAGTGTCAGGCTCAATGAGCGAGACGCCATATTCCTCCAGCACATCAGCGGGCACGTCCTCACCACCGGTGATGTACTCCATGCTGGGGCCGTCGGGCAAGAGCAGCATGAGCTGGCTGCCCTGTGTCGAAGCCTTTGAGTTCATATACTCGGCTAATCCCATGCCGGCGGCATCGGCCTTGGCTTGGATTGCGGCAATGATGTCATCGTCGCTAGCACTAACCGGGGCAAAGCCATAGTATGAATTGATGTTCTTCTCCAACGGCATAGCCCCCACGGCTATTCCATCACCATCGTAGACCACGGTCTTGAAGTAATATTCCTGGTCGGCAGCGGGCAGTGGCTGAGTGAGCAGGGTGAAAGGTATGCGCTGGATGTCGGTCGTGACCACTCCCTGGGCAGCTAAGGACAGCGACTCCATCTCATAGCCGAAGACCACCGCATAGTAGGTGCCGCCGGGTTGAGTGCTCAGCCGCTGTGAGGCTTGAATCAGAATCGGCTCGTTCAGACCATAGGTCATGTCCAGGTAGTTGGGCGACTGGGTCTTGGTCGTTTCAAGGTATTCGACCAGCTCGGCATCGGTCTTGCCCTCCACTTCCTCGGGATTGAGCAGCACGGCGATGTAACGGTCTTTGTTGCTGGGGGTGATATTGACAAATGCATTGTTTTGTGCCACCTTGATGTCAACATCGATGACGTTGTCCGAGGGCAAGATGTCGCCCGTCGTAAACTCGGTGATGGCCAGCGGCGAGCACATGTTCATGCCGGCGTCCATGGCCACGGCAAACAGATAGTGGTGGGTGTTGATGGTCAGGTAGTCCCATGTGCGTTGCTGCACGCCCTTGCGGCACATGTTCTTGTAGAACTCCTCGGTTCCCTGTCCGGCAAAGGCGACAAAATGCGTTATATATGCGGCAATGCCCTCTTCGATTGTGGCTTGGCCATAACCGTTGAGCTGCTGGTCATCAATCACATCGTAGTAGTATGCCACCTCGTTGTCCGAGGGGGTGACTGTGACATCAACCTTCTTGCCGCGCACGTTGGCCTGCAAGTCAAAGCTCACCTCGACCGGGACAACCGGCCCGGTGGTGAACGTCATGTAGGTCACTGGTGTTGCCATCTCAATGTCATCGTTCAGACCGTAGGCATAGATACAATATTGTGTATTGGCTTTGAGACTGGTCACATGGCTGTTCTCTATATCTGCATTTTGCACCATGCCGTAAGTCTTGACGTAGTCTTTGACATCCATGTAGTAGAGGTCAGCCCAAGTCTTCCACAACTTATAGTTGCTCTGATAGAGCAACTCGGGCGTGTTATAGGTCTTGAGCGTGTCAATCTCAGCCACCTGCACATAGTAGTAAGGCTGGCCCGACTGGTTCCACACGCTGGCCTCGACCGAGTGGTTGGTCACATCCTTGACAGCAAGTTGGATGGGCGACTGCGCTGCACGCGCGATGCGCTTGATATCAGTCGCATTGATGCCAACATCAGCCACCTGCCATGTGCCATCAGCGTTCTCGAAGTTAAATTGGCTCTCCTGCAATTGTTGCTCAAAGCCATTGCTCAGTTCGATGGCAAAGTTGCCCTGAGCCTGTGCGGCCATACCCGTCATCATCAGCGAGAGGCCCAGAAGTATAGATTTTTTCATCTTTCTGTGCTTTTGAGGTGATTAATGTTTGACAAACTTCATGGTGGTCTTGCCTGCCTGCAGCAGATAGACACCTGACTCCAAATGCGAGATGTTGATGTCGGCGCTACCATTGACATCCTGCTGCAGCAGGGTCTGTCCGTTGACCGAGTAGATGGTCACTTGACCAGCCTTGCAGCCGTTGATGTGCAGCACATCGTTAGCCACCAGCAGTTGCGGCGTGTCGGTGGCCACCTTGTCCACTCCAGATTGGTTGTCAGTGGTGAGGAACACCACATCGGTTAGGGTTGTGCCGTTAGTAAGCACAACATTGAATGTCTCTTGATTGTCGGCTGCGACAATCATCTCAATCTCATCGATAGTCACGGCCTCTCTCTGATCGGTGTAAAATGTCACACCATCGGCAGCCTTTAGACCCATTGATGCGAGACCCAAGACCAGGGCCAATGCAAAGATTTTTTGCTTCATTGTTTATTTGTTTTTTTAGGTTTAGTAATTTTGACAATTCTTTCTGAATGCAAAATTACTGCTAGCATTTCTAAGACACCAAATTTTTGCCCGCCCGATAATCACAGTTTCATGAAAGTGTGAATTTTTGGCCTCAAAATCGGCATTTTAGCACATTTTTGTGATTCCTCAACCCATTCCAGGGATGTTGAATCTGCACCTCAGCTGTCCATAACAACTGCTTTCGTTGATGCAGCCAATGGGTACATAATGCCACAATTGATGGCGATTGGTGGAGTCGCGTTGAGAGGCCAGCAATCACCTATTCGGTCGAAAAATGTGAGAACTATTGTGTATGAGCAATTTAATACCTATCTTTGCCGATAACTTAAATTAACTGAGTTAGCATCGAAGATGCGGTCACGATTTACATTAATTGGTTTGGATCCTATTAATAATGATGAAGAAACTACTGATATTTGCTCTGGTGATATCATTGGCTGTACTGAGTAATGCCCAAAAGGGACAGATGACAGCGCAAAATGACACCTTGTTGACCACAGGCTACAAATCCACATCGGGAATGAGGTCAATACAAAAGCACCTGCAACAGTATCGCCTTGACACCATCGACGGCAAAAGAGTCATCACACTTGATGACAGAGCTTTGGGTGACGAAGAATTGAAGCATCTCGAGATAATTAAAGCAGTGAAGAAGCGGAGTACGGTACTCTACAGAGCATTAGTTGATAGCGTCGACTCTGTGGTGCTCATTGACATAAATCCTGAACTCAATCAACCCTATCAAATCGGCAAAGACCATTTGGTTAAGGCGCGATTGATTACTCGCCTTAGTGTTCCTTATCACTCATTGCCGTTGAAGGCGTTCATATTTGAGAATGATACTATTTGGCAGCATTTTGACGATCACACTCCGATGTATCTGCGCATTGATGACAACATTCGTCTGAAAGATTTCCACATTGTTTCAGACAAACTAACGGATAACATATATTTAGTTAAATGAATATGACGGTTGAGCAACTGAAATGGACGGGCGAGATGCCGGGCATCAAGGCGGTGCAGGTGCAGCGCGGGACGGTGGATCACCGCAATGCCTACTCGCAGTGGAACCTGTGTGACTACACGGGCGACGACGCGCTGCGGGTGCTGGATGCACGGCTGGTGTTCTGCCAGCAGATGGGTATCGACCTGGATCAACTGGTGATGCCGCGACAGACCCACACCACCCATGTGGTAGTGATTGACCAGGCCTATCTCGATGCCGACATTGACCAACAGGAACGTCTGCTAAACGAGGTGGATGCACTGGTGACCGCACTGCCCTACATCTGCATCGGGGTGAACACCGCCGACTGTGTGCCCATCGCCCTGGCCGACCCAGTGGCGGGCATCATCGCCATCGCCCATGCGGGCTGGCGTGGCACGGTGGGGCGCATCGCCGAGCGCACTGTCCAGGCCATGTGCCGGCTGGGGGCCATGCCCGAGCAGATTCATGCCACGATGGGTGCGAGCATCTGCGCCGACTGCTTCGAGGTGGGCGACGAGGTTCCCGAGGCATTCGCACAGGCAGGATTTGACATGGCCCGCATCATGCACCGCAATGCCGCCACGGGCAAGGCCCACATCGACCTGGGGCGTGCCAACCGCCAGGTGCTCATGGCTGCCGGCATCCCAGCCGACCACATCACCCTGCCAGCGGCTTGCAGCCGGTGCCAGAGCGACCGCTACTTCTCGGCACGCCGCCTGGGCATCAACAGCGGCCGCACCTTCACCGCAATCATCAAACACCAGGACTTATGAAATACTCGTTAATACCTTTCGTTGTGTGCGTGATGTTTGGAGTCATGTCAGCCGTGGCACAGCACTGCCCATCGGTGCATTACTCCAACCATGCCCCAATTTGGATAGTAGATGGCGTTGAGGTTGAGGCAGAAGTATCAGCCGACGCTCTTTGGCTAGCCGACCCCATGGCAATTATTGCTTCGGCAATAGATGGTGTTGAGGTTGGTGACATCGTTGATTATCGCATCGTTAAAGGCGATGAGGCAATTGCCCGCTACGGCAAACGTGCCGACGCTGGAGTCATCATTGTCACCACCCGCAACAATCTGTCCACTCAACACACAATGAGCATCGAGGGTAGAAAACTCTATGACATCACGGCTCCTGTCCACTCACGTGAACACATCATTGCCCGTGTCATCCAGATGAGGCAATATAATCGTCTGAAGGAAGAACATTTGTTTTTGACCCCACGATTTCGGGAGTTGGATCGAAAGGCCTCACTACTTGAAGAAACAGGCATTAAGTTCAAGCCGTTCGAGTGGAGCGGGAAACTCTCGGACAGAGGTAACTGGCCAGAGATTTGTGTCACGATAGGTGAAGTGAGATTAATCAACGATCATTGTGCCGAAGTCGACATGTGCTATCAGGATGATGATGACCGAGCATTCCCATACACTCTGATTCTCGCACTTGCTAATGGCAGATGGATGATTGACGATGTGCGCTGGACTGGATTTGGCAATACATTGCAAAGCGAAGAAGCCATCCTTACCTACCAAGAAGAATTTGATTTCTTTACCAAAACTGGTACCGTAGAACAAATCATCAGCCGCATCAAGGACCACACCAACCCATTCACACTAGAGGAAAACCGTTATAACGATGCCGAAAAGGATATCGCCACCATGCGAATGATGCAAGACTTGTTTAGAGCCCATCCTCAATATACCAAAGAATTGGGCATCGAGGTAAACAATATCATTACCAATTACGAAGCAGCCGCAATAGCGGCGGGGCATCTAAGTCCACACCCCTCTCTAAGAGTGAGATAATCGGATTAGTGGCAAAAATGCGATTAAGAGAGAGCCATGCGAGCTCGTTGATGGACGAGCGTGAGCATTTTATCTGAAATCCACAATTCACAATCGTTAATAGGCGGTGACTCGGTAAAATAACTGAAAAATTCTCAATTTTCAATTCTCAATTTTCAATTCTCAATTAAAAGCACTACCTTTGCAGCCGAATTTGCGCCATTGACGCAATGGAGTGATGCTCGAGTGGCTGAAGAGGCACGCCTGGAAAGCGTGTAACCGTCACAAGCGGTTCCCGAGTTCGAATCTCGGTCACTCCGCCAACCAATCCCCCGTCCGAAAATTGTGTCGGCAGGGGGATTCGTGGTTTTTTGAGAATTGAAAATTGTGTTCGTTTGAGTTCGTTTAGTTTGTTGTTTAGTTCACAGACAGAAGAACAAGAGGACCAAACAGTTCAAGAACACAAGGTGGGGATCAGACTGAAGAACATGGTTTTGAACAATACACAGAGCAACATACGGGCCCATGTGGCAATGGTGACGGCAATGGTGCTATTCGGCATGATGTCGCCGCTGAGCAAGGATGCGATGAACAGTGGTCTCACGGGGCAGCAGTTGGCCACGCTGCGCATCTGCGGCGGCACCCTGCTGTTCTGGGTGGCGCAGGTGTTCGCTCCCTGGCACACGGTCGCGCGCCGAGACTTGATGCGACTGGCAGTGGCCAGCATCTTTGGTGTTGTGCTCTCGCAGGGTGGCCTCATCATGGGCATCAGCCGCACATCGCCCATCAATGCGACGATGGAGATTACCGCACAACCCATCTATGTGCTGGTGTTATCGGCATTGCTGCTGCATCAACGCATCACTCCACTCAAGGCCTGCGGTGTGCTGCTGGGCTTTGCCGGTGCGGCAACACTGGTGCTGATGAACGTGGGTGACACTGGTGGCCGAGCGGCAAGCATAGTTGGCGACCTGACGGTGCTGGGTTCGCAAGTGGCGTTTGCACTCTATCTGACCATGTTCTTGCCCGTGATTGCCCGCATCGACCCTCTGACCTTCAACCGCTGGATGTTCACCTTCGGCAGCATGATTCTGTTGCCGTTCACGGCAAGCGACATGGCTGCGCTCGACTGGCAAGGCGTGTCGGCAAGAACTTGGTTTGATGTGGCCTACATCGTTGTGGCGTGTACCTTTGTGTGTTTCATGCTGGTGGTCTATTCACAGCGCCGCCTGCACCCGACGGTGATGAGTTCCTACAACTACATCCAGCCGGTAGTGACCGTTGTGGGCAGCCTCGCCCTGGGGTTGGCCGTGCTTCAGTGGCAGCACCTCGTGGCGGCGGCACTCATCTTCACGGGCGTGTGGCTAGTCATCCGCAGCCACTGATGCCAACTTGCGGATGAGGGTGAGGCCGTCGCGCAAGGGGAGGATGACCCGCTCGACGCGCGGGTCGGCAGCGACGCGGTCGTTGAAGGTGCGTATGCCCAGCGTCTGCGCATCGTGGCAGGCCGGGTCGGTGACCTTGCCGTCCCACAGCGTGTTGTCGGCAATGATGTATCCGCCCTCGACTAGATGCTCCATCGCCAGGTCGTAGTAGGCGATATAGTCACGCTTGTTGGCATCAATATAAATCAGGTCAAATTTTCTATCTAGGTTATTCAATATCTCCACCGCGTCGCCAATGTGCAAGGTGATGCGGTCGGCCACAGGCGATTGAGCCAGATGCTCGCGGATGAAGTCCTCGAGTTCGTCATCAATCTCGATGGTGTCGACATGAGCACCGTCGCGCAGCAGACCCTCGGCCAGGCACTGCGCCGAGTAGCCGCTATAGGTTCCCAACTCCAGCACGTTCAGCGGATTGACCATCTGCACCAACATCTTGAGCAGACGACCTTGCAGATGCCCCGAACACATGCGGGCATAGAGCAGACGCACGTGCGTGTCACGATCGAGCCGACGCAAGTGGGCTGGCTCGGCATCAATGTGAGCCAGGATATATTCTTCGAGTTCTTCGGTCATACTTTTTTAATGCATTTAACTTTACTTGTCAGTAGTTAAGGGAGCCCCCCAAGCCCCCCTAAAGGGGGGTGTAGAAAGTGGCAGCCACAACAGTAGTTCCCCCTTTAGGGGGTTAGGGGGCTCCCTTAACTAATCCAGAAGCTTAAATAATGCCTAATTTAATTCTCAATTTTCAATTCTCAATTTTCAATTCAAGAGAAGGTCAATGGCGCGGCGATAACTGTCCAGGCCGTGCCCCATGACGGTGGCGGCACACACATGACTCAGCATCGATGTGCGTCGCCATGGCTCGCGACGGGTGATGTCGCTGATGTGCGTCTCGATGACGGGTGCTGTGATGGCGGCAATGGCATCGGCGATGGCAATGGAGGTGTGCGTGTAGCCACCGGCATTGAGCACGATGCCGTCAACGCCGAATCCCACGCGCTGCAACTCGTCGATGAGGTCGCCCTCGTGGTTGCTCTGAAAGATGGTGAACTCCACGTCAGGATACCCGGTCACCAACTGCCGCAGATATTCATCTAGACTCTGCGTGCCATAGACCTCCGGCTCGCGTATGCCCACAAGATTGAGGTTGGGGCCATTGATAATCGCTATCTTTTTCATGCCAAAAGACAAAATGTGGTTATTAGCTTGCAAAATTACAATGATAACGTCTAATCTCAAAATATTTTTATATCTTTGTTGGCAGATTCATGACGATAACTAACAACCAATAACTGAAAACTAACGAGATATGGAACCGATGACTCTTTGGCAATTCTATGCCGTATTCCTAGTGATGTGTGTGGTGGGCGTGGGCACCTGTGCAGCCATGTACTGGTTGGGCGCACGATGCCCGTTGCTGGGCCGCAAGCGTGACACCTGGGCCGAGAAAATCCGTGGCAAACTCATGATTGCCTTCCTCTTCATGGCCGCCATTTGCAGCATGTACACCCTTGAGGACGTGGTGCATGCCTTCACCAACGACCTGACAGATGTAGCCACCGAGACCACGATGGATCTGGGCAAGCGTGCCATCGAGGGCGAAGATATCAGCCAAGACCTGAACAAACTCAATGACATCGAGATGCCCAAGGAGGGCGAGGTCATCTGGGGCGAATATGACAAGTCGCAAGAGAGCACCATCTATCTGCTGACGGGCTTCTGGTACTTCCTGGCATGGATGATCTATTTGGGCAACTTTGCCAAGTCGCCGTCCAGTTGGTGGCAAAAACTCTGCAAGATCATCGCCTACCCCCTGCTCACGTCATTCATACTGCTGTTCCCGCTCAACGCGCACTATATCAACAGCGACGAACTCACAGCCCCACTAGTGATGCTAGGCATCGCCGGTGTGCTCATCCTCGTCTCGCACGACCGCACCCCGCTTCCCCCCGAACTCCCCTCTGCGTCCTAGACGCGAAAACACTGAACTCACGGATATGAGCGCCTGTGGACAAAATTCAGCATGAGACTTATCAAACACAGATTATCATAAATAACCCGTTGGCAGAATTAATTTAGGAGACTATATATCAGTTGTCCCCGATTACTGTAATATCGCTGAAAGCGATTGATTTGAATAACCGGGGGTGGAACGTAGTGACACCCTCGGATAGAATGCTGTCAATTATCCTCGCTGAAAGCGAGCACCTTGCAGCGAGGTAGTTTGTTTAGCAGTAGCCGAAGGTGTCGCTTCGCTCCACCCTCGGTTACTTAAATTGTCGCCTCCGGCGACGATACTCTATGCGGTTAACAAACCTATTTTATCTACTGAGGACATCAGGTATATAGTTCCCTTGATTTGAATAGATCTGTTGGATTTCTACCCGACAGGGCACTCCATAAAAAATTATTCGTTACCAGTTACTAATCCTCGCAATTTAATTAAATAATGTTAAACTTTGCGTAAAATTGTGATGAATCAAGGTCGAATTGGCCACTTGATTTGGCAGAATCATTAAGAATGCTTAATTTTGCAGCGCATTCGTGAGAGGGGGCATTGGGCTTCCTCGTTTTTGTTATAATTGCGGGGTTCTGAGAGATATCTCACGCAGATTCCGCAGATTTAACGGATTAGTTTTAAAGGAACAGATGATTGACAAGACAGAACTGACGCGCGTGATTGAAGAGGCCATCGATGGCACCGATCTGTTTCTGGTTCAGGTGACCGTCAGTGGCGACAATGTCATCAACGTCGACCTGGACAGCGAGTCGAGTGTCGACATCGCCCAGTGCGTGATGGTCAATGATGCGGTGCTTGCCGCGTTTGACCGCGATGTCGAGGACTATGAACTGACGGTTGGCAGTTATGGCATCACATCGCCCCTGCTGGTGCGCCGACAGTATGACAAGAACATCGGCGAGGAGGTCGAGGTTCTGACCCGCGACGGTCGCAAACTCAAGGGCGTGCTCACCGCAGCCGATGACGAGGGTTTCACCATCGAGGTGGCGACTAAGGTCAAGATTGATGGCAAGAAGCGCCCCGAGCTGCAGATGGTGCCCGAGCGCATCGACTACGACAACGCCAAGCAGACGTGCGTCAACATCAAGATATAAGTCAAAACCCGTTGGCAGAATTAATTGATTGATCAAGAATTAAAGAATCTAAGGAATAAATATTAACTATAGGAGGTGAGGAATTCATAAAACTCGAATATCACGAAATAGTAAATTCTTTAATCTTACAATTCTTGATAAAAATTAAAATCGTGACTTTTATAGATAGTTTAACCAACTAATTCCGCCAATAGGTATGACAAAAGGGCAAGAGGACACAAGCAATTAAGAACAGAAGTTGTGAAATGCTCCCCTGCCGACTTTCGGTCACGAATGTGAGGATTTCAGATTTATCTCCTCAACGAGAACTCGAGCGTTCGTGATTCACAATGTTTGAATAATAAAATTGAAATAAAGATATGGCAAAAAGAGAAGAAGCGGTCAACATGACCGACCAATTTGCGGAGTTCAAAGAGCTCAAGAACATCGACAAGACCACGCTCATCAGCGTGCTCGAGGAGTCGTTCCGCAGCGTGTTGGCCAAGATGTTTGGCAACGATGACAACTTTGACGTGATTGTCAACCCCGACAAGGGTGACTGCGAGATTTACCAGAACCTGGAAGTGGTTCCCGACGGTGAGGTCGAGAACGTCAACACGCAGATCTCGCTGAGTGACGCCCAGGCCGACGATGACCCCGATGCCGAGGTCGGCGAGGAACACACACGCAAGATTGACTTCGCCAAGTTTGGCCGCCGTGCTATCCTGAACCTGCGCCAGACACTGGCCAGCAAGATTCTGGACCTGCAGAAGGATGCCGTCTACAACAAGTTCAAGGAACTGGAGGGCGAGCTCGTCACCGGCGAAGTCTACCAGGTGTGGAAGCGCGAGGTGCTGCTGCTCGACGACGAGAAGAACGAGTTGCTGTTGCCCAAGGATCAGCAGATTCCGACCGACATCTACCGCAAGGGCGACACCGTGCGCGCCGTGGTGCACAATGTCGACAACAAGAACAACAATCCCAAGATCACCGTGTCGCGCACCAGCGAGGTGTTCCTGCGCCGATTGTTCGAGCTGGAGGTGCCCGAGATTCACGACGGCCTCATCGTCATCCGCAAGGTTGCCCGCGTGCCGGGTGAGCGCGCCAAGATTGCCGTCGAGAGCTATGACGACCGCATCGACCCCGTGGGAGCCTGCGTGGGCGTGAAGGGTGCCCGCATCCATGGCATCGTGCGCGAGTTGCGCAACGAGAACATCGATGTCATCCCCTACACCAACAACCCGCAATTGCTCATCCAGCGTGCGCTGAGCCCTGCCAAGATCTCGTCTATCCGCCTGGACGACGAGGCCAAGCATGCCGAGGTGTTCCTGCGTCCCGAGGAGGTCTCACTGGCCATCGGTAAGGGCGGCCTGAACATCAAACTGGCCACAATGCTCACCGACTACTCGATCGACGTCTACCGCGATGTGGACGGTGGTGCAGAGGAAGACATCTACCTGGATGAGTTCCGCGACGAGATTGACGACTGGGTGATCGAGGCACTGAAGGAAATGGGCTGCGTCACGGCAAAGGCCGTTCTGCGCACCCCGCGCGAAGACCTCATCGAACAGGCCGACCTCGAGGAAGACACCGTCGACAACGTGCTGGCCATCCTGCGAGCAGAGTTTGAGTAGTGAAATAATTAAGAATTTATAATTCAAAATTTATAATTCATAATTAAGAATGAAGACTGCCTATGGCACATCACTTGATTCTAAATTCTAAATTATTAATTCTTAATTCATAATTCACAAAAAAGGTTTTCTCTAACTGATAACAACACAAGCAACCGTAAAGAAGAATATGCCAATAAAGATAAGTAAAGTAATCAAAGATTTGAACGTGGGCAAACTCACGCTGCAAGAGTTCTTGCGCAAGCGTGGCATCGAGATTGAGGACAACATCAACGCCCGCATTGATGACAAGGTCTATGAGATGCTTGTCAAGGAGTTCCGTCCTGACCTGGAACTCAAAGCCAAGGCCGATGATATCGCCAAGGAACGTCAGAAGGAGAAAGCCAAGCAGAACGAGGCTCGCAAGGTAGAAGAAATCAAGACCACAATCCCCGGACAGAAACCCACCTTCCTGGGAAAGATTGACCTTGCTACCGGCAAACCCATTGCCGAAGAGAAGCCCCAACCGACGGTTGACGAAGTTGTCCCCGCCCCCGTCGCCGAGCCAGAGCCTGCACCAGAGGCAAAAACCGAGGCTGAACCCGAGGTGAAACCGGAGCCCGTCTCTGAGCCCAAGGCCGAGACGCAACCCGAGCCCAAGGCCGAACCTACAGCCAAAGCCGAGCCAGAGGTTGAACCCAAGGCAGAGCCTAAGCCTGAACCCAAGCCCGAACCCAAGGCAGAAACAGCGTCGAAAGACAAGAAAAAGTCGAAGCCCAAAGCCAAGGCCGAGCCCGAACCAAAACCTGAAATGGCCGAGGAACCCGAATCAAAGCCCGCAGCCAAGGCTGAACCCGCAGCCAAGCCTGCAGCCGAAGCAGAGCCTGCAGCCGAGACCACGCCAGCGGCCAAACCAGCCGAGGCCAGCACCGAGGTTTTCACCCTAGGCAACCGTCCACAGGGCCCACAGGTGACCGTCGTGGGCAAGATTGACCTGGACGCCATCAACCAACAGACACGCCCCAAGAAAAAGACCAAGGAAGAACGTCGCAACGAGCGCATTGCCAAGGCTCAAGCAGAGGGCAGCGGCAAGCGCAAACGCAAGCGCATCGGCAAGGAGAAAGTCGACATCGAGAGTGCCGCCAACCAGGCCGCACAGCAAGGCGGTGGCAGCAACAAGAACAAAGGTCAGCAAGGACAGAACAAGGACCAGGCAGCACAGGGCAAGCGCAAGAAGGACAAGAACAAGCGCCCCATACGCACCGAGGTCAGCGAGGAGGATGTGCAGCGCCAGGTCAAGGAGACCTTGGCCCGCTTGACCACCAAGACTCCCAAGAAGGGTGCCAAGTGGCGCAAGGAGAAACGCGAAGCCGCCCACGAGGTGGCCATGGAAGCCGTCGCACAGGCCGCAGCCGAGAAGAAGGTGCTGAAACTCACCGAGTTTGTCACCGCCAACGACTTGGCAGCCATGATGGATGTGCCCGTGACCAAGGTCATCGGCACGTGCATGAGCCTGGGTGTGATGGTGTCGATCAACCAGCGCCTCGACGCCGAGACAATCAATATCGTCGCCGAGGAGTTTGGCTTCAAGACCGAGTATACCAGCGCCGAGGTGGCCGAGGCCATCCATGACGAGGAAGACAACCCCGAAGATCTGGTGCAGCGTCCACCGGTGGTCACTGTCATGGGCCATGTGGACCACGGCAAGACCTCGTTGCTCGACTACATACGCAAGACCAACGTCATTGCCGGCGAGGCTGGCGGCATCACCCAGCACATCGGTGCCTACAACGTCAAGTTGCCCAACGGTCGCCGCATCACCTTCCTTGACACGCCCGGTCACGCCGCATTCACCGCCATGCGTGCCCGTGGTGCCAAGGTCACCGACATCGTCATTGTCATCGTTGCTGCCGACGACAACGTCATGCCCCAGACCGATGAGGCCCTGAGCCATGCATCGGCTGCCGGTGTGCCCATCATCTTTGCCATCAACAAGATTGATAAGCCCGGAGCCAATCCCGACAAGATCAAGGAGGAACTTGCCAACCGCAACTACCTCATTGAGGAGTGGGGCGGCAAGTACCAGAGCCAGGACATCAGTGCCAAGAAGGGAACGGGTGTGCAAGAACTCATGGAGAAGGTGCTGCTCGAGGCCGACCTGCTCGACCTCAAAGCCAATCCCAACCGCAAGGCAACGGGTTCGGTCATCGAGTCGTCGCTCGACAAGGGACGTGGCTACATCGCCACTGTGCTGGTCGACAATGGCACACTGCGCATGGGCGACATCGTGCTGGCCGGAACCCACTATGGCAAGATCAAGGCCATGTTTAATGAGCGCAACCAGCGCATCCAGGAGGCCGGTCCGTCAACGCCTGTGCTCATCCTGGGTCTGAATGGCGCTCCCACCGCCGGCGACAAGTTCAACGTGATGGAGACCGACCAGGAAGCCCGCCAGATTGCCAACAAGCGCGAGCAACTGCAGCGCGAATTGGGTCTGCGCACGATGAAGCGCCGTGGTCTGGACGACATCGCCCGCCTGCGTGCACTGGGTGAGTTCCACGAGTTGAACATTATCGTCAAGGGCGATGTGGACGGCTCGATCGAGGCTCTGAGCGACTCGCTCATCAAACTGTCGACCCCCGAGGTACAAGTCAACGTCATCCACAAGGCCGTGGGTGCCATCACCGAGAGCGACGTCACCCTGGCAGCAGCCAGCGACGCTTCGATTATCGGCTTCCAGGTGCGCCCGTCGGGTGCCGCCAAGCGTCTGGCCGAGCAGGATGGTGTGGACATCCGCATCTACTCGATCATCTATGATGCCATCGAAGAGGTCAAGAGCGCCATGGAGGGCATGCTCTCGCCCGACGTGAAAGAAGAAATCATCGGCATGGCCGAAGTACGGCAAGTGTACCACATCAGCAAGGTGGGCACCATCGCCGGTGCCATGGTCACCGAGGGCAAGATCAAGCGCCAGTGCAAGGTGCGTGTCATCCGCGACGGTATCGTGGTGTTCACCGGCAACCTGGCCTCGCTCAAGCGCTTCAAGGACGATGCCAAGGAAGTCACCAGTGGCTATGACTGCGGTTTATCTATCCAGAGTTACAACGACCTGGTCGAGGGCGACATGATCGAGGCCTTCGAGGAAATTGAGGTCCACAAGACACTGTAGCCCACCGAGGAAAGTAGAATTAAGATTGAAGAAACCGCCAGTCGATGATTCAAAATTCTTAATTCATGATTGCAGAATAAGCAATTTTCTGGCATTTTTCCGTTATTAATAAAAAACGCCGAATTATGCTGAAACGAATCATACTAGCAGCCACAATGATGTGCGCGCTCATTGCCCAGAGCCAAACCGGCGTGGGCAATTGGCGCGTGCATCCCTATTATGTGGGCAGCGAAATCAAGAACGTGATTGACACCGACGGGCAAATCTATTATCAGGTAGGCTCGTACCTTTTCTGTTTGGACAAGGACACCGACGAGAATGAGAGTCTGAACAAGAGTAATTACCTCAACGATGTCACAATCACAGGCATCTATTACAACTATAACCGTGACTACCTGTTGATAGCATACGCCAACTCAAACATTGATGTGATTGACGATGCCGGCAATGTTACCAATCTCCCCGAAATCAAAGATGCAGTGCTCACCAGTTCAAAGGGCATCAACGACATCACCTTTGGTGGCGGCAAGATATATGTAGCCACACAGTTCGGCTATGTTGTCTACGATGATCACGAACTCAAGGTGACTGAATCGCGCATCTATGGTCAGGACGTGAGTTCGATTGCGCGAGTGGGCAAGAAACTGATCATGTCAGCCTCTGGCCAACTGCTTGTATCACTGGCATCGGCTCACAACGAGACCATGTCGGCATTCACTGCACTTGACCCGTCGATTGCTCCCAACAACAATGCACGCCTGCTCATGGTCGACAAGAGCACTGTTCTGGTCAATGGCGACAATGGACTCTACACTCTGAGCCTGGACACACTCAGCAGCACTACAGGAGTGCAGTCCTATACCCAAATCACGCCCCAACGAGCAACCACCATCCAACCCACGCCGTCGGGTTATATCGCTAGTTACCTGACCGGCGACAGCTGCTACTACACGCTCGATAATCACGGTGCCAATCCCGAACGAATCGTTGCAGCAAACGAGCTCTACACCATCCACCCTGAGGGTGATGGCACATTATGGGCACTGGGTGAGCGTGGATTGCACCATGCCGGCGACACCCAGAACTACTACAAGCCCGATGGGCTAGGCATCAAGGTAGGAGCATTCTACATGGCCTATAGCGAAGGACAAAATCGGCTGTACGCCACCAGTTCGAGCGACAACCTGTTAAATGATTGGGGGTCAAAGCTGGGTGCTACAACGCAAATCTTCTGCTACGATGGTGATCACTGGAGCGATGTCACTCCCGACAGCCTCCCCGGCAACGGTGCCAGCAGCAACTGGCAGATGGTTGTCGATCCATTTGACAACAACACCTACGTCTACCCCTCGCGCAAGTATGGCGTGGTCAAGGTCACAAACGACAGGATAGTCAATGTCTACAACGAGCAGAACAGCCTGTTCATGGCATCCAATTACTACAAGGGAGCGTGTGCCTTTGATGCACAAGGTAATCTCTGGGTAGTCTACAGTTCATCAGCAGCCTCAGACACCGTTGCCAAGAATGTTGCTGTGCTGCCCCGCGCCAAGTATGAACAGAGCCGGGTCAGCCCGTCCGACTGGGTTGCCGTGTCGGTGCCTGGAACAAAACAGAGTGCCTTCAAGGGTTCAAACCTTGTTATCGCCAATGGTGTGAACATCTTCAACAGTGGCGATTATCAACGAGCCTTTGCCTTCTGGACACAGCCCAATGGCATCACATCAACCCCTCGCCGAGCCAACCACAGCAGTTTTACCGACCAAGACGGCAAGAACATCACATGGAACAACGTCTACAGCATGGTTGCCGACCACAATGGTATTGTATGGGTGGGATTCAACAATGGAGTCATCAACTTTGACCCTACCCGCGCCTTTGATGACGATTTCACCATCAATCACATCAAGGTCCCCCGCAACGACGGCACAGGTCTGGCCGACTACCTGCTCGACGGTTCACAAATCAACTGCATTGCCGTCGATGGCGCCAACCGCAAGTGGATAGGCACCAACAATTCGGGATTGTTCCTGGTCAGTGCCGATGGCTCACAGGTGCTGAAGCAGTTCACGACCGACAACTCCTACTTGAGCACCAACACCATCTATAGCGTGTGTTGCAATCCGACCAACAATTCGGTGTACGTCATCACGCCAAACGACTTTCTGGAGTACTTCAGCGACACCACACCTGGTGCAGTCAGCTACAGCAACGTGTATGTCTATCCCAACCCGGTCCGTCCCGACTTTACAGGTGAAGTCACCATTGTGGGCCTGATGGACAACTCGCTGGTCAAGATTGCCGACTCGGGCGGGCATGTTGTCAAGCAACTGCGCTCGACAGGCGGTATGGCTACCTGGGATTGCATGGGCGACAATGGTGAACGCGTGAGCACTGGTGTCTACTATGTGCTGGCTTCGGAAAAGGAAGGTGGCACAGCACATGCAACCGTTGCCAAGTTCTTAGTCGTCAAATAATCACAACAGAATATACACTTTCGCGAAAAAGATACGACCCATGGTTAAGAAAATCGGACTTCTCCTGCTTGCCCTCGTGGCACTGACAGTGCAGAGCGCATCGGCACTCGGCGACTGGCGCATGCACCCATACTATGTAGGCAGCAAAATCAACAACATCATCGACACCGACAACAAGGTGTACTATCTGGTGGGCAATGACTTGTTCTGCTACGACAAGACAACCAATGCCAACGAGTCGATGAACAAGCGCGCCAACCTGAACGACGTGCTGATTACAGGCATATACTACAACTACGACAAGAAGTACTTGGTGATTACCTATCTGGACAGCAACATCGACATTGTCTACGATGACGGGCGCGTCTTCAACTTGCCCGATATCAAGGATGCAGTGCTCACTGCGGTCAAGGGCATCAATGATGTCAAGTTCGGGCAAGACAAGATGTTTGTCGCTACCGAGTTTGGCATGATTGTCTATGACGATGAGACGCTGACTGTCACCGAGTCGCGACTATTCGCAGTGAATATCTCCTCGGCCATCGAAATGGGCGAATGGACCTTGATATCACGCAGCAATCTGGTGTACGCTGCCAGGACTAGTGCTCTGCGTGAATCCACGTCGGCCTATCAACAGGTATCGGGAATCAATTCATCGGCTAATATTCAGCTGTATACAGTGGGAGAGAACCGATTTATGGTCAACTCCAACTCAGGACTGGTTACCTATACGCTAGGCGTGGGCAGTGACGGGAAACCCGCTGTGACCCAAAGCGATGTCATTTTTAATAAACGTGCCACCGTGGTCCAGCCCACTCCAACGGGCTACATCGCCAGTTTTGGCTCTGAGAACGCTTATTACACCACCAATGCACAGGGTGCCAATCCGCAACTAGTGGGTGAATCAACCGAACTCTTCAGCAGCAATCCATCGGGCGACGGCACTATGTGGGCTCTGGGCAACAACGGCCTGCACAAGGCAGGCAGCAACACCTACTACAAGCCCAATGGTATCGGCATTACAGTGGGTGCGTTCTACATGACCTTCAACAAGGAGAAGAATTTGGTCTATCTGAGCACATCGAGCGATAACTCGTTTGCTAAGTGGGGTTCAGACATGCATGCTGTGACACAGATGTTCACCTACGATGGCAGTCAATGGAAAGATGTGACACCGACCGGGATGCCGGGCAATGGCGTGAGTGCTAACTGGCAATTGGCCATGGATCCATTGGATCCCAACACCTATGTATATCCCTCACGCAAATATGGTGTATTCAAGATCACTAACGACCAGTACACCTATGCTTATTCAAACGGCAATAGTTATTTTGGCACTAACTTCTACAAGGGCGCTTGTGCCTTTGACAGTGAGGGCAATCTGTGGGTGTGCTATAGTTCTGAAACGGCATCAGCGGCCGAGGTTAACCTCTCGGTACTACCACGCGCCAAATATGAGAAAGCCACGTGTAGTAAGAGCGATTGGATTCCGGTCGAGGTTCCTGGCACTCGTCAGAAATCATTCAAAGGTTCGAGTTTCGTTATTGGCAAGGGCGATGTTAAGGTCTACAATAGCGGTGACCACCAACGAGCATTCACTTTCTGGAATCAACCTGACGGACTGACGGGCGAACCTGAAATGGCCAACTACAACAGTCTACAAGATGCCGATGGGAAAAGCATCACCTGGACTAATGTCTATTGTATGGAGAAGGATCAAGACGGCATCGTCTGGGCTGGTTTGAACAACGGCATCGTAGCCTTCGACCCATCCAGGGCCTTCAATGATGACTTTGCTGTCATGCACCCCAAGGTGGCGCGCAATGACGGCACTGGACTCTACGACCACTTGCTGGAGGGTATTCAGGTCAACTGCATCAGCGTTGATGCCAACAACTGCAAGTGGATTGGAACCAATTCATCAGGACTCTATCAAGTAAGTCCCGACGGCACAAAGATTCTCAAGGAGTTTAACATCGACAACTCTTACTTGACAAGCAACACCATCTATGCCGTGTGCTGCAACACCAACACCAACTCGGTGTATGTACTCACACCCAATGGTTTCCAGGAGTATATGCCCAACGGCTCACCTTCAGCAGCAAACTATGACGATGTCTATGTGTTCCCCAATCCCGTACGACCCGACTTTACCGGCCTGCTCACCATCAACAACCTGATGAGCAACTCTTATCTCAAGGTCGTCGATGCCGCTGGCACTACAGTCAAGCAGTGGCAATCGACTGGTGGAACAGCCACATGGGACTGCTGCGACTCAACCGGAGAGCGTATGCCCACCGGCCTGTACACCATCTATGCATCTCAACTACAGAACGATCGCAACCCCAAGAAGATTGCCGAATTCTTGATCATCAAGTAGGTCTCAAGGCCTCACTTTCCATGCCCCGCCACTGTTAGGCGGGGTTTTTTGATATTTTGAGTAAATAATTATCATACGCTTGTACAATTTCGCCAGAAAATGTGTATCTTTGCAGTTTGGATAAGCAAACCCAATAAAAGATTACGATATGAAATGCGACAAATGTGGACAAATCGTTCCTGATGGCTCGGCATTCTGCAATCACTGCGGCAATGCCATGAGTCACGACATGGTGTGCCCGTCGTGCGGACAAAACATCCCGATGAACTCGGTGTTCTGCCCCAAGTGCGGCAAGATGGTGCGCAATGACATGCATGAAGAGACACAACCTGCCGATGTGCCTGCGACAACAGCCACAGCGACAGGAGCAACATACAATGAGATTGAACGTGAGCGTCAACAGGCTCCACGTGACCCATGGCAAGAGACTCAGCACCAGCATCAACACGAGCAGAAGCCCTATTATGCCAACAGCGACGACGAGGAGATAGATGACGATGAGAATCTGTCGAGCGAACCCGCTCACTTCAACCGCAATGTCGTCATCGGCGCAGCGGCAGTAGTGATCATCATCGCCCTGCTGTTGTTGTTGCGCAACTGTGGCAGCAGTGGCAATGACGACCGCCACAGTGTCACGGGCAGCGACTCGACCTTGCTTGTCGCCGATGCCAATGCCGATCCTATGGCCATCTTCAATGCCGAGTTGAGCCGCAACAACTTCACTGGCGACGGTGCGGTGGCTGCTCATGCCGTCAAGGTGCCCGGCAATGGCACTGACCGACCCGAAGTCATCATGGGTGTCACCACCAAGAACGACACCGAGAGCCGCTCTTACTTCAAGATATACAAACTGACCCAGAACGGCCAAGTGTGGATGCCTGAACTGCAACACACACAGTATCTGAACGGGCGCACCATCAACATGGACAACTCGGCGCTGATTGCCGACATCCAGAACGTGCCCCGCGCCGTCAAGATTGGCGACAAGGACTACTACTACTTTGCCTATGTCAACAACCCTGTGGAGGGTGGTTCGATAGGCCGCGTGTCGCTCGCACTGTGGAACGTCGATGAGAAGAAACTCACCACGCTCGACTATCAAGGCCCCATTAAGAGCCTTGAAGATGGTCGCCAGTATGTATACGGCAAGCCGTTGCAGGCCATCAACTCGCCCGAGACCCGCTTCTTGCAGCAAGAGGCCCACAATGTCAAACTCATCCACTTCCTGACCGAGGAGGAACTCAAGGCCGAGCAGGAAGCCAAGGAGAAGGAAGAGGAAGCCAAGCGTCTGGCCGACCCCGACAATGTGGACGAGCGCTGGAATGAAGAGAACCAGGAGAATGTCGAGGCACTGAAGAAAGGCGAAGAGGTCACCATGAAGGCTGCCAACTACGACAAGCCCATCTTCAACATGAAGGAGATCAACAAGAAGATTGAGAACGAGGGCTACATCGTGTTTGCCGTCAAGAACGGAGCGGTCTATGGCTTCAACAAGAATACTCGCAAGTACTTCTCGATATTCTCGCCCAAGGGCGACTCACAGCCTAGCGACATCGGCTTTGCCGACAGCAAGAACAACTTGATGCGCATGCGCACCAGTGAGGGCCGGTTCAGTTACAACCTGTCCACAGGCAAGACCCAACGCATACCTGAGTAAGTTCAATGCTACCCGACGACCCCGAGCGCCGCTACTACTGGTGGTTCTTTCTCAAGCTTGACTTGGTGATTGTGGCTCTGCTGGCCCTGTTGTGGTGGCTCAACCGACTTAATTCATAGTTCATAATTAAGAATTAAAAATTAAGAATTGGGGAGATACCATTCCTAACTGTTTTTACAACTAGAAAAAAACTAATAATAACAAAAACCATTAAGAACTATGTTTAAAAATCATCCCAAAGGACTAATCCCCGCCGCATTGAGTAACATGGGCGAGCGATTTGGTTACTACATCATGAACGCAGTGCTGCTGCTGTTCCTGTGTTCAAAGTTCGGTCTGGACGAGGGCGTGGCAGGTGTCATCTATGCCGTGTTCTACGCCGGCATCTATGTGCTGAGCCTGGTGGGCGGTCTCATTGCCGACCGCACCCAGAACTACAAGAGCACCATCCAGTGGGGTCTGCTCATCATGGCCATCGGCTATGTGCTGCTGTCGATCCCCGTTGTTCACTCGGCTGGCAACCACATGTGGCTGCTCACCTTCACTTGCGTGGCTCTGTTCCTCATTGCCTTCGGTAATGGTTTGTTCAAGGGCAACCTGCAGGCTATCGTGGGTCAGATGTACGACAACATGGAGGCCGATGCCATTGCACGTGGCATCAAGGGTGACGAACTCAACCAGATCAAGGAACGCCGTGACTCGGGCTTCCAGATCTTCTATGTGTTCATCAACATTGGTGGTCTGATTGCACCGTTCGTGGCTCCGCTGCTGCGCCAGTGGTGGCTGGGGGTCAAGGGCATGGTCTACGATGCAGGTCTTCCCGCTTTATGCCACCAGTATCTCAACGATGCCGCCAACATGACATCCGAGCAGATGACCAATCTGACCCAGTTGATGGAGAAGGCTAACCCCAGCATGGTGAGCGACATGGGTGCTGCTTGCAGCAGTTATCTGGAGGTGTTCAACACTGGTGTTCACTACTCGTTTATTGCTTCGGTGGTGGCCATGTTCATCTCGTTGGCTATCTTCATCACATTCAAGAAAATCTTCCCGACTCCCGCCAAGAAGGAGGCCGCCGCAGCCGTCGACTACACTCCCGAGGAGAAGGCCTCGATGGCCCGCGAGATCAAGCAGCGCATGTATGCCCTGTTTGCAGTGCTGGGCGTGTGCGTGTTCTTCTGGCTGTCGTTCCACCAGAATGGTCAGTCGCTGTCGGTGTTTGCTCGCGACTATGTCATCACCGACACCATCGCACCCGAGATTTGGCAGGCCGTGAACCCGTTCTTCGTGATTGTGCTCACGCCTATCATTATGGCCATCTTTGCCGCTCTGACAAAGGCCGGTCGTGCCATCTCAACCCCGCGTAAGATTGTCATCGGTATGTTTATCACCGCACTGGCCTATCTGTTCTTGATGGTGCTCAGCATGGGTTACGACTATCCCAATGGTGAGGATTTCCGCGCCATGGACCTCGCACAACAGACGGCGATGAAGTCACAGTGGTGGGTGCTGATTGCCACCTACTTCTTCCTCACCGTGGCCGAGTTGTTCATCTCGCCCCTGGGTCTGTCGTTTGTGTCGAAGATTGCTCCCAAGCACCTGCAGGGTATCTGCCAGGGATTGTGGCTGGGTGCTACTGCACTGGGCAACCTGTTCATCTGGATTGGCCCGGTCATGCTCAACAAGATGCCTAAACTGTGGATGTGCTGGGCAGTGTTCTTCGTCATCTGCCTCATCGCCATGGGCGTGATGTGGGGCATGGTGAAGTGGCTGGAGCGCGTCACCGAGTAACCCGATAAGACATAAGAACAAAAGGACAAAAGTCTCAAGAACACAAGGAGACTTGTCTTAACGCTAAATTCCCGAAAAGTTTGGACTTTTCGGGAATTTGCTATATCTGCTGGCACATTCTGAAACTAACATCCTCCCTCATCTCCTGTCGATGGAGCTAAGGGAGGATGTCCTTTGTTGTTAGTACGCTGGCTAGTCGCGCAGGATGGGCATGGTCATGCAGCGGGCGCCACCGCCGGCGCGAGGCAGCTCGCTGCCGGGGAAGGCGGCGACAAACTTGTCGTAGTCTTGCATGTTGACCTTGCCGCTGACGATGTCCTCGGCGCTGAGCACGGCAAAGCCTGCCTTGTCAAGCGCATCGATGGTGTGGGTGTTGCGCCGATAGCCTATGACCTTGCCATCGCCCAGCGAGAAGAAGTTGGCCCCGCTGTGCCACTGCTCGCGCAGCTGCACCCAGGGATCACTGCCCCCGCCCAGCACAGGCTCGATGTCCCATCCCAGATGGCGCAGACCATCGACGATGTTGGGCACCGTGCGATAGCTGATCTTGCCGTGGTCGATGGTGATGAGCGTGGTGTCCTTGCCGGCAAACAGGCCCTGCTTCTTGAGCATCGGCTCGAAGGCCATGCACTGGTGCTGGCCCAGGAAGGTGAACACCATGTCGAGGTGGATGAACGAGTCGGGCTTGTGCGGGAGCTGTTGCACCAGGATGTTGAAGTGTTCGCGCTCGCGGGCAAAGGTCTGCGCCAGGTATTCGATGCCCTTGGCATTGGTGCGAATGCCCTGGCCGATGCACAGGAGGTCGGGTGCGGCGATGTGCACATCACCTCCCTCGGTGCGTGCCCAGCGGTCCCAGGCCATGGCATTGAGCATCTTCACGCCGAAGAAGCGTCCGAAGATGGCCTCATAGATCATGGTCTCGCGCTCGCGGGCCTCAAAACTCATCGAGTTGATGAGCACGCGGTCAAAGACTGTCGACGACGCGTCGCGGGTGAAGAATAGGTTGTATAGCGGCTCGAGCAGATAGCGGTCGTCGCTCTGGCGGTCCCACTCGGGGTCCTCATAACCCTCGATGAGCACCGCTGCCAGCTGTCGGGTGTCGCAGCTGTTGAGGTAGTCAAGCAGCGGCTGTGTCTTGGCGCCATAGTTGCGCACGGTGTCGGTGATCATCTGCTGACGCACGTCCGAGTCGCGCAAGATGCTCTCAAGCACGTCCTCGACATAGTAGACCTGCGTCCAGCGCTCGAGCACGCCGCAGAAGTTGGCATACTCGTTGTCGACGATGGGTTTGTTGAGGATGTCGCTATAGAGGGCATGCTCGGCATTGAGCGGTGTCATGCGCTCAATCTCCACACCTGGGCGATGCAGTAGCACAGCACGCAGCCGCCCGGTCTCGCTGGCGACGTTTACTTTACAAGGTTTGATGTCTGTTGAGTTGAGTTCCATATAGAGGTTAAGGTTTTAACTTAAAATTGAGAATTGAAAATTGAAAATCATCTCTACCTGGCAATTCTCAATTTTCAATTCTCAATTTGATTTCCTACTTGAGGTAGGTGTAACGATAGTCGGTGGGCGAAACCAGGGTCTCCTTGATCACGCGCGGAATGATCCAGCGAATGAGGTTGAACTCGCCACCAGCCTTGTCGTTGGTACCGCTGGCACGGGCACCGCCGAAGGGCTGCATACCCACCACAGCGCCTGTGGGCTTGTCGTTGATGTAGAAGTTGCCTGCGGCATAGCACAACGCGTCGGTGATCTTCTCGACAGCCATGCGGCAACGGCCAAACACAGCACCCGTCAGTCCGTAGGGTGAGGTCTCGTTGCACAGTTGCACCGTCTCGTCGACCTTGTCGTCATCATAGGGATAGACCGTGAGCACGGGGCCGAAGATTTCCTCCTCCATCGACTTGAAGTGCGGGTTGCTGGTCTCGATGACCGTGGGCTCGACAAACCAACCGACCGACTTGTCGCACTTGCCACCCATCACAATCTGTGCGTCGGGGGCCTGCTCGGCAAAGTCGATATACTGCTGGCACTTGTTGTAAGAAGCCTCGTCGATGACGGCATTGACAAAGTTGCCGGCATCCATCACATCGCCCATCTTAATCTCGGCGGCCATGCGCTTCATGTCCTGGAGCACCTCGGGCCACATCGACTTGGGAATATACATGCGCGATGCAGCCGAGCACTTCTGCCCCTGGAACTCATAGGCACCGCAGAATGCGGCCGTTGCCACAGCCTTGGGGTCGGCACTGGGATGGACAAAGATGAAGTCCTTGCCGCCGGTCTCACCCACGATGCGCGGATAAGAGATATACTTGCCCAGGTTCTGGCCTGCCTGACGCCACAGCGAGTTGAACGTGGCGGTCGAGCCGGTGAAGTGGATGCCCGAGAAGTACTTGCTCTGTGTGGCGACCTCGCCGATGAGCGCACCGCTGCCGGGCAAGAAGTTGATCACGCCATCGGGCAGACCAGCCTCCTTGTAGAGTTGCATCAGATAGTAGTTGCTCAACAGAGCGGTGGTCGAGGGCTTCCACAACGCCACGTTGCCCATGAGCACCGGTGTCATGCACAGGTTAGAGGCAATCGAGGTGAAGTTGAACGGCGTGACAGCCAGCACGAAGCCTTCGAGCGGACGATACTCAGTATGGTTAATTTGGCCCACACCGTCCTTGGGCTGCATGGCGTAGATCTTGCTGGCATAGTGCACATTGTAGCGGAAGAAGTCGATGGTCTCGCAAGCCGAGTCAATCTCGGCCTGATAGATGTTCTTGCTCTGTCCCAGCATGGTGGCTGCATTCATGATGGGGCGATATTTGGTGGCCAGCAGTTCGGCCATCTTCATGACGATAGCGGCACGCGTGGTCCACGGTGTGCGGCTCCATTGTTTGTGAGCCTCCATGGCTGCCTCGACAGCCATCTCTACCTCCTTGCGTGTCACCTTGTGGTAGGTGGCCAGCACATGCTTGTGGTCGTGGGGGCAAGTGACTTGACCGGTGTCACCGGTGCGGATTTCCTTGCCGCCGATGATGATGGGGATGTCAACCACCAGGTTGCTCTGACGTTCCAGTTCTTTCTCGAGGGCCACTCGCTCGGGCGAGCCAGCCAGATAAGCCTTGACCGGCTCATTGGCCGGCAGGGGGAATGTAATTACCGAATTGTTCATATTCGTGTTTATGTTAAAAAGGTTTTGTTTCAGACAAATAGTCGTTTTCGCTGCAAAGTTACACAATATTTATCAATCGGTCAACTATTATCGCACTTTTTTGACAGATTGCCAAGCTCAGCTCATCTGTTTTCTCGTTTTCGCCAAGACAATAAAGTCAGATTGTTTTTCAGACATAAGAACATAAGGACATTGCGACTAATTCTTAATTCATAATGACATGGCAATTCGTGGAGATTGACACAAGCAGATTGGGGCAGACAACAAATCGTCATCTGCCCCAACCCCTATCACCTGCGTGACATAGGCCACCGAACATCACTTCACCACCATCTTCTTGCCCTGGCTGATGTAGATGCCGGGCTGCGTGGGCTGATCCACCTTGCGGCCCTGCAGGTCATACATTTCGGCCTTTGCAGGGTCAGCGTTGACCGATGTGATTGCCGAATGCGGCATTGCGAAGTCATCTTCGGTAAAGATGACCACTCTATTCTCACTGCATGTCAACATTCGGCAATACTCCCCCTCGCCGGCGATGCCCATAGCGTTATTAAATAACCACTCGTCTTTGTTTATGCCAATTCCTTCCACAACATAGTAGCAATATTCTGCGTCAGCTTGGTCGACTCCAGAATCTATAAGCAATCTCTTTCGGTAGACACCGTTCGCACAGACTACATCTTGCTCCAAGACATATCCGGCGCCCACCCGGTCGTGTGCCTTCAGCCCTATGTCAAACAGCAAGACTTCGGTGCCGTCGTTTTTCACTCTCCACACCTTGCCGCCCTCTTCGCGGGCGACAAATGTCCTGGATGGTTGCAGACCATCTGACGGGGCTATCACAATCTTTTTGCAGTCAAGTCCGTTGACGATGGTGTCGCCATCCACCGCCACATAGTATCGCCCAGTCTCGCTAGGAGAGCCATCATCCCAATCATAGCAGTTGAATGTGCCCACTTCCCACACCTTGCCAGTTGTCAACACCGGCTTGAACGTTTGTTGCGCCCAGGAAAGCAGAGGACAGAGAGTGCCAAGAGCGATAAGCGCAATTTTAAGGTATTTTATTTTCATGACAAAACATTTAAAAGTTAAAAGCACCACAAAGTTATAGATTCTCGCTCAGAAAAGCAAATTATCTGCCCAAAAAATGCAAAAAAATATTAACAACAATATTCTGATGTCCCTTTTTGCTAAACGCTGGTGGCTGTGGTGGTAAACACTTCCATCTTATCATGAATTTAAAGCATTTTGTTTGTTGAGTTGGTTGTTGGAGCTAGAGGAGTGCAACCAATGACGACTCCACATCACCGTAGCCTGATGGCTGGATGATGTGGAGTCGAATATGCCTCAAAATAAGGAGAGAAGCCTCTTTATTTACTTGAGCACGATGTCCTGTTGGGCGACGGGGCGCTCGCAGTAGTGGCACCGCAGAGTGGTGTGCTCGCGGTCGATGACATGGAAGTGGGTGCGCATCGGCTCGTTGTTGGTGATGCACTTGGGGTTGTTGCACTTGACGATGTCGATCAAGTCGTCGGGCAGAGTGACGTGTAACTTCTCGACCACCTCATAGTCGCGGATGATGTTGACCACCACATTGGGGGCGATGACGGCGATGCGGTTGAGCGTCTCCTCGGGGAAGATGAGGTCGGCGACCTTGATGATGCCCTTCTTGCCCATGCGGTTACTATCGAGGTTGTTGCCGATGGTGACACTGACATCGGTCAGGTCTTTGAGTCCCAGCAGGTCGACCACCTTAAAGAGCGACTCGGTGGGGATATGGTCGATCACAGTGCCATTTTGCAGAGCGGCCACTGCGAGTTCTTTCTTTTCTTTGTTAACCATCTTTTTAAAAATTGAAAATTGTGAATTGAGAATTTAGAATCAAGACCGCGCTGCGCGCTGGTTGTGAGTTGTACATTGCTTAGAGGTCGAGTGCGCGGCAGATGAGTGCCTGACGGGCATAGAGACCATTGAGTGCCTGCTCGAAGTAGTAGGCCTGCGGGGTGTCATCGACATCCTGAGCAATCTCGGTGACGCGGGGCAGCGGGTGCAGCACACGCATGTTGGGCTTGCAACCGGTGAGCATGCTGGCCGTGAGGGTGTAGACATTCTTGACGCGTTCATACTCCATCAGGTCGCTGAAGCGCTCACGCTGCACGCGGGTCATATAGAGGATGTCGGTCTGGTTGATGATCTCAGAGCTGAAGTCACGGGTCTCCTCATACTCGATGCCCCACTCCTTGCAATACTGCTTGTACTGCTCGGGCATGCGCAACTCGTCGCAGGCGACAAACTTGAAGCGCGGGTGGAAGTGGTGCATGGCCTCGAGCAGCGAGTGCACTGTGCGACCATACTTGAGGTCACCCACCATGGTGATGGTCAGGTTCTCGAGCGTGCCCTGGGTCTGATAGATGGTGTACAGGTCGAGCATGGTCTGCGTGGGGTGCTGGTTGCTGCCGTCGCCGGCGTTGATGATGGGAACCGAGGCAATCTCGTTGGCATAGCGTGCCGCTCCCTCCAGATAATGGCGCATGACAATCAGGTCGGCATAGTTGCTCACCATCATGATGGTGTCCTTGAGGCTCTCGCCCTTGGCCTGACTGCTGCTCTTGGGGTCGCTGAATCCAATGACGCGTCCACCCAGGCGATTGACGGCTGTTTCAAAACTAAGGCGGGTTCTGGTTGAAGGCTCAAAGAATAATGAAGCCACCACCTTACCCGCCAGGATGCGTTGGTTAGGGTTCTTTTCGAACTCCTGCGCCCGCTTGAGGAGCGCCAGAATCTCGTCCTTACTCAGGTCGGAGATTGAGATTAAGCTGTGTTTGTCCATACGATAATCAATTTATCGGGATGCAAAGTTAATGACTAATGCGCCAAATCACAACAACAAAAATCAAAAAAAATGCTAATCGGGAAATTTCTTTTAAATCATGGTGTGAGTATCAGAAATTCGTTGTAATTTTGCACTTTCTTCCTTTGTGTCATGGCGCAGAGGGAACATGGTAAATTCAAAAACTCATATATCATTAACAAACAAAAACTAAACAATTATGCCAAGAAGTTTATCAGGAAGAAGTTTCTTGAAGTTGCTCGACTTCACCACCGAGGAGATTCAGTATCTGCTCGAACTCGCTAAGGATTTCAAGCGCATGAAGCGCGCTGGAACCGTCCACAAGTACCTCACTGGCAAGAACATTGTGCTGTTGTTCGAGAAGACCTCGACTCGCACTCGCTGTTCGTTTGAGGTTGCTGGCAATGACCTGGGTATGGGTGTAACCTACCTGGATCCCGGATCGTCGCAGATGGGCAAGAAAGAGTCGCTCGAGGACACCGCTAAGGTGCTGGGCCGCATGTTTGACGGCATCGAGTATCGTGGCTTCGATCAGCAGATTGTTGAGGACCTGGCCAAGTATGCGGGTGTGCCCGTGTGGAACGGTCTGACCACCGAGTTCCACCCCACCCAGATGCTGGCCGACGTGCTCACCATCGAGGAGAACTTCGGACACTATAAGGGCCTGAAGATGGTCTTCATGGGCGATGCCCGCAACAATGTTGCCAACTCGCTGATGGTCGTTTCGGCCAAGTTAGGCATCAACTTTGTGGCTTGCGGTCCCAAGGAGAACATGCCCGACGAGAAGTTGGTGGCTACCTGCCGCGAGATTGCCAAGGAGCACGGCTGCACCATCACGCTGACCGACGACGTGAAGGAGGGCACCAAGAACGCCGATGTCATCTACACCGACATCTGGGTGTCGATGGGCGAGCCCGATGAAATCTGGGCCGAGCGCATCAAACTGCTGAGCCCCTATCAGGTGAACGATGCCGTGATGGCCAATGCCAACCCCAGTGCCATCTTCTTGCACTGCCTGCCCTCGTTCCACGACCTGGAGACGACCATCGGCAAGGACATCCACAAGAAGTTTGGTCTGCCCGAGATGGAGGTTACCGACAAGGTGTTCCGTGGCCCGCAGAGCCGCGTCTTTGACGAGGCCGAGAACCGCATGCACACCATCAAGGCTGTCATGTACGCAACGCTGAAGTAAACACGCTTACAACAAGTGGGTTCTTTCATTCATTCGTGTTTGGGGAGCCCACTTTTAATTTTCCTTATTTCTTCTATTATGAGCAAACGTCTCGTAATCGCATTAGGCGGCAATGCCCTGGGCAAGTCGCCTGAAGAGCAATTGTCGCTCGTGCAGGGCACCGCATCGACCATCGTTGACCTGGTGGAACAAGGCTATGATGTCGTCATCGGTCATGGCAACGGCCCGCAAGTGGGCATGGTCAATCTGGCCTTTGAATTCTCGGCCAACAACAATAGCGGCACGCCCACCATGCCGTTCCCCGAGTGCGGAGCCATGACACAGGGCTACATTGGCTACCACCTGCAGCAGGCAGTGGAGCGCGAGTTGGCACGTCGCAAGATCAATAAGCCAGTCGCTGCCGTGGTCACACAGGTCGTGGTCAACAAGAAGGATCCGGCATTCAAGAACCCCACCAAGCCTGTGGGCATGTTCTACAGCAAGGAGAAGGCCGATGAGATGGCAGCACAGACGGGTTATACATTCGTTGAGGACGCAGGGCGTGGTTATCGCCGCGTGGTGCCTTCGCCCCTGCCCATCAAGATTGTTGAGTTGCCTGTGGTCGAGCAGTTGGTCAAGAATCACTGCATCGTCATCACCGTGGGTGGCGGCGGCATCCCCGTCGTTGAGAAGCATGCAGGCGACTATCAGGGTGTGGCAGCAGTCATCGACAAGGACCGTGCCAGCGCATTGTTGGCTCTGGAACTCAAGGCCGACATGCTGGTTATCCTCACTGCCGTCGAGCAAGTGGCCATCAACTACAACAAGCCCGACCAGCAAGACTTGTCGAGCATGACCATCGGCGAGGCCCGCGAGTACATCCACCAGGGGCAGTTCGCTCCCGGTTCGATGCTGCCCAAGGTTGAGTCGTGCATCAGTTTTGTTGAGAACACCGAGCACGGCACCGCACTCATCACCTCGCTCGACAAGGCACGCCAGGCTCTCGAGGGCATGACCGGCACGCTCATCACTCGTTAACCGAGTCGCCCAAAATTGTAATTTTGAATTCTTAATATAAACAAATGGATTTCTTGACAACACATCACTTGCTGGGCCTCACCATCGGTGTCGCCACCTTTCTTGTCATCGGGGTGTTTCATCCCATTGTCATCAAGGCCGAGTACCACCTGGGCACCCGCTGCTGGTGGATGTTCGCCCTGGCGGGCATACTGCTCATCGTGGCCAGCATTCTGGCAAGCAATGTGTTGTTGTCATCGATCCTAGGTGTTACTGCATTCTCTTGCTTCTGGAGCATCCTCGAGGTGTTCCAGCAGCAGGAGCGTGTGCACAAGGGCTGGTTCCCGCGCAATCCCAAGCGCCGCTACTACTGGGACGAAGATCATGTATAGTTAAGAGTTGAGAGTTAGCATTTAATTCTAAATTCTTAATTCTAAATTATCAATCTATTATGCGCATCCTGCTAGCCATAGACTCGTTTAAGGGGTGCCTCAGTTCGGCCGAGGCCGAACGCGCCGTCTGCTTGGGCGTCAAGCAATCACTGCCTGACGCCCAAGTAGTGTCTGTGCTCATGAGTGATGGCGGCGAAGGTATGCTTGAGGCCTTTGCTGCGGCAATGCAGGCTACGCTAGTCACCACGGTGGTCCACGATCCGCTCATGCGGCCCATCACGGCACATTATGGCATCACCGATGGCGGTACAGCCATCATCGAGATGGCACAAGCCAGCGGACTGGCACTACTGCAGGCCACCGAGCGCAACCCCCTCAAGGCCACCAGTTATGGCACCGGCGAACTCATTGCCGATGCGCTGCGCCGTGGTTGCAAGCGGCTGATTGTAGGGCTAGGTGGCAGCGCCACTGTCGATGGTGGTCGCGGCATGCTCGAGGCGTTGGGGGTGCGTTGCTTCAATAATGAGATTGATTCCACCCACTCGCTGCTAGCAGGGCGTGACCTCAATGTCACCATCGCCAGCGACGTGCGCAATCCGTTGTGCGGTCGCGATGGAGCCGCCGCAGTTTTCGGGCCTCAGAAGGGCGCCACACCGTCCATGGTCGACCAACTAGAGCACAAAATGAAGCACTGGGCCGACATCACAGCCCGAGCCGTGGGCCATGACTATCGCAACACGCCCGGCGCAGGAGCCGCTGGAGGCCTCGGGTTCGCCCTGCTGGCCTATATGAACGCCAACATGCAATCGGGCATTGACCTACTGATGGATTTGATCGACTTTGACCGCTTACTTGACGGGTGCGACCTGGTTGTCACGGGTGAGGGCAGCGCCGACCGCCAGACCCTGATGGGCAAATTGCCCAGCGGCATCTTGCAACGCGCCAGCAGCCACGGCATCCCCACCATCCTCATCGCCGGCCGCGTGTCCGACCGCCCTGCCCTGCTCAACGCAGGCTTCGCCGAGGTCAATTGCATCAATCCCACCGACAGCCCCCTCTCCGAGTGCATGCAGCCCAACATCGCTCGTCAACGCCTGACCGACTGGGCACAAACCTTTCTCAGCCACCACTAAACACTTCAGTTGATTTGACGATATAGCATTTTTCATCGTTGCATGGGGCGAAATCTAGGCAAAATTAAGTAGATTCCGCCCGAATATACCATGACTAAAAATGTGCTGTTAAATTGTACTAATTTCATTAGGCGATTTGCAACTATTCCCTAGGTCTTTCCGTCTCTAATGAAACAACATTTACATGACAACTTTAAGACAAATTCTCATTATTGCATTGGTGATTACCGCTCAATCATTGCTTGCGGAATCCAATCATAACAAACTGACGGAGTACACCAATTTTGTGAAGGTTCAACAAACCGAACCCTTTGACTATCTCACTCAAAAGGTCAAGCAATATCATGTGGTGTCGCTGGGCGAAGACCATTGGGTGAGAGACCACATGCTTTTTTTGAGCGACTACCTCCGTCACATCGCGGCCGACACGACATTTCATCTCGATGCTTTGGCCTGGGAAAGCGGCAACAGCATTGACCAGGGCATTGCCGACTCGCTGATGCGCTCTGCAACATTTCGCGAAGACTTGGCGTTGCAAATACTGCGTGATGCCCCCGATACTTACGGCTGGCCGTATGCCGAGGCAGTGGACGCGCTCCGCGCATTGTGGGAATATAACCGCAAGCAGCAGAAGTTCACAAGATTGTTGCTGCTCGACCCGCCATACATGCTGCAAATGCTCGACGGCGATAAGTACGAATACACATTGAGCCGTGACCAATCTACTGCCAATAAAATTGCGACTTACATCTACACAGGAAAGAGAGTGATTTACTATGCAGGTTCAAGTCATACTCAAAAGCAATTTCATGCGCAATATGTCGAAAAATCACAGATGTATGCCGTGCAAGCCACTGCCGGAAAAATCTTGGCTACACTGTATCCGCATCAAGTGTTTTCAATAAAACTCTGGGGCGGACTGATGGGGAATAACGGATATGTTCCGACCAATGACGATTATCATTGGGAACGTTGCGGAGATGGCATCGCAGATGAATCGTTCAGGATGTGTGGCAACAAGCCCATTGGCTTTGATGTCGCAGGTAGCCCATTTGCAAGCGAAAAAGTGTCGGACTTCTTTCACTTCGATTACACAACACGCATGCTGAGCGACACCAACGGCAGCCCCTACTATGCCGACGAGACGATGGGTAGCCGCATTGACGGCATCATCTTCTTCCGTCCCGTGGATGAATTCACCGTTCCACACATTGAGACAAAGATATTCAATGATGATTTTATCAAGCGTGTCAGCAAGCGAACAAAAGGCGAGGTGAGTACACTCAACGATGCCTTGAACTATATCAAGCAACATCACCCCACGCTTGCTGCCGAGTGCGACAGACTCATGACAGAATAATGTCTTTTCACATAATAGCGGTTAATTTACTTTTGCAAGGCAATAATGAATCTGCCGTTGTGCTGGGCTGAAAGTCCTGCACCGCTACGGCAATAACGGCTGGGCTTGCCGGCATAGCTGCAAGCGCCGCCGCTGGTTCTCGCGCAAGTATTACGCCTCGGTCATGCGAATCAACGAGTTCTATGAGGATAATATTGGGGCCGCTTTTACTGGGATTTTGAGCAACGCCCTCAATAAAAATTTCGGGCGAAATCACTAAAAAAGCGAAGCCAACGGCCTCGCTTTTCTATTCGCTAAATTGGAATTTAGTTTGTCTTTATTTCGGCCAAAGATTGCTCAGTTGCTCAAATAGATAAGGGATATGGGCATAAGTATCATCTTTCAGCCCCAACCTTACCATAATCAATTGTTTATAAGGATTCACATAGAGTACCTGACCACGGATGCCCAAAGCATAATATCCGGGGTACTCTGGCTTATCAGCGCCTATACAACTGGTATTGTACCAGCAGAAATGGTATCCTTCATTATCCCGTGAATACAATGTCGATTGCTCAATCCAAGATTCGCTGACAATCCTTTTGCCATTCCATTTCCCTTTGTTCAGATACAGCCGGCCGATTTTCGCCAAATCCAGCATCGTCAAGGCTAGTCCCCCGAAAGCGTGTGCTGTGTGGTGCTTCTTGCTGTCATAAGTCATGTATGCCTGCGACTCCATACCGAGAGGCGACCATACCTTTTCTTCAAGGTAATCTGCAAATTTACGCCGAGTAGCTCTCTCGATAATGATTCCCAGTATCTCTGTAGTCATACTCTCGTATCGATACTCCGTACCAGGCTCGCAACGAAACTTCAACTTTTTGACTTGCCCCATGATGTTGCGCCCATAGTTTAGTTTGGCCATTGCGTGCAAGCGTTTGATATCTTTTAGCTTCAAGCTCAGCGAATAAGTGTCATCGAAGTCTAAGCCACTTTGCATATTCAGCAGGTGCCGGATCGTGAGTTTCTGCCACATTGGATTCGCCTTCCTTAACTCCGGCAGGTAATCCGTTACCGGATCATCTATGCTCTTGATATACCCCTCATCCACCGCAATGCCACAGAGCAGCGACGTAATGGACTTAGAGACTGAGAACACGCTTGCAATCTTGTCTGATGTAATATCTCCCGTGCATTTCTCATAAACGATACTGTCTTTCTGGATAATAAGCACGCCCTGTGTCTCGGTCTTGGGGCCGATGGCCTCCCACATTGTGGTATTGGAATACATTTTGCCCTGGTTAAAGAAATGCAAGGTGTCAATCCAGCCAGCCTGCTGTGATGCATGTTCAAAAGTGAAGACTTCGGAACGATTGACAATGGTATCCTTTAGTCGCTTTTCATAACTGAAACTCGTTGGACCATAAGCACCATCAGTCATATAGCCTCGCACAATAGTACAGGATGCCAGCAAGGTCATCGCAAAAATAACACAAAGTATTCTCCTCACTAGATTATTTAAGTAATACATGTAAATTCCGATTTATAGTTCTAATTACGCTGCAAAGGTACGAATATTTTCCTTCTCAGCGTGTCTTTTGCGAGGTGAACTTGTCAATCTACTTTTGCGAAAGAAATTTCGCGCTAATCGGCGGCGCCTCGGCAAACTCAAGTAAACTTGGTTTGCTCTCGGCTTGCACGATTGGTGCAGCAAAATCGCAAAAGATTATGATTGATACAAACCAACTATCAGCACTCGTTTCCGCTTTTCGGGTCGAGACAGAAAAGGAGTCCATCTCGCCCGAGCAAAAAATCCGCAAACGCTGCAGCTGGTTCTCGCGCAAGTATTACACTTCGGTAATGCGAATCAAGGAATTATATGAGGAGAACGTGGGCAAGCCATTCACTGGCATTTTGAGCGATTTCGCAAGGCGTAAAAAATGAATTTTACACTTATTAACGATTTAATTTGTCTTAAAATTTTTTATTGTTGAAAAAAAGGTATATCTTTGCGATGTTAACCTCAATCCGTGATTGATGAAGATCACAAATCGACTGAAAACACTGAAGGATCGCTTCTCTTATAAGCAGAAAATCGGTCTTATCGTCTGTGCCGGCATTCTGGTGGGCTTGGGTGGATTGTTCATGTATCTGCTCAGGGCGCACACCTATATCGCCGATGATCCGTCGGCATGCGTCAATTGCCACATCATGACGCCTTATTATGCCACATGGAGCCATTCCTCTCATGGACGCGACGCGACGTGTAATGACTGCCATGTGCCGCACTCCAGCCTGACGGCCAAATACGGTTTCAAAGCGATGGACGGCCTCAAGCATACGGCTTATTTCGTGACCCACAGCGAGCGTCAGGCCATCATGGCCGAGGATGCCAGTGCCGAGGTCATCATGGACAACTGCATCCGCTGCCACACGCAACTCAACCAGGAATTAGTCAAAACGGGCCGTATCGACTATATGATGGCTAAACGTGGCGAGGGCGTGGAATGCTGGCATTGTCACCGCAACGTGCCGCACGGTGGCATGAACTCGCTGATGTCAACCCCGGGAGCCGAGGGTGTGACTCCGCTACCGCCCAGTCCTGTACCCGAATGGCTGGGAGGTGCCCTCTCAAAGAAGTGATTAATAATCGACTATAACAAAAACGACAATATTATGGCAAAGCAATTAAAGAAATGGCAAAGTTGGGCGCTCTTTGGCGGCTCAATGATAGCAGTGTTCCTGCTGGGACTGCTCGTTTCATCGCTCATGGAGCGCCGTGCTGAAGTCGCCAGTGTGTTCAACAACAAGCGCACCGAGTTCACCGACTCCATAATTGCCCAGAACGAGAAGTTCAAGGCCGACTATCCCCGTGAATACGAGACCTGGTCGATGACCGAGGACACCACGTTCGCTTCCAAATATAATTCCTCGCAGGAGGTTGACGTGCTTGAGCAGCGTCCCGAGATGGTCATCCTATGGGCTGGTTACGCGTTCTCACGCCACTACAACACTCCGCGCGGCCACAAGCATGCTCTGGAGGACATGCGCAAGATTTTGCGCACGGGCAACCCCGGCATCTTCATCGGAGCCGACTCGATAGCCGCTGACATGCAACCGGCTACGTGTTGGACGTGCAAAGGCCCTGATGTGCCCCGCATGATGCGCGAACTCAGTGAAACAAAGTCGGTGTTCGATCCTGCAAACTTCTATGCCAAGAAATGGAGCGAGTTGGGTGCCGAAGAGGTCAATCCCATCGGCTGCAGCGACTGCCACGACGCCCGCACGATGGACCTGCGTCCTGCCCGCCCCGCCATCTATGAGGCATTTGCCAATTCAGGCAAGAATTTGAGGAACGCCACCCATCAGGAGATGCGCTCACTGGTCTGCGCGCAGTGCCATGTCGAGTACTACTTCATCAAGCCCGATGATCCAAATAATCCTGGCAAGGCCAACTATCTTGTGTTCCCTCAGCACTATGGCTTGACCTGTGAGGACGCAGAACACTACTATGATTCTATCGGTTTCTACGACTATATTCATCCGCTGTCCAAGACCAAGATCCTGAAGGCTCAGCACCCCGGTTGGGAGATGTCACAGCAGGGCATTCATGCCCAGCGCGGTGTCTCCTGTGCCGACTGCCACATGCCCTACAAGCAGGATGGTGGCGTGAAATTCTCGGACCACCAGATCATGTCGCCGCTGGCAAAGATCGACCGCACATGCCAGGTATGTCACCGCCAGGATGCAGAGGTGCTGCGCCAGAACGTATATGACCGTCAGGAAAAGTGCAACGAGGTGCGCGACCGTGCCGAGCAGGAACTGGCCCGTGCCCACTTCGAGACAAAGTTCATCATCGACAAGGGTGCCACCGATGCCGAGTTGGCTCCTATCCAAGCCCTGCTGCGCAAGAGCCAGTGGCGTTGGGACTATGCCATAGCATCACACGGGGCCACATTCCATGCACCCCAGGAGGTAATCCGCCTGCTTTCACACTCTGTGGATTATGCCCAGCAGGCCCGTCTGCTCATCGCACGTGTGGCGGCCAAGCATGGGCACATGGGTGAGATTCCCGTGCCTGACTACAGCACCAAGGCTAAGGCTCAGGCTGCTATCGGCCTTGACATGAATATGCTGAACCAGAACAAACGGCGCTTCCTGGACGAGATTGTTCCCAAGTGGATTATGGATGCCAAAAAGAACGGCAAACTCATTGAAATCTGATGTGGGTTAAACCGTGGACTCTTAAAGAAGGCAGCCTCATTGGCGCTGGATTAATCATCGCAGGACTGATGCTCGAACTGAGCGTCGGTCCTGTTGTGTGGGATGCCTTCTCGTGGCCAGTCAACGGCATCGTGCTCGTCGGCTTCCTGGTGATGATTGCCATCATGCACCTGTTGCGTCGCCAGATCTATGCATTCTCATTCCTGAGCACCTATGCAGCAGCGATACCGGCCATTGTCTTTGCAGTGATTCTGACACTGATCATGGGCCTCACGCGGCAGACAGTGAACGGGACATGGATAAACGACATGCTGTCATTCTGGCCCTTTGTGCTCATCTATGTCTATATTGCCGTTATCATCGGCCTTGCGGTGTTGAAACGCCTTGGTCACTTCCAGTGGAGGCGTGATATTCCGTTCCTGCTCAATCACCTGGGACTGTTCTTGGCCTTGACCTGCGCGACGCTGGGCAACGCCGATATGCAGCGCCTGAAGATGATTACCGCCGTCGGTGAACCCGAGTGGCGCGTCATGGACGAGAACCAGCAAGTCAAGGAATTGGACTTGGCCATTGAACTTCAACAGTTCATCATGGAGCAATACGACGACGGCAGCCCCAAACGCTTTGCCAGCGAAGTGAACATCATGACAAAGTCGGGCAAGAACATCCACACCACCATCGACGTCAACAAGCCTGTCGAGGTCGAGGGGTGGAAGATCTATCAGTATGGCTACGACACCGCTGCCGGCCCTCAGAGCCAGATCAGCATCTTTGAACTCGTGCGCGACCCGTGGTTACCGCTCGTTTATATTGGCATAGGGCTGATGCTCGCAGGAGCACTGTGTATGTTTGTATTATCTCAAAATCAGCGCAAACCGAACGCAAACGGGCAAACTCGATTTGCTGAGGTTTCGCCTGATTCATCTAATAAACGCATGACGCCATGATTTGGGATTATTTCATCTACTTTGCCATTGTGGCCATCATGCTGTGGGCCGTAGGCGCGTTCCTGGCATGGAAAGAAAAAAAGGCTGGCGTCTATGCTTCAACACTGACGGGCATGGCCGTGTTTTTCACGTTTATCGTCATCATGTGGGTGACGCTAGAGCGCCCGCCATTGCGCACGATGGGCGAGACACGCCTGTGGTACTCATTTTTCCTGCCGTTGGCCGGTATACTGGTCTATAGCCGCTGGAAATACAAGTGGATTCTGTCGTTCTCTACGATGTTGGCGGCCGTGTTTATCTGTATCAACATCTTCAAGCCCGAGATTCACTCCAAGGCCTTGATGCCTGCCTTGCAGAGTCCCTGGTTCGCTCCGCACGTTATCGTCTATATGTTTGCCTACGCCTTGTTGGGCGCAGCGACGCTCATGGCGCTTTACCAACTGTTTTTCAAGAAGGGGCGTTCGTTGGAGCGCAAGGAGATGGACATTACCGACAACCTGGTGAATGTCGGTCTTGCGTTCTTGACCTTTGGCATGCTCTTCGGCGCGATGTGGGCTAAAGAAGCATGGGGCCACTATTGGTCATGGGATCCCAAGGAGACTTGGGCGGCCATTACCTGGCTTGCTTATTTGGGCTATATCCATTATCGCATCTATCGCCCCAATTCCATCAAACCTGCCCTGTGGGTGCTGCTCATCGCTTTCATCCTGTTGCAGGTCTGCTGGTGGGGCATCAACTACCTGCCCTCGGCTCAAGGCTCCAGCGTACATACCTATAGCTCTTGACATAACCCATAATGACCAGAATAGAACGAGAGAAGCAGACCGTCCGCAAGATGATCGGGCTTTATTGTAGCCATCGGCTGAAGGCTGACACGATATCTGAGGCATACCAGCACTTGGCTGACTTTGCGTGCCGCCGTCTCGACCATTGCCGCTATGGGGAGAGCAAGACCGCCTGCAAGGATTGTCCCACCCACTGCTATCCCCCAACCGAACGTGAACTGATTTGTGAAGTCATGCGGTGGACTGGTCCCAGAATGATTCTCTATTCACCAATCGCCGCCATACGGCATTTATTCAACAAGTAATGATAAGATGAGAAGATCTGACAGAGAGAGGGATGCCGCTTTCGCCTTGGAGGTCTTGGACAAGGCACCATTCGTGACGGTCAGCATGACCAGGGAAGACGGAACACCATACGGTTTACCATTGTCGTTGGCGCTTACAGGTGACAAGACGTTCTACTTTCACTGCGCCCTGGAGGGTGAGAAACTGGACTGTATCGCCCATAACCCGGTTGTGTTCCTCTCTGCGGTGACCCGTTGCTCACCGACCTTCGACCCCGAAGTCGGGAACTTCACCTTGCAATACAGGTCTGCAACTGCCGTCGGCGTGGCAGAACTTGTGACTGAACGTGAAGAGAAGATATCGGCCCTAAGAGTCATTTGCCAGCGTTTCCTGCCTCATCACATGGATGCTTTTGATGATGCAATCGCTCGCAGCCTCGAACGGACAGCCGTGGTTCGTATCACATTGACAGGCCCCCCTGTCGGTAAGTGCAAGCAACTGACGGAGCAGTGAGAACCTGCTCCCACCGCACTGTATCGTCCCGAAAAATGTTGACTCGGAAAAAGTTAATAATTATGTTTATTCAACAATGAGATTACGGGTAATTGGATCCGAGTCCTTGTTGTTTGCATAAAATGGTGTGGGGCTCAATGCCCCCACCCATTTTAGGTCGGACTACGGTCTAAATGGCCAGATAAGCAAAGCGCAAGCGATTGAGGAAAGTAAAAATATGTCACCGCTTTCAATGACACAATGATAAAGATTTGGCAGGAGTAAATCACATTGTTGGGAGTCATTGACACCGGGGCTTTGTTGGCTTCGCCCAAAGCCATCGCCATGCGTGCCGACGGACGCTTCTTTGAGGTGTCGCTCTCACAAGCCTTCCTCGAATACGGCTTGTGGCAGGACTATGGCACCAGCAGAGAAACGCCGCGCAAGTCGAGCGCAGAGGGGGAGCTTGCTCATACCTCTGCCGAGGCGCAGCCGGGGTTGCGGTCACGAAACCCTCATGGAAACTCCGGCGATCTCGGCCGTGCCAAAACTTCTCGTACAAGCCGAACGCAGAGTCAAGCTCG
>DGWI01000058.1:0-55142 GCA_002396085.1 Porphyromonadaceae bacterium UBA4262
TGATGATCTCAAGTCATCACGGCAGTGTGCTTGCCAGTGCTTGTAGTTCTTGGTATGTGGCTTTCAGTAGCTCGTAACTTGTAGCTCGTAACTGGCCGCCAGGCCGAAAGTCAACAAAGGTGGTGATAGCGTGAGGGTTCCACCTCTTCCCATTCCGAACAGAGAAGTTAAGCCTCACCACGCCGATGGTACTGCGAAAGTGGGAGAGTAGGTAACCGCCCCCTAATGAGTCCCTGACACGACAGTGTCGGGGATTCTTCATATATGGTGAGATCCGTTCTTTACGCTTTCGCAGTAGCATCGGCGTGGTACCACGCGAGATGGTACGATTTAGTGGGAGAGTAGGTAACCGCCCCCTAAGGGAGACACTCACAAGGTGCCTCCCTTTTTTGTGTCTGTGGGTTAGGGCTGGGGTGTGATTAATGAATTCTCATTGTAAGTTGGGGATATAAAACGCGCTACGGCATCCCGAAAGATACCGTAGCGCATGGATGGTTTGATGCTGAATGCGTGATCAGGCTTCGTCTTCACCTATAGGAATCTGGCGCTTGAATACTTCCTTGAAGGTTATGAGCGTCTCGCTGCGCCCCAAACCAATCTTCAGGAACTTGTGGTGGATGATGTCAAGCAGGTCGTCATTACTCTTGGCGTACAGTTTGATGAACAAATCATATTTGCCAGTGGTGTAGTAGCATTCGACAACCTCGGGAACAGCTTTGAGCCGTTCTACCACTTCGCTGAACTTGGAAGGATCATTCAAGAAGAAACCAATATAGGCACACGTCTGGTAGCCTACTTCTGCTGGGTCAATGAGCGAAATAGACCCGTTGATGACTCCTAGATTATACAGCTTCTGAATGCGCTGGTGGATTGCGGCACCACTCACATTGCATGCACGAGCAATCTCCAGGTAGGGTTTACGGGCATTTAACGAGAGCATTCTTAGAATCTTGTAATCTAGTGCGTCTAATTTTGCATTTGCCATAGTTATAGAATGATGTTACTAGGTTAATACTGAACCAAAAAATGGTGAGAACTATTGATTTTGGCGCAAAATTAGTCAAAAAAAATGAAACATGTAATAATTTAGATATTTTTTTCTTGAATTTGTTTAATTTTTAAGATTTTAATGGTGTTTTTGTTGTGTTTTGTGGTATATTTTCACGATTATTCACTATTTCTGGTAGGGGTGTCTGTTGGAAGATAATGAATCGTCAAATGATTAAGGTGCTGTAAAAAGTAACAACCCAGATGCCGAAAAACGGCAATCTGGGTTGTCATGGAATGGTGTGGCACTATGTATTTACCAGATGATGGCGCGGTCGGCAGGTGCAAGCCACATCTTGTCGCCTTGCTTAATGCCAAAGGCGTCGAAGAATGTGTCGATGTTGCGCAACGTGGCGTTCACACGATAGCGACCAATCGAGTGCGGGTCACTCTTAGTCTGCTGGAAGATTGCCTCTTCAGTTGAGTTCTCAGCCCAAATGCGGCCATAGCTCAGGTAGAAGCGCTGTGCAGGTGTGAAGCCGTCCATCAGTTTGTTGTCCTTGAACTGCTGTGTCTGACGGAATGCATCATAAGCAATGCGCAGACCGCCTTGGTCGGCAATGTTCTCACCCAGGGTCAGGTGGCCATTGGCATGCAGATCCTTCACGACGACAATCTGGTCGAACTGTGCAGCCAGTTTCTCGGCGGCTGCTTGGAAACGAGCGGCATCGCCTTCGGTCCACCAGTCAACCATGTTGCCCTCGCTGTCGAACATGCGACCCTGATCGTCAAAGCCGTGCGTCATCTCGTGGCCGATGACCACGCCGATGGCACCATAGTTGGTAGCGTCGTCGGCATTCACATCGAAGAATGGCGGTTGAAGGATGGCTGCGGGGAAGCAGATTTCGTTGGTTGTGGGATTATAGTAAGCATTCACCGTTTGCGGTGTCATGCCCCACTCATCTTTATCAACGGGCTTGCCATGCTTGTTCAGGTTGCGACGAGTTTCATAGATGGTCGCAGCCTTGATGTTCTCATAGAGTGACTTCTCAGGGTCAACTTGCAGACCACTGTAATCGCGCCACTTGTCGGGATAGCCAATCTTGACCGTGAACGAGTTGAGTTTCACAAGCGCGTTGACCTTGGTCGTGTCGCTCATCCAGGTCAGTCCAGCGATGTGGGCGGCAAGAGACTTGCGCAGGTTGGTAATCAGACGCATCATCTTCTCCTTGCTGTCTTGGGCAAAGTACTTCTCGACATACAGTTCACCCACAGCCTCGCCAAGTAGGCCATTGGGCACGCCCTGAGCGCGTTTCCAGCGTGCTTGGCGCTCCTTCTGTCCGCTGAGCATGCGGCCATAGAAGTCGAATCGCACATCACCCATCTCGTCGCTCAGGTAGTTCACACCATGCTTGATGACCTCGCCAGCCAGATAGTCGCGCATCTGTTGTTCGGTGAGTGTGCTCATCAACTTCTGTGCAACCTCCATCACCTTGGGCTGTTCCAGGATAACCCACTCGATGTTGTTCACACCCAGCAAGTTGAAATACTCGCGCCACTGGATAGCGGGGTAGTCCTTCTGCAACTGCTCGATGGTGCGGATATTGTACAACTTGTTGTAGTCGCGTGCCTCGGCGCGGCTCAATTGAGCCTGAGCAAACTGGTACTCAATGTTGTAGATGGTCTTGGCGGCACGCTGTGCGACCTTCTTGCTGAAGCCTGCCAGTACAAACTCCTTGACCAGGTAGTTGCGATAGGCCTCCTGAATCTTCTTGCTGTCGGCATCGGTGTTCAGATAATAGTCGCGGTCGGGCAGGCCAGCGGTACCGGCGCTCACCCACATGACATTCATGTCGCTGTTCTTCAGGTCGGTCTCAACCCCCACGCCAAAGAACGGGTTGCCCAGCGTCAAGTGAGTGTGGGCAATGAATTGGGTCAAATCTTTCTTCTTGAATGCTGCAACTTCGGCCAGATCCTGCTTCAGCGGGGCAGCACCCTCGCGGTTCAGGCGGTCGCTGTCCATGGCCAGGTTGTACAGGTCGGTAACCTTCTGGCCCACGGTGCCGCGTGCGTGCTTGCTCGATGCAAGCGAGGCGAACAATTCCTTCAAGTGCTCGCGGTTCTGCTCGGCAAGGTCATTGAACACACCATAGCTGGCATATTCGGGTTTCAGCGGGTTGGCGGCCATCCAGCCTCCACCGGCATACTCAAAGAAGTCCTCACCAGGCGACACATTCAGATTCATGTCGGCACGATTCACACCGACACTCTGTGCAGCGGCCGTCATTGCGGCTACTGTCATGATTGTCATCATTAGTTTTCTCATCATTATGGTTTTGTTTGGTTTTTCAGTCCGCAAAAGTACGAAAACTTTGTTTATTAGACGCAAGATGGCGCAGAAAACTGCACCAAACATCCAAAAGTTTCACTTATTTGATGCCCAGCAGGCGGTGGGTTTGCAGCGATAGCCGCCACTGCGGGTGTTCCAGCACTGCCTTGACACATGCTTGCAGGTTGCGCTGGCACTGTTCGGGGTCATCGACGAAGCATGGTTGCAGAAAGTGGTGCGAGGCCTTGATGTGCTCATATTGTCCCAGGTTCTGGCCAGTGTAGACCACCTTGAGTTCGTCGCAATGTGTCAGGATGCATGGTGCAGCGTCGCCGCCAGGATAGGCCGACTTGGGCGATAAGGTCACCCAGTCGATGCCTGCCGGCAGTGTGTGGGTGCCATTGGTCTCGATGGCGATGCGCTTGCCGGTGTGTTGCTTGAGTGCAGCAATCATGGCCTCGTCAATCCATAGCGAGGGCTCGCCACCAGTGAGCACCAACAGCGGTGCTTCGGGCCAGCGGTTGACCTCGTCAATGATTTGAGGTAACGACATCATGGCTCCTTGTTCATGCTGTGTGTCGCAGAAGTGGCAACGCAGATTGCAACCACTCAATCGCACGAACACACTCGCTGTGCCCGTGTTATATCCCTCGCCCTGCAGTGAGTAGAATATCTCGTTGACTCGCACCATGCTATCTCAGTTTCTTGAGTACAGGTAACAGCGTCTGTTCCATGATGGCATAGCCAGCCAGGTTGGGATGCACGCCATCCTCACCGTAGGCAGGGTTGAGGGCGCGCCCGTCGTCGGCCACGAGTGGAGTGAAATAGTCTAGCCATGTTGCCTTGTATTTCTTGGCCAGTGCTTGTAGGCGCAGGTTCAGGCTAGCGACCTTCTCGGGAACATTGGCAACATCGTGTCGCCACACATAGTGATCGCATGGCGGGACACTGGCAAGCACCACTTTGATCTTGGACTGTTTGGCCATCATGAGCATGGTCTCAATGTTGCCCACGGTGTTGTCCTCGCGATATGGGCCGGCATTCTCGGCGATGTCGTTGGTCCCGGCGCAGATTACCACCACCTTGGGCTTCAAGTTAATCACATCGGTGCGAAATCGCACCAACATCTCCTGGCTTGTCTGCCCCGATATGCCGCGCCCGATGAGGCGATTGTCGGCGAAGAATGCTGGGTGCATTTCCACCCAGTGCTCGGTGATGCTATTACCCATCAGCACCACACGTTTGCCGTCATTGCGTTGCATGTTCAGTTCCATATTGGCTTGTTCAAATCGTGCAACCTGCGCGAAGTCGCGCATGTCGCGTGCCCCAGCAGCCACTGCCGCCATGCACATCATCAGAGCAATGATTCGCGTCATGGAATGGATATTAATAATTAAAATTTATAATGTGTGCTGCTAGTCGTCATCACGTTCGTAGGCAGCCATGTTGTCACGGCTCTCCCACACCTCGGCACGATAGCAGTTGGGCACAGTGTCGACAATCCAACGAGCGATGTTCTCGGCGGTGGGGTTGAACTTAAGCACCTCGTTGAGGTTGCGGTGGTCGATGTGCCCATGAACCATTTTCTTGATTTGTGTGAAGTCGGTGACCATACCATTGCTGTCCAGTTCCTTCGACTTGCAGTAGATATTGATCATCCAGTTGTGGCCATGCAGGTTCTCGCACTTGCTCTCGTAGTCGAGATACAACTGATGGCACGATGAGATTTCGAGTGTCTTCTTTACAAAGTACATTTCTTTTAATTGAGAATTGAGAATTGAAAATTGAGAATTTTAGTTTTCGGTTTTCGGTCTTTGGTTTTCAGTTTTCAGTTACAACCGATAACCGACAACTGAAAACTGAAAACCGATAACTGATTACCGATTTATAAATTATTCGTTGTCATAGATTGTCCGGTCATCGATGCCCGCCTCCATCAGGGCTTGACGGCGCTCGGTGCAGGTGCCGCAGGTGCCGCAGTGGTGCTCTCCGCCTTTGTAGCATGAGTAGGTCTCGGCATAATCCAGTCCTAGGGCCGCGCCGTGTCGTGCAATGTCGGTCTTGCTCAGGTGAGTGTAGGGCGCAAACACCTGAACACCCTCATAGGTGCCCTGCTGCATGGCGGCCGACATGGCGTCAACAAACGTTGCGCGGCAGTCGGGATAGATGCTGTGGTCACCTGCATGATTGGCGATCATCACCCGTTTCAGCCCATAACTCTCGGCGATGCCACAGGCAATGCTCAGCATGATGCCGTTGCGGAACGGCACCACTGTCACCTTCATGTTCTCGTCGTCATAGTTGCCGTCGGGGATGGCGTCGGCACTCTCGAGCAATGCGCTCTTGAAGTACTGGCGCATAAAGTCCAAGCGGATGATCAAGTGCTTGATGCCCAAACGCTGACAGTGGGTGATGGCCCACTGGCGCTCGCGCCCATTCTGTGTCGACCCATAGTCGAACGTGATGGCCATGGCTATCTCGTCCTTGTATTCATAGAGCATGGTGGTCGAGTCCATGCCCCCCGATGTAATTAATACTGCGTCTTTCAACTTTGTCTGGATTGTGTATTTTTAGTTTTCGGTCTTCAGTTTTCGGTCTTCAGTTCTCGGTCACAACTGATAACTGACAACTGATTACCGACAACCGATAACCGGCAATTGTGAATTGAGACCTCAGCGCAGGTCGGTAGTCTCGCCCATATGTGCCAGCAGGCGTACCTGCGCCATGTCTTGGTGGTCGGCATCGCCCCAGTTGGCAAACGGCAAGATCGAGATGCCGCCACGTGGGTTGAAGTAGCCCACCACCTCGATGTACTTGGGGTGCATCAGCGCAATGAGATCCTTCATGATGATGTTGACACAATCCTCATGGAAGTCGCCATGATTGCGGAAACTGAACAGGTACAGTTTCAGGCTCTTGCTCTCAACCATGCGGATGCGGGGGATATAGCGGATGACAATGCGCCCAAAATCGGGCTGTCCCGTCTTGGGACACAGTGAAGTAAACTCCGGGCAATTGAGTGTCACCAGATAGTCGTGTTCGGGGTGCTTGTTTTCAAACGCCTCGAGCACCTCGGGCGTGTAGCCGAAGCGGTACTCTGTGCCTTGGTTGCCTAGCAGGGTTACTCCTTGCAGTTCTTCTTCGTTGCGTGGCATGACTAGGATAATGAGTGATTAAAAATTTTGGTGCAAAGTTACTGCATTTCGTGCAGAGTGCCAAAAAACAGCCGCATTTGTTGCAATATTCGGCGTGATCGATCGGGCAAGACGGGCATGTTCGCAGTCACATAAAGGCACCGCAGCGCAACATAATGCCTGACCCCTAGTCCCAATTTCTTGTCACTTTGTTTTAGAGAAGTTGTAACAAAGGGTCAGGCATCATGCAGTCACGCATATCTCGACACAGGGAGTTGCGCTCTAGTCATTGAGGCATGGCTGGCGGTTGGCTACATGCAGGTGTAGCCGCCATCGACAGGCAGAGCCACACCGGTGACATAACTTGATGCCGGTGATGCCAAGAAGATGGCAGCCGTGTCGAGTTCGCCCTCCACACCGTAGCGTTCCATGGGGATGGCCCCCTTGGCATAGTCTTGGAACCACTGGCTGTCAAGCGTCTCTTTGGTCAACGGGGTGACGAAGTAGCCCGGGCAGATGGTGTTGACCGTGATGCCATGACGTCCCCACTCGGCAGCGAGTGCTCGAGTCAGGTTGACCACACCGCCCTTGGCTGCATGATAGGGCGACGCGGGCGCAATCTTGTTGCCCACCAGGCCATACATCGAGGCGATGTTGATGATGCGGCCATACTGGGCTGGAATCATCGCCTTCTTGGCCACAGCCCTGGCCACACGGAACGACCCAAACAGGTCGATGTTCATCTCGTTGGCAAACTGCTCATCGGTGATGTCCTCGGCCGGGGCGACGGCACCAGTTCCGGCATTGTTGATGAGAATATCGATGCGGCCAAAGCGTGCCAGCACTTGGTCAACCATCTCGTCGACCATGGCTGTGTCGGTGATGTCGCAGCGCAGCGGCAAGGTCTCGACCCCAAACTCCTGCGTGATGGTGGCAGCCACCTCTTGCAGTTTTTCCAACCGACGGGCAATGGGCACAATCTTGCACCCCCTGCTGGCAAGGGCGCGTGCCATCTGCACGCCCAATCCTGTCGAACATCCCGTCACAATCGCAACACATCCATTCAAGTTAAAATAGTCTTTCATTGTTTCGTCACATTTAATGATTGATGGTTTCAAGTGAGTTGTTTTCTGGCACAAAGATACAACAAATTATCGTCATTTGCAACAGATCTTGTGAAAAATTGTGGCTGCCATTTTGTGTACACCCCCTTAAGGGGGCTTGGGGGCTTTCATTAGGGGGGGCTAGCATGAATGAAGATTTTTCACCCAAATTAGTACCCAAAATCACGAAACGTGAGTAACTTCGTTCATTTTTATAGGTAATTTGAGGGTATACTTGGATTATTCGTTGTAATTTTGTCGGCAAAATCAGTGTATGTAATAATTATCAACCTCTAAAACAAAGCAATGAAGAGAAAAATCCTTACACTTTTGCTCGTTGTCGTGTTTGCTGTCACCGGCATGCAGGCGCGCACAGTGAAAGGCACGGTTGTTGACCAGGTCAACGAACCTGTGATTGGTGCTACCATCAATGTGTTGGGAACGACCCTCTCGGGTGTGACCGACTTTGACGGTACCTTTGAGATTGCCAATGTGCCTGATGGCGCTACGCTCAAGTTCACTTACATCGGCATGCAGGCCGTTGAGATGGTGGCTAGCGATGTAATGAACGTGCAGATGGTCGATGATGTGCGCAACCTCGATGAGGTAGTCGTCATCGGTTATGGCTCGGCACAAGCCAAGGACTTGACTGCTCCCATCAGTGTGGTCAAAGGCGAGGAACTGCTGGCCACACCGTCGGCTTCGCCCATGGCCGCCATGCAGGGCAAGGTTGCCGGTGTCAATGTGGTCAACAGTGGTACACCCGGCGAGGGACCCAAAGTGCAGATTCGTGGTAATGGCTCGTTTACTGGCGGAAGCCCGCTCTATGTGGTCGATGGCATGTTCTATGACAACATCGACTTCCTCAATGCCAACGATATCGCCGACATGTCGGTGCTCAAGGACGCTTCGGCTGCGGCAATCTATGGTGTGCGTGCTGCCAACGGCGTGGTGCTCATCACCACCAAGCATGGTAACAAGAACCAGCCCGCCAAGATCACCTATAACGGATACTATGGCATCCAGAAGGCTACCAACGTGCTGAAGATGGCCACCTCGAGCGAGTATGCAACGATGTTGCTTGAGGCCAACTATGACGCGTATGTGTCGACGATGAAGTCTTCGATCGACAACTATGGCGGCAGTTATGCCAATAGCGACTTCCATCAGTGGACTTATGGCTCGAACACTGACTGGTATGGCGAACTCCTGCGCACCGCAGGCATCACCGACCACAGTCTGAGCATCACCGGCGGTGGCGAGAAGGCTACCTACTCGATGGGCATCAACTACATGCAGCAGGATGGTGTGATGGACGTGGACAACTACTACAAGCGTCTCAACTTCCGTGCAGCCCTCGACTATGAGGCCACCAGTTGGTTGAAGGTGGGTTTCAACGGCATCTTCTCTAAGGGCCGCCAGCGCACTCCCAACAACGCCGCTTGGCAGCAGGCGTTCAACGCCCCCGGCATCTATCCCGTGATGGATGACAAGAACACAGCCACCTTCCCCACACACTATGGCTCGCCCGAGACAGTGGGATTCACCAACAACTTCTACAATCCTGTCGCTACGGCCAACTATCAGAATAGCCGCAACGACATCAACAAGTATCTGACCAACTTCTATGCTCAGATCACCTTCATTCCCAGCAAGCTGAACTTCCGCACCAGCTATGCCTACGACTACTCGGCCATTCACAACCGCACTTATATGCCCGAGTACTATGTGAGCAGCAATCAGCGCAACGACGAGTCGTGGGTGAGCAAGAGTGAAGCCACCTATAATAATTGGATTTGGGACAATGTGTTGACCTACAAGGACAACTTTGGCGACCACAATCTGGGTGTCATGCTCGGTCACTCGCTGCGCGAGGACAAGTACAGTTACCTCTACGGCATCGGTTATGGTATCGTCGATGGTGACGATGCTTACAAGTACATCAGCATCAGTAGCGAGAGCGACAGCCGCCGCGCTAGTGACGGTGGAACACGCTACCGCAGCAACAGTTACTTTGGCCGTATCAACTATGACTATCTGGGCAAGTATCTGTTGATGTTCACCTTCCGTGCCGACGGCACCAGCAAGTATCAGGAGACTTGGGGCTACTACCCCTCGGTGGGTGCTGCATGGGTGATGTCGAAGGAAGACTTCATGCTCAACCAGAATGCTATCGACTACCTCAAGTGGCGTGCAAGTTGGGGCCGTCTGGGCAACAACGCCGTGCCCGCTAGCGACGGCTTCCGCTCGGTGGCTACTGGTGTGGCTGCGTCGGGTGTCTATGGCAACGCTACCATCGCCGGTTTCCAGAACAATAGTTACTTCACCAACCTCAAGTGGGAGGTGGTCGATGAGACTAACGTCGGTGTCGAGTTCGCAACCTTGCGCAATCGCTTGAGTGTTGACATTGACTGGTTCTATCGCATGACCCGCAAGGCTGTCATCGCTCCGCGTCTGCCCTTTGAAAACGCTACGCTGCTGCAGAACATCGGCAAGATTCTCAACACTGGTGTTGACGTGAGCATCAACTGGGCCGACCGCATCGGCAATGACTTCAAGTATAACATTGGTGCCAACTTGTCTTACCTCAAGAACGAGGTCAAGGACTTGGCAGGCAACCCCTACATTGCAGGTGGTAAGACCTATCAGTTTGTAGGCAAGGAGATGAACTCGTTCTACGGCTATGTCGTCGACGGCATCTACCAGACTGCCGAGGAGTGCGCCAATGACCGCACGGCTGTCGCCAATAACTTGCAGCCAGGTGACTTCAAGTATAAGGATCTGAACAATGACGGTATCGTCGACGGTGAGGACCGCACCACGCTGGGATCTTATCTGCCCAACTTCATCTATAGCCTGAACCTGGGCTTCCAGTGGAAGAACCTGGACTTCATGCTCACCACCTATGGCAACGCCGGTGCGCAGATGTACAACCGCAAGCGTGCTCTGCGTTATGCTCAGAGCAACTACAACTTCGACCACGACCAGGTGGCCAACCGCTGGACCGGTGCTGGCTCGACCAATACCTATCCATCGGCCGCTGGTTGGATTCGCTCATGGAATGTCAGCGACCAGCGCGTCAACTCGTTCTTTGTTGAGGATGCCGACTTCTTCCGCATCCAGAACATCACGTTGGGTTACACCTTCAAGAACATCAAGATGGGCTCTTACACCCTGCCGTCATTGCGCCTGAGTGCTACTGCCGATCGACCCCTCACCCTGTTCAAGGCCCACAGTTTCACTCCCGAGTTGAGCGATGCCGAGGGTTGGGATACCGAGGTCTATCCGCTCACCGCAACATATACCTTCGGTGTGACCATTGATTTCTAAATCAAGAAGTTATGTGGTTAAGAAGTTAAGTAGTTAAGACATGACCAAATGAGGCTAAACGGCCCGCAGACAATCGTCTTAACTCCATTTAACTCCCTAACTCCTTTTAACTACACAATAAAATTTTTCATAAAAATAACGACAATGAAATTTCTGAAACATATCATGATGGCAGGGTTGCTGATGGTGGCCGCCACCTCGTGCAATGACTGGATGGATATCCTGCCCGAGAACACCCTGCCCGAGTCGGATGTCGACTACACCAAGACAAGCGACATGTATATGCCCGTGTCGGGAGTTTATGCCAAGCTGCGCACCGGTGGCATGCACTGGGTCATCTGGCCGTTGAGCATCGTCCGCGATGGTGACGTGTGGAGCGGACGCGTCGATGATCAGGGTCTGCTCGTCGACTTCGGCAACCTCAAGTATGACAACTCGTTCTGGGGATTGAACGAGATGTGGAACCAGTACTATGGCATGGTTAAGGTGGCCAACGGCGCTCTTGAGTCGCTTGACCGCTATGCCGAGTTTATCAGCAACGATGTTGACCGCGCTAACTATCGTGCTTATTGCGGTGAGGTGCGCATCCTGCGTGCATACGCCTACTATCGCCTGACACAGGCCTTCGGCGATGTGACCATCCTGCGCAACAACAACCAGAGCGACCTCACTCGCTCGACCAAGGATGCTGTCGAGCGCTATATGCTCGTGGACTTGCAGTATGCCATCGACAACTGCCCCAAGGTGCGTCCCAACGAGGCCACGCACTTCGGTGCAGCAACGGCCTATACTGCCGAGTTGCTGGCTGCCAAGATTCGCCTGAACCGTGGCGAGTGGGCCGAGGCCGAGGCGCTGACCAACGATATCATCACGAGCCAGCGATTCAGCCTGTATGATGATTTCTATAACCTGTTCAAGATTCCTGGCAAGATGTGCAACGAGAGCCTCCTCGAGTGCCAGTGTACCGACTTCGGCCAGAGCAGTGGCGACATGGTCGATGCCGACCAGTGGTTTGTATTCCAGGGACCAGGCAACTTGGGTGGCTGGAACTTTGTGGGCATCACCGACAAGTTTATCAACTGGGCCGAAGGCCGTGGCGAGACCATCCGCCTCGAGACCTCGGTGCTGCGTGGTGGTACAACTACCCGCGACGGCGACTTCATCAATGTCATGGGCAATGTTAACAACACCAACACTTGGAATGGTAAGGCCTACACTCCTACCAACCAACTGACCGAAGGCCGCACCAAGTATGGCTCGAACAACAACATCCGCATCTTCCGCTATGCCGAGGCACTGCTCATCAATGCTGAGGCCAAGGTGCGCCAGGGCAAGAATGGCGACCAGCCCTTCAATCTGGTGCGCACCCGCGCTCAGATGCCCACGCTGACCAATGTCACCGTCGACCAGATTCTGGACGAGCGTCGCATGGAGTTGGTATGCGAGTGGGGTGAGCGTTACAACGACCTGTGCCGCACAGGCAAGGCTGCTAGCGAGCTCACTGGCTGGAGCGAGAGTGTCCGTTACTATCCCATTCCGCTGACTCAGATGCAGACCGTGCCCACGTTGGCCAACGATCCCATCAGCGAGTAATTTAAGATCAAGACCACAAAGGCAGGGTGACACCCTCAGGCATCGCCCTGCCTTTTTTCATAACCAAACAATCTTATGACCAGACATTTCCTCGCCATTGCTGCAATGACTGTGACACTCACGCTGGCTGCCACAACCGATTCGATCAAGGTGGTTCACGGCCAGGTCAGTGACTACTACATCCCGGTTGTCACCAGTTATGACGTGACGGGTGTTATCACCGATGCGCAGGGTCGCCCCCTGGATGGCGCAACAGTGATGTGGCTCCATAGTCCAGCCCACTGCAACACCGATGCGCAGGGTCGCTACCGGTTGGTCGGTACAGATGCCGACACGTTGCTCTGCATCCACTATCCTGGCAAGGAAATGACAATCGTTACCCGCACATCGGGTCAACACACAGTCGACATCATGTTGCCCGACAAGCATTCGGGCAGCATAGCCACTCAGCGTCGCGCGGCTCAGACTACACCCTGGTATGACCCGCGCCATGCAACCACTAGCACCTATTGCAATCCGCTCAACATCAGTTACAACTATGAGCCCTGGAACAACAACACCCGCCAGGGTGGCTCGTTCCGCTCGTCGGCCGACCCTATGGCACTGACCTATAAGGACAAATATCTCTTATTCTCGACCAATCAGGGCGGCTTTCACCACTCGGCCAACCTGAGCGACTGGGACTTCCAGACGGCCTCTTTCCAGCGACATCCCGCCGATGATGACGAGTGCGCACCTGCTGCATGGGTCATCGGTGACACCCTGTATTATACCGGTTCGACCTACGAGGGACTTCCCATCTGGTACACTATCGACCCCTACTCGGGTCGCTGGCGCCGTGCCGTCGAGCGCAACACGTTGCCCACTTGGGACCCACATGTGTTTCTTGACGATGATGGCTGCCTCTACGAGTACTATGGCTCAAGCAACGAGTATCCCGTCAAGGGCGTGCAGATCAGCCGCGAAGATTTCACACCCATCAGTCGCATCCACGACCTTGTGCTGCTGCATCCCGATCGGCATGGTTGGGAACGTTTCGGCATGAACAATGACGATGAGGTGACACTCAAGCCATTCATGGAAGGGGCATTCATGACCAAGCACAATGGGCGATATTACCTCCAGTATGGCGCTCCGGGCACCGAGTTCAAGACCTATGCCGACGGTGTCTATGTCGGCGACAATCCCTTGGGACCATTCACCTATCAGAAGCATAACCCCATGAGTTACAAGCCCGGTGGCTTTGTCCAGGGCGTGGGACATGGGGGCACATTTGCCGACCTCAACGGCAACTACTGGCATGTGGGCACCTGTATGCTCTCGCTCAAGTACAAGTTTGAGCGTCGCATCGCACTGTATCCCACCGCCTTCGATGCCGACGGTGTGATGCATTGTTACACCGCCTTCGGCGATTATCCTTGCTGGAACGCCGACTATGACATCAAGCAGCCTGCCGACCGCTTCACGGGTTGGATGCTGCTCAGTTACGGCAAGCCCGTGACCGTGTCGAGCACCGACAGTACGCTCACGGCCGCTAGCCTTACCGACGAGAATATGCGCACCTACTGGAGCGCGGCCAGCGGCAGCAGCGATGAGTGGATACAGATTGACTTGTGCGGAAAGCGCGAGGTGCGTGCCGTGCAACTCAACTTCTATGACCACCACACCGTGCAGCACAACCGCGCCAGCGACATCTACTATCAGTATCGCATCCTGGCCAGCGATGACGGCGAACACTGGACACTTGCCGTCGACAAGAGCGACAACGACCGCGATGTGCCGCACGACTACATCGAGTTGCGACAGCCCCTGGACACGCGCTATCTGCGGGTCGAGAACTTGCACATGCCCTCAGGTGGCTACCTCTGCATGAGCGCATTCCGTGTCTTCGGCCATGCACAGGGCGCGAAACCAAAGGCGGTTAAGCACTTCAATGTCAAGCGCGACAAGGCTGACCCCCGCAACGCCATGCTCACATGGACACCCGTTGACGGGGCCTATGGCTACAACATCTACTTTGGTACCGCTCCCGACAAACGTTATCATTGCATTACCGTCTACGGTGACACACATTATGATCTGCGTGGACTCGACATGGGCACTGACTACTCCTTTGCTGTCGAAGCCCTTGCCGAGACGGGCCGATCACCCCTCACCATAGCGAAATAAATTGAACAATATGAAAGCGACTACAACCATCCTCTGGCTCGTTCTGGCCCTCACACTGATGGGCTGCAAGAGCACAACTAATGTCATTGTCGACGAGCCAACTACTCCGCCCGCTGTCGAGACGCGACCTGCTACATTTGCAAGTGATGATGCTATGCTCGACTACATACAACGCGTCCACTTCAACTATATGTGGGATGGTGCCGAGCCCGTGTCGGGCATGGCACGAGAGCGCATTCACCTCGACGGCGACTATCCCGAGCGCGATCAGGATGTGGTCACCACCGGTGGCAGCGGATTTGGCATCGCCGGTCTCATTGTGGCCATGGAGCGTGGTTTCATCACCCGCAATCAAGGCATCGAGCGATTGACGCGCATCGTCGGTTGGCTTGAGCGGGCCGACCGTTTCCACGGTGTTTGGCCTCACTGGCTATACGGGCCGTCGGGTCGCGTCAAGCCCTTCGGTCAGAAGGACAATGGTGGCGATCTGGTCGAGAGTTGCTTCTTGATGCAGGGACTGCTGTGCGCGCGCCAGTATCTGAACCGTGACACCGAGCAGGAGCGCGGTCTGGTTGCCCGCATCAACGCCCTGTGGCACGCCATGGAGTTTGACTGGTACACCCAGGGCGGGCAGGATGTCATTTACTGGCATTGGTCACCCGACTATGGATGGGAGATGAATTTCCCGCTTGAGGGCTACAACGAGTGCATGATTGTGTACATTATGGCTGCTGCTTCGCCCACCCATGGTGTGCCCGCGTCGTGCTATCACAAGGGTTGGGCTCGCGCGGGTGGCATCAAGAGCGATGCTGCACCCTACGGTTGTCCGCTGCAGGTCAAGCACAATGGTGCCGAGGCGACTGGCGGTCCGCTATTCTGGGCACATTATAGTTGGATTGGCCTCGACCCTCGTGGGCTTAGCGACCAGTATGCCGACTACTGGCAGGTGGTGAAGAACCACGCCTTGAGCAACTACAAGTATTGTGTCGACAATCCTAAAAAATATCGTGGCTACGGGCCTGACTGCTGGGGACTCACAGCCAGTTACTCGACTGTGGGCTATGCCGCACACGCACCCAACAACGATCTGGGTGTCATCACACCCACGGCTGCCTTGTCGTCGATGCCCTACACCCCGCAAGAGTCGATGGCAGCCCTCAAGGGCTTCTATTCCCGTGGCGAGGGCATTTGGGGCAAATATGGCTTCTACGACGCATTCAGCCCTGTCTCGGGATGGACACAACCACGTTATCTGGCCATTGACCAGTGCACCATCGCCCCGATGATCGAGAATCATCGCACAGGCCTCTTGTGGCGACTATTCATGAGTTGCCCCGAGGTGCAGCAAGGTTTGGCCAAACTAGGCTTTACCATCTCAAAATAATTTTCTACCTTTGCAGCACGTTCTGGAGTCCCCCAAGCCACAACAGAAGTTCCCCCTTTAGGGGGTTAGGGGGCTCGTAACTCGTAACTCATAACTTGTAACTCGTAACTAAAAAAATAGATGAAAAGACTCCTAACCTTGTGCATTGTACTATGTGCGTTGTGCAGTGCTTCAGCCCAGGGCGTTGACCATGCCCGCATGAACCAGTTTGTCGATAACCTGATGGCTCGAATGACCCTACAGGAGAAGATTGGTCAACTCAATTTGCCCGTCACGGGCGACATCATCACCGGCACCGCAGTCAGTGGCAATGTCGTGGATCAGATTAAGGCTGGTCAAGTGGGTGGACTCTTCAACATGAAGGGTGTCAAGAGCATTCGCCAGTTGCAAGAGGTGGCGGTCAAGCACAGCCGCCTGGGCATTCCCCTGATCTTCGGCATGGATGTGATCCACGGCTATGAGACTGTGTTCCCCATCCCCTTTGCCATGTCCATGAGTTGGGACATGGAGGCCATCCGCAATTCGGCACGCATCGCATCGGTCGAGGCAACGGCCGATGGCATCTGCTGGACATTCAGCCCCATGGTCGACATCTGTCGTGAACCCCGGTGGGGACGCATGAGCGAGGGCAATGGCGAGGATCCCTACCTGGGAGCCGCCATCTGCCGTGCCATGATCGAGGGTTATCAGGGCAACGACCTGACCGACCGCACCACCATGATGTCGTGTGTCAAGCACTTCGCACTCTATGGCGCCCCCGAGGCTGGGCGCGACTACAACACGGTCGACATGAGCCGTGTGCGCATGTTCAATGAGTATTTCCCACCCTATCAGGCTGGTGTCGAGGCTGGTGCGGGTAGTTTCATGACCTCGTTCAACACCATCGATTATATCCCTGCCACGGGCAACCGCTGGCTCATGACCGAGGTGCTGCGCGACCGCTGGGGATTTGACGGATTTGTCGTTACCGACTATACTGCCATCAGCGAGATGATCAACCACGGCATGGGCGACTTGCAGACCGTCTCGGCACTGGCACTCAACGCCGGCACCGACATGGACATGGTGGCAGAGGGATTCCTGGGCACGCTGGAGAAGTCGCTCAGCGAGGGCAAGGTGACTATCCAAGCCATCGATCAGGCTTGCCGCCGCATCCTTGAGGCCAAGTACAAACTGGGCTTGTTTGACGATCCCTATCGCTACCTTGACGACAAGCGGGCCAGCAAGGAAATCTTCACAGCCGAGCATCGTGCTGCCGCACGCCGACTGGCCACCGAGACTTTCGTCTTGCTGCAAAACAAGGACAATGTCCTGCCCTTGAAGCGTGAGGGCAAGATTGCTCTGGTCGGCCCATTGGCCAACACTCGTGCCAACATGCCTGGCACATGGAGCGTGGCAGCTACTAGCGACCGCTACAGCACCCTGCTTGAGGCCATGAGGCGTGCCACTAGCGGCAAGGCTGAGGTGCTCTATGCCAAGGGCTGCAACGTGTGTTATGATGCCGAGTTAGAGAAGAATTCCACCATGTTCGGCCGCGAGATGCGTGACAATCGTGACCCGAAGGCCATGCGCGACGAGGCGGTGAGCATTGCCCAGCAGTGTGATGTCATTGTGGCCGCTATGGGCGAGCCTAGCGAGATGTCGGGCGAGAGCAGTTCGCGCAGCCAACTCACTATCCTTGATGCCCAGCGCGATCTGCTTGAGGCGCTCAAGGCTACTGGCAAGCCCATCGTGCTGCTCAACTTCAGCGGCCGTGCCACGGTCATGAACTGGGAGGTCGAGAACATCCCCACCATTCTCAATGTGTGGTTTGGTGGCAGCGAGGCAGCCGATGCTATCTGCGATGTGGTCTTCGGCGATGTGTCGCCCAGTGGTCGCCTCACCGTGACCATGCCGCGCAACGAGGGACAAATCCCCATCTACTACAACCACCTCAACACTGGTCGGCCCAATCCCAAGTGGTTCACCAAGTTCACCACCAACTACCTCGATGTGCCCAACGACCCGTTGTTCCCCTTCGGCTATGGCCTGAGTTACACAACCTTCAACTACGGCACATTGACCTTGAGTGGTAACACACTGAGCCGTAACACCCTCGACGCTGACAACCATCTCACCGCCAGTGTCACTGTCACCAACACGGGCAGTTGCGAGGCCAGCGAGGTGGTCCAACTCTACATCCGTGACATGGTGGGCTCGATTGCCCGTCCGGTTAAGGAACTCAAGGGATTTGAGCGCATCACTCTCAAGCCCGGCGAGAGCCGCAAGGTCACCTTCGACATCACTCCCGACCTGCTCAAATTCTATAACGCCGACCTGGTCTACGACTGCGAGCCCGGTGAGTTCCAACTCATGGTCGGTCCCAACAGTCGCGATCTCCAGACCCAATCTTTCACTCTCAAATAGGAGTGACCTGGACGAAAAATGCAATTTGATAACGCAATGTGGCTATGATTAGTCCCTTGCTTGCAAAATCACATCAGAATTGTCCGTGTGGAGGCATTTTTCTAGCAGAAGTGATAATTCTTTGAAAAAATGTTTGTGGTGGCATTGATTTTTTGTTATCTTTGCCGCCACAAATATTTTTTATGTTATCCATTCAATTCTATTTTGTACTATGAAGAAATTATTACTTTCAATCATGATGTTGGCTGCTTGTGCCATGGGCATGAGCGCCGACGAGTTGACCATCGGTTACGTCAGCGACGCAACCAATAGCCGTGTGCCCATCAACGGGCTCTATGTCGACACCGAGGGCACCATCAGTCAGGTGTACTACGATGCCGATAGTTTGATCGATCTGCCTGCTGGAGCAGTTATCACGGGCATGAAATTCTACTGCAACTCGGTGAACTTCAAGGATGCACTCTTCCAGTTGTCGATGGGTGCTGTCGAGGCTAATCCCTACACTACAGGTTCAGGACCTGCTGCCACAGGTCTCACCGTTGTGGCAACCAATGTCCCATCGCCCGAGTATCAGGCACAGGAGTTTACTCTCGTTTTCGACGAGCCTTTCGCCTACGATGGTGGGGGCTTGGTCTTTGAGACGATGGTTACCACAAGTGGCTCTTATTCGAGCACTTATTTCAAGGGCAACAGCACGACCGATTATGTGGCCATGTCACGCACTTCGGCCGAGAGGTTTATGCCTATGACCACGATTATCTATGAGTTGACCAATCAAGACTACTTGGCTCGCGTCAATCCCAAGTCAATCGACTTCGGCAAGATTGCACCCAATAGCACCATGGAGCAGACTGTCACCTTGACCAACCGTGGACTCAACCCCTTCACCCCGACAATCACTAGCGTCAACGCACCCTTCAGCGCTGTGCTCGAGGCTGCCGAACTCGCTCCTGGGGCGTCGGTGCAGATTCCTATCACCTTCGCGCCCACTGAGGAGGGCACATTTGATGATGAGATCACCATCGACTGCGGACAGGCTGGTGTCCAGACTATCAGTGTCACCGGTATCTCGTCGCTGGAATTTGAGATGACTGTGTGCGATGGTGGGGATTATGCCATGAACTATCCTTACAAGGGTACCTATACCGATACTCAAGGGACTATGGCTCAGATGCTCTATAGTGCCGACAAGCTGCAAGGCATCGAGGGTGCACAGATCATTGGCATCAAGTTCTATGGCCGTAGCAACTTACCCGCTGTCAACGCCACACTTCAACTCAGCCTTGCAGAGGTTGACTTCGACCAGTTTGAGGTCGAAGACGCAAATCAGGCACCGACCAACCTGGTGACCGATCTGAATGTCATGGGCGATGTGGTCCTGTCAGGTGGATCGCGCGAACTCCAGATTGACTTCGACCAGCCCTACACCTACAACGGCGGTACGCTGGTAGTCAATACCGAAATCGTTCAGGCCGGCTCTTACTCTTCGGTTTCTTTCGACGGAGAGAATCAGGAGCAATATGTGAGTTATGCCAAGTGGGGCGCTTCGAGCATGGAGAATAGCAAGTTCTCGCCCAAGATGACCCTTATTTATAAGATAAATAGTGAGGAGCCTCAGCCCGAGGTCAAGACCTTGGCAGGCAATGTCACTGATGAGCAGAACGAGCCTCTCGAGGGTGTCAATGTCACCGTCACTGTCACCGCAGCACCTGCACAGGGCGATGCACTGCTGGCCGATGCTCAGCCTGTGACCTACAACACCGTCACCGATGCACAGGGCAACTATAGTGTTGATGTCACTCTGGTCGAGGGCGCTACCTATCAGGCAACCTTTGCCAAGGACGGCTATGTAGATCAGACCGTTACTGTCGAGGACTTTGAAACCCCGCTCAACATCGTGATGGAGGCTGAGACGACCGTCGGTATCAGCGACATCAATGCTGCTCGAGTCGCCAGCGTGCGTTACGTCAACGCCATGGGTCAGATCAGCGACAAGCCCTTCAAGGGTGTCAACATCGTCGTCACCACTCTCGTCGACGGCACCCAGACCACAACCAAGGTCATCAAGTAAACTTTCCCCAACAGGAAACCCCCAACCAAGCCCTCTGGCCTCCCCAGCCCAGAGGGCTTTCCTTATCTCACCACCTAATCCTCCCTTGAACCAAATCCATTCGCCGTACGTCGCGCCTCTCCTGCTATCGGGCTTTCAATCTCTTAAGTCTAATCCTAAAATTGGGGTAAAAGTTGTCGGTGTGGGATTCTTTTTGTAACTTTGCGGGTTGTTTCTGCCTCGCTTTGGGGCAGAACATCAACACTGACAAATGATTGAAGCCAGACATATCATCAAACGCTATGGCGACCTGGAGGTGCTGCGGGGCGTGGATGTGACTATCGGCGAGGCCGAGGTGGTCACTATCGTTGGGCCCAGCGGAGCAGGCAAGACGACTCTGTTGCAGATTATTGGAACACTCGACCGCCCTGATGGCGGGCAGGTGACCTATGACGGCGTGGATGTGCTGGGACTGAAGGGCAAGGATTTGGCACAATTCCGCAACCGCAACATCGGATTCGTTTTTCAGTTCCACCAACTGCTGCCCGAGTTCACCATGCTTGAGAATGTCGCCATCCCGGCACTCATTGGTGGTGCTAAACGCGAGGTCGCTTATGATCGGGCTCGCAAATTGCTCGAATACCTCAAGTTGGCCGACCGCCTCGACCACAAGCCTTCGCAACTGTCCGGTGGTGAGAGGCAGCGAGTGGCAGTGGCGCGCGCTCTGGTCAACCAGCCCAAGGTCATCCTGGCCGATGAACCGAGCGGTAGTCTGGACACGGTCAACAAGCAGGCATTGCACCAACTGTTCTTCCAGTTGCGCGATGAGATGCAGCAGACCTTTGTCATTGTCACCCACGACGAGACGCTGGCTAACGAGGCCGACCGTGTGTTGCGCATGCGCGATGGCATCATCACGAATGAATAATGAATGGTAAGCAATGAAGAATCTGGTGTGGCTGATAGGGCTGATGGCATTGGTGCTGGTGGCGTGTGGTGAAGAAGAAATCGATCGCCGCTATACCGACTACCGCACCGACATCGTCACTTATCTGGGTAATGAAGGCAATGGGGCTACATTCGACCTGTTGCGGCGCGACGACTCGGCATCGGTCACCCTGCTGAGCAACATTGCACTTGATGCTAAGGTCAAAGTCGGACAACGTGTATTGCTACGTTACGACTGGGCCGACAATGCCGCAGGCAATACGCGTCGCATTGCGGCATACGGCGTGGCAACCATCGTGAGTGACTCGCTGCGCTACAATGTCAAGCCTCTTGCCGAATATCTCAACCAGATGGAACCGATCAAGCTGATGAGCATCTGGCGCACTGGTGGATACTTGAATCTGCGTTGTCAGGCCGAGTACACTGGCAAATCGAGATACTTTTATCTGCTGCTTGACAGCGCAACTGTCGGCCGTGATACGATTCACTGCTATCTGGTCAATAACACGTTGGGTGATACCACCTATCACTGGCGTGAAGCGTATGCTTCGTTCTATGTGGGCAATGCGTGGAACCGACCTACCTGCCACACAATGCGTGTTCATCTGAACGATGCCGCCAATCCTGGCCGACAAACCTATGATTTCACTAAGTAAAAAGATATCAATAATTTTTTAGAACAATTATGGCTAACGAAAACAAACAGAACCAAATCCAAATCGAAGTTCCCGCCGATGAGATGCAGGGACGTTATGCTAACCTTGCTGTGATTACGCACGGACCAAACGACTTTTTCCTTGACATGATTTTGATGGCCCCCAACACACCCAAGGCACGTGTTCAGAGCCGCATCATCATGACTCCTGAGAATGCCAAGCAATTGCTGATGGCCTTGAACGAGAACATCCGCAAGTATGAGGCCGCTTTTGGCGAGATTAAGCCTCGTCAGCCCAAGGGCAATGTCAACGACGGCATCATGGACTTCCCTCTGCCCAAGGGGCAGGCGTGATACCATCGCTCAAAGCATTAACAAGATGGAAGCGTTATATCTATATAACACGCTCACACGGCGCAAAGAGGTCTTCACGCCCATCAATCCCGACAGGGTGGGCATGTATGTCTGCGGACCTACCGTCTATGGCGATCCGCATCTGGGACACACTCGTCCTGCCATCACGTTTGATGTCCTGTTCCGTTACTTGCAGAAGTTGGGCTACAAGGTGCGCTATGTGCGCAACATCACTGATGTGGGGCATCTGGAGCATGATGCCGATGAGGGTGAAGACAAGATAGCCAAGAAGGCGCGTCTTGAGCAACTCGAACCCATGGAGGTGGCGCAGTTCTATGTGAACCGTTACCACGATGCCATGCGCCAACTTAATGTGTTGCCACCCAGTATTGAGCCTCACGCTACGGGGCACATCATCGAGCAAGAGGAACTGGTCAAGCAGATTCTTGCCAATGGATATGCCTATGAGAGCAACGGTAGCGTCTATTTTGATGTCGAGAAGTATAATCACGATCATCATTATGGCAAACTCAGTGGACGCAATCTTGACGAGGTCAAGGATGCCAGCCGTCAACTGGAAGGTGTGGGCGAGAAACGAAATCAGGCCGACTTTGCGTTGTGGAAGAAGGCACAACCCGAGCACATCATGCGCTGGCCGTCGCCGTGGAGCGACGGATTCCCCGGTTGGCACTGCGAGTGTACGGCCATGGGACGCAAGTATCTGGGAGACCACTTTGATATACATGGTGGAGGAATGGACTTGATCTTCCCGCACCACGAGTGTGAGATTGCACAGGCTGTGGCCAGCCAGGGCGATGACATGGTGCACTACTGGATGCACAACAACATGATCACCATCAACGGTCAGAAGATGGGCAAGTCGCTGGGCAACTTCATCACCTTGGAGCAGTTCTTCACAGGCGATCACCCGCTGCTCACGCAGCCCTATTCTGCCATGACCATTCGTTTCTTCATTCTGCAAGCGCACTATCGTGGAACGGTCGACTTCTCGAACGAGGCACTCCAGGCTGCCGAGAAAGCCTACGAGCGCATCATGGATGGATGGCATCGCTTGCAGGCGCTCAAGCCTGCGCAGCAATCGACAATCACGCTCGAGAACTACGCTCAGCGTTGTGCCGATGCCATGAACGATGATCTGAATACGCCCATTGTCATTGCCACGCTGTTTGATGCTTGCAAAGTCATTAATCAGGCCAATGATGGGGCTATTGCATTGTCGCAGACTGACATCGACCAGTTGAAGGCCACGTTCCAGACCTATCTCTTCGATGTGTTAGGTGTGCGTGATGATGCCGCTGGTGGTGGTGAGGGTGTCAACCTCGAACCCTATCAGAAGGCGGTAGACTTGCTTTTGGAGGTTCGCCGTCAGGCTAAGGCCAATAAGGACTGGGCAACCAGCGACCTCATCCGTGACCGCCTCAACGAGGCTGGCTTTGATGTCAAGGACACCAAGGACGGCTTTGAGTGGAAAGTGCGTTGATTGGTTTTTTCCCCTTTTAATATAGTGATTACTCCCAATTGAACCCGACGGTATCAGTCATCGTTCCAGTCTATAATGTGGCCCAATATTTGTCGCAGTGCCTTGACAGCATTGTGCGTCAGACTTATGCCCAGCTCGAAATCCTGCTAGTGGATGACGGCAGCACTGACGGCAGTGGGCAACTGTGCGATGAGTGGGCGGCCAGCGACTCGCGCGTGCACGTCATCCACAAGGCCAACGGTGGCTTGAGCGATGCCCGCAATGCTGCTCTCGACATGATGACAGGCGACCTGGTGCTGATGGTCGATGGTGATGACTACATTGCAGAAGACTGTGTTCAGACTCTGGTTGATGTCAAGGGCAGAACTGGCTGTGACATAGCCATAGGGCAATGGAGGGTATTCGATGACAAGGACGATAACAGTGCTATCGCGCAGGCACCCAACGGCCGTGACAACCGCATCACGGTGTTTTCGCGTGACGAGGCCGTTAAACGCGTGTTCTATCAAGACACGCTCAACAACTCGGCGTGCAGCAGGTTGTTCCGTGCAGATCTGTTTCGCGAGATTCGATTCCCTGTGGGTATGCTCTATGAGGACATGGCTGTTATTTACCCCTTGTTGATGCAGGTGAGGAATGTGGCATTCACTACCCACATTGTCTATCACTACAGGCAGCATGAGTCCAGCATCACGGGGCATTTCACCAAGCAGCGGACCGATGTGCTCGACATTCTCGAGCAACTGGAGGGCAGAGTAGCTCGCGAGAATCCGCAATTTTTGCCAGCCATTCAGTCTCGACTGCTCAGCGCGTCGTTCAATATTTTGTTGCTTTGTCCCGATGAGGAACAGTACAAGCCGGTCGTCGACCGTTGTTGGCGCAATATCTGTCGTCTGCGTCGGGTGTGTATCTTCGACAGGAATGTACGACTCAAAAATCGGCTAGGTATTATTGCTTCTTGGGCGGGGAAAGAGCTTTTTTTGCGCTCATTTCGGGGTAAAATGCTGAAAAAGTATTAAAAATTCTTCAAAAAAACCCTTTTTATTGGTGTTAGGCCTTGTCAATTGGAATTTTCTGATTAACTTTGCAGTCGCAAATACATCATTGAAAAGTAAGATTGTTTTAGGCTTGTTTCATTAATACCATGGAATGGGTTTTATCAAACACCAGGAGGCCGGATGTGAATCCAGCCTCCTGCTTTTTTTGTGCTATGTGAAGAGCGTGTTCTCCGTTTACCAATTAATCACCCTGTCGAGTTTGCGCAGGTAGTAGTCGCGCAGGTCTTTCCAACGGCAGTAGGGACCCTCAACGCACTGGATGGGCAGTGTGGCCTCATGTTCGTTGAGAAGTACCTTAACCAGAATGTCACCCTTGCCGTTCATGGGCTGGTAGAAAACCATCTGTATGTTACAAGCCTTGGGAAAGATGTTATAGTCCTGCCAGTGTAGATGCAGGTTGTCGAGGTCGTTGGTCGACAGGTTGACACTGTCCAGTTCCATCAAGCACGCCAGCGGCAACAGGCAGGTCTCGTGACCGAATCGCAGGTCAGCACCCTTGCGGCCGTCATCGATGGCGCGGTCGGCACTCTCGACCATGTTGCGCAGCAATGCCCGCTCGATAAACGGCATGCGATTGCCGTTTACGGGCGAGTTGGCCCAATGTGTGTACCAGTAGATGTTGCGCAGTCGCCACAACTCAAAGATTTCGTCATTAGTGAAATAGTGATACATCGACCAGCCGTCAAACACATGGTGGCCTTGTAGCGACCCTGCAACATTGAACACGTTGCGCATGAATGACACATCGGCACCTGGCTTGAAGTTCATGCCGATGGTGTCGGTGAACAGCATGGTCATGAAACGACTGGTATTGATATGGACATTATACAGGCTATCGGTGAACACGTCCACCTCCTTGCGGATGTGGTTGGCTAGTGTGTCCTCGCCATAGCCCCAGCCCATATAGTACATGTCGTGATAACTGGCGTCGGTGGTGATGCGCATTTGTGGGTAGGCGGCTCGCAGCATCATTGTCTCGTTCTGCATCGACAGGATGCAGCGCAGCACCACGGTTGAGCGTGCATCGACCACAGCATCAGTGCCGAACACTGTAGGGAAATTATTGACCATGCGCTGAGCGATGCCTTGGTGTTGCTCGGCACCAACATCACTCAAGTCACCGGCGCGATCCTCGGCTTGCAGCCACACCCGCTGCAAATCCTTGAGCAGGCGTTCGCCCACAAGGGTCAGTTTGCCTGCCTTCTTGCCGCGTTCAAGCACGCGAATGGGGCTCTGATAGCCATTGGCGCTGGTGAGCCATCGGCTGCCGTGGCGACCATAGTGCTCAATGAGGAAGGGGCTATAGCCTGCAGGGGCATCGGTTAGCGTGGGCACCGATTGGTCACCGGGAATGGGGTAGGCATAGTGGTTGCTGCCGCAACGGTCATAGTTGGCAATGATGTCGACTTGCGGATTGGCGGCCCAGAGCATGCTCGTCCATGCCAAGGCACACATCAGGGGTATAATCAGTCGTTTCATTATTCGATTACTGAGGGGATAAAGGGTTGTCGTGAAAGTTTGTCCATATAGTAGTCACGCACGTCATTCCATCGGTAGTAGGGCGCACAATCAGTCTTGATGGGCAGGGTAGCAATACGCTCATTGAGCAAGACCTTGACCAGAATGTCACCCTTGCCATCGACTGGCTTGAAGTAGACCATCTGCAGGTTGCAGGCCATGGGGAAGATTTTGTAACTCTGCCAGTAGCGATCCAGTGTCTCGAGGTCGGTGGTCTGGTAGTCAGCACCGTTGATGCCCATCAGGCACACCAGTGGCAGCACCACACTCTCGTGTCCAAATCGCAGGCTAGCCTGGTTGCGGCCCTCGAGAATAGCCTGATCGGCATCCTCGATGAAACTGCGCAGCAGGTTGGCCTCCATGAAGTCGACGCGGCACTGTGTGAGCGGGGTCTCGCCGCTGAACACATACCAGCGCAGATTGTTGTAGCGCCACACGTTGGTCGCCTCGTCCAGTGAGTACAGGTCATACAGGTCGGTCTTTTCCCACTGGTGATGGCTCTGCATGTTGCCCACCACGTCAAACAGGTCAATCATCAGGTCCTGTCCCTTGATGCTGTCGCGGGCAAACTTCTTGTCGCTGAATAGTCGAGCGAGGAACTTCTCGGGCTTGATGAGTTTGGCCTTCATCGGGTCGAAGTGCTTGTAGGCACTCTCTCGCAGTGGCTTGACCACAGGGTCGTCATAGTTCATGTAGTACATCTCGGCCTGGCTGGCGTCGGTGGTGATGCGCAGTTGCGGATTGAGGCTCTTGAGCACGTCCACCTCGTTCTGCATCGACAGGATGCAGCGGATGACGATGGTCGAGCGGGCGCGCACTGCGGCATCTCCGGCAAACACCTCGGGAAAGTTGGCATACATGCGGCGGGCAATGCCCTGATGCTGCTCGGCTCCGATGTCACTCAACTCTCCGTCGCGCCCTTGTGCGCTGGCACGCAACTCACGCAGGATGGCCAGCACCTCGCGTCCACGCTTGGTTAATTTGCCGTTGCGTTCACCCTTCTCCAGTTGTTCGACAGGAAAATTATACAAGTGCTTGCCGATGAGCCAGCGACTGCCGTGGCGGCCATAGTGATTGATGAAGAACGGCTTGTAGCCGTCGGGGTAAGCCCCCACATCGGGCAGATCCTTGTCGGGATAGGCCCAGTAGTTGCCTGCACTCTGGCGGATGTCGCGCTTGAAGTCGTCCTTGACTCCCGCGCCCGCGGTGATTGTGCACAGTGCCACTGTCAATAATAGAAGAATCTTCTTTCTCATGATCGATTGTTTATGTTTGGGCACAAAAGTACTAAAAAATTGAGCAAATAGAATGCAAACCAAATTGTTTTTTGCGTTTGTGTGATTGGAGATTACAGGGTGAGGGTACTGATGCCGACGGCCAGGGTGGCGGCTACAAAGAGCCACATCAGGTAGTGGCGCTTGGGCTGGGTGCTGAGCGTGAACGAGTGCGCTATCTGGATGGCCAGGCACAGGTTGAGCAGCGGCATGAACACCACCATGTCGCGGTAGTCGATGCACATGGCCAGCACGCTGAGCAGCGTCACCACAATGAAGAAAGCGTTGTAGACACGAAACTGAAGTCGATAGTTGAGAATGGTCGTCAGATTCATTACCGTCAGGATGATGGACAGCACTGCCACAATGGCGGCCCAGGTCACCAGCAGACGCATCTGCGACAAGTCCAGGGTCGTCCACACGGCATTGATTTCAAGTGGCTTGAAGTCGGTCAGCGGGTTGACGATGCCTAGCCCGATGACTACCCAGAACGGTGTGGCCAGGCCCAGCAGCAAGGCCAAGAAGCCGCGGAAGTCCATCGCGCGCATATAGATGAACCCGATGGCAAAAGCGGGAATAAGAATCAAGAACGCCCATTGCCACATGCAGGCTGCGGCCAATATGGTCATGGTCAGGTAGATGCGGCCTTGCGAGTGCAAGTCCTCATAACTGGCGAACAGTGCCAACACACCCAGCACCAAAATCAAGCACAATGCAGTACCTGTGTTGAACACGCTGCTCGTGACAGGCACGGCAAACTCAAGCAAGAAGAACGCCGAGACAAAGATGCACGTCATCGACCGCACGAAACTGAATACCTTGTTGACCAGCAGCATCAGTGCGCCGATGCCCACAAGGCATGCCACATTGATCAACGCAGAGGGCAGACCTGGCTCGACCAGCACATTGGGCATCTCAAAGAAGATGCCGCTACCGGCCTGGGCAACAGGCACGCGACCACTGGCCGTCACTGCCATGATGGCCAGCAGGATGCCTGTGAGTGTCATGAAGGTGCGCCCATTCAGCAAGTCAATATATTGCTCGTCTCTCTTCAATTGAATCGAAAGAATTTTTTTGGTTTTCGGTTTTCAGTTCTCGGTTTTCAGTTTTTCAGCAACAACCGACAACCGATAACCGACAACCGATAACCGACAACTGATAACCGACAACCAATTTCTACAGGTCAAATCCGATGTCGCGGCGGTAGTAACTGCCGTCAAAGTGGATGCGCTGCACGCTCTGAAACGAGTGCTCCAGTGCCTCGGCCTGCGTCGTGCCATAACTGGTCACGGCCAGCACACGACCGCCGTTGGTCACCAGTTGGCCCTCGCCATCTAGCGCTGTGCCGGCGTGGAAGACAATGCTGTCCTGCACTTGACTGATGCCCGTGATGACTTTGCCCTTGGGATAACTGCCGGGATAGCCACCGCTCACCATCATCACCGTCACCACATAGCGCGGGTCGATGGCGACTTCCACATCGGCAATGTGCCCTGTGGCGGCAGCCTCCAGTAGGTCGACCAGATCGCTTGCCAGGCGTGGCATCACACTCTCGGTCTCGGGGTCGCCCATGCGCACGTTATACTCGATGACCAGTGGGTCGCCGCCCACGTTGATCAGGCCGAAGAAGATGAATCCGCAGTAGGGTAGGGCCTCGGCTTGCAGGCCGGCGATGGTCGGCTCGATGATGCGAGTGCGCACCTTGTCCATGAATGCCTCGTCGGCAAAACTCACGGGCGATACCGAGCCCATGCCGCCTGTGTTCAGGCCCGTGTCACCCTCGCCAATGCGCTTGTAGTCCTTGGCAACGGGCAGCAGGCGGTAGTCCTTGCCGTCGGTGACGACAAACACCGAGCACTCAATGCCCTTAAGGAACTGCTCGATGACCACCGTTGCGCTCGACTTGCCAAACTTGCCGTCGAGCATTGCGCTGAGTTCACGCTTGGCCTCGTCCAGGTCGTCGATGATGAGCACTCCCTTGCCGGCTGCCAGACCGTCGGCCTTGAGCACATAGGGTGCCTGTTGACCCTCGAGGAAGCGTAATCCCTCGTCCAGATTGTCGTGGGTCACGCTCAGATACTGCGCCGTGGGGATGCCATGCCGCTGCATGAAGCCCTTGGCAAAGTCCTTGCTGCCCTCCAGTTGGGCACCGGCGGCGCTGGGGCCAACCATCATGATGTGGCTTAGCCGCTCATCTCCCTTGAAGTGGTCGACAATGCCTGCCACCAACGGGTCTTCGCTGCCCACGACCACCATGTCAATCTGGTGGTCGATAGCGGCCTGACCCACGGCACCGAAGTCCATGGGCTTGATGGGCAGCAACGTGCCATACTGTGCCATGCCGGCGTTGCCGGGAGCGATATACAACTTGCCCAATCGTGGGCTTTGGCTTAATTTCCAGGCGATGGCGCACTCACGGCCACCCGACCCAAGCAGTAAAATGTTCACTTCTTTATTAATGAAGAATTAAGAATTTAGAATTAAGAGTTTTCACTTGGTTGGCGACAATGCTGCGTCCCCACATGTTTCGATCACTCGTCTCTTCGATTACTCGATTACTCGACTATTCGATTCCTCGATTCCTCGCAACTCGTCACTCAACATCATTGCTCGCCATCCTCGGGGAGGTCGCGGCGCTTCCAGCTCTTGCGGCGGCCGTGGATGATGGGCACCTCCTTGTCGGCACCCAGCGTGGGCCCCTGGCCAGGTGTGAACGACGGCTTGCGACGCTCGCCGCCATCACGGTGCGGGCGGTCATCATCGCGTCTGTAGGGTGGCCGGTCACCGTCATGACGGCGCGGACGGTCGCCATCGCGTCGGCCGTAGTGTGGCTTGTCGCCGTCGCGGCGTTGACGGTCGCCATCACGCTTGAAGTGTGGCCGGTCGCCATCACGGTGCTGGCGCCGCTCGTCACGGCGTTCTTGCCGTGGACGGTGCTCTATGCTCTCGTCGCCCTCCTCGCGGGCGAATGTCTCTTTAAACTCGCGGCGCACCAGGTTGCGGCGGTCCTCACTGCCATGAAAGTCCTCGTTCTTGATGCTCTCGCCACGGCTGCGCATGTCCTCATATTTACCATCGAAGATGACATACTCGCGCAACTCGCACTCCAGCGAGCCGTTGAACAACGGGTAGTGTACCGATGCACGCAGCCCGATCTTGTCGTAGTGCTCGCGATTGTAGCCGATGATCCAGGCGTGGTAGCCGCGGAACACGTGCTTGAGTTTGCTGCCAATCATGCCGTAGAATGCCTCGGCATCCTCCAGGCGCAAACGCTGGTCGTAGGGTGGGTTGGTGATGAGATAGCCGTGCTCGGGCGCCTGCTCGATCTCGGCCAGGTCGCGGCGCTCTAGTTCGATATATTTCATCACGCCGGCAGCCTTGGCGTTGGCACGACTGATGGCTATGGCCTTGGCGTCGATGTCCGAACCGTATATTTTGTGCTCAAACTCACGCTCTTGACTGTCGTCGTTGTAGATGGTGTCAAACAGGTCGGCATCATAGTCTTCCCACTTCTGGAAAGCATATTCCTGACGGAACACGCCGGGATTGATGTTGCAGGCGATGAGCGCAGCCTCGACCAGGAATGTGCCCGAGCCGCACATCGGGTCCACCAGGTCGCACTGGCCGTCCCAGCCGCTCAGGCGGATGATGCCGGCGGCAAGCACCTCGTTGATGGGGGCATCGGTCTGTGCCACGCGCCAGCCACGCTTGTATAGCGGGTCGCCGCTCGAGTCGAGCGACAGTGTCACCTGGTCGCCGTTGATGTGCACATCCAGACGGATGTCGGGGTTAGTCACGCGGATGCTGGGGCGACGGCCCTCGTGATCCATGAAGTAGTCGGCGATGGCATCCTTCACGCGATAGGTCACAAAGCGCGAGTGGCGAAACTCCTCGCCATTGGTCGTCGAGTCGATGGCAAATGTCTGCCCAACCTTCATCACCGACGACCAGTCATAGCGCTTGACCTGCTCATACAGGTCGTCGGCATCGGTCGAGCGGAATTTGTAGAAGGGCTTCAGCACACGCAGGGCCGTGCGCAGACAGAAGTTGGCTCGATACATCAACTCCTTGTCGCCATCAAACGACACCATTCTCACACCCTCGGTCACATTCTCAGCGCCCAGCGAGCGCAACTCGTCGGCAAGCACCCCTTCCAGCCCCTGGAAGGTCTTAGCCACCATTTCAAATTTCTCGGTCATCACTACGGTTGGATTGATTTGCGACTGCAAAGGTACTACTTTTAATCGACAATTCACGATTAACGATTTAGAATTAAGAATTATTTATTCGCCTCATCTCATTCAACTCATGCTCTTCTAAGACAACAACGAACAAAACAAACTCAAACGAACAATAAATTCTTTAGGCAACTATATGCCAGTTGTCCCCAGGGTATTCTTTGTCGCTGAAAGCGACTGAGTTGAGTAACCGAGGGTGTCGCTTGCGACACCCTCGGACAGAATGCAAACTATTATCCTCGCTGAAGGCGAGCATTTGGTTTTCGCGACAAGGTACTCGCTTTCAGCGAGATATTTAGTATGCCAGTAGCCGAAGGTGTCGCTTCGCTCCACCCTCGGTTACTTAAATTGTCGCCTCCGGTGACGCTGCTTCCTCACCAAAAAATAAAATACTAATTGGAGGACAACTCGTATCTAACTCCCATTCTTTAAATTCATGGTAATTCGGGTAGATAACCTTCTGTTCTTGGTATCAAACTACGAATTGCTTGAATTTAGTTCTCTTGTTCTTATGTCTGTAAAATAAACAACGAACTCGAACGCACTCAAACGAACAATAGATTCTTTAAATTCATGGTAATTCGTGGAGATAACCTTCTGTTCTTGATATCAAACTACGAATTACTTGAATTTAGTTCTCTTGTTCTTATGTCTGTAAAATAAAACAACGAACTCGAACGGACTCGAACGAACAATAAATTCTTTAAATTCATGGTAATTCGGGTAGATAACCTCCTGTTCTTGATATCAAACTACGAATTGCTTGAATTTAGTTCTCTTGTTCTTATGTCTGTAAAATAAACAACGAACTCGAACGAACGTGATTTTCAATTCACAATTATCAATTCAATAAAGGTGATTATGTCTAGGAAATATCGGAGTGGTGTCCCAAAGGGTGTGAAAATTGGTAGAATATGCGCAACTTTTGTGCAAATAGGTTGTTGTCTTTGGTGTTTTCACTAACTTTGCAGTCCAAAATTACTGATAGGCCGTAATCCTGCCTGGGGTGATGGCGGACACTGGCTTCGAGCGGCATGCGTGGTTGCTATATAATATAAGGTGGCGATGTCCCGATCGACGGGGACAAGAGTCCAGCGACGACGCGACCGGCTAGGCACAGTGAAGAAAAATGATTAAAACATTTTTTCATTAACACAACCTGACGCTACGGCATGGCATGGATAACATGTCTTAGTAACACATTGCTACGATGAGCGATTAAAACATATTACTATCCATTGCTTGATTTTTACGAATAATTATCAAGGATCATTCGCGGCAAAATTCATCCAACGCGTTATCAACGCCCTCATGAGCGGTATGCCAATGAGATTAAAACTTATTATGCTATTCAACAATAAAACTTAAAAACTTATGAGACTAAAATTAAAACTACTGACGCTCACCGCATTAGCCTCCATCTCTTGGCTTGGAGTGAACGCACAGAATGCCACAGCCCAGCAGGACTTGCTCAAAGGCATCAATGTCACTCACGACAAGGCCTGGTATGAACAAGAACAGTTTGACTACAAGTGGGTAGAAAGAAGTACTGGAATTGAAAAAACGAGCAAACTGACTGACAAGGCTACTGATCCTGATCAGATTATCGCATTGCTCACCAAGGTCTATACCGATAAAAATATCCCTGGCATTTACTATGCTGGTTATGGCGAGACGAATGGTAGCAATTTGAGCAAGCGCACTCGTCCTGTCTATTATGGTGGCATCGCTGGCGGATGGAATATCGTTGGTACTGCCGACTTGTATACCGACTACAATACTTTCAAACCCAAGGAGGAGGGCTACACTGTGTTGTTGGTAGCCGTGAAGTCGACTTGGCAGAAACGATGGGATGATAAAAAAGAGAAAATCGTAGACCCGCTATATTTCGACGCTCAAGACCGTGATGCTTTGCGCACATACATTGATGGTTCTATCCAGTATGTGCAATTGCTCACCGATGGCATGCGACTGAATGAGAATTCCAATGACCCCAACTATCCCGCAGGCACGCTGTTTGTGCTGGGTGATGGTGCTGGATTGGACCGTCTTTGCTTCCTCTCCAAGGGACAGGCTCGTGACTCTTACCATGGCGATCGTGCTGATGCGGCAATCTTGGCACCCTTTGGCCGCATGTTTGAGCAGTTCAGCCCCACAAATGGCCAGACTGACGACGCGTCATCGGACGTGGCCGACTTCTACAAGAAGTTGCAACAGGGTGAGGAGTTCCCCATCCAGCATGACTGTAACTCAGTGATTGATGTGGAGCATTTCTTCTCGATGTCTGGTAAGCGTGGTTCTGACCCCAAAAACGTCACAGGCCTCCAGTTCTTTATCCCTGACAAGAGATTGGCATATTGGGAAGATAATGGTGAAAAATGGGTATTAGCAAACAGTTGGGTTGGGTTCACTTGTTCGCAGCAGAATGTTTCTTTTGATGGTCGTATAATGAATTACGACTTGGGAACATGGCTGAATAATTACTACTTTGGCTGTAATGGAAAAATATATAAAGAAGAAGAGTATTATAATGGGACTTCTTACCTAACCGAAACTAATCTAAAAACTTTCGATGGCTTCTATGACAACGACCATAATGGTGGTTATGCTGAGTTTGGTCAATATAATCAGGAGTATGGTCCCAAGACTTCTTGGTACCGTATTGACCTGACTGCCACGCCCGTGTATGTGGGTGAAGGTGAATACGAAGAGCACACCTGGAAGATTGATTTGAGTTGGGAAACTACCATGAAGAAACTCACCGCCGAGGATTTGGAACAAGAGTTTTGGATCTATGAAGTAAAGCCCGATGGTTCAAAGGTGCGCATTGGTGGTGAGGTTGATGCCGATGGCAATCCTATCTATGGCAAAGGCGTTAAGCAAACAACTTGGACCATCGAGGACAACTCTGAAGCACTGACTGTTGAGCAATATCAGTCGGGTCGCAAGTTGACCTATATAGTCATCGGCAAACCTATTGCTGCCACCTATCCTCCCATCCAGTGCTACGAGCCTGCAGATGCCATCATTCCTGGCTATGACAAGCACGAGCGTCTGTCGTTGCAGATTGGCACCGACTATTACAGCAAGTATTACCCCAACGGCGACAACGACCCGCTTCTTGGCAATGAATACAACCAGTACTGCAACTCTGTCAAGATTGAGAATGGCATCGGCAACTCAATCTATCAGAATTACTTGACTAACGGAACGAGCATTGAGGTCTATCGTGCCTACAACGACAATGGCAAGACAAACACAATCAGATTTGCTAATATGGTGTTTGGTGAATGGGAAGCCACACCTGTAACATTCGAAGGCAAACAACGCTATCGTATCCCGTACACCATCTCATACGAAGGCCAGAAGGGTGATATTCCATTCACAGACAAGAAACAAGTCACTAGTGGCTACTTGTATACCGAAAATGCCGAAAGCCAACCAGCCGAGAATGCGGTTTACTTTGGTAAAGATGGTCTTGAACTGCTTGACTGCTTCCGTGGTTATACCGCAAATAACGACCATCCCGACAAATATACCTATTATGTCAAGTTTACTGCAGCAATAGAGTTTGAAATTGACAATGATGGCAACAAATCGAAAGAAGTGAACAGTAACAATGAGGACATCCCCGTGTTCAAGAGCAATTACAGCCTTTACAACAATGGTTATGTACTCGATCAAGTTGTCAATGACAATAAAAATGATGTGTCTACTTTGCTGCCCGCACACATCACGTTCAATCAGGATGGCACCATTGCAACTGACCTGAACAAGATCAATGTCACGCTTGACAACAATGCCATGAACCTGATTTATCGCTACGAGTTGTATCGTGACCCGAAGATGGGTCTGGACAAGGCTAAAAAGATTGCTTACGCCCAATCTACAGGTAATGGCCAGTATGAGGTCAACCAACTCGCCGAAAAGTCAAGCGATATGCAGACTGTTGGAAATACAGAGCCCACAGCGTACGACTTTATCGACCACAATGCGCTTGAGAGTGCTGGCTCGTATGGCTATGTCCCTGTCATCATGGTTAAGCCGAATGATGAAAATCGTGAAGACTACAACACCTATGGTGCCGACATCAAACGTGTGGGTATTCCTAAGTTGGACTTAACTGCAGATGATCCGGAGCGTTCTACATATACTTGGACAACAGACGAGGCAACTTATGCCTATTATCTCCAGACAATGACAGCCACTGCTACTCTGCCTGACGACAAGAAGTACACTAACATTGGTTGGCGCAACTGGCGAGTTCTTGATGTTGAGGATGTTAAAGCCATCATTGGTGAGGAATATGACATCACTCGTAATATGAACGGTGGCTTCCTATTTGATGAATATATGCAACAGGATGCTAAGCAGAACCCCTACGATGTAGGTGAAAACACTTACAATTGGGGCGAACAGACCAAGCATGATGGCACTAAGATAGTGCTTAATGAAAAGAGAGGTTTGTTTGGAGCAATAACACCCCTTAATGTCAATGTAGATTATACAGTTCGCTTCTACTATAGCGTTAATAACACTAAGAGTAAGGCTCCACGCGCCGAAGCTGAAACACTCACAAGTGAGAATGGTCAGTTCTATGTGGCAGACTACAAAATCACTAAGACACTAACAAGTGATATTATCACTGGTGTTTCTAGCGTGAATCCTGACCGCGAGGTGAGTGGTGTGATGTATTACAACACGATGGGTCTGCCTTCGGTGACTCCGTGGCAGGGTGTGAACATCGTGGTGACGCGCTACACCGATGGCACGACATCGACCACCAAGGTTATCAAGTAATGTCAGTAGTTTTATTTGTTGACAATAATAGAATAGATTTGTAATAGTAATAGTTTTTATCAATTGTGGGACTGCCCGACCGTGAGGTTAGGCAGCCCTTGTTTTTTGCTATCGGGGTCGACGAGTGTGGAGGTTGCTTGCGCATTGGCGCTCAGGGGGGGCGTGCCAGCCCCTCAATTGGCTGAGTTTTTTTGGTAGTTACAGTTTTTTTCTGTAACTTTGCACCGAAAACCGTAATAGATGATGAGAAAATGAAAAAATCAACTGCCATACCTGAAATCGACTTACAGAATGCTCCCCGCATCTACGATAAGGTGAACTATGCCGACGACGAGTTGCTGTTCGCCGATAACATCACGTCCATTCCTAATCTGGGCAATGTGTTCAAGGTCAACTTCTTCGCCTTTGTCTTTTGCCTCAACGGTGAGTTGACGCTCAACCTCAATGGCACCACACAACACATGAAGCGCAACGACGGACTGTTTGTCGACACCAACTCGGTGGTCGATCACTACACGCACACCCGTGACTTCAGGTGCGTCATTTGTGCTTTTAACCGAGAGGTGGCATTCGACTTTGTCAACAAGAGTCTGTTCGAGACCATGATGCAAATCAAGCAGGAGCCCGTCATGCACTTCAGCCAGGACGAGATCACACTGATGGTCAAGTACTATGAACTGGCCAAGTTCAAGATGGAGCATGCCGACCTGAACTTTGGCCGCGAAACCATGATCAGCATTCTGCGGGCCTATATCTACGACATCTTCAGCAGCATGAGCCGTCACCTCGACATCGGCACGGGCCTCATGCTGCGCCAGGGCGACAAACTCTATCGCAAGTTTGTGGTCATGCTGGCCAACGAAAAGCGGGCCCGCAGCGTGCAGGCCTATGCCGATGCCCTGTGTGTCTCGCCCAAGTATCTCACCTCAGTATGCCGCCAGCAATCTGGCAAGACAGCCAGCGAGCTCATCACGCAGAGTGTGGTGAACCGCATCAAGCAGTTGCTCCTCTATAGCGACATGACCATCAAGGAGATTGCCGCCAGCATGGGCTTTGACAACCTGTCGTTCTTCGGCAAGTATGTCAAGAAGCACTTTGGTGTCTCGCCCAACAACTATCGCCGCATCAACGGCTATGGCAGCTGAGCCCTCAGGCTCTCGTCTAGACAACCTTGAAGTTCTAGACTATCTAGACGGTCTAGACTATCTAGAAATTCTAGACAATCTAGACCCTATCCTTTAGCCCCTCGATTCTAGCCCCTACTTGCCCAGCATGACATTGATGACGGCATTGACATCGGTGATGTCGACCATGCCGTCGCCAGTGACATCGGCTTGTAGCATCGAGCCGTCATCCTTGCCCAGCATGACGTTGATCACAGCATTGACATCGGCAATGTCGACAATGCCATTGAAGTCAACATCGCCCACAATGCCCACGGGTCGAGTGCCCGCGTGATAGACAAAGGCAATGACCGGGCAATAATCGGTGGTGCGGCGCACGTTTTCCTCGTCGAGATAGGTCAACTTGGCGCGGGCATAGTAGGTGGTCCCGTCGACCATGAGTTTGTTGTTCACCTTGAGTTCGCCGGCCGGCTTGGTGCTCTGGCACGAGCCGTCGTTCAGTGTCTCGATGAGGCGTGTGCGGCCCCATGTGGTGGGCGAGGTCGACACCTCGTAGGTGTAGGCCACCGCCTCGCTCTGCCGCTGGATGACGATGTAGTCGTCGCTGTAGAGCGCGCCACCATCGACCGGGCATACAAAGCTGGGCACGGCAAACTGGGTGGTGAACGACACCGCCGGCGAGGTCTGTTGCAGCAAGTTGTGAGTGAGCGAAACCGTGACATAATACTTGCTGCCGGGAGCCAGCAGCCCCTCGGGCACCGTCAACGTGCCACCTGCAGCACGAGCGGTGTAGACCTCGGTGCCCTGTTGCGGGTGGTCGGTGATGGTGACGGTGGCCTCGGTGAGGTCGTCGGGCACGTTCCAGGCAATGGTGGGCGTGGTGGATAGCCCGATTTGGCCGTCATAGGGCGCGGTGATGACCAGCAACTGCGGCACGAATGCCCGACGCTCGCTCACGCCATTGGCATATCCCTGTCCACCGGCAAGTACCCGCCAGTACTGGGTCTCGCCGCTGGTGAGGTGGGTCATCTGTGCACTCGACAACACAGTGTCGGTGACTGTGATGCGCTCCTTGATCAGGTCGAACGAGGCATCTTGTGCAACCTCGACGGTGTACTGGGTGGCACCGTCGACTGCCTGCCAGCGAAAGTCAAACGGGTTGTAGAGCGAGGCTCCCGCGGCCGGCTCGAGCAGCACGGGTGAGGGCAGCGGGTCGAGCGCATCACCCAGAAAGACGGGGTCGTACTCGTTGCCCACGCGGTCGAGCACGCACACGGCATACTGGTAGTCGGCCAGCAGGTCGGTGGGGATGGTGAAGTGGGTGTCGTAGGTCATGCCCAGCAGGAACTCGCCCTCGCGGCTAAATTGATCGCGAGCCATGCTGGCCGGGAAGGCATAGACAGTGTATCGCACCCCCTCGTGGCCCTGCCACGAGAGCAGGTCGCCGTCGATGCTCAGGTCGGTGACCGGACCCGGATCGCTGCCTGCCTTCCAGGGCATGGCAGGTGGCAATGCGGGTCGCTGATAGACCACGCGCTTGAGGTAGTGGCCGAACGACTCGGCAGCCCCCAGGTTGTAGATGTACCTGGTGCTATAGAAGATTGAGCCCATGGCACCGTCCTCGTTGGTGGTGCGCATCAGTTCGACCTCATTGGCATACTCGTCGTAGTCGTTGCTGGCAGTCATCGACGGCTCGGGGTTGTCGCTGCCATAGCTGCTGCTCTTGAGCGACGAGATGCTGTGTGAGACAAACATGTGTCGCCCGAACTGATGGGCGACACGGTTCCACCAGGGTGCCAATTGGCCATAATCGGCAGCACTGTTGCCGATGTGCCAGTAGATCTGGGGCGAGATGTAGTCCACACTCTTATCCTCATACCACTGAACCGGGTCGCTGAAGATGCCGTTGTACTGCCAGTCGCTGCCGCTGCTGCGCTCCACGCCGTGCGAGTCGGCTACGGCCTGGCTGGTGCAAGTCACGCCGGCGGGCGAGATGCCAAATCTCACCTCGGGCCGCTCTTGCTGAATCATGTCGTAGACCGCCTTGACCATGCGGTTGACGTTGTCGCGCCGCCAGTCACCGATGCTCATGGTGGTGCCACTCTGCTGCCACTCCTGATAGTCGCCTGCACTGCTGTTGCTGGGTATGCCGTTGGGATAGAAGTAGTCATCGTAGAGGATGCCGTCGACATCATACTTGGTGATGATCTCCTTGCACACATTGACAATGCGCTCGATGACGCGTGGTTGGGCAGGGTCGAGGATGATGGTCGAGCCGTAGGTGAGCAGCCAGCCATCGTTCTTGAGTTCCTGATCCTGGGGGCAGTTCCAGTCGCTGCCGGTGCTGAAGCGGTAGGGGTTGACCCATGCGTGGCACTCCATGCCGCGCTTGTGGCACTGCTCGACACAGAATGCCAGCGGATCGAATCCCGGCGTCGCGCCGCGCGAGCCAGTGAGGTAGCTGGACCAGGGCTCATAGCTCGACTCATACATGGCATCGCACATCGAGCGCACCTGGAAGTTGACGGCGTTGAAGTTGTTGCGAGCCAGCGAGTCGAGCAGGGTGATGAGTTGTTGTTGCATCGCTGCGGTGGCGGTGGGGCTCGTGCCCCGCGAGTTCTCGTTGGGCCAGTCGAGGCACCACACGGTGGCCACCCACGATGAGCGGAATTCACGCTTGGGTTGCGTGAACTGAACGCCCTGGGCAGTCATGCACATCATCAGTGCAGTGGCTACCAGGAAAGATTTGAGATTGTTTAGGCTTGTCATCGTTATTGTGTTGAATAAGTTTAAAAGAATTGTCTTGAAGCTCTAGAAAATCTAGAGAGTCTAGAGAATCCAGTTGTCAAGAGACGACATTGACGGGGGCACCCTGCTGGAAGGCACGCAGGTTGTCCTCGACAACGCGGATGAGGCGCTTGCGAGCCTCGTCGCTGGCCCAACCGATGTGTGGCGTGATGAAGCAGTTGCGCGCCGTGAGCAGCGGGCTGCCGTCGCGTGGCGGCTCCTGGGGCAACACATCAAGCCCTGCGGCGAAGATGCGCTCCTCGTTGAGCGCGTCGGCCAGCGCCTGCTCGTCGACAAGCATGCCACGGCTGGTGTTGATGAGAATGGCGGTGGGCTTCATCAGCGCCAGGCGCTCACGGTTGACCAACTGCCGGGTCTCGGGCAGCAAGGGACAATGCAGGCTCACCACGTCGCACTCGGCAAAGACTTGCTCCAGGTCACGGGCGCGGGTCACACCCTGCGGCAATTGGTCCTGTGACTTGCTGGTATAGGCCATGACGGGCATGTCCATGGCCCGTGCGATGCGTGCCACAGCGCTGCCTATCTGGCCGAAGCCCACGATGCCCAGTATCTTGCCCGACAACTCGACCAGGCGCGTGCTGGTGAAACTGAAGTCGGGGCAGCGTCCCCACATGCCGTCGCGCACCTGCAGGGTGTAGTGATGCGGCATGCAGCAGATGTTGAGCAGGTGAGCCCATGCCAGTTGCGCCACGCTGGGCGTGCTGTAGGCCGGGACATTGGTCACGATGATTCCAAACTCGTGTGCGGCAACAACGTCGACATAGTTGTAGCCTGTGGCCAGAATGCCGATGTAGCGCAGTCGCGGCAATTGCTGCATGATTTCGCGCGTGATAATCACCTTATTAATTAACAACGCGTCGGCCTCTAGCGAACGCGGTACAATCTGCTCGGGCGTTGAGCGGTCATAGATGATGCAGTCGCCCAGTTGTTGCAGCCCCGCCCATGACTGGTCGCCGGGGTTGGTGGTGTAGGCATCAAGAAATACGATCTTCATCTTGGAGAAATTGAAAATTGAGAATTGAGAATGTAGGGATACGGCGTACGCTATCAGAAGGTAACAACCGAACTCCTGCAACTATCTAACTACTATCTAGTGCGTCTAGCGAATCTAGAAAATCTAGAAAACCTAGAGCCTCTTGTGAGTTTGCAAAATTAGGGAAAATAATTGGAATTTGGATAGTGAAAATCAAAAACTTGAAAATTTTATTTTCTCACATCAAGAAATTGTTGTACATTTGCAGGCTGAAAACTTGTGTATGTGGGCATTAAGACCAACCCAGGGCTTCCAAGGTGACTCTTAAAGCACACACTCACAGGTTGTTATGCTTATTAATGAAACAAATTAAAAACAAATAACTAACAATTCTAGAAATGCAAACTAAAGGTTTTATCAGAGTCATTACCGTAGCGTTGATCCTGATTTGTGCATTCTACTTGTCATTCACGTTTGTGTCGAACCACTATCAGGGTGTCGCCGAGAAGAAGGCTCTTGCAGCTGCAGGCATCAAGACCCCCGACACGAGCAACGATAAGTATCGCACAGCGCTCAACACCTACATGGACTCGATTGGCAAGGAGAAGGTGTACCTTGGATACTACACCTTCCAGCAAGTGCGTGAGAAGGAGTTAGGCCTCGGCCTTGACTTGAAGGGTGGTATGAACGTGACACTGCAGATCTCGGTGCCCGACATCCTGCGTGCCCTCTCAGGCAACAATCCCGACAAGAAATTTAACGAAGCCATCGCCAAGGTCGAGCGCGACCAGGCCGCACAGGAGGACTTTGTGGCCAGCTTCTGCAAGGAGTACAAGAACCTCGCCCCCGGCGCTAGCCTGGCACAGGTGTTCCGCAATGTCGAGAAGGTGAGCGAGGATCCCACCGCCAGCGACGCCAAGGTCGAGAACATCCTCAAGGAAGAGGTTGAGTCCATGGTTGATAACTCATATAAGGTGCTGCGCAACCGTATTGACCGCTTCGGTGTGGTTGCTCCCAACATCCAGAAGTTGCAGAGCACCGGCCGCATCCTGCTCGAGTTGCCGGGCATCAAAGAGCCCGAGCGCGTGCGCAAGTTGCTGCAAGGTGCCGCTAACCTGGAGTTCTATGAGACCTACACACTGTCTGACCTGATCGGTGCGCTCAACGCACTGAACCAGAATGCCGGCCAGCCCGTTGCTCAGACTCAGACCGAGGCCACCGACTCGACCGCCGCTGCAGTCGACTCGACCAAGGCTCAGGAGGCTAAGCCCGCTCCCGCCGCTCCTCAAGGTCGCACACTGGCCGAACTCACTGGCTATCAGATGCTGGTTCAGCAGGGTGGTGGCAGCCCCGTTGTGGGTATGGTTGCCGCTAGCGACACCGCTGCTGTGAACGCCATCATCAACTCGCCCGCCGCTCGCACCTCGCTGCCCGCCGACCTGAAGTTGGCTTGGACTGTTAAGCCTCAGGCATCGGGACAAAATGGTGCCGACATCTTCAACCTGGTTGCTCTGCGCACCGTCAACGGCCAGCCCGTGCTCAACGGCGATGTCGTGACCCGCGCCAGCAGCGAGTTTGACAACCTGCAGGGTCAGGTGGTGTCGATGCGCATGAACGACGAGGGTGCTCGCCAGTGGTCGCGCATCACCGGTCAGAACATCGGCAAGGCCATCGCCATCGTGCTCGATGACCAAGTCTACTCATATCCCAATGTGAATAGCCAGATTGACGGTGGTAGCTCGCAGATCAGCGGCCGCTTCACCGTTGAGGAGGCTAACGACCTTGCCAACGTGCTCGAGTCGGGTAAGATGGTGGCACGCGTCAATGTGGCCAGCGAGAGCGTGATTGGTCCGTCGCTGGGTCAAGAGTCAATCAAGAAGGGTGTCACTTCGTTCATCGTGGCACTGATTCTGTTGGTTCTGTTCATGATTTGCACCTATGGTGTGTATGCAGGTAACATTGCTAACCTGGGTCTGATCATGAACCTGTTCTTCACCGTGGGTATCCTGGCATCGTTCCAGACCGTGCTCACCCTGCCGGGTATCGCCGGTATCGTGCTGACGCTGGGTATGGCTGTGGACGCCAATGTGCTTATCTTCGAACGCATCAAGGAGGAGTTGCGTGCCGGCAAGGGCCTGAAGGCCTCGGTGACCGATGGTTACAAGAACGCATTCTCGGCCATCTTCGACTCTAACTTGACCACGATCATCACAGGTATCATCCTGATTCTGCTGGGCTCTGGTCCTATCCGCGGTTTCGCTGTGACCCTGGTGATCGGTATCTGCTGCTCGTTCTTCACCGCTGTGTTTGCAACCCGTCTGGTGATGGAGCACTTTGTCAACAAGGGCACCTTCAACAAGATGACCCTGACCACCAAGTTGACCGAGCACATGCTGGAGAACGTGAAGTACAACTTCATGGGCGCCGCCAAGAAGACTTGGATGGTACTTGCAGTGGTTGCTGCCATCATCCTGTGCCTGTTCGTCTTCCGTGGCCTGAACCGTGGTATCGATTTCTCGGGTGGTCGCAACTATGTGGTGCAATTTGACCACGCCGTGAACACTGAGAACCTCGAGGCTCAGCTGGCTCCCCTCTTCGAGGGTGGCAATGTGTCGGTCATCACCATCGACAATGACACCAAGGTGCGTGTGTCGACCAACTACAAGATCGACAGCACCGAGGAGGGCATCGATGACGAGATTATGGACAAGTTGTACACAGGCTTGAAGAGCGAACTTGGCAACATGAGCAAGGCCGACTTCAGCGTGGCAAACGAGAGCATCGGTGTCGTGTCGAGCGACGTCGTTGGCCCGAGCATCGCAAGCGACATGACTCGCGAGGCAGTCTGGGCAGTGATCTTCTCGTTGCTGGCTATGGCACTGTACATCCTCATCCGCTTCCGCAACGTGGCATTCTCGGTGGGCGCACTTGCCGCTGTGGCATTCACCTCGTTTGTGGTTATCGGCTTCTACAACCTGCATGGCATCTTCCCGTTCTCGATGGAGGTTGACCAGACGTTTATCGCCGCAATCCTGACCGTGATTGGTTATCAGGTCAACGACACGGTGGTGGTGTTTGACCGCGTGCGTGAGTATCGTGGCCTGTATCCCAAGCAGAACTTGTATGAAACCTTCAACAAGGCATTGTGCAGCACTCTGTCGCGTACGTTGATGACCTCAATCACCACATTGCTGGTGCTGCTGGTCATGTTCTTCCTGGGTGGTGAGTCGATCCGCAGCTTCATCTTCGCAATGATCCTGGGTGTGGTTGTCGGTACTTGCGCCTCGCTGTTCGTGGCATCGCCTGTGGCCTACGCGCTCACTCGCCGTCAGGTCAAGCGTGCCGCTCAGCCTGCCAAGAAGTAAACACAATCTCAATACTCAACATTGTGCGGGGTGGTCACATTGACCACCCCGCACTTTTTTCAACACCGATTCTATCGGCATCCAAGAAAAAATGAGTACCTTTGTGGTTTCTAAAAAACGACTATGGCTACAATCGACAACATACGCAACATCAAGATTAGTGACTACAACTACGACCTGCCCGACGAGCGCATTGCCAAGCATCCGCTAGCCGAGCGCGAGCAGTGTCGATTGCTCTACTGGCATCAGGGTAATATTGAAGACCATCGCTTCAGCGATGTCCCACGATTGTTGCCACATGGGGCGATGCTCATCTACAACAACACGCGCGTGATTAACGCTCGTCTGCGATTTCGCAAGGATACGGGCTCGCTCATCGAGATCTTCTGTCTCGAGCCCGAGTCGCCACGCGATTACCAACTGATCTTCCAAACCACGGCCCACTGCTCGTGGAATTGCCTGGTGGGCAACAGCAAGCGATGGAAACAGGGTGCGCTGCAGCAAATCGTTGATGTCGACGGGCAACAGGTGACCCTGTGCGCCACCCGCGGCGAGCGGCGCGGCAATGCATGGGTCATTGACTTTGACTGGAATGGCGACGGTGTGACCTTTGCCTCGGTGCTCGATGCCGTGGGTGAGATTCCCATTCCACCCTACTTGAATCGTGGCACTGAGGAGAGCGACTCGACCGACTATCAGACTGTCTATAGCCACATCGACGGCAGTGTGGCTGCCCCCACAGCAGGATTGCACTTCACCGACGACTTGTTGGCCGAGTGCGACCGACAGGGCATTGCACGGCGCGAACTCACATTGCATGTGGGCGCCGGCACATTTCAGCCCGTCAAGAGCGAACACATCGGCGAGCATGACATGCACTACGAGGTGTTTGCCGTGCCACGCTCACTGCTGGTCGAACTGATTGAGGGAAAACGCCCTGTGGTGGCCGTTGGCACAACATCGGTGCGCACACTCGAGAGCCTGTATTATGTGGGTCAAATTCTGGCCGAGAACCCTGATGCACACGGCGACCAATTGATCGTGCGACAGTGGATGCCCTATACAACCCCATGCCGCATCAGCACTGCCGATGCCCTCAAGCACATTGTTGACTATCTGGACCGCACCGGAGCACAGACCTATCTAGGGTCGACACAGCTGATGATAGCCCCAGGATTTGAGTATCGCATCATCCAGGGCATGATCACCAACTTCCACCAGCCGCAGTCCACCCTGTTGTTGCTGGTGTCGGCCTTTGTGGGGCAAGACCATTGGCGACCCTTGTATGACCATGCGCTGGCTAGCGATTATCGCTTTCTCAGTTATGGCGACGGGTCGTTGCTGCTGCGCTGAACGTCAGCAAAATGAGACCATTGGTCGATTTAGTCGCCAAAATTCTTGCACGCGCGTTAAACGGGCACACCATTTGCTCGTCTAACGAGTACAAGAAACAAGAGGTAAGGCTCTACAACTTTGAATTATTAATTTATAAAGATATAGCGTTATGAAAACCACTGTACGAAACCTGATGTTGAGCCTAGTGCTCATGGGGGGCATGATTGTGTCGGTCCCCGCATCGGCGCAGATGTCGTCGAGTCGTCAACGCCCTTCTGCTGCTCGTGGCGCAAGCGTTTCGAGTTCGCGCACCAGCAGTGATAACCGTCAGTCATCAAGTCGTGGCACATCGATGAGCAGCCGCAGCAATGAGAGTCGCAGTGCATCGATGACCCGCAGCAGCAACCGCCAGGTGAGCCGCACTGAGAGCCGTTCGCAAGTCAATCGCAGCACTAGCGACCGCCAGTCGATGAGCACGCGGTCGCAGCAAGGCAGCATGCGCACCCGTGGCAGCGAGGCTAGCCGCATATCCTCGACTCCTCAAGTGTCGCGCACCGCACCTGAGCGTGTAGGCAGCCAGTCGGCAACCCGCAGTTCAGCCGACCGCAGGCCGGGCAACGACCGTGTTAGCCCCGGTACCACACGTGGTGGCAGTGATCGTGGCACCGTCGGCACGGTACGCACTGGTCGTGAACGCCCGTCATCGCAGATGAGTGGCAGTGCTATTAATCGCACAACGCAGTCCGCTGTCACTCCGTCGCACATGGATGGCAACAAGGGTGGCCGTGGAGGCAACAATGGTAACCATGGTGGCATGGGCCAGGGCGACAACAAGAACGGCCGTGGCAATGACCGTGGCGGATTGGACAACAACCGTGGCCGTGGTGGCAATAATGACCACAATGGTCGTGGCAATAATCGCGGCGGGCGCGGAAACGACCGTGGCTATGACAACGATCGCGGGCACAACGGTGGCAATCACCATGGCTATGGTCCCAGCGGGCGCAATGGCCGCACACGCCCCTACAACTATGACAGACACCCGCACCGCGACCACTTCAGCTATGCGCACGCACACCACAACTGGAGCCGTCCGCTGCCTCCTCCTCCGCGTCCCTATCGTCCAGCACCGTTGCGCTACTATCGCCCTGTGATTCCTGCCCACTATCGTCCCTACTATGGAGCACCAGTCATTGACCGAATTCTGGGCATCACCTTCGGCACTTACTTTGATGTCTCGCTGGACTACCTGTACACCAGTGGCTACTACATCGATGGATATCAAGACAACATCGTCTATCTGCGCGACGTGAGCATGCTCAACCTGTTATGGCCCGATGTGATGCTCTGCTACGACGCCGGACGACTGGCCAATGCACAGTTTGTCTACGCCAGCACCTATCGTGACCGCAGCCGCTACAACCGCATCTATCACGACCTGAGCGCAGTCTACGGTCCGCCCATCAGCGTCGAGAGTGGCATGGCCACCTGGTTTGGCGGCAATACTACCGGCTACGTGACCCTGAGCATGGGCAGTGACTACGGACGCTACTACACCACGCTGTCCATCGGTTACTGATCAATGCACAGTATGTGAAACACAATGGGCTTCGCCAATCGGCGAAGCCCATTTCTTAATTCTTAATTCTAAATTACCGCAAGGTCTTTGCCCACTCGCCGGGCTTGGCGAGTAGTTCGGCCACCTTGTCGATGGTCTCGTCGTGGCGGGCCTCATATTCGGTCTCACCTGCCTGGTAGTAGTAACGTGTGAGGATTTCCTGAGCCAAGAGGCGTGAGATTTCTTTGCGCTGAGTGTCCAGGTCATGGTTCAGATCATGCTTGAGCAACTTCTCTAGCTGCTCGAAGGCAGCCTTGGTACTGTCGTTCATGTAGCCCTCGGCCTTGGCCACCTTCTGCAGGTTCTCCAGTCCTTGCTCACACACCTTATCATATTGGAACTTGTCGGGGTTGATAAACGACTTGAACTCGTTGAAGATCTCGTCGGTGACCTCAAACTGGTCGGGCTGCGGAATGGTGGGATGCTGCGACTGGTAGCGTGTGGCAAAGTCAAATGCCCACTGGTCGCGAACGATGTTGTAGACCAAGCGGTTGATTTCGGGATAATCGACCTTGACATCGGGCGAGATGCCACCACCCTCGCGCACCTCACGTCCGTGGGCTGTGTGGAACACACGCGCCGTCGAGTCGGTTGTAGTGCGGCTATAGGTGCCATCGGCATTGCGCTTTGAGTAGTCCACCTCTTGGATGAGACGGCCACTGGGGATGTAATACTTCGACACGGTGACCTTGAGGATGCCGTCGAAGGGCAGCGGACGCGTGGTCTGCACCAGTCCCTTGCCATAAGAGCGTGAGCCGAAGATGACTGCACGGTCCAGATCCTGCAGTGCGCCTGCGGTGATTTCGCTCGACGATGCGCTGCCGCCGTCAATGAGCACTGCCAGCGGAATCTTGGTGTCGATGGGTTCTTGCGTGGTCTTGTAGACCTTCTCGCTGGCCTTGTCGCGTCCACGCGTAGTGAGGACTGTTGTACCCTTGGGCACAAAGTGACCCACTATCTGCACTGCACTCTCCATCAGCCCGCCACCATTGCCGCGCAGGTCCAGTACGATAGCCTTGACGGCGGGATTCTTCTTAAGTTCGAGCACGGCATCCTTAACCTGCTGTGCCGAGTGCTCGTTATATGTCGTGAGGCTGATATATCCCAGATTGCCGTGTACCACTCCATAGTAGGGCACTGGATCCATCTTGATGTTCTCGCGCTTGATGACAAAGGTCTTGATGCTGTCTTGGTCGTAGGGGCGGACCACCTGCACGGTGACCGTGGTATTGGCTTGGCCCTTGAGGTGCGCACTGACACTGTCGCTGTTCCAGCCCGTGACATCGATGCCGTCGATGCTCTTGATGCGGTCACCTGAGCGCAGGCCAGCCTTGGCTGCCGGACTGTCCTTGTATGGGCCACTGATGTAGACACCCTTCTTTTCGCCTGTGCGTTGCTGGATGTACGACCCGATGCCGCCATACTGCCCTGTGCTGATGACAAGGAAGTCGTCCTGGCTCTTGGCAGGTATATACTCGGTGTAGGGGTCGATGTCGTCAAGCATGGCATTGATGGCAGTCTCGATAGACTTCTGGGCATCAATGGTGTCGACATAGAAGGTGTTCAATTCCTTGTAGACCGAGTTGAAGATGTCGAGGTTGCGAGCGATGGTAGCAGGCGAGTTGTCCTTCTTGTCATCGGCCTGTGCTACCTGCACGATGAGTGTTGCGGCCAGAGCGGCAGCAGCCAGCAGGGTGATGTATCTTTTCATGACCATGAGTGATTTTCGTGTTTGAACTTGCGAATTTACTACAAATTGCCCAAATAGCCGACATCTGATGCCGATTTTATCATTTTTTGAGATTTTGGGGGCATAATAATTGCAGAAGTCTAAAATAATTTCTATATTTGCAACAATAAATTTCACTAATACTAAAACAATTATGCTATGAAACGAATGATAGCAACATTTGCCTTGATGATTGCAGCGATAGGATGCTGGGCAATGACCGAAGACGAGCAAGACCGCATGGTGTGGAACCACTTGGACGACATCCTGGTAGAGGATGTGGGTCACACCGCCTACATGTACTTTGCCAAAACCGATGTCGACGGCGACGGCATCGACGACTTGATCATCTCAACCGAGAGCCGCCCGACCGCAGGACGCGCCTTCAAGGCCTACTCAGTGGGCAAGAACATGGCACCCGTCACCGTCAACACAACGGTGATTGATTCGTTGGACCATAGCGAACTCTGGTCGATGACTGAATACTTAGCAAACAGATGGCCACTGCCCGCTGGCGACATCACGTTGCATGAGCCACCCATCTTTATCTCCAGCATGGAGAAGGCCAAGAATGAGTTCATTGGCTGGCGTGAAAGTTATTACCCCCCGGGCAGCAAGTACACCCACATGGTGTTCAAGCCCCATGTCAATGAAATCCGGTTTGCGGGTGACGATCGCATCTTCTCATCGCTGGATGGCGACACCCTGTGGCAGAGCGTGCGAGAGTTCAAACTCAAAGACCCTAAGGTGGTGGCTAAGATGTTCCGCGGTTACACTGATGGCAATGCAGTGCCTGTGGCAGTGACACGCAACTTCCTCACCACTCACCAGCCGTTGCAGTTCAGCCGTTGGCTCAGTCCCGAGCCAGTGCGCACCGTTGACCGCAGTGCCATGCAGATCATCCTTGCGCACTATGGCATGAAGTACAGCATCATGCGCTCGCAATGGCTGGCAACACTGCCCACCGAGGTGGGCAACCGCGACTACTATCAGGTGCTACTGGTGGGACCTAAGAGCGCCCTATTTGCCACCGTGTGCGTTGCCGAGGGCACCGTCGCGTCGGCCTACGAGTATGAAGACTACAGCGAGACGGGCTACAAGCGTGACTTGAGCGACCTCAATATGTTCGAGAGCGATGTTGACGGCCTGTTCAGCGAGCATCTGCCCGAAATCATGTGCATCATGCATACCGACCAAGGCCTGGAACTGTACTTCCGATGGACTTCGATGGAGGGTACACACTACAGCGTCGTGCGCGAGGTGGGCACCCGCATGGTACTAGTGGTCGATGAATACCACTACTGGATGTTCGGCTGATGCGTTATTTCGTGATAATCCTGTCAGGACTGTGGTGCATATCGAGAAAAAACGGCCAAAAAACGATTTTTTCTTGAAAAAATTTGGTCAGTCCAAAAAGTCGCCGTATCTTTGCACCGCAATTCCCGAAAGGGGGTTGTAAAACCTGCCTCAATAGCTCAGTTGGTTAGAGCACATGACTGTTAATCATGGGGTCGTTGGTTCAAGTCCATCTTGAGGCGCAGGTCACCGAGCGAGACCTTTAAAACACGCTCAATTGCCTCAATAGCTCAGTTGGTTAGAGCACATGACTGTTAATCATGGGGTCGTTGGTTCAAGTCCATCTTGAGGCGCCAAGCGTGCGAATCGTCCAGATTCGCACGCTTGCTTTTTGTGCGTGTCTGGTGCACAAATGCAGTCCACGATGGCTGGTCATGAAAAAGTGTCACGATTTCTTCCCGAAACCGTGACACCATTTTGTTCTTTGTCTTTAGGCAAGGCTCTGACAATCATATCAAATGCCAACTCCACCTCCTACGGGGTAGCGTGTTAGTCATTCAAGTTCAGCAATCGCATTCTAAATGCGTTACCGATTAGTTCAGCGGCATTGCGCGAGGCGGTCTTGCGCAACAATTGTTTCCGGTGGTACTCCACCGTGTTGGACGAGATGTAAAGCTGCTCAGAAATCTCCTTGCTGCTGAATCCTCTCGATAACAATTCCAGCACCTCAAGCTCTCTCGCAGTAAGTTCGATGTTGGGGTTGCTCATATACAAAAAATCAAAAAAAATAAATTTCAGTTACTATTGCGCTGCAAATTTAAGCTTAAACAATATTTCGCTCCAAACTTTTTCACTAGAATTTTTACCTATGTGCCTCAAAACTACCCATTTCGGTGAACTTTTCCTACTTAAATTGGCTAACAGCCATGCTCAGCAGTGTTATGTCACATACCGACATGAACAAAATTGTTTATGCATTCTTATGCACCAACTCATAGGTGCAACTCCGCGCAACACGAAACCATGTTCTCCCACCGCATTCGGTAGGTCTCATTTTTTTGAGTCTCGCAGGATTGATAATGCGCGAACAGTGCAGCCGTCCAGTGTCAAAGTAATTATTTTTCACATGAAGTCCTACCAATATTGGTAATTTTTGCTGTTTTTCATAACATTTTATTTAAAAAATGCGTAAAATGTTTGGTTGTTTCAAAATAATTACATATCTTTGCATCAAATATAATAACAATCAGTTTTTAGGTTTCATTTTAGGGTTAATGGTATAAAATGATTGGATGTAAATAAAGTAAATTTTCTCATACTCTAAAAACTGGCGGCTGCGGTTTTGTGAAAAACTGCAGCCGCATTTTATATCATTCCCCATTCGATGAAGTCGTACTCGTTATTAAACTGGTCGAATGGATAAATGTCAAACCAGCGCGATGTGATCATCAACCGAGAGATGTCCCAGGCCTCAATCTGCCGAGGCAACAACGGTCCCGAGCCATAAGTGTCGACGGGCGATGTCGCTGCCGAGGTGACTAGTGGATGCCGCATCAGGCTGTAGCCCACACCCTTCCAGTCATAGTCGTTGGCTCCCATCAGGTCGAGCAGCGTGGGATAGACATCAATCTGCCCAAAGGGGCGTTCAATGCACGAGCCGTGCCCACTGTTCAGTACCAAGAACAAGCAGTCGCGCCCATCAGGGTCGATCGACGGTCTGCCCGACGGCTCGCTGTCGACCAATTCGTTGTGATCACTGACGATGACAATGAGCGAGTTGTCATATAATCCCTGTTGTCGCAACCGCTGCAAGAAGAGCCCCAGCTCGCGGTCAAACACGGCAGTACGCTCCAGATAGTTGCGCACCTTGGAGGTGTAATGCCCGCAGTGGCTAATCCACGACTCGGGAACGTCGGTGCGGTTATAGGGCTCATGCATCCCCAGTGTGACCACCTGAGCCACAAAGGGTTGCTTGACGGTGTCGAGATAGTGTGTCGCAGCCTCAAGAATGACTTTGTCCCACTGCCATAGGCTGGGCTTCAACAAGGGCTGCAATTCGGGGGCACCATGAAATGCGTGATAGCCGTAGGTGAGCGCAGTGACCTGAGTGTTCCATAACGCCGGCTGGTCGCCACAGATGTGCATGGTGACTGGGCGCTGCAGGGCTTGATTGAGGGTGGGGTAGTGTACGTCGGGATAGACCATGGCCACAGCACGCTGCTCGAGTGGCAGCAGCCCCGTGTTGTACATGAAGTGCCCGTCGCTCGAGCCACCGTTCTGCACCTGCCGACGCATGTGCCGCCCGACGATGTTGGCCGTGTCGGCGCACAGGGCATTGAGCACAGGGGTCACCTCGCGGCCGTCGATGCGCAGGTCCAGCACCCACGAGTTGAGCGACTCGACGACTATCAGTACCAGGTTGTCGCGATGAGCCGAGTAGGTGTTGTCGCTATATCGAGGCATCGAAAAGATGAACTGCTTCACACGCTCAGTCTCTGCATCGCTCAGGTCGTGGTGTTGTGCAATCTCGACGCATGCGCAATAAGCCAGATACCCGGCCAACCCATTGTCGGCCATGTAGGAGGCGTGCGACACCTTGACATGCGTGTAATTGTCGTAGAGATACTCGCTCACCGTGGTCGTGCGATGCCAGTGTGAGGCGTATGCTACCACATCGGCCACCCCATGCAGCACTAAGGATGTGACTAGCACGCACACTAGCCTGCGCCAGCCCCGCCACGGCCCACTGGTGTTCATGCCCATGTGCCTGAACACAAGCAAGTCGGCAAGAGCCAATGTCACAGTCGGGGCTACAAAAAGCCAGTCACGGCGCATCCAGTTGCCCAGCGCACTGTCCACAACCAGTGAGTCCAGGTTCTGCCACAACACGAACGACGACAGGGGCATCAAGTCGGAGTAGGTGGGGAAATACATCAACTGAGCCACACCCCATCCCAGCAGCAGCAACAGCAACGGCCACTGTACCCATCGCCAGTGACGCCGCATCAGCAGGGCGGGTAGTACCAGCAACAAGGCGTCGGCCAAGCACACCATCATGCAATGGATGAAGCCCATGACATGCGAAGCATGCCACAGTGGAGTCTTATATACACCAATGATCCAAGTGAGTATGGCCAGTTGCGCAACAACTGTGACGATTGCTGCTAAGACAAATGCCCGACGACCAGCGCCAAGTGGCTGGAGTATGTGCTTCAGCAGTTTCATGGTGCAAAATTAATGAAAAATAAAAGAGGTGAAGCCTATTTAGTCCAAAATTAGTGAAAAGTTTCTCAAAATGTATAAACCAAGCCCGGATAACAAAATAAATTGCTAATTTTGCCGTCTATAAAAGCATAGGAATAAAACTTAAAAACAGTATTAAGATGAAAAAGACATTATTTGCAGTCATGGCACTGATGTGCATGACCCTGGGGCTGACCGCATGTGGCGGCGATGACGAGCCTAAGCAGACTGTTAACGCTCAGGCGACCTACCAGATTGATTTCTCTGAAGACCTGGTAGCAGTGGCCGATATCTCGATTGTCTATATTGACAACAACGGACAGGTCAATATCGACAAGTTGGCTGTGGGCAGCAGACAATGGACCAAGGCTGTGACATGTCCCATCAAGGAAAAATCGGTCAACATGGGCTTCAAGGTAGTCTATGCACTCAAGAGCGATGAACTGACTAAGGATAACTACGAACTCAAGGCAGAGGCCAAGATTCAAGCCAGTGTGCCATCGAGCAATCGTACCTTTGTTGAGACACTGATGGACACTGATGTCAGGAAAAACAAGGTGGCCGAAACAATTGCTAAGTATAACAACAAGGCCTTCGGTATCAACGTCAACAAGTCGGGTAGTATCGAGGAAAACACCAGTTTCACGGTGTCAATTTGATGATTTTTTGGCGAAAAAATAAAATTTTCGCCAAAAAATTTGGTCAGTTCAAAAAATGGCTGTACCTTTGCACCCGCAATTGAGAAATCAGTTGCCGTAACATACGAAACTAGGTGCGTTAGTTCAGTTGGTTAGAATGCCTGCCTGTCACGCAGGAGGTC
>DGWI01000058.1:55219-89412 GCA_002396085.1 Porphyromonadaceae bacterium UBA4262
TGTACGCACCGCAGTGGAGAGAGGAAAAGAGCGAGTTCGCCGCAAGGCAACCCGCTCTTTTTTTTCATCCTCATGTAGACAAAAGAACATAAGAACATCGGCCACACAACCGTGACATGATGTCCTTATGTTTTTATGTCTTTACCAGTCAGTCAGCAATCAGTTGCAGCCGCCGCAGTCGCATGAGCCACAGTCGCAACCGTGCTCATGGCCGTGATCGTGACCACAACCACATCCGCAACCATGCGGAGCAGGATTGAGTTCCTCGGGGGTGGCGTCGCGCACAGCGACGACCTCACCCACATAGTGTACGCGCTCGCCCGCCAATTGATGGTTGAAGTCCATTACCACAACCTCGTCATTGATGCTCTCGACAATGCCATTGATGCGATAGCCGTCCTGCGTCTGCATCGGCAGCGATGCGCCCACAAACACGCGTTCGCTGTCAAACTCGCCGTCGATGAAGAATGTGTCGCGCGGAATCTCCATCACCATGTTGGGGTCCTTGGGGCCGAAAGCGTCTTCAGGGTCGAGCGTGAAGTCAAACTTCTCGCCGGTGGCTAGACCCTCAATGCCCTTGCTGAAAGCGGGCAACATGCCCGGGTCCATGCCGAAGACGAACGTGTCGGGCTGCTCGCGGGTGAACTTAAACACCGATGCGTCGCCCTGTTCATCAGCGACGAAAATCTCGTATGCCAACTGCACAAATTTGCCTGCTTGAATCTTGTCCATTTCTATTACGTTTGGGTTGTTAAATAATTTCGGATTGCAAAGGTAATACATTTTTAATGAAGAATTGAGAATTAAGAATCAAGAATTGACGATTTTTCGCTATATTTGCAGTCGTTATCAACACAACTACACTTATGGCAAGGAATTTAGACCTAGGTGGCCTGGGCAAAGTCTTAGGACTGCCCCTACTGCTGGCTGGCATTGCACTGCTCGTCTGGAACGAATATCACCAGAAGCACGTGGCCGTTCTCTTCGACGAGGCCGAGCAGAGCCTGACTGCACTCAACGACACCACACGCATCAACCCCGAGTATGAGGGCTGCATGCTATACTTCGATGCCACGATGCACATTGGCGACACCGTTGCCGATCCGCTGTATGGCAACGGTGGCCACTTTCTGGCCGTCAACCGCAAGGTGCAGTATCGCCAGTGGGTCGAGCACCAGGAGAGCGAGCAGTATACCGACAGCGATGGCGATACTCACACGCGTACCCGTTACTACTATATGCAGGAGTGGGCCGACAAGCCCGTTGACAGCGAGGACTTCCATGGCAAGGGGTCTTATCGGTACAAGAACTTCGTGCTGACCGACATCTCTAGTGTCAAAACCTACTCGCAGGGGGCTAGCATGGGCCCCTTATTCCTACATCACCAACTCATCGACAGTGTGCCAGCAGCACCGGAGGGCAGTGTGCCGCTCGATGTGGACGATGCCACATTCATGGCGGCCATCGACAGCACAACCCATCATGGAGCGGTGACTTGCAGCCTGATGGGCGACACTCTCTACTATGGCAACCACCCCTACGCCCCGATAGTGGGCGATGTGCGTGTGGTGTTCAGCTACTACCCCAGCTGCCACGTCTGGGTGATGGCTCAGCAACATGGCGACCAGTTGCGCCCCTTCCAGACCAAAGATGGTTACTGGTTTACCCTGTGCCGCTTGAACACCAAGCAATTTGACCCGAAAGATGTCTTTGAATATGAACGTTCGGGCCAGAAGATGCTACGCTGGACACTGCGCATTTTGGGCTGGCTGATGATTGTGTGGGGCATCAAACAAGTGTTCGGTTGGTTCGTAGGCTTCATCCGTCGCATACCCATCCTGGGGCCAGTCATCGAGGCAGGCGTAGGAGCCATCGCTTGGGTCATAGGCACCTTGTTGGCTCTACTTGTCATCGGCGTGACATTCATCTGGGTGCGACCCTGGCTGGGCTTCACCATTCTGGGCGCAATCATCGTTGGCTTGGTGGGCGGCAGCATCCTCTATCGCCGTACTCATCCCGTCCTTCCGCCCCCTCTGCCCCAAGAAGCAGCACCCAAACAACCCACTCCGCCCCCACTGCCCTGACCTATAGGTATCGCGCAGCAAGTGCCTCAACTGCACCCGACCACCACTGAGGCAACAACTTAAACAACGAACTGGAACAAATTTAACGAACTTCTCATTAATAATGCTTCGTTCCCGATTTGTTCCAGTTCGTTGTTTGTACACCAGCAGCACCCGCCGGCCACAATGTCCTTGATTTTGATTGTAGAAAGCATCAATCGCCTGACAACAAACACATTAGTTTGGCTCCTGTCATCGAGAGTCTCCTGAAACAGTTCATTCGCAAGAACAATGCAGGCCATGTGCTGGCAACTCCCGATATTGTCCCGAAGTCTGCTAGCATCGGGAAAGAGAATGGGCCTCGCCAGGTGAGGCGAAGCCCATTGTGCATTATTCATTATGCATTGAAGTTATTTGTAACTCTGCATGTAGATGTCGATGAGTTCCTCGCGGTTGAGGAAGCGCGGGTCGAGGTCGAGCATCGCCTGGCCCGTGGCGCAGGCATTGTCGACCATGCGCTCAAAGTCGGCAGGCGTGATGCCGTACTCGCTCAGGCGGATGTCGCTCACGCCGCACTCGCGCTGCATGATGGCCAGCGCGTCGAGGAAGTCGCTGGGGCGGGCAGCCTTCTGCTGCGTCATCTTCTCGGCCATCTTCATGTAGCGCTTCATCTTGTCGTTCTTGAAGGTCTTGAAGTAAGCCTGGCTGATGGCAATCAGTCCTGCACCGTGCGGCAACTTGGGGAAGAATGCGCTCATGGCATGCTCTAGGGCGTGTTCGCCCGTGCAGCAACTGGTGCTCTCGACCATGCCGGCCAGTGTGCTGGCCCATGCCACCTTGATGCGTGCCCAACGGTTCTTGGGGTCAGCAACGGCGACGGGCAGATATTTATACAGGATGCGGATGGCCTCCAGTGCATAGAGGTCGCTAATGGGTGTGTGGGCCTTGCTGATGTAGCCCTCGGCAGCGTGGAAGAAGGCGTCGAATCCCTGATAGGCTGTCAGCCGTGGCGGCACGCTCATCATCAGTTCGGGGTCGACCACTGCCAGGGTGGGGAACACGTGCGGGCTGCCGAAGCCGATTTTCTCTTGTGTCTCTTCGTTGGTGATCACGCCCCACAGGTCGATCTCGGTGCCTGTGCCGGCGGTGGTGGGGATGGCGACGATGGGCAGGGCACGCTCAACGGCCTTGCCGCCGCCGGTGCCACCATGCACATAGTCCCAGAAGTCGCCGCCCATGGCGGCGGTGATGGCGATGGCCTTGGCGGTGTCGATCGAACTGCCGCCCCCCAGGCCAATGACAAAGTCGCACGCGTGGGTCCGGCACAACTCGGCGCCTTCCATCACATGCGACTTGATGGGGTTGGGTAAAATCTTGTCGAACACGACATGGCCAATACCGGCCTTATCCAGTTGTTCCTCGAGGGTCGACAGATAGCCGAAGCGCTTCATCGAACTACCTGCCGAAATCACAATCAACGCCTTCGTGCCAGGCAGCGGCATCGTGGCCAGGTTCTTTAACTCCCCAGCACCGAACATGAGTCGGGTGGGGATGTTCAGGCCAAATTTCATTTGTCCTCTCATATCGTCATTAGCATTAAGATGCTCCTTGACAGGGGCACCAAGGTTAATATTGTTGCAGGGGCAAAACCCCTGTATTTCGTTGTCACTCTGCAAAGATACGAAACTTTTCGCAATATTCCTATTTTTTGCAAAAAATTCTGCACATTTAGCACCGAAACGCCCCTGCCTGGCGCTCTAGACGCCTTTTTTCCAGGCATAAGGGCATCAAGGTTGCAATTTTTTTCATCACGAATGTTAGAATTAAAGATTTTTTATTCGTTTGAGTTTGTTTAGTTCGTTGTTGAAGTCTTGCCCCCGTTCTGCCGGATTGTAAATCTGACTGAACAGGTTACCTGATTCTATTAGTGGATGTGGGAATAAGAATGGGCCTCGCCGGGGAGGCGAAGCCCATTTTACACGTTGCAGCGATGGTTGAATTATCGGACAATCACCTTGCGGCCATTGTGGATGTAGATGCCGGCGGGCAGATTGTTGCCGCTGAACTTCTGACCCATCAAGTTGTAATAGGCGTTGTCGCCAGCCGTGGCGGCTTTCACCTCGGTTACGGCCGAGTTGCCTTTCTCCCAATAGACGATATTCGACGAGTTGCGCACGATCGTAGTCTCGCCATCCTCGCCCACCACTGGCACATCATAGTGCACCTGCAGGCCAATGCGGTTCAGGAACAGCGGGTTGTCGCCCATGTTGGTGCGGTAGAAGTAGATGCGCGAATCGTTGAAGTCATAACCTGTACTATAGATAGAGTAGGGAACATCGGTCACGTCTTCCTCCAAGTCGTTGATGTAGGTGGCTGCCTCAAAGACAAATGGGATGTCATCGTCGGTATAGACGCTGTAGGCGGTGTACTTCAGGTCGATGTAGTTGCCGTCAACATCCTCGGGCAGAATCTTGAAGTCCAGGCAATTGTAGCCATCCTCGGTGCCGTCGTCAAACCACGAGTCCTCGTACAGGATGGGGTCGGCAGGCACAGCAGGCTGCAGGATGAACTCGTTGTAGACGGTGCCGAAGTCCATGGCGCAGAATACCAGGTCGGTGTCATAGACCACGCCCAGACCTGTGGCGTTGTAGTTGTTGGGGAACTCGGCATCCATGTCACCCACAGTGTTGTCGAGTGTGATGGTGTTGCCGTTGATGGTGTAGGTAGCCTCTGTGACACCCTGGTGCACGGTCAGTGTCATGGTGTACTGCACATTGCCTTCCTCGTCGGTCTGTTGCTCAACGCCAGTGCTCATCCACTTGATGACCATGCCGCGCTCCTCGTTCTCGTCCCAATAGAGATACTGGTTCAGAGGCACGGTGATCTTGGTGCCATCGGCATTGATTGCACCCTTGACCCAGATGTCGCTGTTGGTGTCGTAGACTGGCTCGCGCAGATAGACGGTCTCGCCATCCTCGTCATAGACGATGTCGGTCGTACCCGTCTGCTTCATGATGGCGGGCGCGTCCCAGCCCTGGTAGATGTTGGCACCCGAACGGACGTAACTCTTGAGCAAGCCGGCGGGTTGCTCGCTGATGATGTCGGGAACAGGCACGGGAATCTTCTCGGTCAGCACCGTGTTCCACTCCAGGTAGCCCGGCCATGCGCCGTCGTCCTCGTAGCAGCATGCCAGACCCTCGGCAACGAAGTCATGGATGTTCTGTTCAAACTCGGTGCGACCACTAGTGCCCTGCAGAGTCAGGGTATTGCCCTCGATGGCATAGACGACCTCGGTGACACTCTCGTCGGTCTGGAAGCTCACCATGTTATTATCCTCGTTGATGACGGTTTTGCCCCAAATCAAGCGAATGCCGGCATCAAACTGATAACTCCACCCAACGGTTTGGTTCAGGGGTACGGTCAACTTGGTACCGTCCTCACTCAGGGTGCCTCGCGCCCATGAATCGCCGAACTGCTCTCTCATGCCGTAGACGAGGTTCTGTATATAGGCGGTCGTGCCGTCCTCTGCGTATACAATTGTTGTGGTACCACTCTGCTGCTCGGCGTAGAGCACGCCGTCATACACGACTAAACTCTGTCCGCCACGGGTGTAGCGCACGGCCTCGCCCTCGGGCTGGTCGGTGATGATGTCGCTCTGTGCGTGACGCGGTGCCTTCTTGAGCGTGGCCGCAGCATTGTTGCGCAGGACGTGCTTCTGCGTCGTGCGACCATCGAACTGCACTTGTGCCGATGCGCTTGCTGTCAGTGCAACCAGCATTGCTAGTGTAATAAATTTGTTCATAAGCTGTGAAATTAATTATGATTGGTTAATGGAAAAGATTCATTAATTACTGCAAAGTTACTCAATTCAAACCAATCTCTTCTGTTAAAAAATCCTAATCAAAGAGGCTGCCCAACGAACACAAAAAATAAAAGCACTAATGCCACCATTAGTGCCTTAAATTGTGAACCCGTGGGGAGTCGAACCCCAATCGAAGGAACCGGAATCCTTTATTCTATCCATTGAACTACGGGTCCAGAAGGCGCGAAAGTTGTTTTTTCGCTTTGAGGCTGCAAAATTACTATTTTTTTTGTAGTTTTGCAAAATGGTTCTCAAATTTTAAAGAATTATATGAACGTCAAGATTGACCCTTCGTGGCTCGAGGCACTCGCGGCCGAGTGGCAACAGCCTTATTTCGAGCAACTCACGCAATTTGTGCGTGAGGAATACCACACGAAGCAGATATTTCCGCCAGGAAGGCAGATTTTTGCAGCCTTTGATGCCACACCCTTCGACCAAGTCAAGGTGGTCATCCTGGGGCAGGATCCCTATCATGGGCCAGGACAGGCCAATGGGCTGTGCTTCAGTGTGAATGATGGCATCCCCTATCCACCGTCGCTCGTCAATATCTTCAAGGAGGTGCACGATGACACTGGCGCACCCATGCCCGCTAGTGGCGACCTGACCCGCTGGGCGCGGCAAGGTGTGCTCATGCTCAACGCCACCCTCACTGTCGAGGCGCACCGTGCTGGCTCGCACCAGGGCAAGGGCTGGGAGCAATTCACCGATGCAGCCATCGCTGCACTCGCCACTCGCCGGCAAGGACTGGTGTTCATGCTATGGGGCAACTACGCCAAACAAAAGGGTCGCTTTATCAACCGCATGGAGCACTTGGTGCTCACCGCTGCCCATCCGTCGCCCCTCTCGGCCAATCGCGGCGGTTGGTTCGGGTGCCACCACTTCTCGCAGGCCAATGCCTACCTCATTCGCCAGGGACTCACACCCATTGACTGGTGATTGGTTGTCGGTTGTCGGTTATCAGTTATCGGTTGTCGGTTATCGGTTGTCAGTTGTGGCAGAAAAGCCGAGAACTGAAAACCGAGAACCGAAAACCGAGAACCGAGAACCGAAAACCAATAATTCTCAATTCTCAATTTTCAATTCTCAATTAAATGAAAGATGAAACAAGAACTCTATAATAATCTGCTGGAACAATTGCAAGGGTTGATTTCGGGTGAAACCAACCAGACCAGCGTACTTGCCAATGCATCGGCGTTGATGCGCGATGTGATGGGGGAGCGTTTCTTTTGGGTCGGATTCTATCTGGTCGAAGGCGACAAGTTGGTATTAGGCCCATTTCAGGGTAGCGTGGCATGTTATCGAATCGGCCACGGTCGCGGTGTGTGCGGAACGGCATGGGCGCAGGCCAAGTCGCAGGTGGTGCCTGATGTTGACCAGTTTCCGGGCCACATTGCATGCAGTTCGCTCTCGCGTAGCGAGATCGTGGTGCCGCTCATTGATGGTGCAGGCCTCGTGCGCGGTGTGCTGGACATCGACAGCAAGGAACTGGCTCAGTTTGACGACGTTGATCGTCAAGGGCTGGAGCGTGCTGCCTCGCTCATCGCTGCCGAGTTATGGTAGTGGTGGCAGAGTGGGTGCAAAGGTGTCGTGCGAGAAGAGAGCGGTGACCAGAGTGATGCGCTCGGGCAGTCGCCCGTCGGTGCTCCACAACAGTTCGATGCCCAGCACGTCACGGGCTGTGGCACTAACATCGAAGCCCACCGCTTCGAGCGACGATCGCATTCGCTCGGGCTGGCGGCAGGGCTTACCCTCGATGCGGCTGCATGGGGCAGGTTGACACAAGCGGCACCTGCCGGTGAATGCCCTGCTGCCTGGATGAGCCTCCTCTTGGCTGTAGATGAATGGCAGCAAGGTACGCCAGGCCTCCTCGATGGCCTCGCGCGAGATGTTGCGCCGTTGCTCATCGCTGGTGCATCGGCTGCGGGTGGTCTCGTCAAACTCGATGTTCGTGCCCCAGATGGTCACTTGCTTGAACCCCTGGGTCATTGCCTCGACATCACCCTCAAATGGTGGGCAACTCCACACGCGACCATAACTGCTGCACTCGCGACAGTAGGTCAAGAACTTGGGCACATCACGATAGCGCCGCACATAGTCGGCAGCATCGACCGCTGCCACATGATGAGATATTTTGTACATAGGCTGCAAAGGTAGCACTTTTTGGCATACCTTTTGCATGTAGGGTCATAAAAAATTATAGACGACTATGAAATTCTTAGGCAACATCATCTGGCTCATCTTCGGCGGCATTGCCACCGCAGTCGAGTATATCATGGCTTCGCTGGCCATGATGATCACCATCATCGGCATCCCCTTCGGGTTGCAGTCGCTCAAGTTGGGCATATTGTGCCTGTGGCCGTTCGGGTCCAAGGTGGTGCGCAAGCCCACCAGTGGCTGCCTCAACTCGGTGATGAATGTCATCTGGTTCTTTGTGGGCGGCATCTGGATTGCGTTGACTCACTGGCTCTTCGGACTGGTGCTCTACATCACAGTTGTTGGTATCCCCTTCGGCAAACAGCACATGAAGATGGCTCACATCGCTCTCACTCCCTTCGGCCGTGAGATCATTGATGCCTGAGTGCAATCCATAACCAGCCAACAAGAGCCAGCAAGTCAACAACAACTTGCTGGCTCTTATTGTTTTATGTCGTGTCAAGAAACGGGGCTAGATAAAATAATTGCCCAAAATGCCTCTGATGTGAAGAATTTTCAGTAACTTTGCCGATTAATGGCATAAATTCACAAAACTCACAACATAATGAGTCAAAACGCATACAACGATTTCAAGGAGAAACATCCGTTCATCCTCAACTCTATCCTGATGGCGGTTGCGGCTATTGCGCTGTTCTACATCGCATTGCTGTTTATCGATGTGTTCACATCGCATGGCCAGGAACGCCATGTGCCCGATGTGCGTACCATGACACTGGACAACGCCATCGAGGCACTAGAGAATGCTGGATTCAATTGGGATATCAGCGATAGCACCACATTCAACGAGCAGTATCCGCCGGGTGTCATTGTCGATCAGGACCCCAAGGCAGGCTCTAAGGTCAAGGCAATTCGTGTCATCTACCTCAAGGTCAATGCGCTGCATCCGCGTGGAGTGAAACTGCCCAAGTTGCAGGAGATCTCGATACGCCAGGGTTTGGCTGTGCTGCGATCGTTGGGCTTCAAGAGCGTGGAGGTCGACAGTATCGCATCGCCCTATGGTGGGCTCATCTTGCAGGTACAGGTCAACGGACACTCGGTGTCGCCAGGCACCAGTGTGGGCATCAACTCGCACATCCGCCTCACCGTGGGTGACGGGTCAATCGACAACCTTAACCCAGACTCTATCCTTGACTCACACACCATCGACTCGATTGAGCAATACAACTACGAGCAGGAGGTCGAAGACTACAAGATGCGGCATGATGACTGACAACCAACTGGACATGAGCCTGTTTGAAACAGGCGAACTCGAGCCCAAGGACATCCTGCTTGACTTCAGCGACCCCGACTTCACCGAGAACGGACGCGACTACTGGGAGCACTACCGATACGAGGTGGAGAAAGGCCAGGTGCTGCTGCGCATCGACAAGTATCTGGTCGAGCGCATCAAGGGCACCTCGCGCAACCGAATCCAGAATGCAGCCGAGGCGCAGTGCATTCGCGTCAACGGTCGTCCCGTCAAGAGCAACTACCGGGTGCATCCCGGCGATTTGATCAGCGTAGTGATGGATCGCCCGCGCTACGAAAATGAGATTGTGGCGCAAGACATACCGCTGAACATCGTCTACGAGGACGACGAGGTGTTGGTTGTCAATAAGCCCGCCGGCATGTGCGTGCATCCAGGGCACGGCAACTATGACGGAACGCTGGTCAATGCGTTGGCCTGGTATTTCAAGGACAATCCCGACTATGATGTGACCGACCCGCGCATGGGCCTGGTGCACCGCATCGACAAGGATACTAGCGGGCTGCTGGTGGTGGCCAAGACACCGCGTGCCAAGACTTCGCTGGGCAAACAGTTTTTTGAAAAGACCACCAAGCGGCAATACATCGCCGTGGTGTGGGGCGAGATGAAGGAAGCCGAGGGCACAGTCAAGGGTAATATTGGCCGTGATCCGCGCGACCGCTTGCTCATGTGCGTGTTCCCCGACGGCGACCAGGGCAAGCATGCGGTTACTCACTACACTACACTCGAGAACTTGGCACATGTCGCTGTGGTGCGATGTCAGCTGGAGACAGGACGTACACACCAGATTCGTGTGCACATGAAGCACATTGGGCATCCGCTGTTCAATGACGAACGCTATGGCGGCGATCAGGTGTTGCGCGGCTACAAGACAGCCAGTTACGCTGCCTTCATTCGCAATTGTTTCAAACTGTGCCGTCGTCAGGCCTTGCATGCCAAGACCCTGGGCTTTGTCCATCCGGTCACTGGCAAGCAGATGGACTTTGACAGCCCTCTGCCCGACGACATGGTGGCTCTCATCGACAAGTGGCGCGAATATGCTTCAGCGCTCAAGAACTCATAGGCTAAATAAAGAGGTGATGAAAAAGATATTAACACTGATGATGGTTGTGCTGGTGGCATGCTCGATGCCGCAGCACAGCCAACAAGAAGCTCAGGCTGCCAGCGTGCAGCAGATGCGGTTTCATTGCGACAAGGACACGGTGCGCATCAATCAATTGCTGCAGCGTGGCATTGACAGTGGCATTAAAACAGCCAATGGACTGGTGGCGTTCTATGCTGACGAGTTGCTGGGTACGCCGTACGTGGCACACACACTCGAAGGTGATCAAGAACTTCTCACCATCAACATTGACGAACTGGATTGTACCACCTTTGTCGAGACACTCTATGCGCTGGCTCGCACCACCCTCAATGGTCGCTACTCGTGGCGCGACTATGCCGCCAACCTCGAGAATCTGCGCTACCGTGACGGGCAGATGGGTGATTACTCGACCCGCATGCACTACATCAGCGAGTGGATTGTCAACAACCAGTCGCGCGGTAACCTCAAGGAAGTCACTCCCGACTTGCCCCATGCCGACTACATGACCAAGACCATTGACTTCATGACCAAGCACAAGGATAGTTATCAGAGTCTGAAGAACGATAGTGTCATGGTCGAGAAAATCAAGGGATTCGAGATGGGCTTCCGCAACCACCGCATGCCCTATCTCAAGAAAACCTGGCTAGGCGACAAGGCGGTCAAAGCAGCATTGCGCGATGGTGACTTTGTGGGACTTGTCACCAAGATTGAGGGTCTGGACATCTCGCACCTGGGCATCATCCACAAGGATGACAAGGGCGACATCTACCTGTTGGATGCGTCGATGAGTGGTGGTAAGGTCATGCTTGAACAGAAGAACTTGCGCGACCACCTCAGTGGTGGCAAGAGCACCTGTCTGGGCATACGTGTCTTCCGCATAGTCGAGTGAGTCATGTCACAATCAGTAGTCACACTATCTATAATTTCTAGAACGACTAGATTTTCTAGAATATCTAGGTGCTCTAGACTGTCTAGAAATTAAGATGCTAAGAGCGGGTGACAACGCGGCACGCCGCGTCCCTACATTCTCAATTCACAATTCACAATTCTCAATTAAGTATCGTGGCAACAGTAGACGACAAAAAAATCATCTTCTCGATGGTGGGCGTGAGCAAAATCATCGAGCAGAATCAGAAGCAGGTTCTCAAGAATATCTATCTCTCCTTCTTCTATGGAGCGAAAATTGGTATCATCGGTCTCAATGGTTCGGGCAAGTCAACGCTGATGAAGATCATCGCCGGCATCGAGACCAAGTATCAGGGGCAAGTGGTGTTTGCACCGGGCTACTCGGTGGGCTATCTTCCTCAGGATCCGCAACTCGATCCCACCAAGACTGTCAAGGATGTGGTCATGGAGGGGGTGCAGCCTGTGGTCGATGCGCTCAGGGAGTATGAGGAGATCAACCAGAAGTTCGGGCTACCCGAGTATTACGAAGACTCCGACAAGATGGATCAACTCTTTGCCCGTCAGGCCGAGTTGCAGGATGTCATCGATGCCACCGATGCTTGGAATCTGGACTCTCGGCTTGACCGCGCCATGGATGCCCTGCGTTGCCCGCCCAGCGACCAGCTGTGCGAGCATCTGAGTGGTGGTGAGCGCCGTCGTGTGGCATTGTGTCGCCTGTTGCTGCAGAAGCCCGATGTGCTGCTGCTCGATGAGCCTACCAACCACCTTGATGCCGAGTCGATCGACTGGCTCGAGCAGCATCTGCAGCAATATGCCGGAACGGTTATCGCCGTGACACACGACCGCTACTTCCTCGACCATGTGGCAGGCTGGATCCTGGAACTGGATCGTGGCGAGGGCATACCCTGGAAGGGAAACTACAGCAGTTGGTTGGAGCAGAAGACACAACGCTTGGCACAGGAAGAGAAAACCGAGAGCAAACGCCAGAAGACGCTGCAGCGCGAGTTAGAATGGGTGCGCATGGCTCCCAAGGCCCGTCAGGCCAAGGGTAAAGCGCGTCTCAACAGTTACGACCGCCTGCTCAACGAGACTGTCAAGGAGAAAGAGGAGAAACTTGAAATCTTCATCCCCAATGGCCCGCGACTGGGTAATAAAGTCATTGAAGCACAGCATGTGGCCAAATCTTTCGGCGATAAGTTGCTGTTTGATGACCTCAACTTCATGCTGCCGCCCAACGGCATCGTCGGGGTCATTGGCCCTAATGGCGCCGGCAAGACCACGCTGTTCCGCCTCATTATGGGACTGGAGCAGCCCGACAGCGGCACGTTTGAGGTGGGCGAGACCGTCAAGGCCGTCTACGTCGACCAGCAGCACACCAGCATTGACCCCAACAAGAGTGTATATGAGGTCATCTCGGGTGGCGTTGAACTGCTGCGCATGGGAGGCCGCGATGTCAATGCCCGTGCCTATCTGTCGCGCTTCAACTTCTCGGGTGCCGACCAGCAGAAGTTGTGTGGCGTGCTATCGGGTGGCGAGCGCAATCGTCTGCAACTCGCCCTGGCACTCAAGGAAGAAGGCAATGTCCTGTTGCTCGACGAGCCGACCAACGACATCGATGTTAACACCCTTCGAGCACTTGAGGAGGGTCTCGAGGACTTCGCCGGCTGCGCCGTGGTCATTAGCCACGACCGCTGGTTCCTTGACCGCATTTGCACTCACATCCTTGCCTTCGAGGGCGACTCTAATGTGTTCTTTTTCGAGGGCAGTTATTCCGAGTATGAAGAGAATAAACTCAAGCGCTTGGGCAAGGAAGAACCCACCCGCATCCGCTATCGCAGCCTCGGTTAATGATGATGTCGCCAGAAAGTTGTAACTTTGCGGCCCGAAAACGAAAAAACGAACAATGGAAGGACTGAAATTGAAATACAATGCCCCGCAGGGCGAATTTCATAAATTACTATATCTAGAGACATACGGTTGTCAGATGAATGTGGCTGACAGCGAGGTGGTTGCTAGTGTGATGCAGATGGCAGGCTATGGGACAACCGGGGTGCTGGACGATGCCGATGCCATCATGATCAACACATGCAGTGTGCGTGACAACGCCGAGCAGCGCATCTTTGCGCGACTGAACCAACTCAATGCGCTGCGTCGTCGCCGTCAACGCCGACTCATCATCGGTGTCATCGGCTGCATGGCCGAGCGAATGAAGGATGTCCTCATCAGCGACCATGGCGTGGATCTGGTGGCAGGTCCAGACTCTTATCTGCAGTTGCCCGACCTCATCGCTGCTGCCGAGCAGGGCCAGAAGGCCATCGATGTGCAACTATCGACCACCGAGACCTATCGTGACATCATCCCGCAGCGCATTGGTGGCAGCCGAGTCAGTGGATTCATCTCCATCATGCGCGGTTGCAACAACTTCTGCACCTACTGCATCGTGCCTTATACTCGCGGTCGCGAGCGCAGTCGTGAACCCCAGAGCATCCTCAACGAACTGCACGACTTGCAAGCACGAGGTTTCAAGGAAGTGACTCTGCTGGGCCAAAATGTCAATTCCTATCTGTATAAGCCTGCCGATGGTGGCGAGCCCGTTGGCCTGGCTGCACTACTCACGATGGTTGCCCAAGCCGCACCCGAGATGCGTGTGCGTTTCACGACCAGCAATCCCGAGGACTTGAGCGATGAGATCATCGATGTCATGGCCAGTCACGACAACATCTGTAACCACATCCACCTGCCTGTGCAGAGTGGCAGCAACAAGGTGCTCAAGTTGATGAACCGCAAGTACACCCGCGAGTGGTACCTTGATCGCATTGATCGCATACGCACAGCCATGCCCGATTGCGGCATCTCGACCGACATGTTCACTGGCTTCCATGACGAAACCGAGGAGGACTTCCAGGAGACGTTGAGCCTGATGCGCAAGGTGGGTTTTGACTCGGCCTTTATGTTCAAGTACAGTGAGCGACCTGGTACTTACGCCAGCAAGCACTTGCCCGATAATGTGCCCGAGGATGTGAAGATTGACCGCCTGAACCGCATGATTGCTCTGCAGAACGAATTGTCGTTGGTCAGCAACCAGCATGATGTGGGCAAGACCTTTGAAGTGCTTGTTGAGGGCTATAGCAAGCGGTCAAAGGACGATATGTTCGGCCGCACGCAGCAGAACAAAGTCATTGTGTTCCCGGCTGGTGACACGCAGGTGGGCGACAGGGTAAGATGTGTCGTCGAGAGTGCCTCGAGTGCTACACTCAAGGGGCATAAAATCTGATACTGAGATGCAGGAGGCTGACGATAAACTGTGGAATTCTAATTTTATTAAGGTGAGCGCAGCAAATTTCTTGCTGTTTTTCGCTTTCTACCTCTTGATGCCGTTGCTGCCGCTTTATATGAGCGACACCTTCCATTCGACCAAGGATGTGATAGGTGCCGTGCTGAGCGGTTATACGGTGGCGGCACTCATTGCACGCCCGTTCAGTGGCTATCTGGTCGACACTTTTCCGCGCCGTCAGGTGCTGCTCACGTGCTACTTCTTGTTTTTTATCTTCTTTGCTGGCTATCTGGCGGCTGGCTCGTTGTTGCTATTCGGTATCATCCGCACGCTGCATGGTGCACCATTTGGTGCACTGACAGTGTCGAACAGCACCGTCGCTATCGATGTGCTACCCAGCAGTCGCCGTACCGAGGGCATCGGCTACTATGGCTTGAGCAATAACTTGGCCATGGCCACAGGCCCCACGGTGGCTATCTACCTCTATGAGTGGGTGGGTAGTTATCAGGTGCTTTTCTGGTCGGCGTTAATCATTGCGGGAATCGGCTTATGGGTCGATGCTACGGTCAAACTCAAGCCACGCCCGCTTGTGCAAGGCAAACGTGCTCTATCGCTCGACCGTTTCTTCCTTGTGGCTGGCACGCTGCTCTTCCTCAACATGGTGGGTTTTGGCTACAGTTATGGCGTGTTGAGCACCTATCTTGCCATCTATGCCAAGGAGACGATGGGCGTTACCAGCAGTTCGGGCACATTCTTCCTCATCTTGGCAGTGGGGCTGATGTGTTCGCGTCTGCAAGGTGCCTCGGCATTGCGCAAGGGGCGGGTGGTGCACAATGCCTCGATGGGTATGTGCATTTCGCTGGTGGGTTACACGTTGTTTGTTGCTATGCCCAACCTGTGGGGATTTTATGGTGCGGCAGTACTCATTGGTCTGGGCAATGGACACATGTGGCCCGCATTCCAGAATATGATGATTAATCTGGCCAGCAACGACCAGCGAGGTACAGCCAATAGTACCATCCTCGTCGCCTGGGATGTGGGCATCGGCCTCGGTGTCATCATCGGCGGTGTCGTTGCCGAGCATCTGGGCTATGCCAGTGCCTTCTGGAGTGGTGTGGCAGTCAATGCCTTGGCCATCATATCCTACTTCGCTTTCAGCCGTTCACACTACTATAAGCATAAGATGAGATGAGGTTGCGTGGCCTATTTTTTGCATGGGGTATATTGTTGTTCGGGCTTCTGTCGTCTTGTGGTGGAGGTGCGTTCGTTGATGAACCTGACGAGCCCATTCAGCCCGATACCGTTCCGGCTGACACGGTGGTGCCCGACACGCTTTGTGTGCTTGCCATCGGCAACAGTTTTACGGTCGATGCCATGGCGATGTTACCCTTTGTCATGCAACAGGTCTATCCCGATACATATTTGGTGCTAGGTATTCTCTATCGCGGTGGAACCTCACTGGCGGACCATTTGGCTTATGTGACAAATGATTGGACTTACAGTCAGTACTACAGGTGGACGGTCGAGGAGGGATGGACACAAACGCGCTACAAGGCACCGCTCGAGGCTCTGGACGAGGAACCATGGGACTGGATCACGTTGCAACAAGTCAGTTATATGAGTTTCGATTACTCGACGGTTGAGCCTTATCTTGGACCATTGGTTAGTTTTATTCGCGAGCGTGGCTATCATGGTCGCATGGGGTGGATTCTCACTCAGTCTTATCCTGATGGCTCATCACATCTGAACGGACTCAAACGTGAGGGAGTTGCAGTCAACTATACCAGCGACGAGATGCTTTTGGTTACTGCCGTCTGTGCGCAACAGGTGTTGAATACGGGCCTTGTCGATGCCGTGTTTCCCTGTGGTACAGCCTTGCAGAATGCCCGTCACACTTCGCTTCAGCAATATGGAGATTGGGGACAAATGACCCAAGAGAGTATGCACCTGCAGAGTGGTATCGGTATGTTTGTCGAGGCTTGTGCGGCAGCAATGACATTGAAGGGCACTAGTTTCGACCAATGCCGCATCAATGTGACGACATCCATGTACAGACCTCTAGCCCGTGGCCATCAGGTTGGCATGAGTGACGACAACCAGGATCTAGCCGTCAAATGCGCCGCTGCCGCATTCCACTCACCTTTCGCGATATCAACTTTATGATCTAGCATATTATGTAGGATCGCGCCAGTCGCCATTCTGCTTGATGAGGGCGACTAGGCGGTCGATGGCATCGGCCTCGGGGATGTTCATCTCGATGCATTGCTTGCCCTTGTAGAGGCTGATTTTGCCTCTAGCGGCACCCACGTAGCCATAGTCGGCATCGGCCATCTCACCGGGGCCATTGACAATGCAGCCCATCACACCTATCTTGAGGTGAGTGAGGTGAGCCGTGGCCTGTTGCACACGGTGCACGGTGGCCTGCAAGTCAAATAAAGTGCGACCACACGAGGGACATGAGATGAACTCGGTCTTGCTCATGCGCACACGGCATGCCTGCAGAATGCCAAAGGCGATGCGCACAACTTCGTCCTGATCGGGGTATTGTGGCGCGTCAATCCAGATGCCGTCGCACAATCCACTCAGCATCACTGCGCCCAGGTCGGCACCAGCCTTGACTTGCAGCCACTCGCTGTCGGTGTCATCATAGTGTACGCGGGCGATGACAGGCATAGTGTTACCACTAGCCTCCAATTCGTGCAGTTGTTGCAGCAGTGAGCCGGTGATGTTGACGTTGTCGGGAGTGATCACTAGCACTTGTTCAACTACATCGACCAGTTCGTCATCGGTGAAGTCAGGTTGCATGTTTCCCTGCAACTCGCTGCGATCGCACGAGGCAATAACCAGCGGACCGCGTTTACCACACAATTCGCGGGGCTCACGGCGAGGTGGGCAGATGGGATCATAGCCCGGGCACATCTCACCCTCAATGGGTTCGTGCCCCTCACGCGAGGTGATGTATTGCACCAACTTCTGCGCAACGGGTATCTCCAGTTCGGGGTCTTCGCTGAGCGAGACGCGGATGGTGTCGCCCAATCCCTCGCTCATCAGTGTGCCGATGCCCACAGCGCTCTTGATGCGGCCATCCTCGCCAAAACCGGCCTCAGTCACGCCCAGGTGCAGCGGAAAGTGCATATCCTCGCGATCCATGGCCGCTACCAGGCGGCGCACAGCCTCAATCATCACCACCACATTGCTGGCCTTCATCGAGATGACAACATCGGTGAAGTCTTCGGCGACAAACACCCGCAGAAATTCCATCACACTCTCGACCATGCCCGCTGGCGTGTTGCCGTAGCGCGACATGATGCGGTCGCTCAGGCTGCCATGATTCACGCCCAGTCGCACAGCTGTGTGGTGGTCGCGACAAATCTGGATGAACGGTAGCAGTGTGTCATGAATTTTCTGCAACTCGGCCTGATATTCTTCGTCGGTATATTCCAGGCTCTTGAACGTACGGGCTGGGTCGACAAAGTTGCCAGGGTTGATGCGCACCTTCTCGCACAATGCTGCTGCGGCAAAGGCTGCACGTGGGTTGAAGTGAATGTCGGCAACTAGTGGCACATCGCAGCCTTGCTTGCGCAGCAGGTTGCGGACCATGCCGATTCCCTCGGCTTCACGCACACCCTGCGCCGTCAGGCGCACCAATTCGCCGCCCGCAGCAGCAATGCGCTGGCATTGTGCCGCACTACGTTCAATGTCGTTAGTGTCGGTGTTGGTCATCGACTGCACTCTCACGGGCCACTCACTGCCCAGTTTCACTCCGCCCACATCGACGGTGATGGTATTGCGACGCTTGTAATTAAACACCTTCTTTTATAATTGAGAATTGAAAATTGAGAATTGAAAATGTCAGGCCGACGGTGGTCTGACTGTGCTGCCACGGTTTCGGCTACACCTTGTACTTATACTCAAGCGTGGCGAGTTCTTGATTGGCCTTTTCGATTTTCTTGCCCAATCCAGCCTTGTAGTCTCTCACACGCTGAGCAATAGTGGGGTCGGTGAGGGCAAGCATCTCGGCAGCCAGGATGGCGGCGTTCATTGCGCCATTCACACCAACAGTCGCGACAGGGATACCTGGCGGCATCTGAATGATGCTCAGCATAGCATCCAGGCCATCGAGCATTCCCTTGATGGGTACACCGATGACAGGAAGCGTGGTGCTGGCGGCGATCACGCCGGGCAGGGCGGCGGCCATGCCGGCTGCAGCGATAATGACGCGGATGCCGCGGTCGGCGGCACCGCGGGCAAATTGCTCAACGGCTTGCGGTGTTCGGTGTGCCGACAGAGCGTTGACCTCAAACGGGATTTCTTGTTCATCGAGCCACTTGCATGCTTTCTCCATGACGGGCAGGTCGCTCGTGCTGCCCATGATGATACTGACTAATGGAGTCATGACTGATATTAATAGTTTATGTAGTTAATAGCTAAGAGTTGCTTATTGATTATCCAAAGAATATCATCAGCAGGTCGACGCAGGCAAACCCCACGGCAAATCCAGCCAGCACTTGCAGCACCGTGTGCCGCTTGAGCAACAGACGTGAGGTGCCCACAATTCCGGCCAGGAGGATGGTGACATTAAATACCCAGAAGAGGTTGAATGCGCTCAGTCCTTGTACATGAATCTGGAAAAGCAGAGCCACGACACCACCAATGCCTGTGGCGTGAGCACTGATTTTCCACCAGCGATTCACAACCAGCACCACTAGGCAGGCCAGGGCGCCTCCCAGCGAGAACATGACGAACCACCGGGGCGAATGGATGTGGTTGAGATAGGCAGCAGCACCCAGATAACACAGCACGGCAAAGGCGTAGGGGATGGTGCGTTCTTGGGGATTTTCGAGCCGCTTGTCACGGATGATGCCATAGTGGTGAAGAAAGCCAATCAGGATCATCGGCAACACACAGGTGATGCCCAGCACCATGACTAGCACCATCACGCGGGTGCCGTTGGGCAGCAGGCACAGCACCGATGTCCACAACACAAGCAGGGCACCATAGGTGGGCATCAGCAGCGGGCTGAACACCGTCGAGAAGAAGCGTGCTCCGGCTACTAGCAGTCGTCCAGTTGTCAATCGTCCCATGGCGGTTAGCGGCTTTTGCGTTTGCGGCGCTTCTGCGCCGTGTCAATCATCAGTTGGTCGCGATACTTGGCCACTGTGCGCCTCGCGATCTGGAAACCTTGCTCTTGGAGCAGGGCACACAAGCGATCGTCGCTCAATGGGTTAGCGGGGTCCTCCTCGTCGACGAGTCGTTGCAAGGCTCTCTTGATGGCCAGTGTGGCCACCTCCACCTCGTTGCCTTCGGCATCAGTACCTTTCATTCCCTCGCTGAAGAATGACTTGAGTGAGCGTATTCCCCAGGGGGTCTCGACATACTTGTTATTAGTTGCACGCGAGATGACCGACACATCCACGCCCGTATCTTCCGAGATGTCGCGCAAAACCATGGGTTTGAGCAATAGTTCATCACCGTGGTTGTGGAAGTAGTCGCTCTGGCGTACCATGATGGCCCGCATGATGCGATAGAGCGTGTTCTGTCTCATTTTCAGTAGGTTGATGTAGCCAGTGGCTTTGTCCACCTTCTGCTTAGCAATCTTCTGCAGTCCTTTGTCGGTGGATGTGATTGGCTTCTGGCGCTCATATCCTGCAAGCAGTTGTGCATAGGTCTGCGAAATCTGTAGTTCGGGGATGTTGTTGTAGAGCGACAGGATGAGTTCATCACCATTCTCCTCGATGAGAAAGTCAGGAGTTATCTGTTGGCCATGCTCCTCTTCCATCGATGTGGCGTAGGGTGAGCCCGGTTTTGGATCCAGGCGGTGAATGACCCGCTCGATAGCTCGCATGGTGTCGTGGTCGATGCCCAAAGCCTCCTCGATTTGTGTCATGTTGTGGTTAGCGTATGCCTTGAGGTGCTGAGCCACGACCTGCTGAGCCAGGCGACTGATGCGGTCATCCTTACGCTCAAGTTGCAGCAACAGGCATTCTTGGAGGTCTTGCGCGGCAATGCCGGCTGGCTCGAGTTGTTTCACGCGCTTGAGCACCCGCTCGACATCGCTGGTCTCGACCATGATGCCCTCTTTGAAGGTCACGTCATCGGCGATGGAGCGTGTGGGGCGGCGCAGATAGCCCATCCCGTCAATGTTGCCGATGATGTGCCGCGCTATCAGTTGGTCCTCGTCCGACAGACCCTGCTCGGACAATTGCTCCATGAGCACATCCATCAGACTCTCGTCACTGACGATGACTGGCTCGTAACGGCGGTCATTGTTGTTGACTGTGCCGCCATAGCGGCGTTGGGGCATTTCGCCCTCAGTCCACTCGTCATTGCGTTGAAGATCCTCGCTACTCTCCTTGAACTGGCGACCCTCCTCGTCGGTGGTGTTCAATTGGTCGTCCGACTGTACGACTTGCTCTAGGGCGGGGTTGTCGTCAAGTTCCTTGCGCACCTCGTCCTCCATCTCGAGCGTATTTTTCTCGACCATGCTCCCCAGTTGCCGCTGAAGCATCAGTTGCCGCTGGCGCAGCTCGGTCTTCTGTGTTAATCCTTGTTTTGCTGCCATAACCGTTGGTGTCTTGGTTTCAATCTACAAAGGTAGTGAAAAATGGTGATAGAGCGAAAAGATTTCTTATTTATTCTGCATTTTATCATAATCGATGCGGTCGTACACAATGCGTTTGCTGGGCTTGAACTGTTCGCTCAGTGGGTCGCGTTCGGCATGATACCACCGTGTGTCGATGCCCGCTAGGTCAAAGATGATTTGACACAGGTTGTCGTGCATGAAGCGATGATGGCGGCCTCGCTCAAGGCGTGCAGGCACGTCGGGATGAAGTGCGACATAGCGGTCGCTGCACCACACCATCATGGGTACACTATTCTGATAAACAATGGCTTGTGGAAGTTTGTTGGATGACTCGTCTCGTGTCGAAAAGTCGCGCCAGTCGTAGACTTCTTCACCATGGTCAGCAAAGTAAATCACCACGGCATTTTGGTCGCGATAGGCATCAAAGATTTTTCCCATCACATGGTCGTTGTAGCGCGTGGCATTGTCATACTCGGCTATTTCGTTGCGCTTTTCTTGAGTGAGCCATGGATGCTTGGCAGTTATGCTATCGGCAGTGAAGTGGTCCCATTCGCCACCATGGGGATAGCGCTGCGCCGAGTTGAAGTGCTGTCCCATTAGGTGGAAGGTGACCATCTTGCCCGCTGAGGGTTTGCTATGCCAGGAGCTTGACAGATAGTCGTTAACCAACTGCTCATCATAGTCAAAGCAACTGTCCGAAACTGCTGTGTAGCAGATATTGCGCATTGTGTCATTGTAGAGCAAGCCATTTAGCGCGAAACTGAACAATGCGCCCTTGAAGTAATTGAGTTGATTGTCCCACATGTAGACATCAAAGCCAGCGCGGTGCATCACAGCAAAAAGCGAGGGGGTTTGGCTCCAGCGTTCGCCATGGCCGATGCTGTTGCAGAATAGGGCATTCTTCAGGCTCGTGCTGGTGTAGTTGTAGGGCGAGATGACATCATCGAATACCCACAATCGGCCTGTGTCGCGGGCTTGGATAAGGTTGGGTGTGGTGTTGAGCGGGTAGCCGTACAGCGCGCAATGGCTCTTGATGTAACTCTCGCCGATGACCAGAATCACCGTGAGCGAGTCGCTGCCTGTTCGTGTGGCATCGCCATTGAGCCCCTCGTCTGTTGTGCGAGCGATAGCCTCGTCAATCTCGCCCATACTCACCCGCAGGGTGTGGATGGAGTAGATGTAGGTCGTCAGGTTGTCACCGCCCCACAGGTCGGTGCCATATATCTCACACGATTCTAGTTGATCAATCGTGTCACAGTGCAGCATGGCCACAAATGGGCGCAGGCACCAGACGCTTCCGGCAAGGCATAGTGCAACGAGAGAACCCAGCCAGACTGAGCCGTTTCCAGAACTGCGTCTTTTCCACCATTGCTCGCTGGCAACAATGACTGCCACCATCGTCACAACGCCAACGTAGGCTAGCACACTTCCTCGCGTCAGTGCGTATTGCTGCCAGAAGTTGACAGTCTCGTTAGGGTTGGTTTCAAGTATCGCCTGCAGTACATCAGGCGTTAGCATGGTATGGAAATTAAACTTTAAGAACAAGAATACCCCCCAGTTAAGAACACTAACTGCATAGAGTGTAATCTTGAACCAGCGCCAACGTGTCACAGATACGATTGTTGTAGTAAGATAAGACCACAAAAACGTATAGCTGGCAAAATAAATCAGCCTGTTGTAGAATGGCCATTGCCACGACCATAACCGCAAACAATCGGTCAGTACAATCCATGTGTAGGGTCCCCACATCACCATCATGAGCACGAAGAATACCGCCTCGCGACGTAGCGGTAATCCCGCCGCTTGAAAAAATCGTGCAGATATGGAGGTTATTCTTTGGCTCATGTCATTTCATCTTTGGGGGCATAAAGCCAATGTGCCATCCTGGGCTGAACATCTCTTTCTGGGCCGTGAAGTAGGGTAAATAACGGGTCAGCAATTTAATGAGCAATAATTCAAGGGCAATGATTGCTAATACCGAAACTATCGAAATGTGAAACTTGGGGAGGATTCCACTTTGCAACCAGAGGGTTTTAATCGCCCTATGGATGGGCCGTATGAGAGGGTAATGTGTACAAAGCACAACGATAGAGTAGCGGCCTATGTAGTTGATGACTGGGATGTAGGGCAAGCGTTTGCAGGCCCAGAATAACGCCAGTATTGATACGGGAGGGACAAGATACAGGTAGAAATAGTTTGGGAGACGTTGCTGTACAATATTGATGTCTTGTGCAAATGGGTAGATGGTGACAAGTACAATCAGCAAAGCAATCCAGCCCCAACGGTCGATAGCCCTTGTGATGAGGCCACCATTTCGCTTGACTATAGAGCCAAGGATGAAGTAGGGTAAGCCCACAAATGCAGTGTCAAGCACAAGTGGAACAGCAACTTGATTCATTGATAAGAAATAGCCCAGGACTGAAAGCGCAATGGCTATAAGTGCTATCATCCATATATTAGGCAGATATTTGTGCAGCAAATAATAAATGACATTGACTTCAAATAGGCTCACAAGGAACCACAAGGGCACATTGCAGTCCCATTGCCGTTTGTACAAGGGGTCCCAAAGCATGGACCAACTGAAGTCGCCATAGAAGTGCTGTGCAGGTGGCAGGTATTGACCTAACCAGTGAAAAACAAAGGAGGCCAGATAAAAGAATACTAACGGGACAATGATATTATTCACTTTCTTGCGCACGAAGTCGTTCAGACCTTCATACGTCTTAAAGAAAATGCCCGAGATGAAGTAGTACATGGGAATGCGAAACGACTCGAGCGTGAAGTTTAAATTCTTGCCCAGCAATGCAAAGATGGTACTGTCGGTATGTGACACCACAATGAAGAGGATGCAAAGCCCCTTCATGAAATCAATGTAGTGTATGCGCGGTTTATCGACAGTTGCCATTGAATTGTGTTGTAATGTTGGCACAAAAGTACTGAAAAAATCTAGTTTAGCAGCCATGGCTCTTCAAAAAAATTGTCACCTGTCAGGAGACATGGTGAGCCAGAAGCGTTACCAATAATTTCATTGTTGCAAAAATAGGCATTTTCTTTGGTTTGTCCCCAATGAGCAAGTAAAAAAGAGCCAAATTCCACAATTTTGGGCTAAGATGGTGTCATAACACACATTTTTTTGTAACTTTGCCCGTTTTAAAACACTAGACTATGCTCGACTTGAAACAACTCAAGCGACTGCTCAAGCAAGACCACACCAACTTGCCCAGCGTCAAGGTAGCACTGGTGGGCGATACTGCCACCCAGTTGCTGGCTACTGCTGTGCGGGGAGCCGCCGTCGACATGGGATTCAATATAGACCTTTACGAGGCCGATTATAATCAGATTGAGCAACAATTCTTAGATCCTAGTAGTGATCTGCACCATTCTGATGCGCAGTGGATTGTCTTGTTTCAAGCCACACACCAGTTGGCGGCACTCCATGCTGCGATGTTTCCTGCCGACAGGAACATGTTGGCCCAGCAGCGGCTTGATTTCGTTGAGTCGATAGTTACTGATGTCGCCTGGGCTGGTCGTCGCATCCTATGCCTAAATTATCCTGAGATTGACGATACGGTCTATGGCAACTATGCCAACCAAGTCGAGTCATCACTCCTGTGGCAGACGCGCATGCTCAATGTCGGTTTGATGCAGTTGGCTGCCCGATATGACAACCTCTCGATTGTCGACATTGCTGCTGTGCAGGCCCAAGTGGGGCGCAACCAGATGTTTGCACCCAGCGTATATGTGTCGACCGAGATGGTGTTGTCAATTGATGCACTGCCTCTTGTTGCCTATCGTATCGTGGAAACGATTGCTGCACAGCGGGGCACATTTCACAAGTGCCTCATTCTTGATCTCGACAACACACTGTGGGGTGGTGTCATCGGCGATGACGGCATCGAGGGTATACAACTCGGACATGGTCTAGGCATAGGCCGCGCATTCACTGATTTGCAACTCTGGGCCAAGAAACTGCAGCAACGCGGCATCATCCTCTGCATTGTGTCGAAGAACGACGAGGCGGTTGCTAAGCAGCCGTTCCTGAACCATCCCGACATGGTGTTGCGTCTTGATGATATAGCAGTATTCATCGCCAACTGGCAGACCAAGGTCGACAACATACGAGCCATTCAGCAAGTGCTCAACATCGGGTTTGACTCGATGGTGTTTCTTGATGACAATCCGTTTGAACGGGCAATCGTGCGCGAGCACATTCCAGGTATTACTGTTCCCGAACTGCCCGAGGATCCTGCCGAGTATCTGGAATACCTCTATAGTCTCAACCTGTTTGAGACGGCATCGGCCAGCGAGGTCGACAACAAGCGTACACGGCAGTACCAGCAGGAGGCACAGCGCATGAAACTCAAGAGCACCTTTGCCAATGAGCACGAGTTCTTGGAATCGCTGGGTATGCAGGCGACTGTTGAGCCATTCAACACGTTCAATACCCCTCGAGTGGCGCAACTTACACAACGCAGCAACCAGTTCAACCTGCGCACAGTACGCTACAGCGAGGATGATATCAAGCAGTTGGCGCAGGCACCCGAGGTGATAGACATGGCTTTTTCGCTCAAGGATCGATTTGGTGACCATGGATTGATTGCAGTCGTAGTCATGCGCCCTCTTGATGCTGAGTCGCTGCTGGTCGATACATGGCTCATGAGTTGTCGTGTGCTCAAGCGTGGCATGGAGTGCTTCACACTCAACCAGATGGTTGAGGCTGCTCGAAGCAGAGGATACAAACGCATTGTGGGCGAATATCTTCCCACACCCAAAAACGGTATGGTCGCCAACCACTATCCCGAGTTGGGGTTCCAGCCGTTGGAAGCCGACACGGCACATTGGGTCCTTACTCTAGACAACTATTCTAATAAACCCTGTAGCATCTCACTAGCATGACTCCCGCAATGACAGCAGTGCAATTATCACAATTATGCCCGTCGTTGGAGCACACTTATTGTGTCACCCAGCAGGTTTATGATGCATTTCGCCTGTGTAGTGGTGACAACAATCCCTTGCATATTAGCGAGATTTTTGCTCACGAGCATGGTTTTGAGGGAAGGGTCATGTATGGTAATATCCTCAATGCTTTTTTGTCGCACTTTGTTGGTGTCCTCTTGCCTTGTGACCAAGTAATGATTCACGCGCAGGACATCAGTTTTCATGCGCCAGTCTATCTGGGCGATCAACTATTGTTTCAAGCACAGTGCGAGACGGTCAGCGAAGCGGTGGATATTGTGATTTATAAGTTTAAGTTCGTGCGTAATGAGGGTGGCAAACGCCGACTTGTTGCACGCGGTCATGTTCAGATAGGTTTTTTGCCATGAATGTCTTGATTACAGGAGGAACTTCAGCCGTCGGGCGCCAATTGGTTCAGATGTTGGCTTCGCAAGGTCATCATGTCATTTTCACCTATTGCAATCATGGTGAGGTGGCAGGGCAGTTGTGTGCACGATGGGATCATGTAATGATGCGGCAGGTTGACTTCACCCGTGATGAATCTGTAGCGGCTCTCACCGAAGAGATTCCTGCTCTGAATATTGATGTGCTGGTTAACAACGCTTATGTTGGACGCCCCCTTGGTACCCACTTTTATCGTACACAAGTGGTTGATTTTGAGGAATCGTTCAGAGTTAACGTTGCTCCTGTTATTCAGATTACACAAGCATGCATCGCAGCCATGCGGCGCAAGAAGTCTGGATTGATTATCACGGTTGGAACGCTGGCTGCGCGGGGATTGCCGCCAGCAGGCTATAGTGTCTATGTTGCGACCAAGGCCTACTTGCAGCAGTTGGCACGTTGCTGGCAGAGCGAGTATTCGCATTTAGGCATCCTGTCAATGACTGTGTTACCCGACTTCATGCCTACACCATTACATGGCGAGATGGTCGACCATCTGGCAGAGAAAGAGTTGCAGAGCAAGTCGCGTCTGTTAATGCCCGAAGAGGTTGCACAATGCATCAGCGAGACAATCAGTGATACAAAGTTGTTCACTCAAGAACGAATAGTAACTGTAAATTAACAAACAAAGATATGACAAGACAAGAAATACTTGACCAATTGACTGATATATTCCAGGACATCTTGGATGTGGACGACTTGGAAGTAACCGATTCGCTCAAGGCTGATGACGTTGATGAGTGGGACTCATTGAGCCATATTCAACTCATTGTTGCTATTGAGAAGCATTGGAAGATCAAGTTTAACGCTCGCGAGATTATGACCTGGCAAAATGTGGGTCAAATGGTTGACACTATTGTACAGCGCATAGGATAGCACATTTCGTTGGTCATTATGGTCGTCAACTCATTGGCATTTGCGGCATTCTTTGCGGTTGTCTGTATAGGCATGTTCATGCCATGGATGATGCAGAAGGTTGTACGTCAGAATGTATGGCTACTGCTTAGCAGTTACACTTTTTATGCTTTTGCAGACTGGCGCATGTTGCCTCTGCTGTTGGGAGCTACAGCATTGACTTATTTTGTTGGCAAACAAATCAATAGAGCGGTTCAGACCGAGAAATGGGCTGCAGCTTCATTCTGGACTACTTGTGGAGTGGTTTCGGGTGTTGCTTTGTTGCTCATTTTCAAATATCTGAATTTCTTCGGCGAGTCATTTGCTGCATTGTTTAATGCTTTGGGGCTACGATGCTCATGGACGACGCTGCACATCGTGGTGCCGGTGGGGGTCAGTTTCTTTACTTTTAAGTTGATAAGTTATGTCATCGACTTGCATCGGCAGCGCATTGAGGAGGCTGACAGTTTTCTGCAATTTTCTGCCTATGTGGCATTTTTCCCCACGTTGATGTCGGGACCCATTGACAGACCAGGCAGATTCTTGCCACAATTGACTCAGATACATCATCTCGATTATCCCAAGGCTGTCGATGGTTGTCGACAGATTCTCTGGGGTATCTTTCTGAAGATGTGTGTGGCCGACAATTTGGCTTTGCTCACCGATAGTGCATGGACATCACCCGATTCATTCCCTGCATCACGGCTTGTTGTGGCTGCGCTGTTGTTCCCGTTACAACTTTATGCCGACTTTGGCGGATACAGCCATATGGCAATTGGTGTGGCTAAGATACTGAACTTTGATGTGGCCATCAACTTTAAAGCACCCTTTTTGGCACGCAACATTGCCGAGTTTTGGCAGAGATGGCACATCTCGCTCACGAGTTGGCTTACCGACTATGTGTTCATGCCGCTGAATATCGGCATGCGAGGATGGGGACAAGTTGGATTGGCATTGGCAGTAATCATCAACATGGTGCTCATCGGTTTCTGGCATGGTGCTGACTGGTCGTTCGGCGTGTTTGGCCTCTATTTCGGTCTGTTGTATATTCCTCTGATTGTACGCGGAAAGTTTGGAAAGAAAAAACGCATCAACGCAGGAGCGCACGGGCTGCCCAGGGCCGAAGATTTTGTTCACATGTTGGGTACGTATTGTTTGGTGACGATTGGATTCATGCTCTTCAAGGCTGATGACTTGTCATCATTTGCGCATTATTGGCAGGCTCTGGCACGCCCGTCATTGTTGTCATTGCCGTCGTTGGGTTTGCCTGTTTTCACCTATGTTGGGGTGGCAATGCTGATGGGTTGTGAGTGGTTGTGCCGTGACCGTGAGCATCCACTGCAGTTTGTCCATGGGCCCGCCATGCGCTCTCGTGCTGTGCGGTGGGCAATTTACTATGTGTTGATACTGTGCATTTTCCTCTTTCAGGGCGAGACGCAGCAATTTATCTATTTCCAATTTTGAATGCTATGATGAGGTTAGTCAAATATCTTATAATCTTTGCATTGCCCATCATCTTGCTGCTGGCTCTGGGCGAAGCACTGGTGCGCCATTATCCTAATTCCTACCGTTACAAGGTGCAATGGATGGAGCAGCATGCCGACAGTGTGCGCACGTTGCTCATGGGGGCATCGCACATCTACTATGCCGTTATCCCCGACTCGCTAGGCGCTGATGTATTCAACTTGTCGAATGTGTCACAACTCTATGAGTACGACTGGTTTTTGCTCAACCGTTATGCCAATCGATTGAACAATTTGCGCAATCTGGTGCTGGTCATTGACGACAGTTCGCCTTTCGATGCGCCGATGGAGCAACTCCCCGAGGATTGGCACCGGTGCATCTATTATCGGCTCTATATGGACTATGACAAGCATCCGTTATGGTCGAAGTATGGATTTGAACTATCCAGTTATTCTACCTTTCGTCGTAAACTTTTCCCTGCCTTGCATTATGCCTTGACGGGGCAGGCCGTTGTTGATTGTGACTCCTTGGGTTTTGGCACGGCATTCGCTACGCCCGAACGGTTCGATTCGTTGGCCATGCAGCATGACAGTGACATCGCCATCGAGCGGCATCGCTGCAAGGACTGGTCATTGGTCGAGAATAACCGGGCCTACTTATTTAAGATTGCTGATTGGTGCAAGCAACGTGGCGTGAGGTTGGTTCTTGTCACTACTCCGATGTGGCAAGGATTCTACACCCAGATAAATCGTCGGCAGTTAAATGTCATGTACAACCTTGCCCAGCAATGTGTCCTACGTTATGGGGCAGTATACAAAGACTATATGCGTGATGAGCGTTTCCAGGGCACTGATTTCTATGATGGTGACCACCTCTCGCGTCAGGGTGCTGAGAAATTCACACGCATCCTGCGTGATGAGATGGGGCCTTTCTAGTGTTGATTCACGTTATGTATGCGGCGCAGGAGCCAGGCGTAGCCGGCGGCTAGGATGACCGAGACGGTCATGTAAATGACCAGGTCGGCAACGCTGTGGTTGGGATGCTTGTAGTGTAGCGACACTTCGCGCACAATGGGGTGGATGACATAGACCATGGCCGACACGCTGCCTAGCCACACGATGGGGCGCCACTGCAGCCAGCGCACAGCCTTGATTGTGCCTACCATGAAAACTAAGGTGGGAACCCAGCCCCATAGCCAAGTGTAGTAGTTGCCCAGGCTGAGTGCCATCAGCACACCGCCCATCAGGGCCACTGCGCCCCATTGCCATCGTTTGAGTGAGATGTGGTCGAGATGACGGGCAGTGACCATGCCCATCACAAATGGACCTATATATCCTGGAATGTTAGTGCGTAGGTAGTAAATCCACTTGCCGGTAGGCGCACAGCACATCTGCCACACACCGCATCCTATGACCAGCGCTACCAGCAAGGCTTGATGCCAGGTGTCATAGTGTCCATTGCGTCGGTGAAGCAGCAGGGCATAGAGTACATAGAGCTGCAATGCCATGCCCAAATACCAATAGACGAAGGGATAAATCGACACATCCCACTGCAGATTGCCTAGCAATAGAAACTCGAGCAATGTGTCTTTCCAATTCAGTGGGAGATGACCGCGCAAGACTGTGAACACAACAAATGCTACAATCAAGGGCAGTGCTAGCAACTTGATGAGTTTGATGTAGTGATGACTCACAAAGTTGCGGCGATTGAAGTCAGCATCACCCTGCTCATACTTCTTGACTAGCCCGTAGCCGCTGCAGAACAAGAAACCCACCAGTGCATACGATACAATAAAGGACACGACATGCAGTGGCAGGTGCCAGTCGGGGTGCAGGACTAGTTGCCACATGTGGCCCACACGCTCGGCATAGAATTGAAACTCATTTTCGGCCGCAAATCCTCGCAAATGCAAGTAGTTGTGCATCATCACAACGATGATGCACAACGCCTTGAGAGCAAGTCCTTCGTCTTGCGAGAATAGTTGACGGCGACTTTGTTGCATTCTAGGGGTCTAATTGCATGACCTTCATGGGGCCCAATTTGCGCACCTTGAGTTTGCTGGGGGTACCCAGATAGTTGACACGTCCTGTGCCGCTGCCACGGACATTGAGTTCTGCTCCCTCGGCATCAACGTCGATAGTGCCTGTGCCAGTCATGTTGACATTGATGTGCTGTGCGCTCACGCGCAAGGCATCGATGGTGCCCTTGCCCAGCAGCCTTGTCTTGAGCTTGTTGCAAAATCCGCTGGCACTGATGATGCCTTTGCCTGTGATGAGCATGAGTTCAAGTTCGCTCACCTCAGCGTCATCTAGGTTGATGCGGCCATTATCGCTAAGCATGGCTTTGAGCGACTTCTGGCTGCGCACATGGCTCAACGTGACTGTGCTGTCGCCACCATTCTCGACGAGAGAAAGTTCTGAACTATAGACGTGTAGTGTGGGCAAGTTGGGTGTGCCCACCAGATCGGTCGCTACCTGTATGGTGAGCCGGCCGTGCGTGTTGTTCCTGAAGATCAGTCCGTCGGCAATGTTCTGCGGGCAGTCAAAGACAGCAGTGCCCGCGCGGAGTGTATCGCTCTCGTAGGTGACATTGATGTTGTCATACACAATGAGGTTGTCAAAGTCTCCGATTTTGATGTCGAAGTGTTTGACTTGTGCACTTGCAACAATGGTCAACATGCAAGCCACGATAAGTAACAGCAATTTCTTGTTCATAAGATTCTACGGGTTTTGTCTGTAAGTATGTCGTTTTCGATGTGATCGAGGATGGACTCAAGTTCGGCGCGGGTGCCGGCTTGCAGCATGGCGATGCGCGTCTGCCTGAAGTCATAGATGCCCTTGAGAACGGGCGTGGCTGCCAGGTGGCGACGGATGTGCAGGATGCCGCGTCGCTCGTCTATGCGGTCGATGCTCTCGGCAATCTGGCGGCGAAGCAGCGCCATCTTCTCGCTGTCGCTGATATCGGGCAGCGTGCCGTCGGCTAGATACTGCTTCATTTCACGGAATATCCATGGTGCGCCGATGGATGCGCGTCCCACCATGATGCCGTCCACACCGTAGCGGTCGTAGTACTCGGCCAACTTCTGTGGCGTGGTGATATCACCGTTGCCAATGATGGGGATGGTCATCCGTGGGTTGGCCTTGACTTGTCCGATGAGTGTCCAGTCGGCCTCGCCATTGTACATCTGCGAGCGTGTGCGTCCATGAATTGTCAATGCCTGGATGCCACAATCTTGCAACTGTTCGGCCAGGTCGACAATGATCTTGTTGTCGTGGTCCCAACCCAGGCGGGTCTTGACCGTGACAGGCACCTTGACGGCTTTGACTACCTCGCGTGTAATCTCGAGCAGCAATGGGATGTTGCGCAACATGCCTGCGCCAGCCCCTTTGCCGGCAACCTTCTTGACCGGGCAGCCGAAGTTGATGTCCAGCACATCGGGATGCGCAGCCTCGGCCATCCGGGCAGCCTCCACCATCGACTCGACTGTACGGCCATAAATCTGTATGGCGGCAGGACGCTCGCTGGGGAGGATGGTGAGTTTGCGCAAGGTCGACTCGATGTTGCGAATCAGGGCATCGGCACTGACAAACTCGGTGTACACCATATCAGCTCCCTGCTCGCGGCAAATCTGGCGGAATGACTGGTCGGTCACGTCCTCCATGGGAGCCAGCATCACAGGGCGTTCGCCTAGATCTATGTTGCCTATCTTCATGTGTTGCACTTCATTTTGGGTGGCAAATTTACTATTTTTTCTGCACACATGATGCTTATGTGTGACAAATGGTACAATTTTTTGTAATAATGGCCCTCGTGATGACTCTAGTCTCAATTGTGAATCGTCAATTTCCAATTGAAAAAAAAGTAGTACTTTTGCACCGATTATTACACTGTGTCATGAATCGAGAGATATTGCGCATTGCGTTGCCGGCCATTGTGGCCAACATCACCATACCCTTGCTGGGGCTGCTCGACACGGCCATAGCAGGGCACTTGGGCAATGCCACCATGATTGGGGCCATTGCTGTGGGCTCGATGCTGTTCAACTTTGTCTATTGGAACTTTGGCTTTTTGCGCATGGGCACATCGGGCATGACTGCTCAGGCCTATGGCTCGGGCGACCAGGCAGCGCAGGCCCGTATACTGCAGCAGTCATCGGTGCTGGCGCTGGCCATTGCATTGACCATTGTGGTGCTGCAGTGGCCCATCCGATGGCTGGGATTCACTGTCATCGGTCCCTCTGAAGATGTCTGTCAACTGGCCTATACCTATTTTAATATAGTCGTTTGGGGTGCGCCACCCACCTTGATGATGATGAGCATCAAGGGTTGGTTGCTCGGCATGCAAGACTCTAAAGGAGCCATGTATGTCAGCATTGTGGTTAATGTGATCAATATTGTTGCCAGTCTGGCTGCAGTCTATGTGCTGCACATGGGCTTTGTCGGCATTGCCATCGGAACATTGCTTGCACAGTGGCTGGGGCTGGGCTACGCGTTGTGGCTCTTGCGGCGCAAATTTTGGAAAATCATCGCCATGATCGACTGGAGCAAGACGCTGCACTTGCGCGGTTCGGGCCGCTTCTTCAAGGTCAGTGCCGACATCTTTGTGCGCAGCACCTTGCTCATGTTGGCCAATTTGTTTCTGGTGGCGGTGGGAGCGCGAAGCGGTGACCTCATCCTGGCGGTCAATGCTTTGCTCCAGCAACTCAACTCGCTCTTCGCCTATTTTATGGACGGTATCGCCTTTGCTGGAGAGGCTCTCGTGGGCAAGTATTTTGGTGCTAACAACAGTGACCGGTTGCGTCTGTGTGTCAGGCGATTGTTCGTGTGGGCTGCTGCGCTGACTGCTTTGTTCACAGCCATCTATGCTTGGCCACACTACATTTTTGCCTTGCTCACCGATGATGAGCCTGTGCGATTGGCTGCTATGGACTACCGCTGGTGGTGTGCCCTGTTGCCCGTGTGTGGGGCGGCTGCCTTTGTGTGGGATGGCGTGTTCATCGGCCTGACCTACACGCGAGGCATGCTCTGGGCAGTCGCTGTGGCCGATGTGTTCTTCTTCGTTCTCTACTTTCTGTTACCGGCATCGATGGGCAACCATCGGCTATGGTTGTCGTTTGTCATCTACCTCGCTATGCGCGGGGTTGTCCAGACCATATTGTATCAACAAAAAAACCGCCTCATTTGTGAAGTGACCCCAAAAAGTTGGA
>DGWI01000028.1:0-206 GCA_002396085.1 Porphyromonadaceae bacterium UBA4262
ACCACTATGATGGTCTGATGAAGTCGGGTAAGATCAAGGGTCGTGCACAATGATAGTGGCAACTCCACTACTTCAATGGTTTAAATCACAAGATGATTATTCTTAAAACAGATGAAGAGATAGAGTTGCTCCGTGAAGCAAATCTCGTGGTGGCACGCACGTTGGGCGAAGTGGCCAAGTGGGTGGCACCCGGGATTACGACACGG
>DGWI01000028.1:276-1050 GCA_002396085.1 Porphyromonadaceae bacterium UBA4262
TCAACCAGATTGCTGACGAGTACATCCGCTCACAGGGTTGTGTCCCAGGTTTCCTTGGACTCTATGGGTTCCCTGGCAGTGTGTGCATCTCGGTTAATGAACAAGTTGTTCATGGCATTCCTTCCAATTATGCTCTTGAGGATGGTGACATTGTCTCGGTCGACTGTGGAGCAGTGACTCCCGCAGGTTATAACGGCGACTCGACCTATACATTCTGTGTGGGTGAGGTAAGCGACGAGGTCAAGCAGTTGCTCAAGACTACCAAGGAAGCCCTGTACGAGGGCATCTCGAAGGCTGTGCCTGGCAACCGCATCGGTGACATCGGACACGCTGTGCAGGACTACTGCGAGAAGCGAGGTTATGGCGTCGTTCGTGAGTTTGTGGGACATGGAGTTGGCAAGAAATTGCACGAAGATCCCGAGGTCCCTAATTACGGACGCCGTGGTACAGGTCCGCTCATCAAGAACGGAATGACCATTGCCATCGAGCCGATGATCAACTTGGGCAGCAAGAACGTCATCACCGAGAGTGATGGATGGACATGCCGCACCAAGGATCGCAAGCCAAGCGCTCACTTTGAGCACACGATTGCTGTTCATCATGGCAAGCCTGACATTCTCTCATCGTTTGATTATGTTCAGGAAGTCCTGGGTGATCGATTCATCTGATAGACTAGAATATTCATCAATACAAAGCCAACCAGATATTTTTGATTTATGGCAAAACAAACCGCAATAGAACTGGATGGAACGATTGTCGAATCGTTGAGCAACG
>DGWI01000028.1:1175-79292 GCA_002396085.1 Porphyromonadaceae bacterium UBA4262
GCATGCACTACATCAAGATTCTGCCGGGCGACCGCGTCAAGGTGGAGATGTCGCCCTACGACTTGTCGAAGGGACGTATTTCGTTCAGATATAAGTAACAAACACAACTATTCTTTCATTTAACATACTCATAACTATGAAAGTAAGAGCATCTATCAAGAAGCGCACCCCCGACTGCAAGATCGTTCGTCGCAAGGGTCGTCTTTATGTGATTAACAAGAAAAACCCTAAGTTTAAGATGCGTCAGGGTTGATATTCCGATTTTTTTCACTAATTTTGCACAAAATTTTTTCTAACAGAATATGGCAATTCGTATAGTGGGCGTTGACTTGCCCCAAAACAAGCGCGGCGTGATCGCTTTGACCTACATCTTCGGTATCGGTCGCAGCTCGGCCGCTAAGATTCTCGAGAAGGCTGGAGTCAGCGAGGATACTAAGGTCAAGGACTGGACCGACGCTGAGGCTGCCAAGGTTCGTGAGGTCATCACCGAGGACTACAAGGTCGAGGGTGACCTGCGCAGTGAGGTGCAGATGAACATCAAGCGACTGATGGACATCGGTTGCTATCGTGGCATCCGTCATCGCAATGGTCTGCCTGTGCGCGGGCAGAGCACTAAGAACAATGCTCGTACCCGCAAGGGACGCAAGAAAACCGTCGCAAACAAGAAAAAAGCTACTAAATAATATTAAAGTATGGCAAAAAAGACAGTCGCAGCAAAGAAGAGAGTGGTCAAGGTTGACGGCGTAGGTCAACTCCACGTGCATTCTTCTTTCAACAACATCATTGTGTGTCTCACCAACGGTGAGGGACAAGTTATCTCATGGTCGTCGGCAGGCAAGATGGGCTTCCGCGGGAGCAAAAAGAACACTCCCTACGCTGCTCAGATGGCTGCTCAAGATTGTGCAAAGGTCGCCTATGACCTGGGTCTGCGCAAGGTGAAGGCCTATGTCAAAGGACCGGGTAATGGTCGTGAATCGGCAATCCGCACCATCCATGGTGCTGGCATCAGTGTTATCGAGATCATCGATGTCACTCCGCTGCCCCACAATGGTTGCCGTCCTCCCAAGCGTCGTCGTGTCTGATCGTCACTTTTCGACATTTGGTTTATAACTTCTTTTTTATATTTTTTATTTTCAAGCGAATTACGCACAGTGAATTAGATTGCATCTTTTACACGACCTCTCTGCAATCGCGGCTGCACTGTGATGATTCTGTATCACATCTTTAATAATTTTAGAAAAAATGGCTAGATATACCGGTCCAAAAACTAAAATCGCTCGTAAGTTGGGTGAGCCTATCTTTGGCGAAGACAAGGTGCTCGCAAAGAAGAACTATCCCCCCGGCCAGCACGGGCAGAACAGAAGAAGAAAACAGTCTGAGTATGGCACTCAACTTCGTGAGAAGCAGAAAGCCAAATACACTTACGGCGTGCTTGAGCGTCAGTTCCGCAACCTCTTCAAGAAGGCTTCTTCGATGAAGGGTGTCACTGGTGAGGTGTTGCTGCAACTGCTCGAGCAGCGTCTCGACAACGTTGTCTTCCGTCTGGGTATTGCTCCCACTCGTGCTGCTGCACGTCAGTTGGTGCTCCATCGCCACATCGTCGTCGACGGTGGCGTGGTCAACATCCCGTCTTATCGTGTCGATCCCGGCCAGGTGGTTGCTGTTCGTGAGAAGAGCAAGTCGCTCGAGGTCATCCAAGACGCTCTTGCTGGTTTCAACCACAGCAAGTATCCTTGGATTGAGTGGGACGAGAACGTCAAGGGCGGCAAGCTGCTGCACCTTCCCCAGCGCGAGGATATCCCCGAAAACATCAAGGAGCAGTTGATCGTCGAGTTGTATTCAAAACAGTAAAAAATAACATCCATGGCTATTTTAGCATTTCAGAAACCCGACAAGGTGTTGATGCTCGATTCGACAAACACCTTCGGAAAGTTCGAGTTCCGACCGCTGGAACCGGGCTACGGTGTGACCGTTGGGAACGCCCTGCGCCGAATCCTGCTCTCGGGTCTCGAGGGATATGCCATCTGCAACATCCGCATCGACGGCGTGCAGCATGAGTTCGCAACAATCCCAGGCGTGAAGGAGGACGTTACCAATGTCATCCTCAACCTGAAGAAGGTGCGACTCAAACGCATCGTTGAGGACACCGAGTCAGAGAAGGCTACTGTCAAGGTTTCGGGCCAGGATGTTTTCAAGGCTGGTGATATCGGTAACGTGCTCAGTGGGTTTGAGGTTTTGAACCCCGAACTCGTAATTTGCCACGTTGACCCCACCACTGGCTTCCAAATCGAACTTTCCATTAACAAGGGACGTGGTTATGTGCCGGCTGAGGAGAATCAGTCGCCCAACGACCCCATCGATGTCATTGCTATCGACTCGATCTATACGCCCATCATTAATGTCAAGTATGATATCGAGAACTATCGTGTCGAGCAGAAGACCGACTACGAGAAACTCGTGCTCGAAATCACTACCGACGGCTCTATCCATCCCAAGGAGGCTCTCAAAGAGGCTGCAAAGATCCTCATCCAGCACTTTATGCTCTTCTCGGACGAGAAAATCGCTCTCGACACCACCGAGACTGACACCAACGAAGAGTTTGACGAGGAAGTGCTCCACATGCGCCAGCAACTCAAGCAGAAACTGGTCGACATGGACCTCTCGGTGCGTGCACTCAACTGCCTCAAGTCGGCTGAGGTCGAGACATTGGGCGAACTCGTGGTCTATAACAAGACCGACTTGCTCAAGTTCCGCAACTTTGGCAAGAAGTCGCTCAGCGAACTCGAAGAACTGCTGGCCAACCTCGGACTGTCGTTCGGCATGGATATTTCAAAGTATAAACTAGATAAAGACTGATAAACAACGATGAGACATAATAAAAAATTCAATCACTTAAGCCGTAAGAAAGCCCATCGTGACGCGCTGCTCTCTAACATGACCATCTCGCTCATCGAGCACAAGCGCATCATCACCACCCTGGCTAAGGCCAAGGCATTGCGCGGCTATGCCGAGCACATCATCAATATTGCTCAGCGCGGCATCAAGGCTGACGCTCAGTTGGCCGAGGGCTGGAACAATGAGAATAAGCCCGCACCCAAGGATCAGGCTTCGCGCCGCCTGGTATTCAGTTATCTCCAGAGCAAGCGTGCCGTTACCGAACTCTTCGGAGTTGTTGCTCCTAAGGTTGGTGACCGTCCCGGTGGTTACACCCGCATTCTCAAACTCGGCAACCGTCTGGGTGACAACGCTAAGACTTGCTTCATCGAGCTCGTTGACTTCAATGAGGCTCTGCTTGAGGCTAAGGCTCAGGAGGCTGGTGCAGCCAAGAAGGCTACCCGTCGCACTCGTCGCTCAAGCAAGAAGGCTGCTCCTGCAGCCGAAGAGGCTCCCAAGGCAGAAGAGTAACCTGATAAAGGTGGCTGAAAACGTTTTTCAATACTTACAAGCTCCGACCATTGTGGCCGGGGCTTGTTTTATGTATTTGTAGTTGTGCCTAGTACTGAAGCGTACCGCTATATTCCTTGATGTTCTTGAAGTCCTTCCACTGGCTTGCTGTCTTGTAGTGTTGTGCTGTGCCTGTGGGCACCGCTAGTATGCAGGACGATAGATCAATCTCGTCAAACACATCCTTGCCCATCTTGACTTGTGACACGTCCTGAATCTTGCAGATAATTGCTTTAACCTCATCCAGCCCCTTGAAAGCCCAGGTGCCGATCGATGTTACACCACTACCTATCATGACATTCTTGATGTGATCGTCGTGCAGAAATGCATGGTCGCTGATTGTTGTCACCGAGTTGGGGATGATGACTGTCTCCAGGCTGTCGCAACCCACAAAGGCGTAGGAACCGATGGTTGTCACCGAATTGGGGAGCGATAGATCCTTGATGCTCTTGCAGTAGAAGTAGGCATGGTCTTCAATCACTGTTACCGATGCGGGGATGTCGGCACTCTTCAAGCCATAGCAGCCACGGAACGCTTCGGAACCGATCGTAGTCACCGTGGCGGGAATTCTACTCGCTTCACAACCGACCACTAACTTGTTACTGGCAGTCTCGATGATGGCGTTGCAGTTGTCTCGTGAATCGTATGTCTTGTTGCTTGGGTCAACGGTGAGTGCGGTCAATTCATGGCAATTGCAGAATGCACCAGTGCCGATGCTGCTCACCTTAGCCGGAATGTTAACCGACGTCAATGCGACACATTCGTTGAATGCCTGTGCTCCTATCTCAGTCAGCGACGATGGCAGGTTGATTGAGCCCAGTTTGGAACAGATGCTGAAAGCCGCTTCTCCGATAACCTTGACCCCCTTGCCCAGAGTCGCAGTCTCCATCCAGCGATTGGCACTGAATGCTGCCTTGCCAATTTCGGTCACTGAATTAGGGATGGCGATAGACTTCAAATGGCAATTGTTGAATGCCGACGCGCCGATGCGCTTGACCTTGCCTGGAATTATGATGTCTGTCAGGCTGCTCTCGGCAAACATATAGTCGCTAATCTCGGTCAATGCAGGTGGCAGGGTGACCGATTTCAGGCTGTAGCATTGGGTGAAGGCTCCTTGGCCGATTGTCTTGACCGATGCTGGGATGATGACCGATTTAAGTTCCGAGTTGCCGCTGAATGCATAGTCGCTAACGGCGGTGACGGTGTAGGTCTTGCCATTGTGGGTTACTTTAGATGGGACGGCTATGTTGCCCATATAGCCTTTCTCGGTCGGAGCAGGAGCATCTAGGGCAAACATGATGGGAGTCTTGTAGGTGAAGGTCACGGTTGTGCCGTCTTCGTTCAGGTTGAAGAACATGCCTTTCCCCTCAAAGTCGTAGCAGTTGGCAACTTGTGGCATGAGTGCTGTGATGAGCATAGCGATAAAGATTTTGGTGAAAAGTTTCATAATCATATATAGTTTTGAGTAATTAGTATTTTACAAAATCTGGAGTGCGATGGCCGCGCAGGCGGCTGCATCCGACAGGGCATGGTGATGGTTGCGCATCTCATAGCCGCATGCTGCAGCCACGACATCCAGTTTGTGGCTGGGCAGACTGCGCATCTTGCGGCGTGATGCCTGCAGTGTGCAATAGAAGTGGTAGTCGGGATAGTCCATCTGGTAGCAGCGGAACACAGCCTTAAGGCAACCCTCATCGAAAGCCTTGTTATGCGCCACCAGCGGCAGACCTTGAATCTTAGGGGCAACGCGTGCCCACACGTCGGGGAAGAGTGGGGCAGTGTCGGTGTCATCTCGCGACAGACCATGCACCCGCTGGCACCAGTAGTTGTAGTAGTTCGGCTCGGGTTGGATCAGCGAGTAGAACGTGTCCACAACCCGGCCGCCGCGCACCACGACAACGCCCACCGAGCACACGCTGGTGCGCTCGCCGTTGGCCGTCTCAAAGTCTATCGCTGCAAAGTCAGTCATCTCTTGGTTGAGTGTTTATTGATGTCTCAAGAAATATGCACATATTTCATCTGGCCGAATGCACACTGGCTGCATTTAAAGCCAGAGCCATACCTGCCCCGGTGCCTGCTCAAGCAAAACGGACAAACGCGATAGCCACACTTGTCACACACATACCAGTTAAAATCCTTGGGGTATTCTTTTCCACAACATTGACACGGAATCAGCATAATCTATTGTTTTTATGTTCAACTTCTTTAACCACAAATATTTCTTAAATCTTGACCAAGAATGCTCAACGGCCTCAGGGTCCAGACTGCAAATATAGCAAAAAACTGGGACAATACACCACCCGAGCCAAAGAAATTGATGCGCCATCCCACAAAAAGGGCGGCACCCCTCAGTGCCGCCCCTCATCCTAATTGCTAAGTGGTGACTAATTCCCTCCGTATCTTTCGATAATTCTTTGATGGGCTTTGTCGTAATCCTCTTTTTGTATGAGCAGTTACTTGAATGGCCTCTACCCCTTCTTGATGATTAGCGCATTATAACAAGGAATGCAGGGAATCTACTTGCCGAATATGCCAGCATTTTCTGCTTCAGTTAGGGCTTGTTCTATTTTGTCAAAATCAATTATGGCATTTTTGCGGGCTTTAAATCCGGCTATTTCAAGGGTGGCTATAATAGCAATCGCTCCGATAACGCCCAAAATCACGCTTCCAGTAGCTTTTAAATGCAAAAATAGAATATTTATTAGCGTAAAAATGATTATGCCATTTCCAGTAAGAAGATAGACATAGCCTTTAAAGTCATGTGCAACTTCAATTGAGTGCTTATTGTCTCTGCTCTCGATAAAGTAGTACAATCTGCAAGCTCCAACGAGCCAGGGTGTTGTGATGCATGTTAGGCCATCTCCGGTCTCATCAATGGCACGTCCCTCGCCTATGCTGTCTGTGATGACTGAATGAATTCTCTCTTGCGCTTCATCTACAGACAAGCCTCGCGAGGTTACTGTTTTTAGATGTTCAAATTTTAGTTTAGCCATAAACTTCGTTGTTAGTGAAGATTTGATTGAACGCCAAATCAAATCCTCAGTTAGTATTCTTCGCGCGTTCACTTGGTATTTGTCAATCAATCCTTACTTGAAAATCATTTGGAAGATAAATACTACAGCCATGATAGCTATGATTATAAAAACTATTTTTCGCCAGAGCGCAAATCCCCTCAATGTTCTCTCGTAACTCCAACGAATAATTTTGTACAACTGAGAATCTGCATCTTCTATATCGAATATATCAGCAATGGAATTACAGATTAGGCCGATTAACAAGAAAACAGGGAAGCCAATTAGAAGATAAGCATAATATAAGATAACCCAGACTATGCCATAATCATCATCTTTTTGTGCCTGAGCCTGTTGAGGGGTACTGGTGCGATGTGATGATTGAGTCGAGGTTCTGTTTCTACTTTTCTTTGGAGTGCTAGCACTTTTTGTTGTCCTTGATGCAGATGTTCTTGAAGCTGCTTTTTGAGCTTTTTGGGGACCTTGGCTTCCTTTTGTCTCTGGTGAACCGCTACCTTCGGTTCGGGGTGGTTCTGCCACCGAACTGGTTGCGTCGTCCTTGTTGTCAGTTGCCGCTTCATTCATTGACTTCTCATTCAGTCCCAGTGCTTTTTGAGCATCAGCATAGAAATTACTACGCTGAATGTGAGTGATTCTTGGAGCGGGTGGTATCCCAGACCGTCTTGTATCTTCTTTTGGTGGCAGCGGTATTCCAGATTGGCCTGTGTCGCTTGCTGCGCGGTAAATATAGGCCAATTCGTCATCATCATCGATTGGGGGCAGCGGCAGTCCAGAGCGGCCTCTGCGGATCCGTGGGCTCGGACCGCTATTTTCGGGGTCAAGTTGGTTTTCAAAATCTTTTTCGCTCATTGTCTTGTCATTTTATAAATGGAACATTATACTTTTCTAGACTAAATCCATATTGATTAAATAGTTCTTCTAGCACATGATTGTCAATGACTTCATGTAGCACTTCTGCGATTTGACAAATAATTAGGTAAGTATAAAAAACTTCACGTGGGTATAAACTTTTGACATGTCGTTGGTTGTCTTCATTGTCGTAAGGATGTTGAGGAGAACAAGCCAGTTCGAAATCAAGGAGTTCTAAAGCCCAAGTATAATTCTGGGCATGAATGGCGTTATGAAGAATCTGGTTTTTGTGTAGAATATGTAGATTGCGAATCAACACATTGGCGGCGATGAGATGGTCTTGGTCGAAGTGCAGGTCATTCATCTTTTCCCATTTGGAAACCTCTTCTTCTATGATGCGATGTGGAATATAGCATGCATCGCTGATTCTATAGGGACATTCCACATTGTATTGCAACAATATGGGCTTAATGATGTGGCCTGATGGTAATTGCAACTCTTTTTCAATCTCTAAGACATACTCCATCTCGTTGGTCTTGATGCCAAGACTGGCGATTTCTTGCCCTACCAAAAAGTCACGTTCTGCATCTTTTCGGAGAAGCAAACCGAGGGTGTCATCACCAAATTCTCTAGTATTCAAGAAAGTGTATTGAGAATAGCTTAAACCATTCCCCTTGCTTACGACCCATCTTTTTTTAGAGTTCTGCCCGATAAGATAACTTCGGCCATGCTCAGAACCAATAGAAAACATTGTTTTATCTCCATCAGTGTCACGAATATAGGGATAGACAGGTTTCTTGTTATCAGTTGTCAGCAGAATTTTATATTGATATTCTCTGCATGTAAAAGTCTTCATACTTGTGTTTAATATGGATGAAAAGTCAATGTTATTGAGCTTCGTTTAAGGATGGAAAGTTTTTCCTTTCTTATCATTGGAGTTACTCCAATCTCAAACAGGGTGATTAACAAGTTCATAAAAGCGTTTCTTAACTTGCTCGACTTCGTCTTGACTAATGGATTCCTTGTTTGACAGTTTTTTATAGATGTCCATTAGATTCTCTTCGTTAAGAATAATTATATTCATGATTTTGTGATACGATTAAATTGCTAATTAGTTGGATAGTGAGGGTGTGTCAAAAATTTTGACACACCCCATGTCTCAAGTCAATGTTTAGAGTGAACGATACATGATACCGCACGAGCTCTCAGACTGCTAAGGACATTTTGACATCGTCACCACGCGAGAAGCGGCGCTTACTTTCAGATTTACTTTCATAGTCGTAAATTGATTTTGTGAATGTGATGTTTCTTGGGGAACCACATTTACCCACCTACCTTCAATCTCATGTCACTGAAATTGTTCGACAACACACGATGAATGTTCATCGGGATGTAGTCGGGCAATTCAGCGAGTTTTTCTCTTACGGATTTTCCCTCAATAGGGTCTTCACCATGTTTCAACTTTATGGCCAGTTGGTGTCTCGTTTTGGCCATGTAGCAGTTAACTTCCGATGCTTTGAGTGGTGAACCGTGTTCGACAAAATTGTTGCCTGGGCACAGATTGCAATAATCGCAATATTCATGTTGGCCACACTCGTCATAATCCTTTAATCGGATTCCTCTCCAGTAGTGAAGCTCTTTGCTTTTGGCAATAATCTCGTCAATGCTGTTGGTCTTAAGCGAGCCAAACAATGTGTGGAAAGCACAGCAAGGTATCACATTGCCTTCGGGTGTGAGGCATAGTGAATGATTCCCTGCGCCACAAGGGCTTTCGTCCATGGGCTTTGCCTGTCCTCCATAGTTCGGGGCTTCTTTACCAACATATAGTGGAATGTTGTCGTCTCGGAGAACTATTTCGAGTTGTTCTGGGGTCATTCGCAGGTATTTGCTGACACATTTATCACCTTCAATCGAATCAGTCAGGCTGACCTCAAATTGATGAACAGCCCCATATTGTTTGGCGATGTCTGCCACCATGTAATATGACTTTACATTGGGACGCATGATGCAGCATTTAAGGTTCAATGGAACAGAAAGTTCAGCGAGTCGTTTGATGACTCGCATCGATTTTTCCCATGAACCAGGGATACGGGTAATGAAGTCATGGACTTCTGGCAAACCACTATAGATTGAGACACCTACTGTGCGGGGATAGTAGCTGGCCAGTCTGTCTACATCATTGACAATACGTTGCCCATTGGTGAAGATATCAAAGGCTATGTCTTTGTTGTAGAGATATTGAATGATGTCCCAAACAAATGGCTTGGAAAATGGATCGCCGCCCGATAGGCATACTTTGATGAGGCCTTGATTGTATAGGTCATCAATAACGTGCTTATAATCGTCAAGACCCAGCTCTGTGCGGTCACCTCGCCCGCTTTGCTCGTCATCGTTACGAGTGGCACCAATGTTGTAGCAGTGAATGCACTTTTCACTGCAGTTGTAGGTCAACTCGAACATGACACTGGTGATGCCTCCCACCTTATCTGTATACATTTGTTCAGCATTGGTGATGGCGTAGGGCAGTTTCTCCTGCGTTGTGCGTTCAACCTCTTGGCTCTGTTTAATGTTATGCTGGCTAACCTGTCTGCGATAATTCGCGATAATGTCTGCATTGGGTTTGACCGATGAGACAATGCCCAAATTTTCTAGTTCTTGAAAAAATGGAGTAATGCTCTCGATGGCAATGTTGAGTCTCTGTGAGATTGTTTCTAAATCTATAGATTCGTTGCGCCGTAGGGCGATAACCTCGCCTACAACCAATGCGGAATAATCCTCAAAGAAGTAGCAAACCCCAGTTATGTTGTTATAGACAATTGTTGCTTGTGCTTTCTCATCCATTCTGCCGCAAGTCCATTCGGGGCGGAAGTAATTTACCATGGTCTAATTCTGTTTTACCTTAATTAATATATTATACGGATATGATTGCATTGCACCTGCAAAGGTAGCACCTGAAATAAAGGTAGCGTTGGTTTATTTTGGTTCATTTTCGTCATCGTGACTGAAGGTGTGGCGTCCGCACGCCTCGGCCGGAGCCCTGGTGACCGAGTGGGGATATAACAAACGAAGCGTGGGCTGCCGTATGCCACGCTTTGTTATTTGAAGGTCCTGAGAAAACCCGACTACGCAAAGGGGAATAACGATACAGTCCACGCTTGTAGCGTGGAAGTCGTCGTGCCATCCTCTTGTAGTCTTGTAGAATTTCTCAGGTTCTCAAATAACAAGAATGAGCATAACGCTTCGGTGTTGTCAAAATGTCTCGCAAAGGACGAAGCCCATGCGACTGCAAATATACAAACATTTTTTGACATCTTGCAACAAATGGGGTGAAAAAATGTTGCACCGTGTCAAAATACACGCAATAGTCTCATGCAGATAAGGCTGATTACGCAGATTGGCATATCTGAAAGAGCCTGCTGGGGAAATCTCACGTAAATATCGCGGATGATCTTTTACGACACGTAGATGCACAGAATCTTTGTCCTTGTGTTCTTGTGTCTGACCTAATCAGCTGGTGAGAAAAATCGGTGCCGGCTGTGGCCTATCGGGACTAACTTGCCGGACACCGACCCTCTCCCCTCTGCCCATTCGATGCGGACAGATATAGGCGAGTTCTCTCAGGTCTTCAAATAATAAGACGGTGCAAAGTTACGGCTTTTGGCGCAACTATATGCGGTTTATTTTGGTTCATTTGTCGACAGAATGGAAATTTCCATTTTTGGGGGCATGGACATAAGTATTAGTGGTTCTTTGTCAGAAGCCGAAAAAAGCATTAACTTTGCCGCCGAAATGCAACAAGGAACACATAAGCAAGGTGACTCGGGCTACCTGGAGGTGGAGCCGGTGGCGCAGGTGACGGGACAGTTCACGCAAGTTGAGGTGCTGGACCAGACCGACGTGACTGTCATCGCGCGAGGCATCAGGCATGGGCGGTGGTATCTGCTCAAGGCGCTGCGCTCCGAGGTGGCCGGCCAGCAGATGTATCGCCAGATGCTGCTCAAGGAGTTCAACATCTTGATGCAGTTGAACCACCCCAATGTGGTGCAAGGCATCGGCATGAGTGATGTCGAGCCGCTGGGGCTATGCATCGTCATGGAGTGGATAGAGGGGCACACGCTGGACTGGTGGCTCGACTTGAGTCCGAGCCGCAACGAGCGTCGGCGCGCGCTCGACCAGTTGCTCGACGGCGTGGCGCACATCCACAGCCGTGGTGTGGCACATCGCGACCTCAAGCCGCAGAACATCATGATATCTGACAACGGTGGATGGGTCAAGGTCATAGACTTCGGGCTGGCCGACACCGATGCGCATGCCACGCTCAAGCAGCCAGCCGGCACTCTGGGCTACACCAGCCCGGAGCAACTCTCGAGCAACTATGCTGACGTGCGCAACGACATCTACAGCCTGGGCATCATCATGCGGCAGTTGCGTCTGGGGCCGGGCATAAATATGTTGGCCGGTCGTTGCCTGCGGCCCATCGAGCAGCGTGTGCAGAGCATTGAGCAGTTGCAGCAGAGCATCAACAAGTTGTCGCGGCTAAAGCGTTGGCTGGGTCGCATTGCTGTGCTGGCTGCAGTGGCTGGTGTGGCGGTGGGCATTACGGCTCTGACCGTCAGGAAGACGGAGTCGGTCGTTGTGAGGCAGATCACTGCCAACACCGACTCGTTGCAGCAGGTGATAGCACAGATGGACTCGCAAGTGGTGCAACAGAAAGCCACGGTCGAACAAGTCAAGTCGGTCAATCAGGCGCTGCGACAAGAGCAGGACCGGGTGGCGCAGCGTGAGCGCCAGGTGGCAGCCACCGTCGAACGGGGCAAACGTGCCATCGACCAGGCCATGCGTGCCACACACTTGATGGAGTACCTCGACACCCTGTCGCCTCCCAACCAAGTGAGGTCGTCGTACGGCGACGAGATGCTCGCCGGAGGGCAAGCTCTTGACCAGTTTATGGCCGGGCTGCAGGGATACAATGGGCAAGAAATGTCTAGCATCCACAAGCAGCTCGAGGACCATTATCTGAATGTTTGGATAGTGCCGATAAATCAGAAACTAAAACGTGCAAGTCGCTGGTAGACTGCTATGTAGGTAGCGGGTGGAGAGATTGAGAATTACGAATTAAGAATTGAGAAGACTGCGACTATGGATGATGAACTGAAACGCCTGCTTGAGGCGGTAGAGCGCTCGGTGGGGCACAAGATGTCGACCCCTCGCGACTTTGAGGACTTGAGCCGTAAATTGTCTGATCGGGTCAATGCCTCAATCAGCACGTCGACACTCAAGCGGATTTGGGGCTATGTGTCCAATCGCTTCAATCCCACCGACTATACGTTGACCGCGCTGGCGCGCTTTGTGGGCTACGGCAGCTGGGAGGACTTCAAGGTGCAGCGGCCCGAGGGGCGCGCGCCGAGCGACCGCATCCTCACCGACCGTGTCAATGTGCAAGCCGACCTGATTGTGGGCGACCGCCTGCGGCTGGCTTGGGCACCCGACCGTGTGTGCGTGGTGCGCTATCTGGGCGGGCTGCGGTTTGAGGTCGAGCAGTCGCAAGCCACGCGGTTGCAGCCGGGCGACACCTTTGAGTGCGGCCTGCTCATCGATGGCGAGCCGCTCTACCTTGACAACCTGTGCCAGCCGGGACGCGCGCCGTCGGCCTACGTCTGCGGCCAAGTTGCCGGCATCCGCTACGAGCTACTGGAAACCAAAATTACAGAACATATATGACAAAACGAATTGTTACTTTGATGACTGCTGCGGCAGTGACCACGGCTGCCATGGCATGCACGAGCCTGATGGTGGGCAAGAAAGCTAGTGCCGATGGCTCGGTGATGTGTACCTACAATGCCGACTCGTTCGGCACATTCCGTAACCTTAATTACTTGCCGGCAGGCACGCATGCCCCGGGCGAGATGCGCCGCATCATCGACCGCGACAGCAAGGAGTATCACGGCGAGATACCCGAGGCTCCGGTAACCTATAGCGTGATTGGCAACATCAACGAGTGGCAGGTGACCATAGGCGAGACCACCTATGGCGGTCGCAAGGAATTGAAGGATTCGACGGGGCTCATCGACTATGGCAGCCTGATGGATCTGGCACTGCAACGAGCCAAGACGGCGCGTGAGGCCATCCAGGTGATGACTTCACTGGCCGAGACCTACGGCTACTGCAGCACGGGCGAGGTGTTCAGCATCTGCGACCCCAACGAGGCGTGGATCATGGAGATGGTGGGTTGCGGCCCAGGCAGCAAGGCGGTGGCTTGGGTTGCCCTGCGTGTGCCCGACGATGCCATCTGCGCCCATGCCAATCAGAGCCGCATCCGCACCTTCGACCAGAAGGACAAGAAGAACGTCATGTTTTCCAAGAACTGCATCACCTTTGCACGCCAGCAGGGTTGGTTCAGTGGCAAGGACAAGGATTTCAGCTTCTATGACGCATACGCCGAGGACAATTTCCGTGCCCGTCGCATCTGTGAGGCGCGTGTGTGGAGTATCTACCGCCGCTATAGCGAGGGATTCGGCGAGCGGTATCTGCCATTCATTCTGGGTGAGGACTTGAACACCGAGCCGATGCCCCTGTGGATTGTGCCCAACCGCAAACTCAGCGTGGCCGACGTGCAGGAGTGCCTGCGCGACCACTATGACGGCACTCCGCTCGACATGACCAACGACCCGGGTGCGGGCCTGTATGACTCGCCCTATCGCCCGACGCCACTATACTATAAGGTGGATGGGGTGGAGCACTTCAACGAGCGACCCATCGCCACGCAGCAGAGTGCATTCTCGTGGATTGCGCAGATGCGCTCGTGGCTGCCACGTCAGGTGGGCGGGCTGATGTGGTGGGCCAACGATGATGGCCACACCAGCGCCTACACGCCCATCTATTGCTGCAGCACACGCCAGCCCAATTGCTACAACACGCCGGGAGCAGACTGTGTGACCTTCAGTCGTGACAATGCCTACTGGGTGTGCAACTGGGTGGCCAACATGGTCTATCCACGCTACAGTCTGATGATGCCCAGCCTCAAGGCCGTGCGCGACTCACTAGATGCCAGTTATCGTGACCTCCAGCCGCATGTCGAGGCGCGGGCCATCGAACTGCTCAAGACCGACGAGCAGGCTGCCGTGCGCTACCTCACCGACTATGGTTGCCAGAAGGGCGACGAGATGGTGGCGCGATGGAACAGGCTGGCCGAATATCTTATCGTCAAGTATAACGACATGGTGGTGCGTGCCGAGGAGAACGGACGCTTCAAGCGCACCAAGACCGGTTTCAAACCCATCTTGGAGAAGCCAGGCATCCCCGACAAGACCGCCCGCCGCATTGCCGCTGAGACTGGCGACCGACTCAAGTCGCCCAAACAGGAATAACGATGTGACAAGAAAACGAACAAGCCGCTACTGGACCGAAGTCGGGTAGCGGCTCGTTTTTTTGCTGTTGGTCAACAATCAGTGATTGACCGCAGGCAGGACTACAAAGTTGATGAGGTTAGATCCTCCATACCCCTCTTCACTGGTATAGTTGCCATAAATACGGTACAAACCATTGGCTACGCGTTGTCCCCGCTTATTGGTCAGGTTCCATGTGCAGGGGAAACTGCTGGTCAGTGTGTCCCACACCAGATTTCCGTTGATGTCTGTGACCTTGACATGCACCTCAGGAATTTGGTTCAGGGCGAATGTACCCAGACTAATGTCCACCTTATTGCTGCTGGCAATGTCCGATGTCTGCAGTGATAAGTCATTGAGACTGCTCACAACGAAGCTGATGCTTTGTGTCGTGGCATTACCGCACACATCCGATACCATGAAGTCAAGCGTGTGGCGACCGGGCGTGAGGCCCTCCAGCGGCATGGTGATGCTCAGTGCGCGTCCTTCATCGGTCACTGTAGCCAGGTTCTTAGCCAGGTTGTAACTAGTCTTGCCCCCATCGATGGTGAGTCGCATGTTGCGCCCCATGGCCAGTTGCTGAGTGTTGAACGCCGTATTGTCGGTGGCGCGGATATAGAGTGTGGCCGATGTGCCAACGGTGGCATTGGCTGCAAATTCTTGTTCATTGTTGAGGTACATGGCTTGCACGACAGGACTGGTGTTGTCGGTCACTGCAAGCGAGCTTATGTAACCGTGCTTGACTAGTTTGTCAAACATGCCATTGACCATCTGGTCGGTTCCATCCTGGTGGGCGTAGACCGAAACCAGCATCGGGTTGCTGCTTGTGCGGGCAAAGCGAGGCATGACAGCCGTGCCATGAAATTTGCCTGCCACCACGCGGCCAGTGACTTGGAGCAACTTCTCGCGAGGATAGTTGAGTGCCATCGTGTCGCGAGAATGTTGACCAGTCCCCTTGATGTAGTTCATGCAGACGCGCTCGGCATCATAGATGGTCAGCGTCGCGTCACCATTGAAGTTGGTGTTGATGCGGTTGGGATTGGCCTCATCCATCACTTGTGCCTCAACGGTGATGCGCTGCAAGGGTGATGCGCCGATGCTTCGTCCTGACGACAGGGCTGTGCCATTGATGGCTGTGATATTGAACAAAGGCTTGGGATAATTAATGCGCATGGCAGGGTCGCCCAGCAGCACCCAGTGAAACTTATTGGTATTTGACGAGCTATAGTAGTTCTTGGCTGCAAGATAGCAGTCGCCCAGACGTGGCATCACGCCATTCTTGTTGTAACTGAACATCTGGCTGGTGAACGCACGGTTGAGGTCATCGTTGAGTGTGGCAAGTACCTGGCGGGTGGTTGTGAACAATGCGATGGCACCACCGTCGCGCTTGTGGAACATCAACTCGCAGATGCCACGGCTGTCGCTGTCATAGCGAGCCACATCGCAGCATGCGGTGGTCATGATGGGCAGGCGAGAGTAGGAGTTGTTCTTCACATCGTTGGAAGTCCAGATGCCTGTGGCCGACATGGATGAGGCACCGGCATGACCCACATAGGTAGCAAAGTATTGTCCCTCGTTGAACATTTCCTGAATGTGGCGTTTGGCCTCGGTCGACGAGCGCTTCTTCTCCTCCTTGAACGACTCGACGAGGCTCTGAGGAAACATCCGTACAAAGGCAAGGTCCCGCACCATCTGTGCCTTCGAGTCGTGATCAATGATATAACCGATGCCGGCCGCCTGCGACTCATGCAACTGATAGGCTGAATAAATTGTGTCGCCCTCGTTATTGACTTTTACCAGTTTGCCCTCTTCCTTGAATGTGCTGTTCTCGGCCCAGAGGCTATAGTTGTTGCGCCAGGGGCTGTAGTCGGTCGAGTAGACATATTCTTGCAACTTGTCCACCACCTGTGCAGCCTCGGTTGCATCGGCCACAGGCATGTGTCCGATGCCGATGCACAACTTGTCGCTTGATAGTTGCTGTCCCGAGTTGTCCTGGAGGTAGCCGTAGAAGTCGTCGTTGATGTAACCGGCATCCTCATTGTTGCTCACAGCCGACACATAACTGATAACGAGATTTTGCTTGCCAGTGACCAAGCCACGGTTGTCGAAACTCTGATTGCCGAACACGAGCAGATACTTTAACTTGTCGCCTCCTCGGTCGTAGAACATCTTGCACAACAAGCGGATAGCCATCGCATTGGGAGTACCGCTCGAGAACTCGTTGAACACCAGGTCTTGATCAAGCACAAGCACGCTCATGCCGTCCTGTTCGCGATGCATTTGTGCCACGCGCTCGGCTTGTGTCAGAAACTCATGATGTGTGATGATGATCATGTCGGGTGTTGAAGCACCATGAATGTTCTGGTTCTCAACCAGTTCATAACCGTCAATTTCGTACAGAGTAGAGTTTGGGTTAAAAGCCACATATAACTGAGGCGATGACATATCGCCTGGGGTGAACTGCACATGACCATTGGCACTGCGAGTCTGCATCTGCACAGGAGCCTGGGGGGCACTCACGTTCCACACGATCAGTCCGCTGCCCTCAACACGCACCACCTGCGAGGCACTGCTCTGTATCAAGCCCATCATGCATTGGGCTCCCTCGTGGCCCGCCAAGCGATTGTAGTGGTTGTAGGTCACCATGTAGTAATCAAGATTGTTCAGGTGCAACACGGCGTCGTCATTGCTAGGCCTGACAGTCACATTATAACGTAACCAGCCCGTGTGGCAGGTGTCGGGCAAGTCGACCCAGACCATGTTCTGGTCTGGATTGAGGTTAACTTGATAGTAGATGTATTCAGATAGGCAACCGTAGATGTTGGTCGTACCGGATGCATAGGGAACGTTGATCCACTCGTCACCAATCCTAAGTTGACAATCGAATGTACCGCTTACGCTCGCTTTACTGCCCTGGACTTTGCGCACCACCTTGGCTGCCATTCGGCTGGTCAGACCCAGGCGTTTTTCGCTAGGGTTGATGAGCGTGAACTCAAATTCTCGGTTAGGCCTCATCAAGTCTTCGCCTAGCAATTCGCTGCCCGTGAATGCTACCGAAACACTCTCTTGTTCATGTAGATAGGCATCGAGTGAAGTGTCGACATATTGCGGTGACGATGTTGCGTTGTAGCCTCTCGTGTTGGGTGACAAGTTGCCACTGCTAGCCTCGGTGAGAAAATAATAGGCCTTCTGGCTATAGGTGTTGCGTGTTCGTGTAAAGTGGGGTAGCGGTTGTTGTGACAGAGACAGATTGACGGTACCCGAAGCATAGAAACAAATCTTGTCATTGCGCCGCAAAATGGGCACTTGCTGCAGGTCATCGGGCAAATCGTCGGTCAGGACCTCATTAAGCGTCACGCCGCCATAGCCATAGACCTGGACCTTGCTGGGGTCGTTAAATCCCATCTGCCGCAGTTGATCGGCCGACACCTGATACATGCCTGTCTTGCTAATGGCAATTTTGACCCAATGCCCACGGGCAAGTCGGGACGATGAGGTGAAATGAGACAAGGGCAGAGCCATTGCTGCCACAGGTGCTATGGTGATGGCAAGGAATAATATCCAGTTCCAAATGCGTGATTTGCTCATGAATTGAAAAATAAATAAATGTATAATGTCGAATCGTGAGGCAAGAGGGCTCCTATCTATTATCAATACAGCATTCTACATGTGCAGCGCTGTATTTCAGAGTGGATTTAGCACGACAAAGTTGACGATGTTAGTGCCACCATAACCTTCGGGGCTCTCATAGTTGCCATGAATCTTGTACAAGCCTGGCTTGACGCGGTTGCCCGACACGTCGGTCAGGTCCCATGTCATTGGGAACGAATTGGTCGTCTGAGACCATACCAGATTGCCCTTCAAGTCGGTCACTTTGACATTAACGTCAGGCACTTCGTTGAGTGTGAAAGCCGTCAAGTCGATCTCGGCATTTTCCCAGCTTGACCGCTCGGTTGCAGCCAGTGTGATGTCGTTGCTTGATGCCACGACAAAGGATATGCTGTGGCTAGTGCGGTTGCCGCACACATCGGCTACTGTGAAGTCAAGCGTGTGGCGACCGGCGGTGAGCCCATTCAATGGCATGGCGATGTCCAGTGTGCGACCCTCATCGCTGAGCGTGGCATGGTTCTTGACCAGATTGTAGGTTTTCTTGCCACTATCCAGTCGCAAGGTCATGCCTTGTCCCATGGCTTGCTGCTGAATGTTGAAGCCCATGTCGTCAGTTGCACGAAGATAAAGCATAGCGTCACTGCCTGTCTGGAAGTTGGCGGCAAAACTTTCAGCATCGTTGAGATACATCTGCTCGATGATGGGCGACTGGCTGTCTTGGACAATGTTTGTACCGGTATAAGTGCCGATGATCAACTGGTCGGTCTTGCCGTTGACCATCTGATCGGTGCCGTCCTCGTGAGCGTAAACACTGATAGTGCACTTGGCATTCTTGGCGCGTTGGTAGCGCGGAATCACAACCGAGCCCGTGAACACACCGCTCACGACACGACCAGTGACACGGGTGATGAGTTCTTGTGGATAGTACACCGTGTGGGTCTCGCCCTCATAGTCGCCTGTGCCTTCGACAGTCATGAACGATCGTTTGATGTCATAAATCGAAATTGTGGCATCGCCATTGAATGCGGTGTTGACTTGACTTGGATCGTCTTCACGCATGACCTTGGCTTCAATGGTTAGTTTTTGCAGCGGGCGAACTGTAACTGTGTTGCTGGCGTTCAGTGTGGTCGTGTTGAGTTTGGTCACATTGAACAACCCCTTCGGGTAGTTAATCTTGATGGCAGGATCACCTAGCAGCAAGTAGTTCAGTTTGTTAGAGTTGCTTATGCGGTGGTAGGATCGCTTGGTATCAACATATACCTCACCCAGTGTCGGCATTCGGCCGCGGGTGTCGTAACTAAACATGGCGTGGGTGAAGGCACGGTTCAGATAGTCATTGCTGTTGGCATAGACTTGTCGTGCTGTTGTGAATAGTGCAATGGCACCACCATTACGCTTGTGGAACATCTGTTCGGCAATTCCCTGGTGATCACTGTCAAAGCGTGCCACATCACAGCATGCAGTTGTCATGATGGGCCAGTTTGAGTAACTGTTAGTCGCGACATCCATCGTTCGCCATAGCCCGCTATGGGTATAGGAGTTGGGGCCTGCGTGTCCTACATAGGTGGCAAAGTACTGTCCCTCATTGAGCATCTCCTGGATGTGCTTGCGACCCTCGGTTGAGGCACGCTTGTCTTCTTCCTTGAACGACTCAGACACATCTTGTGGGAACATGCCCACGAAGGCGCGGTCAGGCATCATTTTGACATCTAAACTATTTTCAAGTATATAACCGATGCCATCGGCCTGCTTCTCGTGCAGTTTGTCCTCTTGCACGGAACTCTTCTCGGCCCACATGCAGTAGTTGTTGCGCCATACACCATAGTCTGGACTGAGGACATATTCATAAAGTTTGTCGACATCGCTCTTGGCCTCGACCCAACTTGATGACGGGATGCGTCCCACAGCAATCTGTAGTGTGTCGGCCGGGATGACCCGTCCAGAGTTGTCGTCAAGATAGCCAAAGAAGTCCTCGATGACATGGCTGTTGTCATCATAGTTGCTCAAGGCGGTCTCGTAGCACATCAAGCGGTCTTTCTTGCCCGAAACAATGCCACGATTGTCAAAACTTGACTGACCCAGCAGCAGCAAACTCTTAAACTTCTGCCGATCACGGTCATGGAACATCTTGCACATCAAGCGGTAAGCCATGGCACTGGGGGTGCCACTAGAAAACTCGTTGTAAATCTGCTCGTGGTCGACTACTGTCACATCCATGCCATCGTGCTGACGGTGAAGTTGTGCGATGCGTTCGCCTTGGTCAAACAGTGTCTTGGTGGTGATGATGAGCATATCGGGGACTGCTAGTGCGTGCAGATTCTGATTCTCAATGGCCTGATAGGAGTCAATCTTGAGGAGTGTACTAGTTGGGTCGAAGGCGATATACTGATGTGGAGTGGATTGTATGCCGGGTGTGAAGCAAACATTGCCATCCTCACCGGTCTGAACCTCCATCGTGCAAGGATTGTCGGGTTGGGTGATATCCCACACATGGCTAGCACCACCCTTGATAACAACCTTGTCATCGCTTGTGCTGGAGACAAATCCCAGCAGGCACTGTGCAGTGGGCTGGCCTATCAGGGTATTGTGGTGCTGATAGGTCATGATGAAGTAGTCAAGCAGTGCTACCTGCATGACTCCCTTTCCTGTGTTCTCGACAACTTGATAGCGGAGCGAGCCTCTGCCGTCGGACGATGCCACGGTAGCAATTTCGGTTCCCTCACCCGATTCATAGAATGTGTAGTCACGAGTAGCCCCCTTGATGTATCCCGAAACCGCTGTGTAAGGAACTTCGGTAGTTGTGCCGTTGCACGTGAGGTAGCAATGAAATTGACCTTGCACTACACTCGAATTGTCGCCAGCCGAGGCGCGAACAATCTTAGAGGCGATGCGTGTTGTCAGGTAGGTCGTTTCACTACTGGCATTCAACAAATGGAAGTCAAATGTGCGTTTGCCTTGTGTGATGTCCTCGCCCAGCAACTCGCTGCCAGTGAACGATAGCGATCGCTGTTCCTGCTCATGTAGATAATAGTCATAACTAGTTGACACTGCACGGCTGGCAGATGACAAGAATGGCATCGATGTGGCCTCCAGCAACGGGTCGCTAGAATTATCAGTCAGGAAGTAGTGGCCTTGCAGGCTGTAGGTGTTGCGCTCACGACTGAACGTGGGATAGGATGAAGTGTTCTTGAGTGTCATCGACACATTGCCCACACCATAAAAACAGACCTTGTCAGACTGGTGCAATGCGGGAATTTGTTGAAGATCGTCGGGCAGGGTGTTGGTCAACACTTCGCTCAACATCTTGCCACCATAACCATAGATTCTGACTTGGCTGGGATCGCTGAAGCCCATCTCGGCCAGTTGAGCACGGTCTATCTCATACATGCCGGTTTGCGTGATCGCCACCTTGACCCAGTGCCCCTGGGCTAGACGAGATGACTGTGCAAAGTGATTGGCATCTAGTGCATGCGAAGCCAGTGATGCGCACAAAATGATGGCTGCGCTGATGACGTGTCGAGGGATGCGGTTGTTCATCTTGTTAAATTTGAATGAGGTTATTGCTCGGAACTGGTTAACGGTGCCATGACGATGATGGGCATGATATTGGTGCCACCATAGTTCACACCATCAGAATACTGTCCAAACAATTTGTATAATCCAGGAGTAACGCGTTGACCAGTTGTGTCCTTCAAATCCCATGTGTATGGCAATGATGACGTGGTCGTGGTCCACACCAGATGTCCCTGGGCATTCACCACCTTGAGCGTCATCGGTGGGAGGTTGGCGAGGTCACTCTGATCCAAATCAATGGAAGCCTCATCGATGGCGACAAGATCTCCAGTCTTGAGCGAAATGTTCGATTCACCGATGACCATGAAATTGATGGTGCGCTCGGACGTGTTGCCTGCGATATCTTGAATGGTCAAGGTCAGCGAGTGTTGTCCGGGAGTCAGACCGGTGACAGGGATGTGTAACTCAAGTGTCTTGCCGCCATCGCCAATGCTCAAATAGTTGCGAAGCATCGTGTAGGTCGTCGCTCCATCATCCAGCACCAGCCGTGACGTGCAGCCCACTCCCATGCTCTGGTTATTGAACGCCACATCATCGCTAGCCTTGACATGCAGTGTAGAGTTGGCGGCAACGGCAACTCCTTGTTCAAACGACTCGAGTTCGTTGAGATACATCTGTTCGATGACAGGTGCAGCATTGTCCTGCACGGCGGTCGAGTTGGAATAGGTGGCGGCTACCACTTGCGTGGTAACGCCGTTGACCATCTCCGATGAGTTGTCCAGGTGGGCATATACATGGATGGCCAGATGCTGGCCCGGAGTAGCCTTGAAGTAGCGCGGGAGCACAGCCGAGCCAGTGAAGTGTCCATTGATAACGCGCCCTTGTACCTCGGTCAGCAGGTCACGTGAGAAGTATATGTCACCGGCGATTGAGTCGCTGCCTTGTTTGAACGTGGCATTTTCCTTCATGAGTTGTCTGACATCATAGATTGACAGGGTTGCATCGCCGTTGAATGTAGTGTTGACCGACTGCGAGCCGGCGCGATAGACATCGGCCTCGACAGTCACCTGTTGCAGCGGAGACACGGTCACTGTGGCTCCTTGGGTGACATCAGTGCCGTTGACCGCCGTGATATTGAACAAGGGCTTGGGGTATTCCACCTTTATGGCAGGATCGCCCAGTAACAGATAGGACATCTTGTTCAGGCTGCCATAGGATTCATTCTTGGCAATCATGTAGGCCTCGCCCAGGGTGGGCATGTAGCCCTTCTGGTTATAACTGAACAATGCTCGTGTGAATGCCTGGTTGAGCCGGTCATTGCCCATGGCCTCGACCTCTCGGCTGGATGTCAATAATGCGATGGCTCCACCATTGGGCACATGAAACATGCTCTCGGCTATGCCCTGGTTGTTGCCGTCATATCGAGCCACATCGCAACAGGCGGTCATGAAGATGGGCTGATGATCGTAACTCTGGTTGCGCACATTGTTGATGGTCCACAAGCGGCTAGAGGTGAGTGCATTGGTGTTGGCATGACCGACGTATGTGCCATAGAATTGGCCATAGTTGAGCAGGTCGGCCACATGACGACGGCCCTCGCTAGAGATGTTGCCTTCGCGCGGGAACATCTCCACATACGCCTTGTCTGCAACCATCTGGGTCTTGAGGCTGGTCTGGATGATACTGTCGATGCGTTCGGCTTGCAAGGCATGCAGGTCACTATCGCCTGCATCGGCCCAAGCTGTGTAGTGGTTGCGCCACACGCCATAGTCGGGATTGAGCACATAGTGTATGATCTTGTCCACGTTCTGGCGGGCCTGAGTCAGGTCGGCTGGTGTCAGGCGGCCCACACCCAGTTTCAGTGTCTGTGTCGGCAGGCTGGTGCCAGTGTTGTCGTCTAGCACACCGAAGAAGTCATCGGTGCCGTAACTGGTCTCGTCACTGTCGCCATTGTCGGTCTCATAGGTTATCACACGGTGGGCCTTGTCGGTGGTGATGCCACGGAAGTCATAACTGGCAGGACCGAACATGAGCAGGTTCTTGAATTTAGTCGGATAGCGGTCGTGCAACATCTTGCACAGCAAGCGAATGCCCATTGCGTCGGGAGTGCCGCTTGAGAATTCGTTGAAGACTTGTTCCTGATCCACGACATGCACAGTCATGGCATCATGATCGCGGTGCATCTGTGCCAATCGCTCGGCTTCGGGCTTGAAGTAAGCATTGGTCACAATCAACATGTCGGGGGCCGACAGGCCGTGAAGGTTCTGATTCTCGACGATGCTGTAGTCACCAATCTCGTTCAGTGGCAGCGCAGGGTTAAAGGCAACAAACTCGCTGGGACTTGTGTTGCGACCGGGGGTGAATCCCATGCCCACCGTGTCGCCGTTGGCATTGATCGCCCAGTCAAGGTTCATCTGGGTTACTTGCTGGGGATTGGTGACATTCCACACGATGGTGGCATCATCGGTGCCTGGCATGACCACACGATCGGCAGTGGCAAGCATGGGGAAACCCATCATGAAACTGCCGTTGGTTCCCTCGTAACTGTTACGGTGCTTATAAGTGATGGTAGCATAGTCCAAACGGCTCATCCTGACGGTAGCTTCCCATGCATTATTGAGCGACACATGGAGCATACCGGCATCGGCAAGGCCATTCAATTTCACCGACTTGCTAGTGGCACAACTGTTGTAGTGACGCTGCGGGTCGTTCGCTCCCACGGCACGGATGCGTTTTTCGGTTGCGGTGTAGGTCAAGGGAATGGTCACCCCATCGCTAGTCACAGAGGTCTCCAGGTAGACCGACTGTGACGCATGGGCGATACCCTCAACATGGATAGTGACTGTGCTGTCGCTGCGATTGGGAAGTGTGAAGGCAATCGACACGCTATCAGGAATCAACGACTCGCCCATCAAGTGCTTGCCGGTGAGCCCCGGTGACATCAGTTCCTGCTCATGCAAGAACATGCCGTAGCTGCTCGTCAACCAGTTATCTCCTGCTGTTGTGGCAGTCTGCTGTGTCACCAGTGTGCGGTTACTGGTCTCCGTAATGAAGTAATAGCCATGATTAGCATACACATTGCGGGTGCGCACGTAGTAGGGATTAGAGAGCGTGCTATCATACATCTGCTTGCCCACGGTCCCCAGTGCATAGAAGATGACCTTGTCGCCAACAACCATCATGGGCACAGCGGCCAAATCATCGGTGTGCGTTCCGCGCATATTCTCGGCAATGGCATGACCTCCTTGACCATAAATCTGGACTTGTGTCAGTTCATTGAATCCCATTTCTGCCAACTGGTCGGCAGTGATCTGGTACAGGCCGTCTTTTTCAACTGCAAATTTAACCCACTTGCCAGTTGACAATTTGGAGTTGTAAGTGAACATTGAGGATGAGAATGCTTGAGCAGTCTCAAAGCCGGTTGCCACCAGGGTAAAGGTCGTCAGAAGGACGTAAAAAAATCTTTTGAGCATTGTATTTGTCGTATTCTTCTGTGTTGTCGTAAACTTTTATTTAATCTTGGTCTGTAACAAGTTGCTGCCTTGCAGCGATACCGTGGTCACTTGGTCGATGGGTAGTGAGTGGCTCACATCGCTGCACAAGCACAGCAGGTCGCCCATCTTCAGCGTCATGTACTGACTCACAAGGCTCAGTGTCGACTCGGCATGATCAATCAAACCTTCTAGGGACAACTGACCTTGCCATGTGTTGCTTACAGTCCACTGCAGTATGCCAGAGTCTGGTAGGCTGTCGCGGTTCACCATCTGTCCCAACACTAGGGCGCCGTCGTGGGCTCGAGTCAGGGCATTATCGGCAATGGCTTGGCCAGCGGTGTCCACACCATGGGTTAACAGGCCGGCGGTTAGTGCGTCCCAGTAGCGATGGGCAAAGCGAGGAGCCACGCATTTGCCTAGACGGTTCACGCGGAAGACTGCGCACAACGTGCCCACGAAGTCTGTCGCCCAGTCTGGCACAAACAGGGGGCGACCGCTGGGCAGAATTGAAGAGTCGGCAAGCAGATCGATGCGAGCCTTGTCGTCAAGGCCATATTTTACAAGAATCTTCATCGTGTTGTGACGGCAGATCGAATGCCGAAAACATCAAGTCGCAAATTTACTATTTTTTCTTCGAACGCACGCAACTTTTTGCCAAAAATGTGATGCAAGCCATGGGCTGAATGCCTGTGAGTCTGCATTTAGTGCACTGTAGAGGCAACTATGGGGCGGTGACAGCCAGTTTCTTGCTCTTGGTAGCCTCCTGGATGCCGTCGGTCGAGATGATGGCGCGGTAGATATAGATACCACGAGGCACGCGGCGTCCGCCACGGTCACGCAAGTCCCAGGTTACAGGGAATGACGTGTAGGTGTCGCTCATGCCGCTTTGGCGTGTGCTCCACACCAGGCGGCCCATGAGGTCATATACTTCAACGCCCATGGTCAGGATGGCATCCGGGCGGTTGTGCTTGACATAGAATGTGGTCGATGTACTAGCGGGATTGTTTGTGCAGTAGGCCTCATAGATCTCGGGTTTCAGCCCCTTGGCGACCACAAAGTTGATTGTACGTTCGCTGGAGTTGTTGTACACATCCCACACACGCAGGCGCAGGGTGTGAGCACCCTCGGTCAGGTTGCTCAGCGGGTAACTCAACGTGCCCGACGCGCCAGTGTCGGTCGACTGTGGTGTGAAGTAGTCGGTTATGTTATTGTAGGTGGTGCTGCCGTCCAGTGTCAGGGTCATGGTGTGTCCGATGCCTGCGTTGGAGTAGTTGATGCCACTGTCATCGCTGATGCTCGCAATCACCAGTGGCGACTCATTGACCTTGTCGCCATCGTTGAAGTTCTCACTGTTCAGTCCCAGATAGTGGATCTCAGGGCCTACCGAGTCGGCTGCAGCCAGGTCATCGTAGCCATAGATGATGAACTCCTCGTTGCTGCCACGGGCCTCGAGAGAGTCGGTCGAGCAGTAGGCATACATATTGAGCAGCGACGGGCTGAAGTTGTCGTACAGCACCGAGTCTCCGTTCTCGTTGTCACGCGGCAGCACCTCGGTGGGCAGCACAATGCGACAAGTGAAGCGACCAGCCTTGACCGAGTCGATGCTTACCGCCAGTTTGTTGGTGCGATCGAGATAGGTGACTTTCTTGCCATCACTGCCGTCATCGTCATAACTGTACCCGTGAGTGGTGATTGACTGCTCGTAGTCATAGAGTTCGGTGGTGAGTGTGCCGTTAAACTGTGGCATGGGGTTGCCATCCATGTCGGTGACCGAGCCACTCACGGTCATCGTCTGCCGGCCGTGGAACACGGGCCATCCTGATTGAGTGAATTCCTGGGCACCCTCGATCGACTCAATGCGGATGTGATGGTCGGGTTGCGATAGGCGCATGGCTGGGTCACCCACCAGGAAGTAGCGCAGGCGGTTCTCGTCACGAGGCGAGTCGTTCTTGCCCAATCGCAGAATGTCGCCCAGTCGGTATGGGCGGTTGTTTTCGTCGCGGGCAAATACATATTTGCCTACATTGGCGTTGAGGGTTCCATTGCTGTTGACTAATACAGGACGGGGCGGAGCGATAAGGGCAATAACGCCGCCGCGAGCGTTGAGGTAGAGGGTCTCGCCACCGCACTCTTCACTGCCATCAAACTGGTTGAAGTCGCACGTGGCAGCATAGAGTACAGGCAAATGCTTGTAGTAGAACTTGGTGTCTAGGTCTACATGTCGCAGTAGGCCGTTGTCGGTCATGGCATGTGGGCCAGAGTGGCCGGTATAGTTCCACCAGATCACGCCATTACGCAGGGTATTATAGTGCTTGGTGTTGGCATCGGGGAAGGTGCGCTTAGCACCACTGCTGACACCGTTGAATGCGTCCAGATACACACGATTGTACACCATGTCCTGACCGCCGTTAGCCTTCATGGCATTGATTACATCTTCGGCTTGTTCCATGTGTATGCCCCTATTGCCGTCATCGGCGACAATCATTGCGTTATTCTTCCACCAACCATAGTCAGGTTTGGTCACATAGTCAATGAGTTTGTCGACTACGGTTTTGGCCTCTGCCACACTCTTGACAGTCATGCGGCCAACGGCAATGTCCATTGGACTTAAAGCAATGCGTGGCCCTGAGTCGTCCGACAGTGTGCCGAAGAAGTCGTCGGTCGTGTAGGTGCTGTTGTGGCTGTGGCTCACCTCACTCTGCCAAGTGAGCAACATGGGGGCGTTGAATGCTCGGATGCTGCTTGTGATCAGACGGTTATCAAATGTTCCTTTGCCCAGTAGCAAGAGATAGCCCAACTTGTGGCCGTCACTACTCCTGCCTCGGTCATAGAACATCTTGCACATCAGGCGATAGGCCATCGCGTCGGGCACGCCACCCGAGAACTCGTTGAACACATCACTCTCGTTGACGACCAGCACTCGCATGCTGTCGACCGACTCGTGCAGCGCGGCGATGCGCATAGCCTGGTCACGATAGTCGCTCAGCGTGATGATGATCATGTCGGGTGTGGGCTGGCTGTGCAGATCCTGGTTGTTCACTGTGCTCACCATTGTGGCACGAGCAAATGATCCGCCTGGCGTGAACACGGCATAGCGCCGCAGTCCGCTGGACAGCGGTGAGAAATTCAATGACTGACCGTTTAGGCGTGTTGTCAGTGCCACTGGATGCCACGGCTCGGTGACATCCCACACCACCGTGTTGTCGTTGGCGCCTTCTACAGTGAACTGCAAATCGGTAGTAGTGCTGTTGTTGTCAAAACACAATTGCCCCTGGCTCAGTGCCAGACGGCGCGTGTAGTTGACCGCGATGTAGTCGAGTCGAGCCAGTGACGGGGCACCTGTCGTTGTAAACTTGACGGTGTATTTCAGTGAGTTGTTGTCGGCCATGTCGAATGACTTCTGGCTGATGATTTGTTGAAATGCATTGTCGTCACTTTTGCCCGACATCTGGTCGTTGCCACTGCTGGGAAGGTTGGTGTCATTGTACTGGAACGTCACCCGGGCTGTGCCGGTCGCTTGCTTGACACCCATGATTGAGTACACGTTGACTTGGGTGTCTTGCACCTTGTCAGCGAGGTTGAATGTGAAACTCTGTTGTGATGTGCCCGTGAAGTCCTCTCCCAGATAGACACGGCCACTCTCTGCAGGGTTGATCAGGTCGACCTCATGCACCAGGTGCTCGATGAATGATGTGCATGTCGTGCCTTGCGGATCGTCGCCATGCGGTGATAACGCCACGTCACTGAATCGCGGATCGTCGGTCACAAGATAGTAGGCGTGTGAACTATAAGGGTGCTGAACGGGCAAGAACTCCATTCCATTGACGGTGCTTGCATTCCAGTAAGTTACACCTTGGGCATAGAATAACAATTTCCCGTCGGTGCGGACAACGGGCAACTGCGGCAGGTCGTCGGGCAGATCTTCGCTGAGTTTCTCACTCAGTGCCATGCCGCCCATGCCGAACACATGCACCCGGCTCAGGTCGTTGAAGCCCCATGCTCGAGCGTCATCGGCTGTGATTTCGTGGATGCCGGTCTGCCCCACCTGTATCTTCACCCACCTTCCGTTGGCCAACTTCGACGTGTCGGCAAAGTGGGTTGTGTTAAATGCCATTGCATGATGTGCCCCGCAGCACAACATCACTGCGGCGACCACCATGACTCTCAACAAAATATGATTGTGACAGGTCATAATATGCACTATTTGTTTATTGTATTGTAACGAATCGCGGCGCGCTTTATTGTGTGATGGGGCAGTCTTGAGTCGAGTCTTTATTTGTGCGAAACGCACTGTGCAAATGTCGCAATTGTTAGCGTTTGGTATCTGTTTTCAATGAAGGATTGTTAAAACTATAGCACAAATTACCGCTAAGTGACTTTTTTGGTGCATTTCTTGGGGCTTGTTGGCAGAAAATTCTGTATTTTTGCGGATATGAAAATCAGACGATTGATATGGAGTATTGCTGCCTGTGTTGCGCTGACGTGTGGCATGGCATCATGTGTTAACCAGAGTTATATGATAATGGATGACGACGAGTGGAGTGGGGCGGCGATTGATAACGATCGATCGCTCATTAATGGTGAACTCGAGATGGATGATTGGGATCGTTAGTGTTCCAAATCTCATCAACTGTAGTTCCTTTTTTCTCCAATATTTTAGTTTTTCAATCATTTTTGTTTATCTTTGCGTGCTTAATTTTATAGTACAATGCGAATACCGCTCATATTATCATTGCTCGTAGGTGCGCTGATGTCTGTCGCACAGCCTGTTGTATCGCTCGATTCTTGTCGTGCCATGGCATTGCGCAACAACAAGGAGATACGTCGTGCCGAGATTGAAATTGAGAAGGCTGGTTACCAGCGTCAAGAGGCCCATGCGGCTTATCTGCCTAACATTGATTTTCAGGCATCCTACTTGTTTAATCAGAAGAAAGTCTCGCTCATTGAGGAAGATGCTCTGCTGCCGGTCAAGACATTCAGTCTTGAGTCGCAAGGATATGAATTCAATGTGGTGACCAATCCCATGACCGGTGAGCCCATACTCAACAACGGGCAGCCCATACCCCAGCAGGTGGCGCTGCTGCCCAAGAGTGCAATGACCTATAACATCCACAACATCATGGCTGCTGCAGTCACCGTCACGCAACCCATCTATATGGGGGGCAAAATCAAGGCGATGAACGAGATAACACGCTATGCCGAGCAAATCGCCCAGTCAATGCGCGACAACAAGGCCCAGGAGGTCATCTATGACGTCGATGCAGCCTACTGGCAGGTGGTGTCGCTCAAGGCCAAGCAACGCCTGGCTCAGAGTTATGTCGACTTGGTCAAGTCGCTCCAGGGCGATGTCAACAAGATGCTCGCTCAGGGTGTGGCAACACGTGCCACGCTGCTCTCGGTCGATGTGCGTCTCAACGAGGCACAGGTGGCACAGACCAAGGTGGACAACGGTCTGGCATTGTCACGCATGCTCTTGGCACAACTATGTGGCTTGCCGGTTGACAGTGACCTGCATCTGGTAGATGAGGACCGTGAGACGGTGGCCGACGAGTCGCTGCGACCCACCAACTATGACCTCAACCAAGTATACGCTCGCCGCAACGACATTCACGCTCTGCAACTGGCCACCGAGGTTTATGACCAGAAGGTCAAGGTGGCGCGCAGCGAGATGTTGCCTCAGGTGGCTGCATTCGGAGCCTATCATGCCACCAATCCCAATAGTTACAATGGATTCAAGAATCGCTTTGGGCTGGCATTCAGCATCGGAGCCATGGTGCGCGTGCCCATCTGGCATGGTGGTGGATTGAGCAGTAAGGTTAAGCAGGCACAGGCTGAGGCCAAGGCCAAGCGACTGGAACTGGAAGATGTCAAGGAGAAAGTGTCGCTACAGGTGAGCCAGGCCAACTTCCGCTATCAGGAAGCACTCAAGACTTATAACGCCACCAAGGCTAATCTGGAAAAGGCCAACGAGAACTTGCGTGTGGCACAGGTGGCATTCAAGGAAGGTGTGGGCACCAGCGATGACGTGATGACCGCCCAGACAGCATGGCTCATGGCCAATAGCGAGAAAATTGACGCCGAGATTGATGTGCGTCTGTGCGACACTTACCTGAGTAAAGTGCTGGGTGAGACCTTGCGTTAGTGCGTGATTATTAATTCTAAAATTCTTAATTAACGATAAGAAATGGATAACAACCAACAGCGGACCATCGTCCGCAAGAAAGACCGTGCTTTATTAGCCGCCATCGGTGTGTTTGCCGTGGCTATGGCCATGATTGCCATCTTGGGACTCGTGCTCGTGCAACCGCCCAAGGATACCACTCAAGGACAGGCCGACTGCGACCATGTGCGCGTGTCGGGCAAGTTGCCTGGACGTGTCGAGCGCATCTTTGTCACCGAGGGGCAGATGGTGCACCGTGGCGACACCATCGCCAAGGTTTACTCGTCGACTGCCGATGCCAAGCTCTATCAGGCTCAGCAGATGGCCAATGCCGCTGCATCGCAGAATCAGAAAGTCGATGCCGGGACTCGTGAGGAAATCAAGAAAAGTGCCTACAATGTGTGGCAGCAAGCTATCGCGGCCGAGACCATCACTCGCAAGACCTATCAGCGCATGCAGTCGCTATTTGAACAAGGTGTGATTACCGAGCAGAAGCGCGACGAAGCCAAGGCCGCCGCCGACGCTGCCGCAGCCCAGGTGCTTGCAGCCAAGAGCCAATATGACATGGCTGTCAACGGAGCCCAGCAGCAGGACAAGGCTGCTAGTCGAAGCATGGCCAATGCTGCGCGTGGCACGGTCATGGAGGTGCAGTCGCTACTCGAGGACCAGTATTTGCTTGCTCCGTGCGATGGCGAGGTTGCACAGATTTATCCGCAAGAAGGCGAATTGGTTGCTATGGGCGCTCCCGTAGTGTCAATTGCCAAGATGGATGACATGTGGGTGTCGTTCAGTGTACGCGAGGAGATGCTCAAGGATCTGCCCAACGGCAAGGTCATCACAACTGACATCCCTGCATTGGGTTTGAAGGATGTCAAGATGAAGGTTTTCTATGTTCACGACATGGGCACCTACGCAGTGTGGCAAGCCACCAAGGCTTATGGCCAGTATGACTCCAAGACCTTTGAGGTCAAGGCGCGTCCCGAGTCGCCCATCGAGAACTTCCGCCCCGGCATGAGTGTCATCCTCAAGTAAAATTCTTAATTCTTAATTCTTAATTAAAAGAATAGTGCTGCGACTATTTTTCAATGAATCGATCAAGCGTGGACTGGTGCAACTGGTCCGGCGGCAACTCTATTGGATTGTGATGATGGTGTTGCCCATCGTGTGCACTGTGTTCTTTCTCGATCTCATGAAGGGGGGCGTGGTCGAGCGTGTGCCTGTGGGCATCGTCGACCTGGACAACTCGGCCGTGTCGCGACGCATCGAGCGGAATCTGGATGCCATGCAGCAGGTTAGCATTCGTCAGCACTATACCGACTATCACGAGGCACTGCAAGCTGTGCAGCGGGGCGACATTTATGGCTTCATCTTCTTGCCCGAGCGACTTGAACACAAGGCACTGTCAGGACAAGAACCCGTGGTGAGTTACTATGTCAACTATGCTTATTTCTCGCCGGCTTCCATGCAGTACAAGGGGTACAAGACCACCACACTGCTGGCCAATGGCGCCATTGCCAAGACCACTATTGAGGCAACAGGCTTGCTGAGTGAGCAGGGTGTGATGAACTTGCTTCAACCCGTCCTGACTCAGATACATTCGTTGAACAACCCATGGCTCAGTTACGGATACTACCTCAACCTGTCGTTCATCCCCTGCATGCTGGCGTTGTTCATCTTGTTAGCCACGGCATTCAGCATCGGCACCGAGTTGAAGTATGGCACTTGCCGCGAGTGGATTGCCTCGGCGGGGCAATCGATGGAGTTTGCTTTGTTTGGCAAGTTGGCACCGCACACGTTCATCTTCACTTGCACGGGCTGGATGATTCAGTTCTTGATGTACCGTGTCTACGACTTGCCGCTCAACTGCAACCCCTGGCACATGTTGCTAGCCATGCCGTTGCTTGTGCTTGCCAATCAGGGTTTTGCCCTGCTCATGATGTGCATCGCGCCCAACTTCCGCTTTGGCACCACGTTGTGCACCTTGTTGGGTATGCTTTCGTTCTCGTTCTGTGGCTTCTCATTACCCGAGGAGGCAATGTATGGCTGGGTGCGTGCCTTGGGCTATGTGATGCCCATCAAGTACTATTTCCTGCTCTCAATTGACCAGGCGTTGAATGGCATACCATTCTATTATTCACGTTATTACTATGCAGCACTCATTGTATTCATCGCCTTGCCCTGGCCGTTGTTGTGGCGGCTCAAGCGTGAGTGTCTGCATCCCGTCTATGTGCCATGACCACTGACCGTCGACATAATCCCCTGCTGCGTTGGTTGCACGACATCTATCTGGTGTGGAAACGCGAGTTCTGGTTCTCGTTTCACGACGAGGGCGTTATCATCTTCTTCCTGGTCCTGTGCCTGGTCTATCCTGTGTTGTATGCCTTGATCTATAACACTGAGACTGCTCACGACGTGACTGTGGTGGTGGTCGATGATGACCGTTCGGCCGACTCGCGGCAATTTTCCCGCATGCTTGATGCTACGCCCGAGGCTTGCGTGGTACAGTATGTCCCTACCATTGCCGACGCTCAACGGTGCATGCATGAGAAGGAGTGTTATGGCATTGTGCACTTTGACAAGGGGTTTGGCCAGCGCGTTCACCGTGGCGAGCAGGCCCATGTCACGCTCTACTGCGACATGGGTGTGATGATTCGTTACAAGCAGTTGATGATGGCCATGACAGCAGTTCAGCAGACCTTTAATAGCCAGTTGTTGCAACAGCGGCTCAGTGTTGTGCCAGTCAGCATGAACTCTGGCTCTATCGGCAACGAGCAGGTGGCGTTGGGCAACACCAGCATGGGGCTTGGTTCGGCAGTGCTGCCTGCCATCTTCATCCTCGTGTTGCAGCAGAGTATGTTGCTCGGCATCTGCATGTTGCATGGTGGTAGTCGTGAACGTCGCCTGCACAACCAGGGTGTCGACCCGCTTGAGATACCTGCAGGTGTGTCGGCTTCAATCTTGGGCAAGTCGCTTTGCTACTGGATGATTTATATCATCCCTACCATCTATACCTTAGTTATTGCACCCAAGTTCTTCGACTTCCCCCAGGTGGGTGACCTGCGTGGCATCTTGGTGCTGGTGTTGCCTTTCTTGTTGGCATCATCGTTCATGGGGCAAGCCTTGAAGATTTTTGCCAACGACCGCGAGTCCACCTTTATCGCATTGGTGTTCACCTCGTTGATTTTCGTGTTCCTGTCGGGCATCTCCTGGCCGCGTTGCAGCATGAGTCCGTTGTGGCTCATCGCAGGCAACTTCGTTCCATCGACATGGGCGGTCAACGCCTATGTGCAGATGCAGAGCAATGGAGCGACACTGGCGCAACAGTCCACTGCCTACTGGATGTTGTGGGTGCTGACGGGGGTGATGTTTGTTTTGGCTTATGCTGTCGAACGCTTTATTTGCCGTAGGCGTTATCGCCGCATGCAGCACTATGCCAAGCGTGATGCGATGGCACTCATCCGCGAGGAGTATCGCCGTCAAGCCATCGATGTCTTGCCCGAGAATATCAACCAAGCCGACTTCGGTATCCCTGGTGGCATGCTCGATGAGCAATAATCATCTGTTCTAGACTGAATGTAAATAAATAATTGAGGCTGTTGAGTATTATCAATGGCCTTGATTGTTTTACGGCCTTGTGGAATTGGCAAAATGTTGTACGCCTACTAGTTTTGGGAGCATTATGTAGAAAAAAGTTAATTATTTAGGAATAATGTTGGTGGATTGCTTTGTTTGTTGTAAATTTGCCACAAGCGATAAGGACGCATTTTGACAGTGATGGTGTAGTTGTATAATTATTGCTGACAAATTGTGTATTTGTGAATTTTACTAACTTATTTTAAAATCAAATGCTTATGAAAAAGATGATTACATCTGTTGTGTTGCTTGCGGCAATGGCTACCAGTGCAATGGCTCAGTCGCCCTATGGCAATATCACCGACAAGAATGACGCCTACATTAATGCCAGACAGGAGCGCGTCATCAACAAGAATGTGCGTTTTGCCGACCCGGTGTCAATCTCAGGCCCACGTCGTGTGGCTGCTGCTCCCACCGAGCTTGACCCCAGCCTTTTCGTCCAGCCCGAAGGCGAGTTGCAGTTGATGCGCCGCTCGGGTGTCGATTACCTGCCTGTATGGGGCTCGCCCGCTCCTGCCGAATATACCGAGAAGGGAACATACGTGGTCAAGGGTACTGATGGCAACTACTACTTCAAGAATTTCATCACCAACATGTGCAATGGTGGCACATGGGTCAAGGGTGATGTCGAGGGCAATGTCATATCGGTTAAGACAGGACAGATTTGCGCCCAACTTTATTATGGCACCAACAACGATTTGTTCACCTACTATTTGTTCGGTCTTCGTGGCGAGGAGCAGACCGGTGTCGACTACAACGGCAACGAGTACACCTACACGGTGTATGTTCCCGATGAGAATGTCACCGAGATCCTGTTCACCATCGAGGACGATGGCACCATCACCTCGCAGGACAGCGAGTTGCTCTACGGTGGTGTCGAGGAGGTGGACGGCGCCTACAACTGGCCGGGCCAGGGCGACATGGACTGCACGTTCTACCCGTTCGATGAGGAGCCCCAGACTGCACCCGAGGGTGTCGAGTTCAGCGACTATGTGATGAGTTACAACGCTTACATGTCCGACCTCGCATTCAAGGTTGTACAAGGTGCAGTCGCCGACAACATGTTCTATGTCAAGTTTGCTGACATTGTTCCCGATGGTGTCGTTATGGCTACAATCGACGGTGACAAGGCTACATTTGCAACCAACCAGTTCCTGGGTGTCGACAAGACCTATAGCACCCTGGCTTACCTCAAGGCTACTCACTTCTACAAGGAGGTGGACGAGTGGGGATGGGCCACAGTCTATAGCGATGAAATCGATGAGCTGGTGCTTGACTTTGACGCAGCCATCAACAAAATCACCAATGTGGGTGACGATGGTCTGGTCATCAATGCAGGCAAGGCGACGGTGAGCACTCACGAGTCTTATCCTTCGACCGCATTCTACCAGTTCGCCGAGGAGTCGGTGACACCTGCATCGCCTGTGTGGGTGCAGTACATGCCTTACACCGAGACCGAGTATTATGCTTGGGGTTATGCCGGATTTGACATCTACACCACCGATGTCGATGGCAACTACATCTTGCCCGACAAGTTGTACTACACTTGCTACCTTGATGATGCTCCGCTCGTGTTCAGTGCCGAGACCTATACCGACCTCACCGAGGATATGGTCGAAGTGCCCTATGCTTATTCTAATAATGATATCGTTGGCGGTGGATATAAGACTCACTACATCTACTTCCACACGGGCGACTTCGCACGCTTCGGTGTGCAGACCATCTACAAGGGTGGCGGTGACGATAAGCGTTCGCCCATTGTTTACTATGGCGACGAGACTGGTATCGATGCACCTGCTAGCGATGCAACCGTTGTCTCAACCACCTATCTTGACCTGATGGGTCGTCAGCACAGTGGCCTGACTCATGGCATCAACATTGTGGTTGTCAAGTACTCGGATGGCACAGTCAAGACTGGCAAGGTGATGGTCAAGTAATCACACAGCGAGAACGCTAAGTGGCAATATAGCCGGCGCGGCAGTACTATCCTACTGCCGCGCCGATTTTTGTTCGGTGGCCGGGGCATTATTATCGTTGGTGGCTATGGGTGGTCAGGAAAAAAGTGTTAACTTTGCGCCGTTAATTTGTTAAATGACGATTGTTGATGAATAATAAGATAGATTATGACTTGTCGCTGATACGCGGCATCGTGTTTGATGTCGACGGGGTGCTCTCGCCGTCGACCATTCCGCTGCATCCGTCGGGCGAGCCGATGCGCATGGTCAACATCAAGGACGGCTATGCCTTGCAACTGGCTGTGAAGCATGGGCTGCAGATTGCTATTCTCAGTGGTGCTGCCACCGAGGCTATCCGTGTGCGATTTGAGGGGCTGGGTGTGCAGGATGTATATCTGGGTGCGGCTATGAAGTTGCCCGTGTTTGAGCAGTGGATGGCCAAGTATGGCTTCACGGCTCGACAGGTTGCCTTTGTGGGCGATGACATCCCCGACATGCAGGTGATGCGTGCGGCTGGGCTCGCTGTGGCACCTGCCGATGCTGCACCCGAGTGCCGTGAGGCTGCCCGCTATGTGTCGCCCTGTAACGGTGGCTATGGTGTGGGGCGCGACTTGCTTGAGCAGGTGATGCGTGCGCAGGGCTTGTGGCTTGACGACAAGCATGCCTTCGGTTGGTAAGGATAGGCAATTTTCAATTCACAATTCTCAATTTTCAATTAAAACAGCTGTGTTAGAAGATTACGATATCGTGCTGGGCAGCCATTCACCGCGCCGACAGCAGTTGCTCAGCGATCTGGACATTAAATTCAGGGTTGAGGTCATCGAGGGTATTGCCGAAGACTATCCGGCCGACATGCCCGCCGATGATGTGGCTCAATTCTTGGCTATTCAGAAGGCCAAGCCCTATCGGTTGAGTGGCAACGAAATGCTCATCACCGCCGACACCATTGTGGTGCTTGATGGTCAAGTGCTGGGCAAGCCCGCTGATGCTGCCGAGGCACATGCCATGCTGCGTGCACTCAGTGGCAAGACGCATCATGTCATCACGGGGGTCTGTGTGACTACACCAACTGGGCAGCAGGCCTTTGCCGACACTACCGAGGTCGAGTTTGTCGAACTCACTGATGACGAGATAGACTATTACGTCGAGCATTACCGTCCACTGGACAAGGCGGGTGCTTACGGCATACAGGAGTGGATTGGCTACATGGGTGTGAAGGGCATCAATGGCTGCTTCTACAACGTGATGGGGCTCCCCGTCCCCCGCCTCTACGCCCTTCTCAAGAGTCTGTAACGCTGGCGGCGAAGTGGGCTGGCGGCGTCAGTGACCTGCCGGTGGGGTGAGGCGCTGCGGTGATGCGGTAGGTGCCGCGCAGGCCGTGACGATCGCCCAGTGCGCTGCACACGAGTCCCATGGTGCAGCGTAGATTGACCTCGACGCAGGGGTTCAGCGCGATATGACCGTCGGGGTGGTGATATAACATCATATCAACCCCCAAATGTCCGTCATAGTCAGTCGCAATGAGTTGCTCGATGGCTTGCGACAAGGCGTCGACAGCCCTGTCAATATCAGGATATAGCATGGCGATGCGACTGTGCAATGCCTGATGCGAATCAACTATCCCACCAGCATACTGGTGGTGGAAATCATTCTCAAATACCGAGAAGCCAATCAGTCGGGCTGTACCCTCACGGCACAGCCACTCGGTGGCGAAGTCTTGAATGCGCTCCAGTCCCTGCTCGCACAGGATGGAGCCTTGTCGTCGCAGGCCGCCGTGGCACCACTGCCACAGGTGGGCATCGTTCATGTCTAGCACACGATACACGCCCTGACCGCTGCCCGACCACGGCAACTTCAAGTAGCATCCGGGATGCTTGGCTGCCCAGTCCTTGACGGCATCGAGTGTGAACAACTCGACTGGAGTGGGGCAGAGGTCTGGTCCCATGAGGTGTTGCAGCAGGCGATGCATGGCGATGCTGGTGCGACGATGCGCCAGCCGATGCACAGCCTCGATGCGTTCGGCACTGGGTAGCAGATGCTCGGGTGCGCCCAGGCGTTGCAACGTGCGCCGCGTGGCGCGGCTCCAACCCCATGGCACAAATTCACCCACACTGAGCGATGGCAACTCGACGGGAGTGATGATGTCAACCCCTAGTCCTTGCTGCAAGAGCCAGTCGCGGTCGGTCACGTCGTTGCACAGCACACGGTCGCCAGGGCTGGCGAGCCAGGCGGGCAACAAGCGCAAGTCATGACGCAATTGTGCCGCACGTGGCGGGGCGGTGTAGTTCAGCCCCCCATTGGCCAGTGCCAGGTCGTTCTCGGGGTTAAAGTACCAGATCTTCATCATCAAACAGGGTGGGTTCTTGAGGCATAGACAAGTCATGGGCTGGACGTGGAGGATGGCTCACCGTCAACCCGAGCAGGCGCACCGGATGGCTGCTGAAGTCTACCTCGCGCAGCAGTTGCTTGGCCATGGGCAGAATCTGGTCCTTGCTGTGCAGCACCTCTTCTTGCGTGAAACTGCGGGTAATCTGCACAAAGTCGTGAAACTTGACCTTCAACGTCAGTGTTGTGCCCTCAAATCCGCTGCGCTCCAGCCGGCCCAGCAACTCGTTGGTGATGTGAGTCAACTCGATGATGGCGGCGGTCTGTGTGGTGATGTCCTCGGTGTAGGTGCGCTCACAGCCCACGCTCTTGCGCACCCACTGGGTCACTACAGGGCGGTCATCGATGCCGCGGGCAAAGTTGTAGAACACAGCACCCATTTTCCCGAAGTGTGCCGTGAGCAGACTCAGCGGCTTGTCGCGCAGGTCAGCACCCGTGTGGATGCCCAGGGCATGCATGCGAGCCGCTGTCTTCTCGCCCACGCCCCAGAATCGTTCAATCTTCAGTCCGGCGATGAAGTCGAGGGCACGATCGGGGTGCACGGTGCACAGGCCATCGGGCTTGCGATAGTCGCTCGCGACCTTGGCCAGAAACTTGCAGTAGCTCACGCCAGCCGAGGCGGTGAGACGCGTCTCGGCCTTGATGCGCTGCTTGATCTCGCGGGCGATGTCAACGGCCAGAGCGATGCCTGGCTTATTGCTGGTCACATCCAGATAGGCCTCGTCCAGGCTCAGCGGCTCGATGAGGTCGGTGTAGTCGCTGAAGATGTTGCGTATCTGCATCGATACGGCCTTGTACTTGTCGAAGTGTGGCTCGACGACCACCAGATGGGGACACAGGCGGTGGGCCGTGCGAATGGCCTGGGCCGAGTGTACGCCATAGCGTCGTGCCACATAGTTGGCCGTCGACACCACCCCGCGCGGACCATCAAAACCCACTGCTACGGGCTGGCCCACGAGGCTTGGGTTGTCTCGCTCCTCGACCGAGACAAAGAATGCGTCCATATCGACGTGAATAATCTTGCGCATAACCAACTGCAAAGGTACAAAAAAATCTAGAGATTCTAGTGCGTCTAGTCAGTCTAGACCATCTAGAGTCTCTAGATTTCAAGTTTGGTCAGGTTTCAGGCCAGTGGCAGGGGATAAACCCTAACCCTTAACCCTTCAACCAGCAAGTCTTACTTCACGATGAACTTCTTGCCGTTCTGGATGTAGATGCCAGCGGGCAGACTCTTAGCGTTCATCTTCTGGCCCATGATGTTGTAGACAGGAGCATTGACATCGAGTTCGGCCTTGACGGTCTCGATAGCCGTTGTGGGCAACTCATAGTAAACAATGTTTGACTTGTTCACAACAGGAACCTTCTTGGGAGCACCCTCACTCTCAGGCACGTCGACAGTGTAGATGGCCTGGATACCGATGCGACGGGTGAACATAGGCTCGAAGCCTTGGGCGTTGGTGCGATAGAAGTAGACATAGCCCTTGTGGAAGTCAACACCGCTCTCATAGATCCAGTAGGGAACCTCGGTGATGGGCTCAGTCAGGTCGTCGTAGGTGTAGACGGCAGGATCGAAGGTGAAGATCTGGTCGTCGTCGGTGAAGATGCTGTAGCTCAGGCACTCGGGATCGATCATGTTGCCATCAACGTCGGTGGTGGGCAGCACGAAGTCAAATGTGCTGAAGCCGCTCTCGTCACCGCAGTCATACCAAGGCTCCTCGGGCAGGGTGGGATCGGCGGGAACGGCGGGAACTGCATTCACAATCTGGCCCTTAACGCCAAACTCAAGTGCGCCGGCCCAAGTCAGGTCGTCGCTGTACATAGCGTACAGACCGGTAGCGTTGTAGTTCTCGGGGAACTCAAGGGTTGCATCGCCCTCGCTGTTCTGCAGCTCGATGACATCGTCGCCAATCATGAAATAGATGTTCTCGGCCTCCTCGTCAACTTCGGTGCCCAGGTAGTAGCCTTCCTCGCCGTTCTCGTCAACATCTTGATAGACGTAGGTCGAACCCCACATCAGCTGCACGCCATACTCGCTCTCCTCGTCGTAGCTCAGGTACTGACCCACGGGGATGGTAATCAAGCCGGTCATCCAGTCGTAGGTACCCTCGACCCAGCTGTTGTAGCTGTCGAACCACCACAACGGGTTCTGGATATAGACCTTGCCGTCGAGCTCGCCGTCGGTCTTGCCGAACACGACATTCATCTTGCCGTCAACTGTGGTCGTACCCAGTCCAAATAAACTGCTGTAGATGCAGTTGCCGCTGCGGAAGTAGCTGTAGAGGTCACCCTCGGGCTGCTCGGTGATGACGGTGGGGAGAACCATATCGTCGATGTTGACAGGGTCGCTCAGCACCTGCGAGAAGTTGCAGAAGCCGCTCCAGCTCAGGTCATCGGTCCATCTTGCACTCAGGCCGGTGCCCATATATGCTGCCTCCGACGATGTGTCGGTGCTGGTGGGCTCAATGCCACCCTGCATAGTCAGGCTGCCATCCTCGCCCAGAAGGTAAGTGACCTCGGTCACAGTGTCGTCGACAACAAAGTCAAAGTACTCGCCATCGAAGGTGACACTACCCCAGACGAGCACGATGTCGGCATCATAGCTGGCGCTGTAATATACCGATTGTCCCAGGGGGATAGTGAGGACATTGCCCTCGAGCGTACCCTCAACCCAGTTGTTGCCGAATGAGCTACCCGAGTTGTAGAGGATGTTGCGCACATACACTGTGTTGCCCTCGCCGAAGACCACGCGAGTGTTGCCGCTCATGTCGCCAACATAGAGGCTGCTGCCGCTAGCATAGTCGGCACGGCCACTGGTGGTGTAGTTGTAGGCTGAGCCCTCGGGCTGCTCGTTGATCACGCGAGCGGGAGCCTTCTTGGCGGCCTGGATGTCCTTCTTGGTCATCACTTGCTCCTTGACGATCTTCTTGTCGATGGGGCGAACGTGGGTCTTAAACCCTGCTGCAGAAGCCGATGCGGCCACTGCCAGTGCTACAAAAAGTACTGATAACTTTTTCATAAGCATAAGTTGTTTTAGTTAATAATTAGAGTAATAAATCGCCCCCAAAAGTACTATTATTTTTTACAAATAGAAAGAATTAGTATGCAAATAGTTGATTTTTGTTAGCAAAAGATGTGTTTTCGGTAGAATGTGTATGAAATAGGCTCCAGAATTATCTGGAGCCTATTGAAAGGGATAGTGTGGTCAGAATAGTGAGACTATCCGATGACCATGTAGCATGATTGCATTACTTCACGATGAACTTCTTGCCGTTCTGGATGTAGATGCCAGCGGGCAGACTCTTAGCGTTCATCTTCTGGCCCATGATGTTGTAGACAGGAGCATTGACATCGAGTTCGGCCTTGACGGTCTCGATAGCAGTGTTGGGCAACTCATAGTAAACAATGTTAGACTTGTTCACAACAGGAACCTTCTTGGGAGCACCCTCACTCTCAGGCACGTCGACAGTGTAGATAGCCTGGACACCAATGCGACGCTCGAACAGAGGCTCGAAGCCCTGGGCGTTAGTGCGATAGAAGTAGACACGGTAGGGATAGAAGTCATAACCATTGCTGTAGATCCAGTAAGGAATCTCGGTCATGTCCTCCTCCAGGTCATAGCTGTAGGTAGCTGCCTCGAAGGTGAAGATCTGATCGTCATCGGTGTAGATGCTGTAGCTCAGGTGCTCGGGATCGATCATATTGCCATCAACGTCGGTGGTGGGCATCTCGAACGAGAAGCGGCTGTAGCCACTCTCGTCACCGCCGTCATTCCAGGTGTAATTGTTCTCGTTGGTCTGATCCACGATAGGATCGGCAGGAACAGCGGGAACAAGGTTCACAATCTGGCCCTTAACGCCAAACTCCAGAGCGCCGGCCCAAGACTGGTCGTCGTTGTACATAGCGTACAGACCGGTAGCGTTGTAGTTCTCGGGGAACTCAAGGGTTGCATCGCCCTCGCTGTTCTGCAGTTCGATGACATCGTCGGCAATCATGTAGTAGATGTTCTCGGCCTCCTCGTCAAGTTCGGTGCCCAGGTAGTAGCCTTCCTCACCGTTCTCGTCGACATCCTGATAGACGTAGGTCGAGCCCCACATCAGCTGTACGCCATACTCGCCGTCTTCATTCCAACTCAGGTACTGGCCCACGGGGATGGTGATCATGCCGGTCATCCAGTCGTAGGTACCCTCAACCCAAGTGTTGTTGCCGTCGAACCACCACATCGGGTTCTGGATGTAGACCTTGCCGTCGAGCTGGCCATCGGTCTTGCCGAAGACAACGTTCATCTTGCCGTCTACTGCCGACGTACCCAGGCCGAAGAGACTGCTGTAGATGCAGTTGCCGGCGCGATAGTAGGTGTAGAGGTCACCCTCGGGCTGCTCGGTAATCATGGTCGGGGCCACTGCGGGCTCGGCGGGATCGCTGAACACGGTGTTCCACTCGAGGCAGCCGCTCCAGCTGTTGTCATCGGTCCAGTAAGCCGACAGGCCGGTGCCCAGATAGGCATTGATGTCGCTGGCATCGGTCGACTCGGGAGCCACGGTGCCATTCAGGGTGTAGGTCTGGTTCTCAGGGTCGATGGTGTAGGTCACTGCAGTGACGCTCTCATCGCGAGTGAAGCCAATTGTATAGTTGCCCTCCTCGTTTTGCTCGGCATAGGGGGTGCCCCAGCACAACATAACGTCGGCCTGATACTGGTCGCTCCAGTAGATCGACTGGCCCATGGGCACGGTCAGGGTGTTGCCCTCGATGGTACCCTGCACCCAAGCGTGGCCAAAGCTGTTGGCCGAGCCGTAGAGCAGGTCGCGAATGTAGACGGTGGTGCCGTCGGCATCGAAGACAAAGCGAGCCTTGGTACCTGCCTGGTCGCCCAGATACAGGCTGCCGCCGCTAGCGTAGGTGCCGCCACCGGTGCGCTGGTAGTCGAATGCCTCACCTTCGGGCTGCTCAGTGATCACGCGAGCAGGCGACTTCTTGGCATTGGCGATGCTCTGCTTCGACATCACATTCTCCTTCTGGATTTGATACTTGTTGATTGAACGTACGCTAGACTTGAATTGTCCAGCTGCAGATGCCGACACGGCTACTGCAAGAGCTACAAAAAGTACTGATAACTTTTTCATAAGCGTCTGTTTTTGGTTTATAAATTTAGTTAATTGGTAAATGAAGTTAGATGTTATAACATTTAACTGCCCACAAAGGTAATAAATTTTTTATAAACAACAAAATTTAACGGTCGAAAAAATAGAAAATTGGTGCTTTTTTGATTTTTTGCAAGCATTATGTCACAAAAAACAAAGTCTTGGAACACCATATTCCAAGACTTTGTGGCATTTTGCAACCAATAACTTTGACTAGGCTAACAAAATGTCTAGATTGGTTTTGTGCTATTTGACCTCCCAGGTGTCGCCAGACATGACCACATCGCGCAGGCAAGTGAAGCCGTGCATTTGTTTGGCTTGCTCGACTTGTTCGGCAACAGCGGTGTCGTAGGTTGGAGCCTCGACATCGCGGATCACACCCACTGCTACGGGCAGGTCGGTGCCGTCCATCATGGCCAGCATCTGGTGAACAAACGTCTGCTGGCAGTGAGCATCGTGAACCAGCACATCGTCGAGTGTGTAGCCGTCCTCGCCGATGGTCACAGCCTTGAGGCCGAAGCCGTCTTGCACGATGCCACGATTCTTGTCGCGGCCGAAGATCATCTTCTCGCCGTGCACCAAGTGAATGGTGCGGTCGGGGCGCACCTCACGGTCGGTGATGTTGCTGTGGATGCCGTTGTTGAAGATCATGCAGTTGACCAGTATCTCGACCACCGAGCAACCCTTGTGGCGGGCGGCGGCCTCCATGACCTCCTGGCTGGTGCCCAACTCGACATCGATGCTGCGGGCAAAGAATGTGCCACGAGCGCCGAAGGTCAACTCGGCGGGATTGAACGGATCCTCGGTCGTGCCATAGGGCGACGACTTGCTCTTGAAGCCACGAGCACTGGTGGGCGAGAACTGCCCCTTGGTCAAGCCGTAGATGCGGTTGTTGAGCAACAGCAGGTTGACATCCAGGTTGCGGCGCACCTCATGAATGAAGTGGTTGCCACCGATGGCCAGACAGTCGCCATCGCCTGCCACTTGCCACACGGTCATGTCGGGATTGGCAGTCTTGAAGCCTGTTGCAACAGCACCACCACGACCATGGATGGTGTGGAAGGCGTATGTGTTGGTGTAGTAGGGCAGACGCGAGCTGCAGCCGATGCCCGAGATCACGGCAGTCTTCTCGGATGGGATGCCCAGTGCGGCCATGGCCTTGAGCAGCACGTTGAACACGGCGTGGTCGCCACAACCCGGGCACCAGCGGATGGGCTGGTTGTTCTTGAAGTCGAGTGGCTTGTAGGCCTTCGGGGCCTCTGTGTTTGTATTCTGTTCCATTACAATTCCTCCTCCATCATGATGTTTTTCACTCCGTCAACAATCTCTTGTACCATGAACGGTTGGCCTTGCACCTTATTAATATGGCAGATGTTCAGGTTAGGCACCTTGCTCTGCAGGTAACTTGCCATTTGTCCTGTGTTCAACTCGGCGACAATCACCGTCTTGAAGCGGCTCAGCAACTCGGCCGTGTTCTTGGGCAGCGGGTTGATGTAGCGCAAGTGGGTCATCGCAATCTTGAAGCCCTCGTTGTTCAGGCGGTTAACCGCGTCAAGGATGTGCCCGTAGGTGCTGCCCCAACCCAGGATGATGGTGTCGGCAGTGGGGTCGCCCTTGAGTTTGAGTTCGGGGATGTAGTTGGCGATGTTGGCAATCTTCATGCGACGTGTCTCGACCATGTGTGCATGGTTGATGGGGTCGTTGCTCAAGATTCCGGTGTTGTAATCCTTCTCCAGGCCACCCACCACATGTTCCAGCCCTGGGGTGCCGGGGACTGCCCAGTAGCGGATGCCCAGTGCATTGCGCATGAACGGGGTCCAGGTTGCTTTGACGGCATCGGGGACAAAGTTGGGTTTAATGACAGGATATTCGCCTTCGTCAGGAATGCGCCATGCCGACGAGCCGTTGGCGATGAATGCGTCGGTCAGCAGGATGACAGGGGTCATGTGCTCGATGGCGATGCGGGCTGCCTGGAATGCCATCTTGAAGCAGTCGGTGGGTGAGGCGGCGGCAAGCACCACCAGTGGGCTCTCGCCACTGCGGCCATACAGGGCCTGCTGCAGGTCGGTCTGCTCGGTCTTGGTCGGCAGACCTGTCGAGGGACCACCGCGTTGCACGTCGACCAGCACCAGTGGAAGTTCGGCCATGACAGCCAGACCCAGGGCCTCGCTCTTCAGGGCCAGACCGGGACCAGAGGTGGAGGTGACTGCCAGATGACCGGCAAATGCTGCGCCAATAGCCGAGCAGATGCCGCCAATCTCGTCCTCCATCTGGATAGCCTTCACGCCCAGGTCGCGGCGCTTGGCCAGTTCATGCAGGATGTCGGTGGCGGGGGTGATGGGGTAAGAACCCAGGAACAATGGGCGACCGCTCATCTCCGAAGCCTTGATCAGACCCCAGGCGGTAGCCTTGTTGCCAGTGACATCGGTGTAGATGCCGGGACGCACGTCATCGCTCTGGATGCGGTAGGTCGACACGGTGGCGTGGATGTTGTGGCCATAGTTGTAGCCGCCCTTGATGACCAGTTCGTTGGCCTCATAGACAGCAGGCTTGTCGGCAAACTTCGCCTTCAGGAACTTCAGCGGAGCCTCCATGGGACGGTTGAACAGCCAGCACACCAGACCCAGTGCAAACATGTTGCGGCACTTGAGCTGTGCCTTCAGGTCCATGCCCGTGTCCTTGAGGGCCTCCTTGACCATCGTGGTGATGGGGGCCTCAATGACCTGAGCGGTCAAGCCCAGTTCCTCGTAGGGATCGGAGGTGGTGTACAAGGCCTTGTCCAGACCGGCCTGAGTGAAGGTGTCGATGTCGACGATGGCGGCACCGTTCTTGCGCAGATACTGAGCGTTCTGCTTGAGAGCCGCTGGGTTCATAGCCACCAGCACATCGCACTCGTCACCGGGGGTGTGCACGCCATGGCCAATGTGAACCTGGAAACCCGAGACACCACCGAGCGAGCCTTGCGGGGCGCGCACCTCGGCAGGATAGTCGGGGAAGGTCGAGATGCGGTCGCCCAGTCCGGCGCTCACATTCGAGAAAATGTTGCCAGCCAACTGCATGCCATCACCGCTGTCGCCCGAGAAGCGCACAACGATGCTCTGCCTGAACTGGACTTTTGCTTTTTCTGCCATTTGTTATTTTTTGTTTTGTCAGTTATATGCTTTGGTAATTCGTCGGCAAAATTACTACTTATTTTCTTGCTGCACAAACTTTTTAAGGTCTTTTCTTTGCCCTCTCTACCTGTGCTAGTGCTCATTGTGACACGTTTTTGCGACTTCGGTTGACATTTGGTCGCCTCGAGTTTGAAAACATCGGCAAATGGTCACTGATAGTGCGAAAAAATACCCAAAAATAAAAAATAACAATGGATTTGGTGGATTGCGGCAAAAGTGCTAATTTTGCACAAACAAACCGACCAATAATGAAATTTAGCGATATCATAGGCAACGAGCAGGCTGTGCAACAGGTGAGAAACCTCATTGATGCCGACCGCTTGCCACACGCATTGCTGCTCCATGGTGAGCCTGGTGTGCCCAAACTGGCACTGGCTCGCGTCATGGCGCAGTATCTGCACTGCACCGACCGTCGCGACGGGGAGCCTTGTGGGCAATGCCCGGCATGCTGTCAGCACGAGACATTCAATCACACCGACACGTTCTTCTCGTTTCCCTACTGGCGCAAGGACAAGAACTCTGAGGCCTGTTGCGACGACTTTTTGCCCTATTGGCGCGAGTTCCTCGGCGACTGTCCCGTCGTTGAGGACTATCAGCACTGGCTGGAGTTGCTCAAGAACGAGAACTCGCAGCCCGAAATCTTGGTGCGTGAGAGTGCCAATATCTTGCGCAAGATGAGTATGTCATCGTTCACGAGCAAATACAAGGTAGGCATCATCTGGCTACCCGAGAAACTGCGCGAGGATGCCGCCAACAAACTGCTCAAACTCATCGAGGAGCCATACGACGACTGCAAGTTTATCCTTGTCAGTGACAATGCTAAGGCCATCCTGGGTACCATCTACTCCAGGACTCAACGCATCGAGATGCGGAGGCTCGGCACACAGCGTGTAGCACAGTATCTGGTCGACCGATATGGCATCGACACGCAAGACGCGCTGGCCGTGGCGGCACCGGCCGATGGCAATGTGTTGCAGGCCATTCACAGCATGCAGCAGGATAGCGAGGTACATGAGTTCCATCAGGCGTTTGTCGAGTTGATGCGTTTGGCCTATATGCGCAACTTGGGCATGTTGCGCAACTGGGCCGAGCGGGTGGCCGACATGAAGCGCGAGAAGTCGCGTCGATTTCTCGACTATGCGGCACGACAGGTGCGCGAGAACTTCATCTACAACCTGCATCATCCCGACTTGAACTATCTCACGCGTGAGGAACAGCAGTTCAGCACCCGGTTTGCTCCCTTCATCAACGAGGCCAATGTCGAGCGCATGTATGAGCAGTTCCGCCTTGCCGCCGAGCAGATTGCAGGCAACGGCAACGCCAAGATTATCCTGTTTGACATGGCTGTGCGCATCACCATCCTCATCAAGGTCTAGGGTAACACCCTATTTTCAATTCTCAATTTCTTATTTAACAATTATCATTCATTTGACTTGAAGTCATTCTTGCAGCAGGTGGCCGAATACTATGCCACCACATCGGGTATCGAGGATTTGTGCTTTGTTTTCCCCAATCGAAGGGGTGGCAAATTCTTTGAGCAACGGCTCACCGAGGCCATCAATGGGCCGGCGATGATGCCACGCATCGTGGCTATGGCCGATTTTCTGAGCGACATCACAGGTTATAACCAGGTGGGGCAACTTGAGGCGATTCTTGTGTTGTACAAGGCCTATTGCCAGGTGATGGATGACAGTGCGGCTCCGATGGATACCTTTGTCTATTGGGCCAACCTGATTATCAATGACTTTAACGATGCTGATGTGAATCTGGTGGATGTGGAGCAACTGTATGCCAATCTGCACGACTTGCGACAGATTGCCACCGACTATCTCGACCCCGACCTCAAGCGTGACATTGAGCGGGTGCTCAACATTGACCTTCCTGCCGAGAATGATGAACGCTTCTGGCGTGAGCCCTGGCAGCCCAGGGAAGGTGAGGGCGATGTACGCAAGGCCTACTTCAGCCTCTGGCAGAGGCTACATGACATCTACACCATCTATCACCAGATGCTTGCCGACAGGCGACTTCACACGGTGGGACGCATCTATCGCGATGCTGTCGATTGTGTTAAACTCTTGCCCGACAATCGGTTGCCACAACGGGTCGTCATGGTGGGATTTTCATCACTGTCGGTCAGCGAGATGGCTATTTTCAAGGCCTTGCAGCAACGTGGCAAGGCCGACTTCTGGTGGGACATTGCGCTTGACCAGTTGGCACATGACACCGACAATCCCGCGGGCCGCATGGTGAGGGAATATGCGGCGATGTTTGCCATGCCGGTTGCGCTGGAGCCTGTCACGCTCGACGGTAAGTGTGTCGAGGCGGTGGCGGTGCCGTCTCATGTGGGGCAAGCCAAGTGGGCGTTCAGCAAGGTAGACCAACTGATCGACCAGGGTGCCATCACACATCCCGACAACGCCATCAACACAGCGATTGTGCTGCCCGACGAGACACTGTTCGTGCCGCTAATGAACTCGGTGACCCCCCGCATCGGGCGAATCAATGTCACAATGGGTTACCCCTTGCGCAGTGCCAACATCGTCTCGCTCATGCACTTGGTGGCCAAGGCACACAAGCAAGCCGCCCGCCGTGCAGGGCAGTGGACCTACTATCGCGAGGATGTCAAGGACATCATGTCGCACCCCATCGTCAAGACCGTGTTCACGCGTCAGGCCATGCAGGTGACCAACCGCATTGTCGAGCAAAATCTGTGGAATGTGCCGGCCGACTGGTTGGAGTCCAAAGGTTTTGGCTCGATTTTTCATCCCCTCCACGATGTCACCGATCACAGGCAAGTGATTGCCTACATTGACCGGTTGATTGACTTCTGCCTGCAGGTCAATGAGCAGGCCAAGATAGCCGATGTGCCTGCCGATGATGTGCCTGAGCATGAGCATGACGATGATGCCGACATCCGCAAGACCTTGCCGCTGCAAAGTGCATTCATTACATTGTATATTGAGGCTCTGGAGCAACTCAAGATGGCATTCAACGAGCATGGCATACCTGTGACCGACGACACACTCTTCTTCCTCATCGACAGGCTCACCCAGTCGATGGTGGTGCCATTTGAGGGTGAGCCCTTGCAGGGACTGCAAATCATGGGATTGCAAGAGACACGCTCGCTCGACTTTGACAACATCATTGTCCTGTCGATGAACGAGCGGGTGTTCCCGCGACGGCACGGCATTGCGTCGCTCATCCCCGATGACCTCAGGGCGGCTTTCTATATGCTCACCGGCTCAAGGCAGGAAGCGATTGCTGCCTACGACTTCTATCGCCTTATCTCACGGGCCAGTCGGGTGGTGCTGGTCTACTCGACCACGACAGGCGGGGTGGGCGCTAGCGAGCCATCGCGTTTTGTCACACAACTCAAGTTGCTCTATGGCGACAAGGTCCACTTCTCAGAATATCGTGTCGATACCAAGGTCTCCTCGCCTGGCGATGCACCCATCGTTGTCGACAAGGCTACTGTGCCCATGCACGACTATGTCAATCCTAGTGCCGACATTGACCCGAAGCATGCCGCCTGTTTGTCTCACAGTTCAATCTCCGAGTACATCCAGTGTCCGCTCAAGTTCTATCTGCACCATGTTGAGCACCTGAGCGACTACACCGACAATGGAGATTTCATGGACTCTGGCACCTTCGGCACCATCATCCACGACACGTTGCAAGCGCTCTATTATCCACCCATGCCCGGAGGCGAGGAGCGTACCGGTGAATACACCGTCACGAGGCAGGACATTGAGGATTTCATGCAAGGAAAGATGCAGGCCCAGGTTGTGCACTATATCAACAAGCATTACTTGCATCATGCCGACGACGAACCCATCGAGGGCGAGGCGCTCATCTTGCAAGATACCATCGAGACTTTTGTGCGTAGGGCTCTGGATTATGACCTGAAGTTGCTGCAGGAGAGCGCTGTGGACAGCCTCGTCGTGCTCGAGTGCGAGCATGACCACGCTGTGCAGTTTGACTTTGATGGCGTGAAGTTCAATTTTACCTACAAGCCCGACCGTGTGGATCGTGTTGCCGGACGGCTGCGCATGGTCGACTACAAGACCGGGCGCGATGAAACTGACTTCAAGGATGTGAACGACTTGTTCGAAGCGCCAAGTTCCAGCACCAAGCGACGCAAGGCCATCGCTCAACTCATGCTCTATTGCAATGCGTGGCAACTGGAACACAGCGATGACCGCGTCATCTATCCTGTGATCTACAAGTTGCGTGACATCGACGCGACAGGTGTCTTTGAGATGCGGGCAATGCCTGGCAAGGGCAAAAAAGTCAACTTCGAGAAGCAACCCTATGTTTTCGAGGCCGACAGTGACTTCAACCGCGACTTCAAGACCCGCATGGCGCAGGTCATTGCCAGTCTGCTGGATTGCAACACTCAGTTCACACAGTGCAGTCCCGACGAGAAGTTCTGCCGTTATTGCCGTTTCGCTGACTTCTGTCGCAGATAGGATCTACTTGGTGGTATTGGTGCGCTGATAGCCGTGTTTGAGGCGATAACGACGCACGTCACGGAACAGGTCGGTGGCGTAGACAAAGTTGTTCAGGTCGTCATTGTCCTGGCTGTAAATCTCCTCCTTGTTACCGATCCAGCCCACGTGACCCTTGTTGACAAACACGATGTTCTCGCCGATGCCCATCACCGAGTTCATGTCGTGCGTGTTGATGATGGTGGTGATGCCAAACTCATGCGTGATGTCGCTCAACAAGTCGTCGATGACAATCGAGGTCTTTGGGTCCAGACCCGAGTTAGGCTCGTCACAGAACAGATACTTGGGATTCAGGGCGATGGCGCGTGCAATGGCTGCACGCTTCTGCATGCCGCCCGACAGTTCGCTGGGATACTTGTTCTCGCTGCCTGTCAGGTTAACACGGTCGATGCAGAACTGAGCACGCTCGCGCTGCTCCTCGGCACTCATACTCGAGAACATCATCAGCGGGAACATCACGTTGCCCATCACGGTCTCGCTGTCAAACAAGGCCGAACCCTGGAACAGCATGCCTATCTCCTTGCGCAACTCCTTCAGTTGCTTGCGATCCATCTGCGTGATGTCACGACCATCATACAGGATTTGTCCCGTATCGGGCTTGAAGAGCCCCACGATATTCTTGACCAGCACTGTCTTGCCCGAACCACTCTGGCCGATAATCAGGTTGGTCTTGCCATCATAGAATGTGGCATTGATGTCGTACAGCACCTGGCGTCGACCGCCCACGTCATCAAACGATTTTTCTACTCCCTTGACTTCTATCATTTCGGTTGTCAGTTTTCAGTTTATTGAAGCATCAGTTTGGTCAAGATCACATCCACCACCAGAATCATGATGTTGCTCATCACCACGGCGTTGGTACTGGCCTTGCCCACCTCGATCGAGCCCCCCTGCACCGTGTAGCCGTAGTAGGACGAGATGCTCGAGATGATGAAGGCAAAGAACAGTGACTTGATCAGCGCAAACCACACATACCACTCGATAAACATCGTCTGGATGCCATAGATGTAGGTCTTTGGATCGACAATGCTCGTCAGCACGCATATCAGATAGCCGCCGAATAGGCTGGTTGCCATGCAGATGGTCACCAAGAACGGCATGATGGTGATCAGCCCCAGCACCTTGGGCATCACCAGGAAGTTGGCCGAGTTGATACCCATGATGTCGAGCGCATCGATCTGCTCGGTTACACGCATGGTGCCTATCTCGCTGGCGATGTTCGAGCCTATCTTGCCCGACAGAATCAGGCACAAGATGGATGACGAGAACTCCAGCAAGATAATCTCGCGAGTGGTCAAGCCCACCGTGTAGCGTGGCAACAACGGGTTGTTAATGTTCAACTTGATGAGGATGGTGCACAATGACCCGATGAACAGCGACACAATCAGAATCAACGGAATCGAGTCAATGCCCAGTTTGGCCATCTCGTCCAAATAGCGTTTGAAGAACACCTTCCACTTCTCGGGCACACCGATGCTGCGCCACATGAACATGCAGTAGTTTCCAAACGAGTCCAACGATTTATTGAGTAACATCTTATTTAAATTATTTAGAATTAAGTATGCAGGGATGCGGCATGCCGCATGTGCATTAGATTGTAAAAATTGACGATGCGCAAATCATATCAGCGCACTCTCGTCGATGAGGTTGTTGAGGATGGCATAGACCGTGAGGCCTGCCACACTCTTGATGCCGGTCTTGTGCATGATGTTCTTGCGGTGAGAGATGACTGTGTGAACCGACACATTGAGCGTGTCGGCTATCTCCTTGTTGGTCAGACCTCGGGCCACCTGAACCAGAACATCGGTCTCACGGCGTGACAGTTCGTAACTTCCCGCCTGGCTTTGTTCCAAGGAATGGAACGATTGGGTTACGCGCACCAGAGTCTCGACAATGGTGCCGCGGTTGTCGCGAATGTCCACGACAGCGTCATAACGCTTGAGCACCAGCGGCTCGACATACTGGTAGACCAGAGCCACCACGGGAATCGCAGTGTCGGCCAGCAGTTGCGACGGTTGTGATGCCAGGGTGGGGTTAAGGATAATCACGTCAGGCTTGCCGGTGACCAGACGTTCGCCCAGGCCATCAAGGCTATAGAGCGGGGATAATACCTTGAACCGCGTTTGCTCGCCCAGCAGACTCGATAGCCCCTCAACGATGACCTCAGAGGGCTCGATGATGAGAACACGAGTTTTCATGACACGCTCCTTTCCAGGTGCAGCACATAGGGTACCATCACCTTCTCTTCGACCAGGCTGTGACGGTTCAGGTCCAATGACAATTGCAGGATGTCATACACCATGTCGACGGTGTCGTCGCTAGTCACGCTCTCGGGCAGATACTTGAAGATAATTTGCACCAAGTCGCCCAGTTTATCCTCAAGATTGCCATGGTTGTCAACAAACTTGCTCATGTTGTAGGTCGAGTCGCATTGGCCATTCTGCAACGCCTCGATGTGGCGGAACACCGTGTTGTCCTCATGGCCGAAGTGGTCTAGCACCTCGGTGCGGTAGACCTCAAAAAAACGACGCAACACGGTGCCGACGCGGTCGGGCAAGTGCTCGGCTATGTGCCGCAAGTGATGCTCGATGTGTGGCAACTGACGCTCGACGTAATAGTGGTGAGAGTTGCGCAGATAGGGCACCAGGCAAGTCATGTCGGTACTCAATATCTGCTCGCGCGTGGGTTCATATTGCGCGAAACTGTAGACATTGCTGATGAGCAAGAAGAACCCCGGATCAACGCCGTGACGCTGACACACCTCGGCTACCGAGCGGTCGCCAAAGCCTAGTGTGATGCCCATGCGTTGCAAGATCATCATCAACTCGGCGTGAGCGGTGATCAGTTCGCCCATCTTCATTGTCGGGTCATTCAGATATATGGCCATGTTTTTGTTACAAGTTAGACGTGTTACAAATGATGAGTTTCGTGTCAATAGGGTCACGGGTTGACCGGTTGCTACATCGCTGTGACAAGAAAACAAACGACAAAGATAGTGTTTTTTGTGCATATCTGCCAAGAAAATCCCTAAAAACACGAACTTTGGTAAAATAAAAGTCATGCAACATGTGAATTTGTGAGTTTTTTTGTAATTTTGTCGGTTGGAATGCAATGTTGCGTCCCGTTTAAAGAACTAACACTATGCTAATCATCGGTATCGCTGGCGGAACCGGGTCGGGAAAGACCACGGTGGTGCGCAAAATTATGGATCGTCTCCCCAAGGGGGAGGTGGGTATCATCTCACAAGACAACTACTATAAGGATTCAAGCCACATACCTCTGGAGGAACGCCAAAAGATCAACTTTGACGAGCCGGCAGCATTCGATTGGGACTTGCTGCTCGAGCACTTGCAGTTGCTCAAGCAAGGAAAGAGCATCGAGATGCCAACCTACTCTTACATCACCAGCACGCGACAGGCCGAGACTATACCCATGGGGCCCCATGAGGTGGTTGTCATCGAGGGTATCCTTGTGCTCAGCGACGAACGCCTGCGCGACATGATGGACATCAAGGTGTTTGTCGATGCCGATGCCGACGACCGCCTCATCCGTGTCATCGCCCGCGACTGCATCGAGCGTGGGCGCACTGCTCAGGAGGTCATCGACCGCTATCAGAGTGTGCTCAAACCCATGCACATGCTGCACATCGAGCCGTGCAAGCGATATGCCAACATCATTGTCCCCGAGGGTGGGCACAACGAGGTTGCTATCAACATGATTACTGACTATATCAAGGCAAAACTCTCATAACGAAGGGCAAACATGGCGATAAAACTACCATGGATCAAGGCCAAAGGCGGCGATAAAGCGACCAAAAAGGAAGTTGTCAAGCCCGGAAGCAAGGAGGTGGCTGCAAGGCTGCATCAGTCGGGCGAGGAGGGCACGCTTGTGCTCACTACCGACAAGTTGGTCAAGAAGTACCGTCAGCGCACTGTCGCTAACCAAGTGTCGATCGAGGTGCATCAGGGCGAGATCGTCGGTCTGTTGGGACCCAATGGTGCTGGCAAGACCACGACATTCTATATGACAACAGGCCTGGTCACGCCCAATGCCGGCCGGGTGTTTCTCAACGATGTGGACATCACAGGACTGCCTGTCTACAAACGGGCACAATTGGGCATTGGCTACCTGCCGCAGGAAGCATCGGTGTTTCGCACACTCAGTGTCGAGGACAACATCCGCACCATCCTCGAGATGACCGACACCACTCCCGAGCAGCAACGCGACCGGCTGGAGGAACTCATCTCGGAGTTCCACTTGCAGAAGGTGCGCAAGAATCTGGGCAACCGCCTCTCGGGTGGTGAACGCCGACGTTGCGAGATTGCGCGATGCCTGGCCATCAACCCACGCTTCATCATGCTCGATGAGCCGTTTGCGGGTGTCGACCCTATTGCTGTCGAGGACATCCAGAGCATTGTCTACAAACTCAAGTCGAAGAACATCGGCATTCTCATCACCGACCACAATGCCCCTGAGACACTCAGCATCACCGACCGTGCCTATCTGCTCTTTGAGGGCAAGATTCTCTTTGAAGGAACCAGCGAGGAGTTGGCTGTCAACCCTGTCGTCAGGGAGAAATACCTCGGTTCCAACTTCATCTTCCGACGCAAACACTTCGACTGAAATGTTAAAAATCACAATGCTGCAAAAATAATTGTGCATTATGAGTTGTTCATTGCGGCTTTTTTTGTACTTTTGCGGCGCTTTTTGAGAACCTCTCAAGGTTTCCCGTGTGATGGGAAATTAAGGCAAACTTAATTTTTAGTAACACAACAACTTAACTCAAATGAAGACATTCCAACTGAATGCTGAGCCGAGAACTGACCTCGGCAAGAAGGCCGCTAAGGCCCTGCGCAAAGAGAACAAGATTCCTGTAGTGCTCAACGGTGGCAAACTCGTTGAACTCAAGGACGGTAAGTATGAGGGTAACCTGCTCGCTGGCGAGAAGGTTGTTCCCGTGGGTCGCGATGGCAAGGCCATCATCACCACTGACCTCTGGGTCAATGCTGCTGATGTGCGCAAACTCGTCTACACTCCCGAGATTTTTGTGATCGACCTCACTTTCGACGGCCAGACCAAGAAGGCTGTCCTGAAGGATATCCAGTTCCACGCAGTGAGCGACGCTATCATGCACATCGACCTGCTCGAGGTCTACGAGGACAAGCCCGTCACCATGGAGGTGCCTGTGCACGTCGAGGGCCACGCTGCCGGTGTTAAGGCTGGTGGTAAGCTCTACCTGTCGATGAAGAAGGTCAAGGTTCGCGGTCTGTACAGCAAGTTGCCCGAGACGATCATGGTCAACGTGAGCGATCTGCAGATTGGTCATGCCATCAAGGTGCGCGACATGCACTTTGACGACTATGAGTTGGTCAGCGCCAAGGAACTCGTTATCTGCGGTGTCAAGGCTACTCGTGCTTCGGCCAACGCTGCCGCTAGCGAGGAAGGTGAAGAGGCTGCCGAGTAACACGCTGCTCAATCATCAACCGCGAATTTCTGCACCCGTCAAAGGCCGTGGAAATTCGCGGTTTCTCATAACCATCAATTTCAACGATTATCATGAGTTGTCTGCTGAACAAGATTCTTGCCCTGTTCGGCAAGAGTAAACAACAACTACCCGAACCCACTGAACCCGAGCAAATGAAATTTTTAGTTGTAGGATTGGGTAATATTGGTGCTGAATATCAAGGCACGCGACACAACATCGGCTTCACGGTCGTCAATGCACTGGTCGAGCAGGCAGGTGCAACTTTTGCCACCCAGCGCTATGGCGATGTGGCTCAGATGCGTGTCAAGAACCAGCAACTGCTGGTGCTCAAGCCGTCAACCTATATGAACCTCAGCGGTGAGGCGGTGCGTTACTGGGCACAGAAAGAGAAGATTGCACTCGATCATATCCTTGTTGTGGTCGATGACATTGCATTGCCGTTTGGTGCGATACGCATGCGCGGCAAGGGGGCTGATGGCGGTCACAATGGGCTCAAGAGCATCGACCAACTGTTAGGCAGCCAGCAGTATGCACGGTTGCGCTTCGGGGTGGGCAATGACTTCCCGCGGGGGGCTCAGGTCGACTATGTGCTGGGGCATCCCACTGCCGAGGAGTTGGCCATCCTGCCCGAGCGGGCCAGGGTCGCTTGCGATGCCATCAAGGCCTTCTGCCTCTCGGGCATCGACTTCGCCATGACCCACTACAACAACAAATAAGGTGTGGATTGTCCACCGATAATAGCATTACAATTCTCAATTTAGACAAATGTTATCCTTTGCATGCGACTATATGGAGGGGGCGCACCCCGCCATCTTGAACCGTCTGGCCGACATCAACCTGGACAAGAACACAGGCTACGGGCTGGATGCCTATAGCGACCAGGCGCGACAACTCATCCGCGAGGCATGCGGACGCAACGATGCACAAGTGCATCTGCTGGTGGGTGGCACACAGACCAACACCATCATCATCGATGCCATGTTGCGGCACAACGACGGCATCCTTGCGGCAACCAGTGGACACATCAACGTGCATGAGGCCGGTGCCATCGAGGCGTGTGGACACAAGGTCATTGCCATGCCGGCGCGGCTGGGCAAGATTGACATCGATGCGCTGGAGCACCACATGGCCACGGTCACAGCCGAGTTTAATGCCGTGGGATGGGAACACTATGTGATTCCGCGTGCGCTCTATATATCGCAACCCACCGAGTTGGGCACACTCTATACGCTTGACGAGTTGCGTCGCTTGCGTGGCATCTGCGACCAGTATGGGCTGTATCTCTTTGTTGACGGAGCCCGTCTGGGCTATGGACTGATGTCGCCTGCCTGCGATGTGACGCTCAAGGACTTGGCTAGTCTGGTCGATGTGTTCTACATCGGTGGCACTAAGGTTGGCGCACTATTCGGCGAGGCTGTCGTGGTGCTCAACAAGGACATCCGCCTCACCCGTGGGCTCATCAAGAGTCACGGCGCACTGCTGGCCAAGGGCTGGTTGCTGGGTGTGCAGTTTGCCACACTCATGACCGACGGCTTGTACTGGGACATCGCCCGCAATGCCATCGACCAGGCCATGCGGCTGCGTCAGGGCATGGTCGACAAGGGATATGAACTCTACATCGACTCGCCCACCAACCAGCAGTTCTTCGTCATTGGCAATGACCGTCTCGAAGCCTTGCAACAGCGCGTGGGCATCGACATCATCGAGGCTGCCGACGACACGCACACCGTCATCCGTCTGTGCACCAGTTGGGCCACCACCACCGACCAGATCGACCAACTCCTTGCCATCGTCTAAAAGATAAGAAACCATGAACGAAGTAAGAATTGACAAGTGGCTTTGGGCCACACGCATCTTCAAGACACGCACCATCGCCACCGATGCCTGCAAACTGGGGCGAGTCACCATCGGCGGCATGAATGTCAAGCCGTCGCGGCTGGTCAAGCCCGGCGATGTCATCGCTGTGCGCAAGCCGCCGGTGACCTACACCTTCGAGGTGCTGGCTGTGCTCAATAATAGGGTGGGGGCCAAACTGGTGCCCAACTACCTGCGCAACATCACCACGCGCGACCAACTCGAGTTGCTCGAGATGGTCAAGATTGACGGATTTGTCAATCGCCAGAAGGGCATGGGACGTCCCACCAAGAAGGATGGCCGCGAAATGAAGGAGTTTACCGACGAGGCATTCTTTGGCTTCGACGATGCCTTTGATTGGGACGAGGACGACAATCCGCTGTGGACTGCCGAGGACGAGGCTAAACTCGAGCAGAAGTGACTCATTTTTTTGCACTAATTTTTGGTAATTTGTTGCAGAAAGGTTAACTTTGCAGTCTAATCATTAAAAAACTGCGATTATGTTACTTCATGCAATGTCCTATTCGTCCATGTTGATCAGTTTCTTGTTGCTGATTGCCATGATTACGGTGTTCGCTTGGATTGTCAAGCGTCGGGTCGAGCGGTCACCTCAGACCGATGCTGAACCCACTACTGTCGATGACTATATCGCCCAGCATGGAGAGCCCGAGGCAATGGTGCTCCTCGATGCCACACGCAGCAACGAACTCAATGCAGTCGTGCTCGTCTATGATCACGAACTGGTGGTCAATGGCGAGAGCATCGACCGCGCTGCTGTCACCGATATCACCTTCAACAATGCTTCAAACCCCTATGTCAACTGCGATTACCAGATGGTGTTGACCACAACCTTGCCCGACAACCCCGTGGTCAGGACACCCATCGGCAGTGATGCAGAGTGGGCAAGTGAGGTCACGCGCCAACTGGCCCAGGCCATCCAACTCTAATTAATTGAGAATTGAAAATTGAGAATTAGAGCCCACTAGCACTCAATTCACAATTTTCAATTCACAATTCTCAATTTTCAATTAAAAAAAGACCTGCTATCAATCTTTCTCAAGGTAGGTGTAGCCATACAAGCCCGAGCGGTAGTTGCGCACAAAGTCGTTACCCTCCTCGCTCGTGATCTTGCCCGACCGCACACTCTCATTGACCCACGACTCGACGTTGCGCACCAGTTGCTTGGGGCTGAACTGCACATAGTCGAGCACTTCGGCAACGGTCTCGCCGTCAATAATCTGGTCAATCTCATAGTGATCCTTGTAGACATCGATGTGCACCGCGTTTGTGTCGCCGAACAGGTTGTGCAGGTCGCCGAGGATTTCTTGATAGGCACCCACCAGAAACACACCCAGGTAGTAGTGCTCACCTTTCTTCAACCGGTGGACAGGCAGCGAGTGCGCCACACCCTGCTGAGAAATAAAGTTGGCTATCTTGCCGTCGCTGTCGCACGTGATGTCCTGGATGGTGGCCAGGCGGTCGGGACGCTCGCCCAGACGCTGCAATGGCACCACGGGGAACACCTGGTCGATGGCCCATGAGTCGGGTAGCGACTGGAACAGCGAGAAGTTGCAGAAGTACTTCTCGGGCAGCATCTTGGTCACGCTGCGCAACTCCTCGGGAGCGTGCTTCATGTTCGACACAATGTCGTTCACGTCGCGTGCCACACTCCAGAACAACTTCTCGACCATGGCGCGTGTGCGCAGGTCAATCAGGCCCAGGCTGAAGCGGTCAAGCGCCTCCTCGCGTATCTGCAACGCGTCGTGCCAGTACTCCAGCAGACGTGTGTGGTTGATTTTGTCCCAAATCTCATACAGGTCACGCACCAGCTCGTCATCATCGTCGGCCACCTGATCCACATCGTCGTCCCACTGAGGCAGACCGGCGGTCTCGAGCACGTCCAGCACCAGCACCGAGTGGTGTGCTGTGAGCGAGCGGCCGCTCTCGTTGATGATGTTGGGATGTTTGAGGCCATTCTTGTTGCTGGCGTCGACAAAGGTGTAGACAGCGTCGTTGACATACTCCTGGATGCTGTAGTTCATCGAGTGGCTGCTGGCGCTGTTGCGTGTGCCGTCATAGTCCACACCCAGACCGCCGCCGATGTCCACCAGTTCGATGTCATAGCCCAGCTTGCAGAGCTGCACATAGAACTGAGCCGCCTCGCGCAGGGCATTCTTGATGCGCCTGATCATCGTCACCTGGCTGCCGATGTGGAAGTGGATGAGCTTCAGGCAGTCTATCATGTTGTGCTCCTTGAGATAGTCCAGGGCCGTGAACAGTTCGCTCGTGTTCAGTCCAAACTTGCTGCGGTCGCCGCCGCTCTCTTCCCACTTGCCGCTGCCCGAGCTGGCGAGCTTGATGCGGATGCCTATATTGGGACGGACACTCAGCCGATGGGCTATCTCGTCGATCAAGACCAGCTCGTTGAGTTTCTCGACCACCAGAAAGATGCGGCGGCCCATCTTCTGAGCCAGCAAGGCCAGCTCGATGTAGCCCCGGTCTTTGTAACCGTTGCAGATGATGGGCGAGTTGGCCTTGATGTCGGCCATGTTGATGGCAAGCACGGCATGAAGTTCGGGCTTCGAGCCTGCCTCTAGGCCGATGTTGAACCGGCGACCATGAGTCACCAGTTCTTCCACAACAGGTTGCATCTGGTTCACCTTGATGGGATAGATGATAAAGTTCTCGCCCTCATACTCATATTCCTTGGCCGCCTTCTTGAAGCAACTGGCCAACTGCTCGATGCGGTTGTCCAGGATGTCAGGAAAACGCAGCAGTGCAGGAGCCGAGATGTTGCGCGAGCGCAATTCATCCATCACTTCCATCAGATCCACCGACACGCTGCTCTGCTTGGGCGTGACGGTGATGTGTCCCTGCTCGTTGATGCCGAAGTACTTCAGGCCCCAACCCTTGATGTTGTATAGTTCGGCGCTATCCTCAATGCGCCATTTGTTCATGCCAGTCAACTTATTCGATATTTATCAGGTTCAACATTTTCAATCGACAAAAATACACTTTTTTTCGCAATTCTCAGAATTTTTTGCCTAACAATCCATTTTTTTCCCTATTTTTGCGCCATTGTACCGCCGCGGTGTAGGAAATCGTACGGACGCGGCGAATGAAATCGTACGGACGCGGCGAATGAAATCGTACGGACGCGGCGTGCCGCGTGATCGCCCACCGTGAATAGCCACGGTGTTTGAGCCAGTACGGACGCGGCGAATGAAATCGTACGGACGCGGCGTGCCGCGTGATCACCCACCGTGAATAGCCACGGTGTTTGAGCCAGTACGGACGCGGCGTGCCGCGTGATCACCCATTTATCAAAATAATATCCAAATAGATGCCCGACCAAGATCAATATCGCAAAAGTCCACGAGCTAACTGGATTTCTTATAACAGTGGCTCATTCTTTGTTACTGTCTGTACACGGGACATGAAACACTACTTTGGCGAAATAGCTGACGGCATGATGCATTTGTCTGTCATTGGCGAGTTTGTGCACAACGAGTTAGCCAATGTGCGACAGCACCACCCACACATACTTATACCCTTGTTTGTCGTTATGCCCAATCATTTTCATGCCATCATGGCCATTAATGAGCCGGGCAGTACTCATTTTACACCTCCGACGGCCGAACGGTATCTGCAATATCTGCCACATAAACAGAGGCCATTGCTATCATCGGCCGTGGGAAGCATCAAATCGGCTGTGACCAGATTTGCCAACCAAAACCACTTGGAGTTCTGATGGCAAACGAGATTTCATGACCACATGATTAGAGACAGCAGAGATGGGAACAATATTGCCGACTACATTCGGCACAATGTGTCAAACTGGATGTACGACCGTTTTAATGAATGTGGTGGTTCTTTGGGTGGCTAATCACGCGGCACGCCGCAATGATGTGTCCCGGCGCATGAGCCAGTACGGACGCGGCGTGCCGCGTGATCGCCCACCGAAGGATAATTTTCATTCATGCGATCTGTCTGTGTAGTCAATGGCCAAAGTGGCTAATCACGCGGCACGCCGCGTCCCTACAATGCAAATATAAATTATAAATTAAAAAAGCAATGCGTTACTTCATGCGACTGAGCTACCGTGGAGCAGGCTTCCACGGATGGCAAATACAGCCCAACGACAACAGTGTGCAGCAGACCATCGAGCAAGCCATGGCCACAGTACTGCGCCACCCTGTGTCCATCACCGGTGCCGGGCGCACCGACACTGGTGTCAACGCTCGCATGATGGTGGCGCACTTTGATGTCGACACTCCCATCGCCGACACGGCCTTGCTGGTGCGCAGCATCAATGGCATTGTAGGACGTGACATTGCCATTCACGCCATCTTTCCTGTCCATGACGATGCACACGCCCGCTTCGATGCCACCAGCCGCACCTACAAGTACTTTGCGCACACCCTCAAGTCACCCTTCCTCTACCCGCTGAGCTGGCAATGCAGGCCCGACATGGACTTCGACCTGATGAACCAGGCTGCCGCTCATCTGTTGGACTACCGCGACTTCACCTCGTTCAGCAAACTCCACACCGATGTCAAGACCAACAACTGCGTCGTCACCCGTGCACAGTGGGACAGGGTGAGGGAGCAGTGGGTGTTCACCATCACAGCCGACCGCTTCCTCCGCAACATGGTGCGGGCTGTGGTGGGTACATTGGTCGAGGTGGGCTTGCACCGCATCACCATCGACGACTTCTGCCGCATCATCGAGCAGCGCGATCGCTGCAAGGCCGGCACATCCATGCCGCCACACCCCCTCTTCCTGTGGGACATCACCTATCCCTACACCATATTATAATACACAATGTTGTGCCACAGATCCACAATGTCCGCGGTAGGGACGGCACAGGGGTGCCCCGACAATGTCCGCCGCATGTAGGGACGGCACTCCTGTGCCGTCCGCCCCGACCTAGGGTAATATTGATGGCAACTCTGGCTGCGGGCGGCACAGGGGTGTCCCGACAATGTCCGCCGCATATAGGGACGGCACTCCCGTGCCGTCCGCCCCGACCTAGGGTAATATTGATGGCAACTCTGGCTGCGGACGGCACAGGGGTGCCGTCCCTACCGTTCTGCCACCCGTTGCCTCCGCAATCTCCACCCCCATCATTACAATAAATACAATCAATTTGACGTTGTTTCAATGGAATTTGATAATGGCCTGACAAATGAATCCATATTCCAACAGAAAATCTCCGCGGGCATCATGGCATCGCTATGGCAATGGTGTCTATTTTCTCACCGTGGTTACCCAAAAGCGTAAGCATTATCTCGGAGAGATTCATGACCAGATCATAACATACAGTATCATCGGGCTAAAATTAATTGATTTTATCAAGTCGCTCGAGTCATATCATCCGTCTGTCCATGTCATAGAGTACGTTGTGATGCCCAATCATTTTCATCTTTTGATTGGCATAAATCAGCCTTGCAACAATGCTTCAAACCGTGATATCGCAAAATTGAATCAAATCGATCCACATGAAACGTCAGAAGATTTTTTTGCTCAGATTTCGGCTGCTAATGGTGAGGTCAGTAAGCTGATTCGTGGTATAAAATCTCTCACGACCCGTTTTGCCCATTTTCACAAATTGGAATTTGCATGGCAAGAGCGATATCATGACCGAATTGTTCGTAACTGGAAAGAGCAGGCTGAGATTGCAGCATATATACAGAACAATGTAGCAAATTGGCAAGACGATTGTTTCCACCCCGAGCACTCGTAGGGACGGCACAGGGGTGCCCCGACAATGTCCGCCGCATGTAGGGACGGCACTCCCGTGCCGTCCGCCCTGACCTAGGGTAATATTGATGGCAACTCTGGCTGCGGGCAGGTACAGGGGTGTCCTGACAATGTCCGCCGCATGTAGGGACGGCACTCCCGTGCCGTCCGCCCTGACCTAGGGTAATATTGATGGCAACTCTGGCTGCGGGCAGGTACAGGGGTGTCCCGACAATGTCCGCCGCATGTAGGGACGGCACTCCCGTGCCGTCCGCCCTGACCTAGGGTAATATTAATGGCAACTCTGGCTGCGGACGGCACAGGGGTGCCGTCCCTATACCCGCCCTGACCTAGGGTAATATTGATGGCAACTCTGGCTGCGGACGGCGCAGGGGTGCCGTCCCTACACCCGCCCTGACCTAGGGTAATATTAATGGCAACTCTGGCTGCGGACGGCACAGGGGTGCCCCGACAATGTCCGCCGCATGTAGGGACGGCACTCCCGTGCCGTCCGCCCCGACCTAGGGTAATATTGATGGCAACTCTGGCTGCGGACGGCACATGGGTGCCGTCCCTACACCCGCCCGCCCCGACCAAGATAATTTATGCAATTCTTTACCAATTATTGGAAATTCTCTGCATCCATCTAACAAATTTCAACAAATTTTCAAATTATACCGTAATTTTTTTGAAATATCCTTGCGCAGGTCAAAAAATCTGCTTACATTTGCACTCGAAATATAATCCTTTTTGTTTCACTTTTTTAAAATTTCAAGCTTATGAAGAAATTATTCTTACTTACGCTTAGTGTTGCTTTGTTTGGCGCAATGTCGCTGCAAGCGCAACAACCGCTCAAGGGGACTTCGGTCAAGGCTTACTCCGCCAACGTGACCAAGAATGCTGAAGTGCGCACAGCGGTGGGTGTGATTAACTCTACTCCCGCTCCCCAAGTAATTAAGGCTGCCAACCACGCTCCCGAAGCCGGTATGGCCGAGGTCACACTCAGTGTGGGCGATGTGTGGGGTGATGGCACTGGCTATCAGATGCTGCTTGATGCCGACGCAACGGCTTATGGCACCGTTATCCCCGAAACCGGTGGTCTGACCACCAGCGGTGATGCCTCTGCCGAAGTATATGCAGAGTTTGAGTACAAGATTCCCGAGAATGCTGACGGTGCAATGACCACGACCAACATGCTGATCAACAGCACGGTAACCATCCAGATCCCGGCAGGTATCTATGACTTCTGCATCACCAACCCCACACCGGGCGACCGCATCTGGATCGCTTCGGAGAACGGCAACGTCAATGGCCGCATGAATGACTTCGAGTTTGTCAGTGGTGGAACATACGTCTTCACCATCTCGCTGGGCGGCCAAAACGACAGGGTTGATTTGGAGACCATCATCCCCGGCCAGCCCACCCTGCCCACCGAGCTGACCGTTGAGCCCGCCGCTACCTATGCCGATGTGGCTTGGGTGCCCGGTGAGAACAACGACACTTGGAACCTGCGCTATCGTCCCTATGTAGACCCGGCAACACAGAGTCGCCTGTGGGATCTTCCCATTCCCGGATATGAGGAACAGACTGCTGAATTCATGGTTTTGGATGCTGACGGCGACGGCAACAACTGGGGTCTGGCATACTCGAGCAGCGCTCAAGACGATGCATGCTTCTACAGTGCTAGCTATGAGGATGGTAACACTTATACCCCTGACAACTGGCTGATCACTCCCGAGGCACCAATGGGTGGCGCGCTCAAGTTCAAGACTTGGAACCGTTCGTCAAGTTTCAAGGACAAGATTAATGTCTATGTTACAACCAATCCTGACTGGGCAAGCGTCGACGACTTCATCCTGCTGGCCGAGAATATCACACCGGGCACAACTGCCGAGGAGATTGAAATTGACCTGAGCGCATACGAGGGCACCGGATTCATCGCATTCCGTCACTATGATTGCGAAGACTTGTGGGCCATCTATGTTGATGACATCGAGGTTACTAACCCCGACGCTCCCGAGATTCAGGAGTGGATCGAGGTTGAGGATGTGACCAGCCCCTTCACCATCGATGAGCTGACTCCCGAGACCACCTACGAGGTGCAGGTCAAGGCATTCGCTCCTGTCGAGGCTACGCTCAACGCTGCTGGTGGCATGGAGACCAATTGGACCGAGTCGACTCTGTTCACCACCCTGGCCGAGGATCCTCTGGTGGGTGTTGAGACTGTCAAGGTCGAGACCACTGGCGACAACAACTACTACAACCTGATGGGTCAGAAGGTCACTGGCAACCTGCCCGCTGGCATCTACATCCACAATGGTAAAAAGATTGTTGTTCGTTAATTGATCCAATCATTCCGATTAAAAAAGATGCGCCCCCAACGGGCGCATCTTTTTTCTTCCGGCGCATCAAACGTAGGGTCTCGTCGCATGAGATTGTACGGACGCGGCGTGCCGCGTGATCATCCGGGCGGTAGGGACGGCACACCCGTGCCGTCCGCCCCGACCAACGGTAATATTGCTGGCAACCCCGGCTGCGGACGGCATAGGGATGCCGTCCCTACAACGCCGTCCGCCCCGACATAAGGTAATATTGATGGCAACCCTGACAGCGGACATCCCCCCGAAGCCCTGGCTGCGGACGGCATAGGGATGCCGTCCCTACATCACCCTGCCACCCGTTGCCCGCCGTCCTATGCAATTCACAGCCGATTTAAGCCCTTCACCTGCATTCTGCCGACAAATTTCAACAAATTTTCAAATTATACCGATATTTTTTTGGCATATCCTTGATTATGTTAAAAAAACTCCTTAAATTTGCACCCGAAAACAATCATTTTTTTGTTTCACTTTTTTAAAATTTCAAGCTTATGAAGAAATTATTCTTACTTACGCTTCTGATGGGTGGCTTGTGTGCTAGTGCAGTCACACCAATCTCTCCAGTTGTGAAAAAGAATTTGCCCTTGAGCAAAGTGACAACCATTTCGCGTACCAATGGCCTTGTGCCTCAAGCTGTGGCAGTGCAGAACGATGGACGCGCCAAAGTGACCCCCAATGAGGACGGCGCCCTGGTGTGGGACTTTGAGGATGCAGCACAGTTTGCCGAGTTCACTCTCGTCGATAACGACGGCGACGGCTACAACTGGCAGTACTACAACAACGATGGTCTCACGACCGGCATCATGTCTACTCATGAGGGTATGGGCGTGATCTCGTCGGCCAGCTATGTCAATGACGGCAACGGTGGCGGTGTGCCTGTTACACCCGACAACTGGCTGATTTCTCCCGTTGTAGACCTGGGCGGTGCCCTCACCTTCTGGGCTTTGGGCCAGGATGCCAGCTATTGCGCTGAGGTCTTCGGCGTGTATGTCTGCATTGGTGAGAGCACTAACCCTGCCGACTTTGTACAGGTCGGTGCCGACAAGACTGCTACTGGCGAGTATATGCTCTATGAGTATGACCTCACCCCATACGCTGGCCAGACGGGTCGCTTCGCTATCGTGCATCACAATGTCACCGACATGTTCATGCTCAACATCGATGACATCACGCTGGATGTTAACCATGTGGTGCTCCCCGAGCCCACCCTGCCCACCGACCTGACCGTTGAGCCTGCCGCTACCTACGCCGATGTGGCTTGGGTGCCTGGCGAGAACAACGACACTTGGAACCTGCGCTATCGTCCCTATGTAGACCCGGCTTTGCTTGGCCGTTTGTGGGATCTGCCCAACCCGGGATATGAGGAGCAGATCGAAGATCTCTTGATTTGGGATGCCGATGGTGATGGCAACAACTGGGGTCTGGCAGCTAACGATGAAGCACAGACCGACCTCTGCTTCGTGAGCGCAAGCTATGCCAATGGCACCGCCCTCTCACCCGATAACTGGCTGATCTTCCCCGAGATGGCAGGCGGCGGCACATTCAAGTTCAAGACTTGGAACTACATGTCTAACTGGCCCGATGTGATTGGTGTGTTCGTCACCACCAACCCCGAGTTCGAGAGCGCCGATGACTTCGTCCAGTTGGGCGAGGATATCACTCCGGGTTCCACACCCGAGGAGCATGAGTTTGACCTGAGCGAGTATGCTGGCCAAAACGTTATTCTCGCCATTCGTCACTACAACTGCACAGACCAGTTCCGCATCTATGTTGACGATGTTGAGTACGCTCTCCCCGATGCTCCCGAGGTTCAGGAGTGGATCGAGGTTGAGGATGTGGTTAGCCCCTTCACCATCGACGAGCTGACTCCCGAGACCACCTACGAGGTGCAGGTCAAGGCATTCGGTCCCGCCGATGTCCAGACGCTCAACGCAGCTGGTGGCAAGGCTACCGAGTGGACCGAGTCGACTCTGTTCACCACCCTGGCCGAGGATCCTCTGGTGGGTGTTGAGACTGTCAAGGTCGAGACCACTGGCGACAACAACTACTACAACCTGATGGGTCAGAAGGTCACCGGCAACCTGCCCGCTGGCATCTACATCCACAATGGCAAAAAGATTGTTGTTCGTTAATTGATCCAATCATTCCGATTAAAAAAGATGCGCCCCAAACGGACGCATCTTTTTTCTTCCGGCGCATCAAACGTAGGGTCTCGTCGCATGAGATTGTACGGACGCGGCGTGCCGCGTGATCATCCGGGCGGTTGTAGGGACGGCACTCCCGTGCCGTCCGCCCCGACATAAGGTAATATTTATGGCAACCCTGGCTGCGGACGGCATAGGGATGCCGTCCCTACAACGCCGTCCGCCCCGACAAAAGGTAATATTGATGGCAGCCCCGGCTGCGGACGGAATAGGGATGCCGTCCCTACAACGCCCTATCATCCGCTTCCTGCCCTGACCAATGGTATATTTCTCTGCGTATTGCCTATTGAATTCAATAAAATTCAATTATTGCCGAATTTTTTTTCGGGAAAAATTTGCTAATGTTGGGTGCTCTGCTTATATTTGTACCTGAAAACTAGTGCTTTTGTTTCACTCTTTAAAAAGCAAGCTTATGAATAAACTTTTATTACTCGCTTTGGTCGCTGCAATGGCAGCACCGGCAATCATGGCCGACGAAATCCCGGGTGTTCCCACCCTGCCCACTGAGCTCAGCGTTGAGCCGGCAGCAACCTACGCCCAAGTGGCTTGGGTGCCTGGCGATAACAACGACTCGTTCAATCTGCGCTATCGCAAGTACTATGGCGATTTGGGCGAAGCGTTAAGTTGGGATTTTGAGCAGAGTTCATTCGACGGATGGACTACCATTGACGCCGACGGCGACGGTTACAACTGGGTTCTTGGGTCGCAAACTGGCGGTATTTATCACGCCGCAGGAGTTAATTTGGCAGGATCGGGACATAGTCCTCAAGATTTGGTGGTATCCGGTTCTTACAGTAATGTTGCAGGTGTTCTTTATCCCGACAATTATCTTGTTTCGCCCAAGGTGCAATTGGGAGGCAAGATTACCTTCTGGGCCAAAGGACAGGATGCCAGCTATGCTGCCGAGACCTTTGGCGTAGCAGTGTCGACAACCGATAACACCGATCCCGAGAGCTTCACGATGGTGGGAGAGAAGAAGACTTCTACGGCCGAGTGGGTGCAATATGAGTTCGACCTGAGTGACTATGCAGGGCAAGAAGGTTATGTTGCTATCCGTCACTATGACATGTACGACATGTTCCTTTTGGATGTTGACGACATCGAGATTCTTCCTGCTCCGGCCGAGTGGATCGAGGTTGAGGATGTGGTTAGCCCCTTCACCATCGACGAGCTGACTCCCGAGACCACCTACGAGGTGCAGGTCAAGGCATTCGGTCCCGCCGATCTCCAGACGCTCAACGCAGCTGGTGGCAAGGCTACCGAGTGGACCGAGTCGACCATCTTCACCACCCTCGCCGAGGATCCTCTGGTGGGTGTTGAGACTGTCAAGGTCGAGACCACTGGCGACAACAACTACTACAACCTGATGGGTCAGAAGGTCACCGGCAACCTGCCCGCTGGCATCTACATCCACAATGGCAAGAAAGTTGTGATTAAGTGAGAGCAACACTGAGCTTGCTCAAGTGTTGCCGAACGTGAACAACTTCGAGCGAAGCTCAACGTTGTTGTCCGTTAATTGATCCAATCATTCCGATTAAAAAAGATGCGCCCGTTGAGGGCGCATCTTTTTTCTGGCGGTGTATGTAGGGTCTCGTCGCATGAGATTGTACGGACGCGGCGTGCCGCGTGATCATCTGGGCGGTAGGGACGGCACTCCCGTGCCGTCCGCCTCGACCAACGGTAATATTGCTGGCAACCCCGGCTGCGGACATCCCCCCGAAGCCCCGGCTGCGGACGTCATAGGGATGCCGTCCCTACATCACCCTGCCACCCGTTGTCCGCCACCTTGCACACACAATTCATGCCCACCGTCTCGACTTGGTATTAAAATCTGTGCAAAATTGAAACTTTCCGCTAAATCTGTAAAATCTGCATGACCTTTAAAATCTCCACAAACTGCGTGAAATCCAGTTGAATCATGGCAAAAATGTCCCCAGAACTACCCCAAAACACACTTTTTTCGAAAAAAATCGCGAAAAAATTTGCACGGTCCAGAAAATGGCAGTACCTTTGCATCGCTTTTCGGAAATCTTGTGTAAACCGAATGCAAATCAAGCTTGCTTGAGTTAGCTGAGGTGCCACCAAGAATATTAAAATCAATCCGATTGGCACAGTTCGGGATGTAGCTCAGTCCGGTTAGAGTACGCGTCTGGGGGGCGTGGGGTCGCTAGTTCGAATCTAGTCATCCCGACTGAAACAAAGAACGCTGATAGTCAAGGTCTTAGACCGAGATTTCAGCGTTTTTTTGTTGTAAAAATGGCGATATTTGCGCTTAAAAAAAAGCGAAGAATTGCACAAATTTGGCCAAAAATGTTGTTTTTTTCAACATTTGACTTGCACATAGACTTGCGCAAAAATCAAAGAATGCAACTCGGAGCGACGTTTAAAGTTATGGCAAATACTCGTTTGTTTCTCGACATGAGAAGAGCCAAAGAAGGTGAGCCTTCGGTCCTGAAAGTGGCCATTGCCCACCACAAACAGACTGCCTACATCTCGCTGGATGTGAGATTGTTACCCCACCAATGGGACAGCAACAAGGCAGTAGTGATTAACCACCAGGATGAGAAGTATCTCAACATTCGGATTCTCTCCCTGAAGTTGCAGATCGACCGCATCCTGCTCCTGCTTTCAGATGGTAGAGGACTTGCGCAAATGACGGCTTCACAATTGAGGTCGCAAGTTGAAGACAAGCTTTACCCTGACAAGGCCGAACAAAAGAAACGTGAGAAGGAGAAAGCCAACTCTTTCGCTATACGTTTCTTGAAATACGCCGACAGTCAGAAGGAAAGCACCCGTCGCTTGTACTTGCAGACGCTCAAGCGGATGAAGGACTACGCCGGGACCAAGCTGGAGCGATTGACGTTTGAAGATGTTGATAAAGACTGGATACTTGGATTTGACAAGTTCTTGGCGCAAACGTCTCCATCGCGCAATGCGCGCAACATCCACCTGCGCAACATCCGCGCGGTGTTCAATGCGGCAATCGATGACGAGATTACGGTGTTCTATCCGTTCCGCCGCTTGAAGATTAAGAATGAGGCGACTCGCAAGCGTAACCTTAAGGTGGAAGACTTGCGCAATTTCTTCAACTGCCCTTGTGACGCAAAAGCGCAAAAGCACTTGGACATGTTCAAGTTGATGTTCATGCTCATAGGCATTAACCTTGTTGACCTTTGCAACCTCAAAGAAATTGATAATAATGGCCGAATCAATTACCATCGAGCTAAAACAAACCGCCTGTATTCTATAAAGGTGGAGCCGGAAGCAATGGAGATAATCAACAAGTATCGCGGCAAGAACTATTTGATTGACATTCTTGACCGTTACAAGGATTATCATGACTACACCAAGCGCATCAACCTTGCGTTAAAGCAGATTGGGCCTTACAAGCGAGTGGGTCGTGGCGGAAAGAAGACCACAAAACCGATGTTCCCCGACATCTCCACTTACTGGGCACGCCACTCTTGGGCTACAATCGCCGCAAGCCTTGACATACCTCGTGACACAATCGCCCATGCGTTGGGACACGGCAACAACACCGTGACGGACATCTACATCGACTTTGACGAGCGCAAGGTCGATGAGGCCAACCGCAAAGTACTCGACTGGGTTCTCTACGGAAAGAAGTGACACCGGTCTATGAACATTAGCTGCGGCTTCGGTTCTCGAACTGAGGCCGCAGCTTTTGCATAAAATCATGAATGATTTTCAGGATTTCGAAAAGTGCTGATTTGTTCATGATTATGCAATTTTAAGAAGGGCGTAAAAGGTTGATAATCAGCGGGAATTTCGGAGCGATTTCAGAGCGGATTTACCAAAATGCACAAAAAATAAACGATTGAAAAAGTTAAAAGGCTGTAAAACAGCCTTTTATGGGGTTCGAGGCTTTGCCCCGAGGCTGTCTGCCAAGACCCACCGACCGCCCTACGGAGCGAGTCAGAAAATCACCAATGAGCCGAGCGGAATATGCAGGGCATTGGGCGGTAAAATCGCCAATGTGTGACGACGAACCGAAACGAAGTGGCGGTTTTTTCGGCGCACTTTGGCTTCCGCTTTTCAAGATTTTCGGCAAGCCGAAAATCGTCCGACGAAATTGTGGCTCAACTTGCTTGCGCCTTAATTTCGTGATTAGGCGATGTGGGTGAGTGTTCAAAGGGCGGTGAAGCGCTTGGCGTGCGATGAGCATAGTGGAGGACTTCGGGTAGGCTAACGCCACCGACAACCCCGAGCGCAGCGAGAGCATTGGGCTTGCAGGGAATGGGAATGGAGAACCAGCCGATTGACGGCGGAGAGTGTGCCACTGGCCCGGCACAGGCGTTGCGGAACAGGCTTGACTGAGCATTGGGCAGACGCAGTGAAAAGCCTATCGGGTGTCGGCGCGGCGCAGCAAGCCGATACCCGATTGCAACGGAGAATGCCGTATGCGCTTCCGCAAACGCCATCCGTGCCGAGCCACCAGCCGAAGGCGCAAAGCACTTTCTCCACCGGATTGAGGTGCAGGGCGCAATGGAAACTGACGAACAAAGCAAGAGCAGAGGGCAAGCTTGCTTGCACTATGCCTTGCAAGGAGGAAGAAGACGAAGTCAATGCCGAAAGAGCCGGATGCGCGGGTTTGTCGGTGGCAAATGTCGGGTGTCGAAGCGGCTTGCCGCCTCGATACCCGACTGTAAGTGAGCCGTGAGCCGATGTCCGCAACGACCAGCCCATCCCCGCCATGCCGAGCCAGTCCGGAACGCCGCCCACATCGGGGGCTGGGGTGGGCATTCAAACCAAGTTCAAATCTGTATCATGCTATGGGGTTAAATAAAGAACCCAATGTTCGATGAAATATATCATGGTATAAGCCATTGAGTTTTGATTGGAAGTCTTTATTTGCCTCCCATATTTCGAATGACACTTTGCAGTTTCCTTAAAGTTTCCATCAAAGTCTCGAAAGGCAGAGCCTCGCCGTAGATGAAATTGCTGACCATATTTCTATTGTAGTCATTTTTGAACAATTCCAGCATTTCACCCTCGGGGCAGAAATGTATGTTCTCTGGATAGTCAAGATTATAATCGACATAACCCAAATGATAAAATTTACGTCGGTGCTCAACAATTGCTTTGAATAAGTCTAAATCGTTGATGGCTTGTAGTCCATATTCTGAATGCTACAACCTATCAATGTCATAGAGGTGGCGGCTCATCCTTCGCGAACGTGGACGGTTCTTTTGCAACTCCTCATTAAGAAGAAGCACTTTCTCGATGAATGTTCTTGTCGGAGTCACGGTGCGTATGTTGCAATAAGTTTCATCCGCTTCCGGGAGAATATCTCCAATCAATGATGTAATGTGCTTCACTTCGAAAGGCTCTGACATAGAAAGGTAACTGATTTCTATCTTTACCTTATGGTCTATATCAATTTGTTCTGCACTCTGAAGGATTGTGTCATAGTGAACGAATATCACTGTCGGATCGCTGTCGTGATCAATAGCGGCAAGACCTTGTTCGGTTTCTCGCATAATCACATTTTCAAGTTTGAACCCCGTGATTCCCATATCAGTCAAACGTGTGTTGAGTTCCTTGGATAACTCATCGTGAATGAAGTCCCTTGAAGCTTTGCGTAGCGATTTGATTTGGTTGTTATTTTCACATCTAGCAAAGGGACACCCCAGTTCTTCCAAAAAGAATGTTCGGTCAATCGATAAGTCTATATCTTCACTGAAACGCTCTATCAGGTTCCAGCCCTTACTCAATGAAGTTCCGCCCTTAAATAGCAATGCCTTGCCGACCCTTGTCTGTGAAAGGGCCTGGAGTATGCTTGTCACCCACCAATCTTTCTCAACGGCTAGTGACGATATTCGATGCCGATGTGCCACATTTTCCAATGCGGCGATTTGGTCACTTGTGCTGAGAGATTGCCATTTACTTTTCATATTCAATCATTTTGAGAAGTTTTACAAATTCTTGTTTTATCCACTGTGGCATCACCGTTAAATCTTGCACAATTGTATCTGGTTCAGGATGATGTCGAAGAAGTTGAAGCAAATGCGCTGCATCTTCCTTTCCGAAATGCTCTTGCCCGATTGATTTCATAGCCTGGACAATGAGCCGGGTGTACGCCCCTTTTACCGCAAAATTCTTTGGAGCAACACGTTTGAGTGTGATTTTTCTTCCACCTACCGTAATTTTTCGTGCGGTTCCAGATGTAACATAAACATAATTCATGGGAACTTGAGTGGAAAACCCCAGCATATTTAGCACAGCCTCTCCACAAGGCAACACATCAGCATTGTCGCGACGAGCGATTGCGTTAACAATCGTGTCAACCGACGGAAATACAAGCCCGAACCTGGTCTGCTCAGGTTTCATATAAATTCCTCGCGCAAGCCTAACAAGGGCTTTCTGTCGCACCAAATCGGCCAACACTTTATTTACATATTGGTCATCAAATTGCGAGAAGTCGCTATTAAAAAACAACGATCCGTCCTTAACTTCGTTAATGCTTGATTTTATGGAATCTACGACTTTCATATAGATATAATTAACAAATATTAAGTCATTTATTTTTGCAAAATTAGCGACTATTTTTGAGTTGGCAAAATATTTCAATGATTATTTGCAGTCTCATACTGTCACCAACTAACTTCCGGCCATGTCACACTCGTTCCGCCACTAAAAAAGAGAACCGCTCGAGGCGGCTCTCTCGGTGTGGTGGGCGGTGCTACTGCTCACAGGCGGCGGAAAACGTAACCGCTTTCAAAGTAGTAATCATCGATGAACAAATCACGGGCAAAAGCCTTGTAATCGAAATACGACTTCAAAAACTCGGGTGCGCCCTCCAGCATGCAGCAATCTTCGGCAAGCTGCTCGGCATATTCTTCTTCATTCGACCACTTGCCGCAATAGGCTTCACGGAAATTGTCGAAAATGGTGCTATCATCACGGCTGCTGCCGAAGGCTGCAACATAGACCTCAAAGGCTTCACGCTCATCGTCATCGAGTTCGGCAAACTCACGGATTAAGTCAAATTCACGCTCGCTCATAAATCCCTCGGTGTACCATTCACGGGGGAAATCGGTGAAGTCCTGCGCCATAAATTCGGGGTCCGCTTCATCGCGGTGAATGTAACGGCACACTGCCAAAAACTCATCGTAATCGGCAAAGGTGGTAAGGTCAAGCCAAACGCCTCGCAAAGAGCCACAATTATATTTGTGGTAAGTGCCCACATAGACGGCGGGCGAGCCATCGAAGTGCGTAAGGGCATAGTCCTTTAGGTCAAATTCCTCGACCTCATTGTTATCTACATCAACCTCAACATTATTGGCTACGCCTTTAATGCTCACGCTCGGCAATTCAAGTGAACTTGATTGCTCTCGCTCACTCGCATTATTGAGATTGGAGGAGCTGGAGCTGAAGCTTTTTACAGCCTGCTCTTGTGCTTGGGTGCTGTCAGCACCGCTTGCAGAATTGATAGAAAGGGATTTTGTACTCATAATCGTGAAAATTTAGAGATTAAACATTATTGATCTTGTTCTCGCTTTCGCTTCGCTTTTTACGGTGCTTCATAAAGTGAGGCAGGAAAGCGGACGACCGCAAGGCTTGCCCGAAAATTACTACCCGCAGGGTTGGAGAATTTTAGTGGCAACTCGACATGGGCCTTGCAGTAAGCGGCTGCCCTTAACTTTGCAGCGGAAAATCGAGGCGAGAAAGCGAGGGAGAAACAAGTCAATGGGTTTTAATCAATTTTCAGATGAGTACACCTTTCTACCTGCAAGCGGTGTAGACATCAAAGTGCCCGGGCAACAAGAGCGGAAAAACAAGCCGTGAGGTTACGAACACCCCTCACTCCTCGAAAGGAGTTTAGTCCACGCTGTGCGAGGAGGTTTGCCACCGCCAACGGCGGTTGGCATAAGAAAACATTATCTTTCACAATGCTTGTGATGGTTGCCGGTCGCTGACGTTCCGCCACAAAAAAGAGAACCGCTTGGGGCGGCTCTCTCGGTGTGGCGGGCGGTGCTAATCTTCTTCCCAATCGGGGCAGGTGCTTTGCTCGCTTACTTGCTCATCGTTCTTGGTGCAGTGCCACAAGTGCCAACCGCAAGCCTTTGCGAATTTGCAGGAACAAATCGAGCAAATGAGTGCAGTGGCAAAACTTGTTTTGACAATGCCGTATTATAGGAAATGCACAAGCATT
>DGWI01000052.1 GCA_002396085.1 Porphyromonadaceae bacterium UBA4262
GTAAACTTTTTTCAGGACGGTACATCATGCAGATATTGCAGATTTGGCAGACAATTCAATTCACGCCGATGACGCAGATTATTTGGGTTCATGCAGATATTGCTGATTTGGCAGACAATTCAATTCACGCGGATGACGCTGATTTATATTTGGGCTCATGCAGATATTGCTGATTTGGAAGACAATTCATTTCACGCGGATGGCGCTGATTTTTATTTAGGCTCATGCAGATATTGCTGATTTGGAAGACAATTCATTTCACGCGGATGGCGCTGATTGTTTAGATTCATGCCAACTCTTTAACGATTGCACATTCCGAAAAGTTGCGGAGTGAGTCAACGAGATGATGGGGTTTGGGTGGCGCCGATTGGTGTCTTTGGCCCTAACGTGAAATGGGTCGGTTTCGAGGGGATTGACTGTCTATTATGCATGACAATGAATTGTTGTCCTGCGTTGGGCGACAGACCATAAATACCTGAAAAACAGGGAACGTTGTTATTGCAAATTTACAACGACAAAGCTAGGGCGATTTTTCTTGCACAGCCCAGCGGGCACCTGTACCTTTGCAGTCGTAAAGCTTTACGACTCATTTTGTTTAACTCAAAAACTTACCACTATGAAGAGATTTACCTATCATCTGCTGGCTGTGTTTGCCTTTATTTTGGCATTCAACACTGCAGCCCAGCCTCCCCAACAGCTGCAAAGACTTGAGAAGGGCACATTCACCCAAGCTTTAAGTCCACACAAGTTCATAACCAAGTCCTTTAAGGCCAGCAATGGCATCAATGCAACCACCGCTCAAAAACGAACCAACAAAGCCAAAGAAGGCCAACCCACCTATCAAGTTGATTTTGTCTTGGACTTTGATGCCGAGCATGGAGGCTATGTGTATGACGTCCGTGTAGACAATAAAGAGAACCATTTTAGATTCTATGACCTCGATTTATTTGATCCTGTTTGTGGCTCGAATGTGGTTTCACTACCTGCTGGAACCTACGATATGCTCTTCAGTTTCGTTCAACTAGACACCCTTGAATCAAATTATATCTATAAAGTGGTCATCCGCGAGAATGTGACCGTTGACCACGATATGCAACTGAACTTCTCGGCCAATGAGGCAACGAATCGTATCCACCACGAAATTATCAACCCTGAAGGAGAGGCATTGAAAATCGGGTCATATATTTATGACAATGGTCATTTGACTCCTATTGACCCAGGTAATGTTGATGACATTCTAGTCTACAACGCCATTGTATGCTCAGATTATGGCATCGCCTATGATGTAAATGAAAATGTTGGAGTTAAAGCAGTAAGTCCAGATGGTGAAATAGTTAGCCAAGGGAATTGGGCCACGTCTGACATTTTTGTCAATGATGTGAGCGACCGTTATAGCTTTTACTTATACCGCATGGCATTTAAAGATCACCAAGTGTTTAACACAGCTTTCGAGACCGTGGGAGCCCACGGAGACGTGACTTATACTAATGACCCAGCCAATTATGTAGAGTATGATGTGCCATTTAAAGCGCCCTATCATCATGGCGAAAAATTGTATCCTGTTCTTATGACATACGCACTTCCAAAACAGTTTGATTGGGCTTACATTCCTGGATTTGTGCTTGACCCCATTGTTGAAGGCGATGCCATCAAATTTTACCTAGACGCAAAGGTTGAAGATAGCCCTGCAGGCAACATTATACCTTACATCCAACTAGATTATTCTAAAAAAATAGCCACTGATTGGGGACATGATTATTTGCCAGTGGTTGGAACTACTCCTTTAACAAATACCCAAGGTAACATTGTATTAGCGAACAATGGAACATCTTCATATTTAACAATAAATGGATTGCCCCGAGGTTTTAATTGGGATTTGAACGAAGAAGGAACGAGCGATTATAGCTATGATTATTGGCCTACACATCCTTCTTTCTCCTATCCTGTCGAAAAAGCGAAAGGCATTATTGGCAACAATTGCCCAATTTTTGTGAACAACATTATGCGTGACTACTGGGAATGGGATGAAACTTATTGTCTGCGTTTTAATATTGGGTACTTAGGACGCTATGGCGAAATCTCCGAAGGTATTTCTGATGCTCAGATAAGCATCACATTAGATGGGGAGGAATTCATCAACACGCAAGGAGCTTTTGAGTATTATGCACCAAAACTCCCTGCTGGCGTGGTGGATGTCACAATTACCAACGAGCTGGTTGAGGTGGACGATTTGCCTGGCTCAAACAAAGCACAATTGCACTATATCGCTGGTGAGGAGGACGATTGTTCGCCCACGATGACCATGCTGCATTTCAAAGACAATAACGGCGATGTAACCGACCGATTTGCCACAGGTGACGAAGGCACGATGGAGTTTACAGCCGGTGACTTCAATTACATCGTTACACCTTGGGAAACAGGAGTTTACAATCGCTATACTCCTGAGTCTGTAGAGGTGAGTTATTCGCCATACGGCGAGGATAACTGGAATGAGTTGGCTGTGGAGGAAGTGCCCGAGAACTACTGGCCTGTGATGGGATGGTTCTATACTGGCTCGCTGGCTAGCGTGACAGGTGAGGCCTACAAAGGCTGGTTCGACCTGAAGATTCGCCTGACCGATGCTGCGGGCAACTGGCAGGAGCAGGTGCTCAGCCCCGCCTTCCGCATCGATAACCTGGCCTACAGCAGCGTGGCAAATGTAGGCAGCGACAATGCCCGCGAGGTGGCACGCTATAGCATCGATGGCAAGCGTGTCGATGCCAGTCACCACGGCGTGACCATCGTCAAGATGAGTGACGGCACCGCAAAGAAGATAGTCCAATAAGCCTCAATAAGCCCCCGAAGAAGCCCCCAAGCCCCCGAAGAAGCCCCCAAGCCCCCTAAAGGGGGTGTACAAAGCGGCAACAAGTCCCCCTTTAGGGGGATTTAGGGGGCTTACCTCCTTTAGGGGAATATAGGGGGCTTACCTCCTTTAGGGGGACTTGATGGGTGCCTTAAATATTTCGTGAGCTCATGCAGGTTTTGCAGATCAGCAGATATTACAGTCTGCTAAAATCGGCTTAATCTGCATGAGTTTTTTCTCACGCAGATTTTGTGGCTTAGGTTCATGCAGAATTTGCAGATCAGCAGATATTTTAGTCTGCTAAAATCCGCGAGATCTGCATGAGTTTTTTCTCACGCGGATTTTGTGGTTTAGGTTCATGCAGATATAGCAGATCAGCAGATGTTTTAGTCTGCTAAAATCGGCTTAATCTGCATGAGTTTTTTCTCACGCGGATTTTGTACCACATGAATTGTCATCAAATCTAGATGATTGCGCTATTAAAATGGTTTTTCGGCAAAAAATGCGCAAAAAATTTGGTGGTGTCGGAAAATGGTATTACCTTTGCAGTCGCATTTGCAAATGGTCGCATGGATGAGTGGTTTAGTCACCGGTCTGCAAAACCGGGCACAGCGGTTCGAGTCCGCTTGCGACCTCAAGACCTTAAGGCGCTGACTCCATTGGAATCAGCGCCTATTTGTCTAATCTAGAGGCTCTAGAAGAACTAGAAAAACTAGACAAGATATTCTGAAGAAGAATTGCTCACTGTAGTCGCCATCATGTTTTGTGGCATCGGTGTGGGATGGCTGTTGCGCCATCGCCGGTTGTCATTCATCTCCCGGGTCATCACGGTGTTGATTTGGGTGTTGCTGCTATGTCTGGGCATTGAGGTGGGGATGAACCCACAAGTCATCAGCCGCCTCACCGACCTGGGAGTGGAGGCTGTGGTCATGTGCCTTGCCGGCATGGCAGGAAGCCTAACGCTGGCATGGGCATTGTGGCGCGTGGTGCTGAAAAAGAAAGGAGGCCCGTCATGAAAGGAAGTATGACGATTGTCGCTTTCTTTGTGCTGGGCATCATTTGTGGGTTGTTCCATCTGATTCCCGATGGCATCAACATCGGCCGATGGAGTTACATTGCCTTGTGTGCGTTGCTGTTCTGTGTCGGCATCAGTGTGGGCAACGACACGCAGATGCTGCGGCGGTTCCGCTCGCTCGACCCCTTGCTGCTGTTGCTGCCGCTGATGACCATCATCGGCACCCTGGCCGGAGTGACGGTCGTGTCGCTGGCCATGCCTCATCGTTCGCTCACCGAGTGCCTTGCCGTTGGTTCAGGTTTTGCCTACTACTCTCTGTCAAGCATTTTCATTACCCAATACAAAGGTCCCGAACTGGGTACCGTGGCACTGCTGGCCAACATTCTGCGCGAGGTCATTACCCTGCTGGGAGCCCCGCTGATGGTGCGGTGGTTCGGTCGCCTCGCTCCCATCTCGGCCGGTGGCGCCACCACCATGGACACCACCCTGCCCATCATCACCCGCAGTTGTGGCCAGGACTACGTCATCCTCTCGCTCTTCCACGGCTTCTGCGTCGACTTCAGTGTCCCCTTCCTCGTCACCTTCTTCTGCACCCTGTAGTTTCACAGCAAGGCTATGACTTGCTCTGTTATGTGTCTCTTGATCTCTTCCCACTCGACATCCACCAGCATGTGAGGCATTTCTTGATTTTCTGCATCATTAAAATACATGATACTCCTCAGAAGTATGAAATCGTCTACATTAGGATATTTCTCATGAAAAAAACCAAGAATCTGTTCCATCGAGAAGTGCTGCAGCAAGAAATATAAATCTACAAAGTCTTTACGAGAACCTCGACCAATTATTGCATTAATTTTCATTGCTGCAATCTCTTTTTGCGATGCCAATATCATGCCGTCCTCAATGATAGCCGTGTCTATCCATGGTATCGTATAGTTCACAATATCCACTTTCACATTATCCAAATCGTAGACTGTCATGAACCGATTGGAATGAACCAAAGTCGCATTGCCCAAATCATTCAGCAGTTGCGTCAAGACTGAGCGGCCGCCATCAAACAAACCAAAAAGATCTAAGTCAACCGAAGTACGATGACCATATTGTAGAGCCAATGCCGTGCCACCAACCAAGCGACACGACGAGAATTCTGGATAGGCAAATATGCCCTTTATGAGTTCCAGGGTGTGGGGAAGGATTGTGCTGTAGTGTAGCATCGATAATCCCGAATATCTGTACCTGTAATTGTTGAGATAAAGTTTAAATCCACTGAACTCATCGTCCGAAGACCTTTACAAATCTCTGCAATCCTTTCAAGTCCGAATTGGCCACAAATAATGCGCCAGTCAGACAATCGCCCAACCTCCAAGATGCGCTCAACAATAAACTCGGAATCTTTCTCCCAGCTTAATTTACTCTTGTCAACATCCCAAAAACAAACAGGACTAAGATCAGATATTTTATATTGATGGCCCATGGTTCGATAAATTCACACTGCAAAGTTACTACATTTTGTCTAATGCAGCAACTTTGCAGTACAAAAAACATCGGCTTAACGACTCAAACTGGCTTGCAGCAGGGGGAGCCAGAAGGCACCGACCACCGAGCGGGCCTGCATGCCACACTTGTCGGCATTGGTGGTGCGCACCAGGTCGCACAGCGGTACACGCGAGCGGGTGGCATCAACCTGGCGATAGAGGCCGTGCACCAGTGACTCAAAGTCATCCCGCTCATCGGCCAGTGATGCCGTCCACACCAGCCAGTCAATCTTCATGTAGGTCTCGCGCGAGTCAAGCGGCAGGCCGTAAGGGTTCTGCTTGGTCAGATAGTAGGCCACCTCGGTGCGGGCAATCTTAGGATCAAAAATGTTCCATCCCAACGTGCGATCCCACACCAGATTATACTTCTGGCTCCAAGTGCCCGGACGGTCGAAGGTGAGGCGATAGTGGTCGCCGTCATTTGCCATGCGCTCCCACTCCGCAGCCATGCCACGCGCCATGTGCTGATAGCGCTGCGCAATCTCACGCTTGCCCAACTTCTCGGCCAGATAGCCATACCCATAGATGCCCAGAATAGCCTTGATGGACAGGTTGGTGTTGTGTGCCAAGTGCCCTGCGAAGTCATCGGTACAGAGTTGATTGGCAGGATCCAGACCAAACTGTGACAGATATTCAGCCCATGTTGTGAGCACTGCCCAGTGACGGGCAGCGTAGTCGGCATTACCCTCAACCGCAGCCAGTGCTGCAGTGAGGATGAGCATATTGCCCGCCTCCTCAACGGGCATGTCCTCGCCGTAGGTCTGCCCATTGGCCAGCGGGTAGGTGCCGACATCGTGGGCCGGGAAGGGTTTGGTCCATCCACGATGCTCGCTGTAGTCAAAGATGTGATTCATCATCCCCTCGACCAAACGGGGATTATAGAGCAGAAACATCGGTGCCGATGGATAGGTGATGTCCACTGTACCTATCGAGCCATTGCTGAAGTTCTCCTTCGACAGCCACAACAATTCGCCACTGGGCGACTCGACCAACTTGTGTGCCGAGATGGCCTGCCGATAGGCCAACGCGCAGAGTTCGGCATACTCGCGCCCGCCCACCTGTGTGGCTTGTGTCATCAGTTCTGCGTCAAACTGGTTGCAGCGCTTGCGCAGTGCAGGATATTGCTGCAATGCAAGTTGCAATTGCTCTTGTATCGTGTGCCTTCCGTCACGATTCCACCAGGGCCGCAGATTGGTGCCGAAATACTGCACCGAGTAGATGTCGTCGTAGGCCACCATCATCATGCCCTCGCCTTGCTTGACGCGTCCCAGGCGATGGGTCAATGTCAACTTATCGCCTGTCACCGATGCGTGTGCGTTGTGACTCGAAGCAGCCAGATAGAAGTAGCCCCAGTCGATGCGCACATCGTCGCCCTTCTTGCCCAGAATCTTCTGAGCCTTGGTGCCCACGCGTGCCATGACCAGGCCGTCCTTCACCATCGCCTGTCGCTCAACAGGCTGCCCAACGACATCGGTTGCCCAAGCATCACTTGCCACCACACGCACCGACACATCGTGTGCCACTCCGTCACGACTCTGCACCTGATAGGTGAGATAATTAACTGGCCGTGACAGCAGATCCAGGTCGTCCATCAGCAACGGAGCCACAAACGAGAAATCGAGCAGCACCGGACCACAGGCAAATCGATAGTGGGTCTGTGTGGCCTGGACATCTACCTCGTACTGCGCTGCCACGTGCCGAACAGCATCGGTTGTTGCGTCTTCCAACTCAAGTGAGACGTCAATCAGCCCGCCCCACAGGCGGTTCCAACAGGTGGCAGCAATCACGTTCTCGCCCGGGTGCAATGCAGCCAAGGCCTCACCTGTCAGTTCAATCCGCTGCTGTGTCTTATAGGCGTGACCTGTGTCAACCACCTTCACTCCGTTGACATAGATGACCGCATCATCATCGTGCGAGTATCCCAGCACCACGCGCTTGCCAGTGAGGTCGCCCAGTTGCACCTTGCGCCGCAGCCAGATGCGCTCGGTCTCCCATTTGGTGCCTTGATAGGATGGATAGTCGATAACAAAAGCCCCATCACCCAGTTTCCAGGCGTGGTCGTCATAGGCAGGTTGATACCACTCGCCACTGGGCTGCTCGGTCACATAGTGGCACGGCCACGTTTGAGCCACACCGCTCGGAGCCACTATCTGCGTTGTGGGGTTGTCGAGACCCATGAATTGATAGTCCACGCCATCGACGATGATGATGCCCAGCAATGGACGGTCTTTCTCGGTCCAATGCTTGACATTGCTGTCATACAGGCGGTCGGTCAGCGACCAGCCACTCATATAGGGGTCAACAGTAATCAGGGGATATCCCGACGGACGCAGATGGCTCACGGCTTGCGCCGACAGTGCCACGACCGCCACAGCGGCCAGCAAGGTGAATACATTCTTCTTCATTGTGTGTCAAATTGTTTCTGCAAAGGTAGACAGAAATCACAGACAGACAAAATGGGCAAAGAGCATATACTGCCCTTTGCCACGATTGTGTTATAAATTGATTCCAGTTTTCGGTTCTCGGCTTTCGGTTCTCGGTTTAACCGATAACTGACAACTGACGACCGACAACTATTTATGCACCGAGAACTTGTAGATGCACTGGCTGTGATAGGTCTCGCCGGGTCGAAGCACTGTGCTGGGGTACTCGGGCTGATTGGGCGAGTTGGGATAGTGCTGCGTCTCCATGCAGATGGCCGAGCGCAACGGATAGGCCACACCGCGCTTGCCCTTGACTGTTCCGTCCAGGAAGTTGCCCACGTAGTACTGCAGACCGGGTTCGTTGGTGAAGACTTCCATCAGGATGCCCGTCTTGGGGCTGTAGATGCTGGCCGAGACCTTGTTGATGTCACCACCCGTGTTGAGCACATAGTTGTGGTCATAGCCCTTGCCGTTGCGCAATTGCTCATCATCGGCATTGATGTCGCGCCCCACTGCCTTGGACTGACGGAAGTCGAATGGTGTGCCCTCGACAGCCATCATGGTGCCGTGAGTCATGAAGGTCGAGTCGATGGGTGTGATGCTATCGGCTGCAATCATCACCTCCAGGTCAAGCATGTCACGCGATGGGTCACCATTGAGGTTGAAGTAACTGTGGTTGGTCAGGTTGACGATAGTAGGCTTGTCGGTTGTGGCAGCATACTTGATGACAAGTGCATTGTCATCGGTCAACTCATAGTTGACGGTCACCTTGAGCGTGCCAGGATAGCCGGCAAAGCCATCGGGCGACTCGTGGGTCAATTCCAAGTGCTGATTGTCGATGAGACGAGCATCCCACATCTGCGTGTAGAATCCCTCAGGACCGCCATGCAGACTGTGGCCATAATTGTTCTGTGGCAACTGATACTCCTGACCATCGAGTTTGAACTTGCCTTGCTCAATGCGGTTGCCATAACGACCGATGAGTGCGCCGAAGTTATTGCCCTCGACATGGATGTAGTCGGCGATCGAGTCAAAGCCCAGCACCACATCTTGCAACTTGCCGTCGCGGTCGGGCACCATCACGCTCACCACACGGCCGCCATAGTTGGTGATGCACACCTCCATGCCCGCGGCATTGGTCAACGTGTAGAGAGCGGTGGGCTTGCCGTCCACCTCGGTCTCAAAGTTTTTCGGGTCCAGGCCCGACTTGGTCAACTCGCCCGCCCCTTGTCCAGTGCAGGCAGTCAGCATCGCCACCAGCGATGCCAGACACAACAGTTTCTTCATCATTGCTTTTATTATGTTTTAGGAAAACTAGAGGCACTGAAACGTATATCGCAAGCAGTGCCTCTAGATGCTATTTACTCATTCCTTTTTATACCCTTGACCATGACATAGCATGAGTCTAGATAATTGCCGATGGTCTTGAGTGTGCCGTCGCCAGGCCCGGCATTTGACCCTCCTGAACTGAGCGTCACGTCATCGTCAAACTCGGCCTGGTAGCTCCAACTATAGCCATCCAGCACTTGCATATTGGGGCTATAGTGATCCTGATAGTTCTGCAAGTTATTGTCCTTGATGAGTTTCTCTACATGGTCGATAACATCGTCGGCAACCACGACGGTATCGCCCCAACCCTCATCGATCCATGGGCGAAAAACATACAGACTCACCTTACCGCTATCACGACGAAGCATGTACTCAAAGTTGGGTTGCGCCATCGTGCCATGCTCGACGTAGTGGAATCCAACCAGTCGCCCGGTCGGCGCAGGCTTCTTGACAACCCCGGTCACATTCTTGGCTCCCTTACAGGCCAACATACCCATGAGCACAACCATTGCAACTGCTATTAAAATGATATGTTTCATCATCGATGCAAGAATGAATCATGAATAGTATATCAAGAATTAAGAACAATAAACCATCTCTCAATTCTAAATTCTTAATTCTCAATTACTTCAGTCCTTGCCAAGCACCTTTGATCTGCTTGCACTGGGTGTACATGGCTGGGCAGTTGCTCACCACAAAGTAGGGCTCTCCCTCTGGGCGCACGACTTCCACGCCACGCCAGTTGGTGTCCCAGCCCTCACTGTCGATCTGCAGATAGAGAACAGTGCCCTGCAGCATTTGGCTCTCTTGATACTTAGTCACAGGGTTGACACGCACTTTGACGCAATAGGGATAGTTGGGCGTGTAGGCATTGGTATTCTTTGCGCCATCCATCAATGCTGCAGCCAGATAGGGACGGTTGTAACTATCATCCTTGCCATAGACTTCCTTGAGTTGGTGCAGGGTTGAGTTCAAGTTAGTGCTTGTGTTGTTCAGACTCAATGCCTCCTCGCCCATCGCCCGGTCACGGCGATACATCTCAAAGGCCATCACTTGCAGTGCAACAGCACCCTGAGGTTCGGTACCCAACGTCTGCTGCAACTGACGGAACTCGTCGATGCTTGCGGGAATGCCAGTGAAGGTCACCTTGCTGTTTTGCGACTTGTTCCAGCCCTCATGATTGATGCGCCCGTCAATCTTATAGGTCTTGCCACCCACGTTGCACTCGACCTTGCTCTGTGCCTCCTTGTCGCTGCGGGTGCGAGACGCGACTTCGCTGACCACCGCACCAGGGTTGTGCGTGGCTTGATAGGCCTTGTTCTGAATTTTATTCTTCACATTCTGTTTGATACGGTTGCCCAGATTACCGAACTGAGCACTAGCACTCACTGCCGTTAGCGACATCAATGCCACAGCCAGCACTTTCACAATTGTTCTGTTCATGTTTTCTTCGTTTTTAGTAGTTATACAATATTGATTATAATCTCATTTGATTTTGCAAAGATACAACAAATAATTGAAAACTCAAAAGCAGAAATCAAAAAATGCCACTTTATGATTCTTGAAACCGCCAATTACTATAACGCTCAAACAGTTGTATTTTACCTTAAAAGAAGCATCGATGACGCAACACATGCCTCAATTTGAATTCACCTAAGGCCTTTACAAGAAGCAGCACAACAACGACAACAATATCGCTCGCCTTCATCAACCGACGACAAAAAAATGCACTTGCCGCCACTTTTCATGGCAATTAACATCATTTTTAAGCAAAACCCTTGCACATTGCCAAAGAACATTGTAACTTTGCAGATTGTTATCAAAATCAGCGTTTTTGCATTTTTTAGTTTTATATTCTTTAATTCACCTATGAGAAGACTATTCGTTCTGTCATGCATGGCCACTGTGATGATGGCACTGCACATGTCGGCGACCCCCGTCGACCTGGCGACGGCCAAAGCCAAAGCCAAACAGTATCTTATCAATGCCAATGCAGGCAAGATGATGGCATCGGCTGCATCCGAACCCGTGTTGCTCAAGCAAGTAATGGGCGATATCAACAAGACTACGCCTGTTCTATACATCTTCAACACGTCATCGACATTTGTCATCGTCTCGGGTGATGACCGCGCCGAGGAAATCCTGGCAGTGGGCGACAATCCGTTGACGACTGACAAGTTTCCTCCCAACATGCAGGCGTGGATCAACAACTATAAGAATGAACTTGACTGGCTCATCGCAAACCCCGATGCAAAAGTTCAAAAGATCTCTAATGCGGCTGTGCCCAAGACAGTAACCGGCACATACGGGCCTCTCCTGACCTGCTATTGGGACCAAATGACACCCTACTGGAACCAATGTAAATTCACCTATAACGGAAGAAGTTACCAGTGTCTGACTGGCTGTCCGGCAACATCGGCCTCGATGGTAATGTACTACTGGAAGTGGCCCAAAGAAGCTGTACCGGCACTGCCCAGTTACACTGCCAGTCTCGAGCTTAGCTATTATAATTCTGTAACCTTCAGCTATCCTGCATTGCCATCGGTCACTTTTGACTGGGACAACATGATGGATGCTTACGGCAGCTACAAAGACAATAATGGAACGTCACACACATCGACTTACAACACTACACAAGCCAACGCAGTGGCTACACTGATGCGTTATGTGGGGCAAGCCGAGCACATGATGTATGGCACCGAATCGGCTGGTGGCAGTGGCATCTACACCACCGACACACAGAACATCGTGGACATGTATGTCTTGTTTGGCTATGACGAGACCACTTGCCGCGTGGTGAGTAAGAGCAACTACAACGAGACCAACTGGGCTAATCTGCTGCAAACCGAGATGGCCGAGGGACGCCCCGTCGTCTTCACGGCCGTGTCGGGCAGTGCCGGCGGACATGCGTTCAATGTCGACGGATATCGCAGCAGCGACAACAAATATCACATCAACTTCGGCTGGAGCGGTGATGGCAACAACTGGTGTGTCATGAACTCATTCAAAGACAACGACGGCTACAACTTCAACCAAGGCCAACAGATGGTTATTGGCATCCAGCCCAAGTACATGGGACCGGCGGTTGAAACTTCGGTCAACGAACTGACCATGACCTGCAACACCGGCGAGACAGCTACAGCCACCTTTACCGTCAACGGCGACCGACTGACCGACAAAGTGACAATCACCAAGACCGACGCCAACAATGTGTTCACCGTCAGTCCTACCAATGTGACCATCGCCCAAGCCGAGGCAGGACAGACGGTCACCGTCACCTTCCGTCCAACGGCGCATGGCACTTTCAACGGCAAGTTGACACTCAAGAGCGCTGATGCCGAAGATGTTATTGTCAACCTCAAGGGCGTGGCGACGCTCAAGAAGAGCGACATCACCCTGCAGGAGGCAACCGACGTGACCGAGACCTCGTTCAAGGCCCAGTGGACCGACCCCACCCCGGCCACCAATGTTGCAAGCTACACGCTTGAGGTCAAGGAGTATGACCCCAACGCCAACACACTGTTGCTAGAGGAGAACTTCAATAAGTTCACTGCCGCAGTCAACAGCGACATCAGTTCCAGCCTAGATAGCTGGATGGACAACAAGGGCTGGACGGGCAGCAAACTCTACCGCGAGGTGGGTGGCATTCGGCTGGGCACAAGCTCGGCTGTGGGTGTGCTCACCAGCCCGGCACTGGACCTGAGCGACAGCGAGGGGAAAATAACCGTCATGTTCACTGCCAAGCTCTACAACAATGACAAAGATCCCAAGCTGACCATCAGCTGCGGCAACGCAAAGCAGACCCTGAGCATGACCGCCACCGACACTGAGTACACTGTCGTGCTCGATGTGCCCACACAGGCTGGACAGAAGATTGAGTTTGCCACCACCAAGAATGGCAAACGTGTCGTCATCAACCACATCGAGATTCACAACGGAGATGTCTCAGAGGCAGCAACAATGCTCAAGGCCGCTACCGAACAGGGCGATGCAACCTACCGGCTCATCACCGGAATCACTAATCGATATTACACCGTGCTGGGCCTCACACCTGCCAAGACCTACCGATTCAAGGTCAAGGCGCTCTATGCCGACGGCACCGAGAGCAACTGGACCAAGAACAAACAAGTGACACTGCTTGGGCAATCTGGCATCTTGGGCGATGTCGATGGCAACGGAACGGTCGATGTCACCGATGTCAACATCCTCGTCAACATCGTTCTTGGCAAGGACGCAGCCGACAATTATGGAAGTAATGCCGACATCGATGGCAATGGAACGGTCGATGTCACAGATGTGAACTTGGTTGTCAACATCATTTTGAACAAGAACTAGCCGGTGGCTGACAGCAACAGTAGCACAATCGGGCGAAATAGCCACTACAAGTTATAGCACCCGATTGTGTTAACATTTCATACTCAAAAACACTTGATACATAAACATCCTTATTTGTGAAAATTACCCATTTCCTTAAAACTGCGTCGCTTGCCCTCATGGTGTGTGCGTCAACACAACTGCAGGCTGCCGATGTCAACTTGGCTACCGCGCAAAATGCAGCCAAATCATTCTTATCGAAACAAGTAGCCAACGGACGCTTAAAAGCCCCCGCCGCTACCAATCTGCAACTTGTCAAGGCAGAGGCTTCGGTAGCAAGACCGACCGCCGTCGACTACTACATATTCAACAGCGACAAGTCGTACGTCGTCATTGCCGGCGATGATCTGGCACCCGAAGTGTTGATGTACGGCGAAGAGGGCAAACTGGACATGAACAACATCCCTCCCGCCATGCAATGGCTGCTCAACAAGTACAAATACCAGATTGACGGCATCAAGGCCGGCACACTGGCACCCACCAAGGCTCCAAGAACCGCCACCACTCCCGTGGCTCCGATGGTGACTGCCAACTGGGATCAGAGCGCACCTTACAACAACCAGTGCCCCTCGAGGGATGGCGTTCACGCCCTTACTGGCTGCCCCGCCACCTCACTGGCCATGTGTTACTACAAGTGGAAGTGGCCCGAGACCTTCCCCAAAGTGGCTGCTATATCGGCTAGTTATGGTATTGAAGCAGAAGCCCTACCTGAACGTGAAGCCGACTGGGATAACATCATCGACGAGTACACCGGTCCCACCAATACCACTTACAACACCACTCAAGCCAATGCCGTGGCATGGCTGATGCGTTATGCAGGCCAGGCTATACCCAAATATTCATATGGGTTTAGTTCCAGCGGTGCCAACGACCCCGAAATTTATCAGGGTGTCCTCAATATGGGCTACACTGATGCAAAATACCTCCTACTGACCGAACTTATGGGTTCGAGTTATAACTATTATAATGGTCCACAGCAGTACACCGATGCCGAATGGAACGACTATATGATGACCGAGTTGCAAAATGGCCGCCCCATCGAATACCTCGCCTACGATTATACGAACCGTCAACTTTCAGGCCATGCCTTCAATGTCTTCGGCTGTGATGCCAATGGCAAATACTACGTGAACTGGGGATGGAGCGGCGACAGCAACGGATATTGCACACTGCACAACTTCACCACCGCCACCGGTGCTACTGGTCAGTCTGGTTCCTTTGTCTTCAATTACGGCGAGGCCATGATCATCGGCATCGAGCCTCCTGCTGGAGCGCTGACTAATCCCAAAATCAAGACAGATAGCAACATCCTCGATATGGCAACAATTGTGGGGCATCCCACTACCACCACTTTCACCGTCAAAGGCTATAACCTGACCAATGCTGTTGAACTGTCGATGAGCGGCGACAATGCGTTCTCGCTGAGCACCACCAACATCAGTATCGCACAGGCACAAAATGGTGATGGTGCTACAATTACCGTAACTTATAATCCTACAGAATTCGGAACCCATGAGGCCACCATCACCCTGTCGAGCAACGGCGCCAGCAACGTGACGGTTAAACTCAATGGTTCAGCCACAATCCAGAAGGAAGAAGTTGTGCTTCAAGAAGCAGCCAATGTTGCCAACACCTCGTTCAAGGCGGTCTGGACAGACGAGACTCCTGCCAAGAATGTGGATAGTTACACACTGTGGGTCAATGTCGATGAGCCAGTTGATGTCCAGTTGCTTGGCTCCATCGATGCAAGTCAATATACTGGTAGTTACAAGATAATCTCCCTGACTGCTCCATGGGGTGGCTCGAAAGTATATGGAGGCTACAATGCAATCTACTTTAGCAATAGTGGTAGTCCTAAAGGTGACATAACTTTCACTATTCCTGAAGGCTACAACTATGAAACATTCTCGCTGCGCATCAAAACCGTATCGGGCACTTATGGTGCTGGTAATTTAACTGTCATGTCAGAACAGACTGCTGCAGTTGGACACAATTTTGACAAAGATGAGACATACACATGGCTAGTAAAAGGTAGTGCCGGCGAAAAAATTACCATCACATCGACCGACAGTTATTATTCACCCGAGATAGCGATGATTGAGGCCTACTATGGTGATGTCACAAAACTAACCAGCACTACACGCACAGCCTCAGAGGAAGGAAATGCAACCAAACGCATCATTACCGGAATTACCGACAAATTCTATACGGTAAAAGATCTTACCCCCGAAGCCACCTATTACTTTAGGGTAAAAGCAAACTATGTGGATGGAACCATGAGCGAATGGTCGAATGTCAAGCAAGTGACCCTGTCGGCCACACAAGGCATGCCGGGCGATGTCAACAACGACGGTGTTGTTGACGTGACCGATATCAACATCCTGGTCAACATCGTGCTAGGCAAGGATCAGGCCAGCAACTACAATGGTCATGCCTACGTCAACGATGACGACGAGGTTGATGTTACCGACATCAACATGGTGGTTAATATCGTGCTGGGCAAGGTCAACACGACCCAATCACTGCACTAAACCACGACATTAATCAAGCAGCAACTCTAACAACTTGTGATTCATTTAGTCGGGTGGACTCGCATCAACAGCCAGTCCACCCGACAATCATTTCGGTTGCAGAAGTGACAATCAGCGAAAAAAATGCTATTTTTTTAGACAAATCTCTTGCACAATACTATACGAGTTTGTAATTTTGCAAACTTGTTGCACAATTCAATCATTTAGAACGACCTCTAATGATACAAAACATTGCTTCACTGGCATGATAATAAGTTTCAAAACTATAGTTTCTATGAAAATTAACCATTTACTAAAAACTGCGTCGCTTGCACTCATGATGTGTGCAACGACCACGCTGCAGGCTGCCGATGTCAATCTGACAACAGCACAGAATGCAGCCAAGTCATTCCTGACACGACAAGTGGCCAATGGGCGACTGAAAGCCGCCGCTGCCACCAACCTGCAACTCGTCAAGGCCGAAGCCTCGGTAGCCAAGCCCACGGCAGTTGACTACTACATCTTCAATGCCGACAAGTCATACGTCGTCATTGCTGGCGATGACCTGGCACCCGAAGTGCTGATGTACGGCGAAGAGGGAAAACTGGACATGAACAACATCCCGCCCGCCATGCAGTGGCTGCTCAACAAATACAAATATCAGATTGACGGTATCAAGGCCGGCACACTGGCACCAACCAAGGCACCCAAGTTTGCCACCACCCCCGTCGCCCCACTGGTGAACGCCAACTGGGATCAAAGCGCACCATACAACAACCAGTGCCCCACCAGTGGCAGCAGCCGCACACTTACTGGATGCCCGGCCACGTCACTGAGCATGTGTTACTACAAGTGGAAATGGCCAGAGACCTTCCCGGCAGTGGCAGCCATCAACGGAAGTTCCTCTGGCGGTGTCTCGGCTGCTGCATTGCCTGAACGTGAGGCCGACTGGGACAACATCATCGACGAGTACACCGGGCCCAACAACTACTCCTCCACTTCAGCACAAAAGGATGCAGTGGCTTGGCTGATGCGCTACACAGGTCAGGCGATTCCCGACTATCAGTACGGCACTAGTGCCAGTGGCGCTAATGACCCCGAGATTTACCAGGGCTGCCTGAACATGGGCTACACCGATGCCCAATACCTCCTGCTCACCGAACTGGTTAGTTCGGGTTGGAGTTACACCAATGGCCCACAGCAATACACCGACGCACAATGGAACGAATATATGCTGAACGAGTTGCACAACGGTCGTCCCATCGAGTATCTCGCCTACGATGTAAGCGGAGGATACAGTGTTTCGGGCCATGCCTTCAACGTGTTCGGCTGTGATGCCAATGGCAAATACTACGTGAACTGGGGCTGGAGCGGCGACAGCAACGGATATTGCACACTGCACAACTTCACCACTTCAACTGGAGCTACGGGTCAGTCGGGAAGCTACGTCTTCAACTATGGCGAGGCCATGATCATCGGCATCGAGCCTCCTGCCGGCGCCCTGACTAATCCTAGAATCAAGGTTAATCCCACAACGCTCACCATGAGCACTACTGTGGGTACCCCCAAGACTGCCACCGTCACCGTCACGGGCTACAACCTCACCGACAATGTGAACCTGAGCCTGAGTGGCGACAATGCCTTCTCGATGAGCACCACCAGCATCAGCGCGACACAGGCTACTAATGGAGCAACTGTCACAGTGACTTATGACCCATCGGCAATCGGCACACACGAGGCCACCATCACACTCACCAGCGAGGGTGCTGAGACCGTGACCCTCAAACTCAACGGTACGGCCGACCCCACTCCTCTGGAAACTTACGCTCCTGTGATGCTCGATGCCGGCAACATCACAGCCTCATCATTTACCGCCACTTGGACCGACCAGACTCCCGCCGAGAACGTGGCTAGTTATACCCTCTATGTGAGCGACAAGCCATTCAAACCCGCCGTTGCTCTGCTCGACAGCATCGACTGGAGTACAAATAACTCCATACCCACCGGTTGGTCCCAAGTAGGCCTGACCTATTACGGTTCCAACAGTGCCTGCTACCTGAGCGCATCAGCCAACGGTTATGTGCAGAGCAAGACCTACGACCTTGAAGGCTATGACAAGATGACCGTGAGAGTCTACGCTTCACCCTACAACAGTGGAAATACCATCACCGTGACCACCAGCGCAGGCAGCAAAACTGTCAACCTGCCGTCTAGTGGCTCATTTGCATGGTACACCTTTGTTGTGAACTGCGCCAGCAGCGACTATGTCAAGCTCACCACTACGGGCATGCCCGACATGAGGTACATGAGCGTTTATGCCGGCGACCTCACCGAAAATCAACTCAAGGCCAGCGAGACTGGTGATGAGACCTATCGTGTCATTACCGGAATCACCGGCAAGAGCCAGACCGTCACAGGTCTCACCCAGGGTGGATCGTTCTACTTCTATGTTGTTGCCAACTACACCAACGGAACAATTTGCAACAGTAACACCCAACAGGTGACTCTGCTTGAGAGCACCGATCCCACCATCACCGTCGATCCTGCTACACTCACCATGACTGCCAACACCGGTGAGACCGCAACCGCGACATTCAATGTTACAGGTGTCTACCTAACCGGCAATGTGAAACTGACGTTGACCGATGCCAGTGGTGTCTACAGCGTCACCCCGACTACCATCAGCGCAGCCGAGGCCATGAGTGGCAAGGATGTCACTGTCACTTACGCACCGACAGTGCATGGCAGTCAAAATGCTACGATTGCCCTGAGCAGCACCGGTGCTGAGAATGTGACAGTCAACCTCAATGGCACGGCCACCCTGCTCAAGTCCTCACCGGTCATGCAACCTGCCAACGAGAATTACATCAATTACACATCATTCCGTGCCGACTGGACTGACGAGACTCCAGCCGCCAACGTGGCTAGTTACACCCTACAGGTCAACCAGTATGGCGAGCCGACTCTGGTGTTTGAGGAAACCTTCGCCAACTGCAAAAAGGATGGTGCAGATATTTCCAGCAACCTAAACAACTATATGGACAACGCCGGATGGACTGGAGAACGCGTTTATGAGTCTACTGGAGGTGTACGTCTTGGCACTACTGGCGGCATAGGCTCTATTACAAGCCCCGCATTAGACCTGACTGGTGGAACGGGTAAAATCAGTATCGTTTTTAACGCTAAACCCTACAAAACAGACAAAAATATTGAAGTTAAGATCAGTTGCGGCGACAAGTCACAAACGATAACAGTCAATGCCGAAGGTGAACAAAAGATTGTCTTGGATGCGGCACAAGCAGCAAACCAGCAGATTCAAATCGCCACTACAAAGAATGGCAAGCGAGTCATTATCTCTGCACTCCGCATCTATGACGAGGATGTGACTGAAATCTTCAATGCAACACGACGCGAAGCCATTGATGAGCAAGGCGATGCAACCACTCGCACCATCACCGGCATCACCAACCGCTCCTATGTCGTGAATGACCTCACCGGTGGCGGCACATTCAAGTACAGGGTCAAAGCCGTCTATGCCGATGGCACCGAGAGCGGCTGGTCGAACATTGAGCATGTCACACTCAAATCAACTCCCGAAGATGTGCTGCTGGGCGATGTCAACAACGACGGTGTTGTCGACGTGACCGATATCAACATCCTGGTCAACATCGTGCTGGGTAAGGAACAGGCTAGCAACTACGACGGCCGTGCCTACATCAACGATGATGAGGTGGTCGATGTGACTGATATCAACATGGTGGTGAATATCGTGCTGGGCAAGGGCAACACAGCCCAAGCACCGCGCAAGACTGCCAGTCGTTACCAGTTGATTAAGAAACTGAACAAGCAGTAATCTAACAACTTGTGGATCATTTGGTCGGGTGGACTCGCTGTTGAGGCGAGTCCACCCGACCATTTTTTGCTTGCCTCAAAAAACACCAGTTTAACAGATAATTGCCACGTTTCTACACAAATTTCTTGCATAATACAATACAAACACTTATATTTGCAATCATATTGAAAAAAGCACTCATTTATAATAACCTCTAATGATAACACATCACTATAATTAAACTTGTATGCTAAGTTTTAAAACCATAAATTCTATGAAAATTACCGACCTATTAAAAACGTTGTCGCTAGCGCTCATCATGTGCGCGACAACACAAATGCAGGCAGCCGATGTCAACTTGGCTACCGCGCAAAATGCCGCCAAAGCATTCATGAACAGACAGGTTGCTACCGGACGCTTGAGAGCCGCTGCCGCCACCAACCTACAACTCGTCAAGGCCGAGGCCTCGGTTGCAAGACCAACCGCTGTTGACTACTACATCTTCAACTCCGACAGGTCTTATGTCGTCATTGCCGGCGATGATTTGGCACCCCAAGTGCTGATGTACGGCGAAGAGGGAAAACTGGACATGAACAACATCCCTCCCGCCATGCAATGGCTGCTCAACAAGTACAAATATCAGATTGACGGCATCAAGGCCGGCACATTGGCTCCAGTCAAGGCACCCAAATATGCCACTACTCCCGTCGCTCCACTGGTGACTGCCAACTGGGACCAGAGCGCGCCCTACTACAACCAATGCCCAACTAGCGGCAGCAGACGCACCTTGACAGGCTGCCCTGCAACATCAATGTCAATGAACTATTACAAGTGGAAGTGGCCCGAGACTTTCCCCGCTTGCGAAGCCATCAGTAGTTCAAGTGGAGGTGTATCTGCGGCAGCACTGCCCGAACGCCAAGCCGACTGGGCAAACATCATCGATGAGTATACAGGTCCCAGCAATACCTCTTACACCACCGCTCAGGCCAATGCCGTGGCATGGCTGATGCGCTATGCGGGACAGTCAATGGTTAATTATATGTATGGTACAAGTGCCAGTGGTGCTAACGACCCTGACATCCTCGTGGGTGCCCACAACATGGGTTACACCGACGCACAACTGCTGATCCTCACCGAACTGGTACAGTCGGGATGGAGTTATGGCAATAGTACGCAGAACTATACTGATGCCCAGTGGAACGAATGGATGCTGAATGAGTTGCAGAATGGCCGTCCCATTGAGTATTTAGCCTATGACATAACTTCTGGCCAAGTTTCAGGCCATGCCTTCAACGTGTTCGGCTGCAATGCCAGTGGACAATACTATGTCAACTGGGGCTGGAGCGGCGACAGCAACGGTTACTGCACGCTGCACAACTTCACCACTTCTACCGGTGCCACAGGTCAGTCTGGTTCCTACGTTTTCAAGTATGGTGAGGCCATGATCATCGGCATTGAGCCTCCTGCCGGTGCATTGACCAATCCTAGAATTACGGCTAATCCCTCGACAATCACGATGAACGCTACTGTGGGCACTCCCGCCACCACGACCTTCACTGTTACCGGTGCCAACCTCACCGACAACGTGAGTTTGAGTGTCACTGGCGACAACGCCTTCTCGCTGAGCACGAGCAGCATCAGTGCATCGCAGGCCGAAAGTGGTGCAACCGTGACCGTAACCTATAATCCCTCAGCAGCCGGCACACACGAGGCCACTGTCACCCTGTCGAGCACCGATGCCGACAACGTTACTGTCAAACTCAACGGTACTGCCGAGGCAGCACCACTGGAGACCTACGCCCCTGTGATGCTTGATGCCACCAATATCACTTCCACCGCGTTCACCGCAACTTGGACCGACCAGACCCCTGCCGAGAATGTGTCTAGCTACACCCTCTATGTGAGCAATAAACCCGCCGTTGCCCTACTCGACAGTACCGACTGGACTTCGTCTAACGCTGTACCTACTGGCTGGACCGCTCAGGGACTGAACTATTATAGTACAAACAACGCATGCTACCTGAGCGCATCAGCCAACGGCTATGTGCAGACCAAAACATATGACCTCACCGGCTATGACAAGATGACCGTGATGGTTTATGCTCAGGGCTACAGCCGTGGTGGCACCAACAGCATTACCGTGGCTACAAGTAAGAGTAGCAAATCTGTTTCTAGTTTAAACAACAATTCGTTCAACTGGTACACCCTTGTTGTTGACTGTGCTAACAGCGACTATGTAAAGCTCACCACCAGTGGCATGCCCGACTTGAGGTACATGAAGGTCTATGCTGGCGACATCTCAAGCAGTACGCAACTCAAGGCTGCCGAGACAGGTGATGCTACTTATCGTGTCATCACTGGTATCACTGGAAAGACCTACACCGTTAGCGGGCTCACCGAGGGTGGTACATTCAACTACTACGTTGTGGCCAACTACGTCAATGGTGCTATTGACAATAGCAACACGAAGCAGGTCACCCTACTTGAGAACACAAATCCTGCTATCATTGTGAATCCCACAACACTGGATATGACAGCCAATACAGGAGAGAGCGAAACCGCAACCTTCAATGTCTCGGGATCCTACCTCACCGGCAATGTAACACTAACAATGACCGATGAAAACGGTGTCTACACTATCACACCAACGACCATCAGTGCTGCCGATGCCAAGAGCGGGAAAGACATCACCGTTACTTACGCCCCAACGACTAGCGGTAGTCACAACGCAACAATTACCTTGAGCAGTGCCGGGGCAGAGAGTGTAACTGTCACCTTGAATGGTACGGCAACCCTGCGCAAGGAAGTTCCTGTCATGCAACCCGTCGACACCAACTATGTGCACCTCACATCGTTCCGCGCCGACTGGACTGATGAGACACCCGAGGCCAATGTCGAGAGCTACACCCTGTGGGTCAACACCAAGTCAACCGCTGTTGAGCCCACGCTGCTCGAAGATGCCAACTTCACCAGCCTTGATGCTGTAACAAACAGCAGCAACCAACTCACTAATGTGGTAAACAGTGCCAGCAGTTACCTGCCCACCGGCTGGACGGCACAGAATGGTCTTTGGATTAATCAAGGTTTTATTTGCTCGGGATATCTGAGCTCCACCACTTGTGGCATTACGTCCGCCACATATGACTTCACCGGCTACGACAAGGCGACCATTGTGATGAGTGCTTATTCCTATTACAGTAGTAACTATGGAACTGCCACCATCTGTGTGAAGACAAGTGCCGGCTCGAAAGAACTCCAACTGGCTACCGACGACTTCACCACCTACACTGTGGTGCTGGATGTTGCCGAGAGCGATCAAGTGGTGTTTGAGGGGGTTGCAAACTTGTTTGCTATCGAGGATATCAAGATATATGCCGGCGACATCTCGCAAACTACACAACTGAGAGTTGCAGTCGAGGAGGGAGACTCAACGACACGCACCATCACGGGCATTACCGACAAGTTCTACACGGTCAGCGATCTGACTGCTGGTGGCACATTCGACTACATGGTCAAGGCAGTCTATGCCGATGGCACCGAGAGCGGCTGGTCCAATGTCCAGCAAGTGACCCTCATCGACCGTCCCTATGGTCTGCTGGGCGATGTCAACAACGACGGTGTTGTCGACGTGACCGATATCAACATCCTGGTCAACATCGTGCTGGGTAAGGAACAGGCTAGCAACTACGACGGCCGTGCTTACATCAACGATGATGACGTGGTTGATGTCACCGACATCAACATGGTGGTGAATATCGTGCTGGGCAAGGGCAACACAACCCAAGCATTACGCAAGAACGCTTACCGCCAACTCATGATTGAAGGATTTAACAAGTAGTAAAAATCTAACAACCTGTCAATCAAATCATCGGGTGGGCTCGCATCAACAGCGAGTCCACCCGATTTTCGTTTCGCTTGCCCAAAACACCGATTAACAGACAATTGCTAACCATAAGCCCAAATTTCTTGCACAACATCACACAAATTCGTAAGTTTGCAAACTTTTTGAACACTACATTAACTAAAAATAACCTCTAATGAGAAGACTTATTATTCTGATGATGATTGTTGCCGCGGCAATCTCGGGACAATCACTGAGAGCGCAGCAAATCAACAAGCTCTCAGCGTCAACACAGATGTTCCTCGACGAACAAGCGGGGCGCATCACGTTTGATTTCACTGCCGAACAGATTCAAGAACGTGCCAAGGCCCAGGGCATCTCTGCTGTTGAGGCTAAACGGCAGATGAAGTGGGATCGCCCAATTGCCGAACCTGTTTCAATCGATGGGGTAAAAATGATTTCGGCTTTTGTCCGCGTCACCGACCCCACTGCCAAGAGCGCACTTGAAGCCCTGGGAGTACAGATCGAGTGTGAGTTCCTAAACGGTACGCTCTTCACTACGCTCATCCCTATCGACAAGATTGAGTCTGTTGCCAACATTGCCACGGTTTCACGTGTGAGCGTAGCCACAAAAAAGCGTCCACTGACCGATGCTGCACGACAGTATAGCAACGTCGACGATGTACTGAATCATAGTGCTGATGCCATCTCTGCCGGATTTCCCACAACCTACGATGGGACAGGCGTGGTTCTGGGTGTGATTGACACCGGCATAGACTTCCAGCACAAGGCCTTCAAGGATGCCAATGGCAACTATCGCCTCAAGAGGGCTTACGTCTATAACGGTAGCAGAGCACAAGAATACTCATCATTTTCAAGTAGCAGTCCGACGACCGACGACTCGAACGAAGATCATGGCACACACACCAGTTCGACAGCCGGTGGTTCGAGCGTCATCATCAATGGAAGCACGACCACAGTCACCACCAACCATGCCAACGCCACCTACGGCGGTATGGCACCAGGTGCCGATCTCTATCTCGCTGGCATCAATGGACTGAATGACACATATCTGGCAAACGCATTCCAGAAGATTTGCGACTACGCCGACGGTCAGAGCAAGCCTGTGGTGGTCAGCAATAGTTGGGGTTCACAATGGGGACCGCATGACGGCACTGGCAAAGAATTGACACAACGAACTAGAACTTTAGGCCACAACAACCCTAACCTCTAACCTCAACACCTTAACCCCAAATCCTTAAACCCTAACCCTAAACCTTAACCCCTAAACCTTAACCCCTAAACCTTAACCCCTAAACCTTAACCCCTAAACCTTAAACAAAAAAGGGAGACACTCATGGAGTGTCTCCCTTAGGGGGCGGTTACCTACTCTCCCACTTTCGCAGTACCATCGGCGTGGTGAGGCTTAACTTCTCTGTTCGGAATGGGAAGAGGTGGAACCCTCACGCTATCACCACCTTTGTTGACTTTCGGCCGATGTGCATCTGCACAGCTGCCGTGATGACTTGAGATCATCAACCGGGAACGCAAACTCATTTCCTGCCAGACATCCACTGTGCCTGAATCAAGCGATTAATGCTTATCGCTTATAGCTTATAGCTACTTGCTGATAAGCGC
>DGWI01000016.1 GCA_002396085.1 Porphyromonadaceae bacterium UBA4262
GGATAGCAGGATAGATCATCATGGGATTGTAGTACTTCTCGCCATTGATCTCGTTGGCCAGTTCACCAGGATTGACATCGGTGATCTCCTCGTACATGTCGAAGAGGTTGCCATAGCGCTGGCGAATCACGTCGATACCCAGGCGGTTGATGGCCTCGCTGAAGTCGAGGAACACGGCCTTGCCAGTGTTGTTGACACCGTAACCCTTGTCGCAACGCTCCTTGGCGGCGCGGCTAGCCACGTCGCGAGGCACGAGGTTACCGAAGGCGGGATAACGGCGCTCCAGATAATAGTCGCGGTTCTCCTCAGGAATGTCACTACCCTTGATTTGGCCAGCCTGCAACTTCTTGGCGTCCTCGATGTCCTTGGGCACCCAGATACGACCATCATTACGCAGCGACTCGCTCATCAGCGTCAGTTTCGACTGCTTGTCGCCATGCACAGGGATGCAGGTGGGATGAATCTGAACATAAGCGGGATTGGCAAACCATGCGCCCTTGCGATAGCAAGCCATTGCGGCCGAGCAGTTGCAGGCCATGGCGTTGGTCGACAGGAAGTAGGTGTTACCATAGCCACCAGTTGCGATGACCACAGCATGAGCGGCGAAACGCTCCAGTTTGCCAGTAACCAGGTTGCGGGCGATGATACCGCGTGCACGGCCGTCGATGATGACCACATCGTGCATCTCATAGCGGTTGTAACTCTTGACCTTGCCCATCTGGATCTGACGGTTCAGGCTCGAGTAAGCACCCAGCAACAACTGTTGTCCGGTCTGGCCCTTGGCATAGAATGTACGGCTCACCTGGGCACCACCGAACGAACGATTGGCCAACAGACCTCCATACTCACGTGCAAAGGGGACACCCTGTGCCACACACTGGTCGATGATATTGTTTGACACCTCAGCCAGACGATAGACGTTGGCTTCACGTGCACGATAGTCACCACCCTTGACGGTGTCGTAGAACAGACGGTAGACCGAGTCTCCGTCGTTCTGATAGTTCTTGGCAGCATTGATACCACCCTGTGCGGCAATCGAGTGTGCACGGCGGGGTGAATCCTGGATGCAGAAGTTGAGCACATTGAAGCCCATCTCGCCCAGAGTAGCAGCTGCACTGGCACCTGCCAGACCCGTACCGACAACGATGATGTCGAGGCGGCGCTTGTTGGCGGGGTTCACCAGTTTCTGGTGTGCCTTATAGTTTGTCCACTTCTCGGCCACGGGACCCTCGGGAATCTTTGAGTCAATCATGGGCTGAGCAGTCTTGTTGATAGTTTCTTCCATTGTTCTAAAAGATTTTTAAAGGTTAATACTCAGCATCAGATGGCAAAGAACCAAGTGAAATAGCAAGCCTCGATGGCAAACAGACCCATCACAATCGTAGCCCACCAGAGGCCGATGCACTTGAAGCGCTCAATCCACTTGTCGTTGGTGGTACCCAACGTCTGGAATGCACTCCAGAAGCCGTGAGTGATGTGGAACCAGACGGCGCAGAAGCCAATCAGATAGACCGGCAGCACCCACAGTTGGCTGAATGCCTGACCCAGTGCTTCCTTGCCACTCAGGGGATAGTCACCCATGATTTCGGGCAACTGCATCTTGGCCCAGAATTGGAACAGGTGCAGCACCAAGAAGCAGGCCACGATGATGCCCAGCACCAGCATGTTCTGCGATGCCCACTCGACGGTGGCAGGCTTCTTTGACACCTCGTATGCGTTGGTGCCACGAGCCTTGCGGTTCTGCATCGACAGCCAAAAGGCAAAGATGATGTGAATCACAAATCCACCGGCGAGAATAGCAGTACCCACCAGCGCATACCAGTTGGCACCAAGGAACTCGCATACGGCCTCATAAGCGTCAAACGAGATGAGGGCCACTGCATTCATCAGCGCGTGGAATGTTAAGAATAGGATCAAGAAAAGTCCGGTGACACTCATCACCACTTTTCGTCCTACAGAGGAATTAGTTAACCACATAAGTAAAAATTTAGTTATTAATTGATTATTTAAGTTACGAGTTACAGGTTACGAGTTACGAGTTACGAGTTACAGGTTACGAGTTACAAGTTACGAGTTACAGGTTACGAGCTACGAGTTACGAGCTACGAGTTACGAGCTACGAGCTACGAGTTACAGGTTACGAGTAAACATGTTGCAAGTCGCTAGCACTGGTGCTCCGCGCACAATGATGGCGTCCAAAATTGCCCACGGCACAAACAATTTGCAAATTTACCGCAAAAAATCGGGATGCACAAGCGTTGCGCCCAAAAATCACAAAAAATACCATCTTACCCCTCAAATAGATGCGTTCTTGTGGCCTGAAGATTGATTGTCGTGTGCATTAATCAATAACAGATAGCACATGATGTGCCGCACCCCTCACCCTTGAACGGGGAGAGGTCGGTTAAGGTGTTGGCTAGAGGCATTCGTCATGCCTCTAGTTGAGCAGCACATAGGCTCCCACCAGCAACATCACATACATGACACCCCTGAAGATGTCAAAGTATAAACGGATTCTATTGGCGTGTTCGTTGTCCATAACAGAAAAGTAGTTATCATTAAATTCAGGTGCAAAATAAACATATAGTTGTTTCAGATTGATAACAAACCAGTGACAATAATGTAACGTAACAATATTTTCATCCGGTTGTAATCGATGTGAAACAACCGATGACTAATTTTGCAGCACAAAACTCAATAGAATATCCATCGTATGGAAACAATTTACCTCATTATCACAGCATTTCTGCTGATATTGGCCGCCATCGGCCTGTTTGTTGGAGTGAGTAATGACGCAGTCAATTTCCTGTCATCGGCCATCGGTGCCCGGGCGGGGAAATTCCGCACAATCCTGGTCATAGCATCGATAGGCGTTCTGGCTGGAGCCATGATGTCGGCAGGCATGATGGACGTGGCACGCCATGGCATCATGCAACCCACCAATTTCTCGTTTCGAGAGGTGATGATTGTTTTTCTGGCTGTCGTGACCACCAACATCATCGTGCTCGACCGCTTCAACGACCTGGGATTGCCCACATCGTCGACCGTGACTCTGGTCTTCGGGCTACTCGGGGCTACGTTCATCCTGGCTGTAGCCAAGATCCATGCCAACCCATCGCTGTCACTGTCGATGTTGATAAACACCGACAAGGCATTGTCACTGATTATAGCCATCTTTGCCAGTGTTGCCATCGCATTTGTCTGCGGACTGGTGGTTCAGTGGCTGTCTCGCATGATCTTTACTTTCAATCTGCGTGGCAGCAGTTGCCTGATTCACGGCATCTTCGGTGGTGTGTCGTTCACCGTGCTAGCCTACTTTATCTTCATCGAGACGCTATCCAGTTCACCACTCGTTGCCGATAGTTTGAAGGTTTGGATCGATACCCATACAACGATGCTGCTGGCTTGCACATTGGTGGTGGCAACAATCTTGTCATCCTTGCTAAGCCGCTTCAAGGTCGACGTACTGCGCATCGTAGTGCTGAGTGGCACCTTTGCGCTGGCCATGGCCTTTGCAGGCAACGATCTGGTCAACTTCATCGGCGTGCCACTTGCTGGCCTAGATTCTTATCTAGACTGGTCGTCGCATGGAGCCACCGACATTAACACCTATATGATGAGCACATTGGCACAGTCAGCTCGCTCGCCATTTGTCTTTCTGGCCATTGCCGGTGTGCTGATGATTGTGGCCATGACCACAAGCAAAAAGGCTCATCATGTGGTGCAAACCTCGGTGGACCTAAGCCGTCAGGACGAAGGCGACGAGATGTTCGGCACCTCGCATGCAGCCCGCAGCCTGGTGCGCGCAGTGCAAGACGGCAGCGACCGTCTGCGTCACGCCGTGCCCAAGGCTGTGATAGCCACCATCGACCGCCGCTTTGACAAGGAGGCCAGCCATCTTGAGGACAATGCTGCATTCGACATGCTGCGTGCCGCCATCAACTTGGTGCTCTCGTCGGCACTCATCATCGTGGGCACTAACTACAAGTTGCCATTGTCGACGACCTACGTCACTTTCATGGTAGCAATGGGCACCAGCCTCGCCGACCGCGCATGGACACGCGACAGCGCAGTCTATCGCGTCACGGGTGTGCTGAGTGTAATTGGTGGTTGGCTCATCACTGCGGGCATTACCTTTGCCGCATGTGCACTGGTGTGCGCGCTCATGCACCTGGGCGGCATCCTGGTGATGATGGCCATGATGGCAGTTGTAATCTACACGCTGGTGCGCAGCCACATACGCTTCGGCAAGCGCAAACAAGAGACCCATCAAGAGCAACTCTACAATTTGATGATGCGCAACCGCGACCCCGAGATTGTATGGGACTTGCTGCAGCGTCACATCAGCCAAACGCAGTCGGCAGTGTGCCGCTTCACACTCCAGCATTATGCCCAGATCCTCGACGGACTGGCTCACGAAAAGGTGCGTTTGCTGCGCGATGTGGGTAGGAACCTGCGACGCCAGCAGGACGAACTCAAGCGCACACGGCGCAAAGAGTTCCTGAGTCTGCGACGCATACCCCGTAACATAGCCCTTGAGCGCAACACATGGTTTCACCTGGGTGCCAACAGCAATCAACAGTACATCTATACGCTCAAGCGCATGCTGGAGCCGGTCAAGGAACATGTCGACAACAACTTCAGCCCACTGCCGCAAGCATACCTCAATGAGTTCGCCCCCATGCGTCACACCATCACCGAACTGATGGAGGAGACGGTCAATATGCTGGAGAGTCGTGACTTCAAGAATTACAAGTCGGTCATGAGCCAAGCCGACAAGTGCAAGGACGACCTGTCTCAACTGCGCGAGCACCTGATTGACACGATGCAGGTTTCGGACAAGACATCAACCTACAAGACTGCACTCATCTACCTGACCGTGCTGCAAGAGAGCCAAGAGATGCTCAGCATCATGAGGCATCAACTGCGAGCAGCCCAGAAACTCCTCACACGAGCCTGAATGGCCAACTGAGGATGGTTCCATTTGACCGATTGAAGCAAAAGTTGTAACTTTGCGCGCAAAACACGACGATGATGGAACTGAAAAAAGAATTTGTCGAGATGCTGCGGCAGGCACTGCCCGATGAGGCCGAGGCTCTGTGCCGCGCCATCGCTGGGACCGAGCCGAGCGTGAGTGTGCGTGTCAATGAGGCAAAAGGCGCGACCGTGCCCGATGGTGCAGCCCGTGTGCCCTGGTGTGAGGCTGGTTTCTATCTGGATGAGCGACCGGGTTTCACCTTCGACCCTATGCTACATGCCGGACTGTACTATGTGCAGGATGCGTCATCGATGTTTCTCCATCATGTCATCAAGCACCTGATCAACAAACCTGTGCGCTACTTGGATCTGTGCGCCGCACCAGGTGGCAAGACAACCGCTGCGCTTCAAGCCCTGCCAGCAGGATCGCTAGTCGTTGCCAACGAGATTGTGCCCAACCGCGCCCGTGCACTGGCCGACAACGTGATGCGCTGGGGCTCGCCACATGCCGTGGTCACGTGTAATGCTCCGGCACAGTTGGGACGGCTGACACATCTGTTCGATGTGGTAGCCACCGATGTGCCATGCAGCGGCGAGGGAATGATGCGCAAGGACGACGAGGCTGTGGCGCAGTGGTCACCAGGCCTCGTGGAGCAGTGCGCTGCCCGCCAGCGCGACATCCTGCACGACATCTGGCCAGCCCTGCGCCCCGGCGGACTTCTCATCTACAGCACCTGCACCTATAACCGACAGGAGAACGAACTGATGGTCAAGCACCTCATCGACGAGTATGGTGCCGAGCCTGTCGAAGTAATTGTCAAAGAATCGTGGGGCATCGCCCCCGCCATGGGATGCGACCTGCCATGCTACCGCTTCATGCCCCATCGTACACGAGGCGAGGGTCTGTTCATGGCAGTGCTGCGCAAGCCCGACGGGGCACGGCAGTCGCTGCGCGTCAAGAGGAACACTTCAGGCAAGGGCGGCACCCTGCCCAGAGATGTGCGCGACTGGCTCGTCAACACCCAAGAATATGACTTGAGCCTGCAAGGCGATGATGTGATTGCCAACCCCAAGGTGCATGCCGATGCACTGGATGCCCTGCGCAGTGCATGCCATGTCATCTACTCGGGTGTGACACTGGGCACCCTCAAGGGCAAGAATTGTGTGCCACACTTGTCATTGGCATTGAGCACCGCGCTCAACCGCGCTGCCCTGCCCCAATGCGACATCGACTACCCTGCAGCACTGGCCTACCTGCGCGGCGAGGCCATCATGGTCGATGCTCCACGCGGCTATGTGCTGCTCACCTACCATGACAAGCCCCTCGGTTGGGTCAACAATCTGGGCAACCGTGCCAACAATCTTTACCCCAAAGGACTGCGCATCGTCAGCAAAAACAATCCCGACCACGCGCCCAGCGTAGTCGGGATGAGATGAACATCTATCGCAAGGAGACTTAAGACTTGCCCAGTATGATGTTGATCACATTGTTGACATCAGTCACGTCAATCTTGCCGTCACCGTTGACATCAGCCGTGTCGACACTCTGATTCTTGCCCAACACGATGTTAATGATAAAGTTGACATCAGTGACATCTACCTCGCCATCACCATTGACATCGCCCTGGACATCGGTGAACTCATTGAGTGGCACATCGTCGCCCTTGTAATAGAATGTGATGTCATCAATGTAGATGTTATTTTTCTTGCTGCCTGCGGGCTGCGAGAAACGATACATCTTGCTGGATGCCACAACCACCGAACACGAGATTATCTCATCGGTGCCCGAAGCGATTTCATCGGTGTGGACTGTTGTCCAGGTCGACTCATCGGCGCCCTTATACTCGATGCGTATCTTGGCTGCCGAGCCACTATAATTATAGGCATGATAAGAAATCATGTAAGGCAATGCAGGCAACTCCTGAGTCATATAGAAATTACTAGGCATGATCATGGAAACAGCCTTACGGCCATTGCAGACGCTATCGGGCGCAAACACCACATTGGCATAGAGAAACGACCAATTGCTGAAATTGCCCTTCACCTGCTGAGCCTTGCCGGTATTGTCGGTAGGCATGTGTTCAAAGTCCTCAACCACGGTCTTGGTGTCACCACGGTCTTCAACCCTGAATGTGATGACTCCATTGGTCTCCTTGATGTTGTGCAACCCAAATTCAGTGGGATACTTGTTCCAGGTCACCAGTGCCGGCGAGGTGTTGGCATCTAGCGCATTGACCTGTTTTGTCCCAGGGAATGGATCAGAAGCACTAGCGCTAGTCGCATTACCGGCACGGATAATTTCAAGGTAGTTGTGCGATGGGTTGGCATTCACTTTGTTGTTAGACCACACTGACGAACTGGTCGAGTCGACGCGCCACACGAGCATGCCATGTCCGGGGATAAAGGCATCCCACCTAGTCTTCTGACGGTTGTCCAGAATAAAATACTCCCGACTGACGGGCGACTTGATGATATAACCCTCGTTGCTGGTGTTGACAGGATTGAGTGTATAATTGCCAGGCTCGGTGATGACAGTGGGATTGGCAAACCCCATTGTGTAGCGCTCAAACAGGGTGTAGCCACACGGCGTGCGACCCGAATTGAAGTAACTGCCACCAGCCATGACATCCCATTCACCAGGATGATTGCTCTCGCCGCCGCTGCCGCCGTAGTCGGTATCATAGTGGTCCATCACGCCCAGCACATGACTGAACTCGTGGCACATGGTGCCGATGCCACCAATGGTTGCATTGCCATAAGACTCATATCCGTCCAACTCGACTGAGCAAGCATAACGACCCAGATACTTACCGTTATAAGTATTGTAGTTGGAGTAGAAATGTGACGCATGGGGCCATAAGTAATTAGTATTGTTTCCCTGATAGTTTGAACCATAGCCAGCAACAATGAAGTAGACCATATCCACCACGTTATTGTTGTCGGCATCATATTGGCTGAAGTCCACCTGATTTTTAATCTGTTCAATCACAGCATTGAAAATGGTCTGCGCATTCCCCGTCTGCTGAAATGAAGTGGAACTATAATTGACCGTAACAGGACCCACGACATCAAACTGTGGGTCGAACTTGCCCATCGAGTTGTCGTAGAAGTAATCACGCACCGAGCCCGTACAATTGACCCAAGAACCCGATGTCTGATCGGTATAGCCCGTATAGTTGCGGTTATTGGTCTGGGCTTGATAGAAAGCCTGTGCATCGGTGCGACGGAATGTTTTGTTCGACAGGTTGACCAAGATAACCAGTCCCCGATAGTTCTCCAACACTTTCGCTTTTTCGGGGGCAAGGTTCTGGTCGCGTTGTGCGCGTCTCGCCTGCGCACTGTTGACGGCACCCTCGGCACGCAAGTGCTTGCCGGTTTGAGCGAGGAACGCCTGCTCGTGCTGACTGCGCATCAGTGCGTTGTGGGCTAGCAATCCCGATGCCACCAACTGACCAGCACGCAGTGTTGCATACTCATAGTTCCCATCTTGGTTGCGAACCACGGTGTAGCCATCGGTGGTACATGAATAATTAAAGAACTCATCACCAACGAGTTTCACAGTCAATTCTTTCCCGTCGGGTTGCGAGATGGTGACTAGTCCAGGATGAGCTGGGACTGCACGAGCCACAAGTGCAATGAGTACTGCGGATGTTAATGCAAGAATTTTATTCATCTATGCGATTTTAAGTTAAACTCGTTGGCGGAATTAATTTTTTATCAAGAATTAAAGAATCTAAGGAATCTAAAGGGGAAGAGGAATTCTTTAACTCGAATATCACGAAATAGTAATTCTTTAATTCTTACAATTCTTGATAAAAAATTAAAATCGTGACTTTTATAAATAGTCTGACAAACTAATTCCGCCAATGGGTTAAGTTAATTATTTAGCAAGCATCAGATTGATGACCGCATTGACATCAGTAATGTCAACCATGCCATCACCATCGATGTCGGCTGCAGCATTGGTCTGCTTGCCCAACATGACATTGATGACCTCATTGACATCGGCCACATCGACCAGTCCGTCACCCGTAACATCACCCAGCACCAGCACATCGTTGTAATAGAACTTGACATTATCCAGATAGGCCGGCTGGCTAGAACTGCCGCCAGCCATGGTGATGCGATAGTACATGGGTCTTGTGGTCTCAAGTGACTGGAAGTAGGTGGCAGTCTCTCCACCCGCGACACTGAAATACTCGTTGTGCATCTTGTTCCACGTTTTGCCGTCGGCTGACGAATAAAGTGTGAACTTGGCCTCGGTCGATGACGAGTTGCGCACCGTATACTCGACACGGAACGCCTTGAACATGAGGGGCTCGCTCATAGCAATGAGCGATGGCTTAAGCATCTGCACAGCGTGCTGGCCATCGCAGTAGGCATTCCCTGGCGCAACAACATTACTGCTCGTGAAGTTCCAGTGCGCAAAGTTGCCTTGCACCTGCTTGAGGTTCTTGTCGGTAGTGACCGCCATCTGCTCAAAGTCTTCGACCAGCACTTCGGGCTGCTCGGCCTGCTTGACATCAAACGTGATGACGCCATTTGCCTCGGCGATATTCCGGATTTCAAAGTCACAATCGACCTGCGACCATGTGCGCAGACTAGGCTCAGTCAGGTTGCTCACCATGGTGACATGCTGCGACCCGGGGAAAGGATCGCTGCCATTAGCACCACTAGTTCCATTGCCTGCACGCAGCAGTTCATAGTAGTTGCGGTTGGGGTCGGCGTTGACGCGATTCCAGTCCCAGGGACGGGTGTTAGTCGAGTCGACACGGGCGATGAGCATGCCATGACCGGGCAAATAGGCATCCCACTTGACGCGCTGACGGTTGTCAAGCATGAAAAACTCGCCCTCAATAGGTGTGCGCAAGATGAGACCGTCGCCCGTATTGCCAACATACTGGAGTGTGAAGGAACCCTCAGCATTAATCTCCTGCGGGCGATTCCATCCCAGTGCATAACGTTCCCAGATGCTGTAGGCACAGGGTGTACGACCATAGTTATAAGACCCGCCTGCTGCCATCACGTCCCACTCACCAGGGTCATGGCTCTGGCCCTGCTCGGCATAGTTGGTGTCATAGAGGTCGGGCAATCCCAGCACATGACCAAACTCATGGCACATGGTGCCAATGCCCAGAGGCATGGGGTTACCTCGCGACTCCCAGCCGTAAATCTCAGTCGAACTGGCATAGCGTCCCATGGCGACACCATCATATTCAATCCAGGATTGATTGACATAGTCATATAGCCACGACTGATGCGGCCACAAGTAGTCACCATTGTTGCCGCTGTAGTTGGCCGAATAGCCTGCCACGAGAAAGTAGACCATGTCAACCATGCCATCGCCATTGTTATCGTACTGGCTAAAGTCGACTTGCGCATCAACGGCATCCAATGCCGCTCTAAAAATATCGCCCGAATTCTCTGTACCACCGTGGTCGGTACAGGCATAGTTGACATCAACCGGTCCAACAATGTCGAAATTGGGCGCAAAGATGCCACCCGACTGATCCTTGAAGTAGTCGTGCATCGAACCAGTACAATTCTGGCGACGACCATTGAACATGAAGTGGTCAAACCCCTCCTCGTTGACCATCTTGTCGTAGAAGTCATAGGGGTCATCCATCATGAACTGCCGGTCGGTGTAGTTGATGAGGATAATCAGACCACGGAAATTGGAATAGTCGACAACAGGCTCACGACGAGGTTTGCCTGGGCCTGAAATGCGTGAACGGCTCAGGCGACCCTTACTGACCATCTGCGCCGAACGGACATGTTTGCCCACTTGTTCAAGCAGCTGAACCTCGGCCATCGTACGATGACTTAGGTCGTGAGCCAACACACCCGAGGCCACTAACCGATCGCCCTGCTTACGGGCATACTCGTAGTATCCAGCCTCATTGAGCAATACGGTATAGCCATCGTCAGTGGTGTTGTAGTGAAAAAACTCGTCACCCACTAGCCGCAGGGTCAAGATCGAACCATCACTCTGGGTGACCTGTACTGGAGTCTTATCGGCAGGAATTGCCCAACAGATGACTCCCAACAGCAAATACATCGCAAGAAAAGAAATTTTTCTCATAACCTCAAAAAAGACTTAAAAATTGAAGGCGTGACAAAACATGAATCATCTCGCCACACCTTCTAGTTATACATTTGTTAAATACATTATTCCTTGCCCAACATGATGTTAATCACAGCATTGACATCGCTGATGTCGACGTTACCGTCGCCTGTGACATCTGCGGCATCCACCATCTGAGCCTTACCCAGCATGATGTTAATCACAGCATTGACATCGCTGATGTCGACCTTGCCGTCGCCATTAACATCACCCTTGAGACCCTCGCTCGGGCCACCTTGCTCACCGGTGTAATAAACGGTGAAGTTGTCGACATAGACCGGAACAGTCTTATTGCCTGAGTTCTGGACGACACGAATCTGAACGGCTTGCGTGCTGTCAACAGGCACAAGCCAGTTGCAAGAAGTGCGAGTAGAGCCAGGCACCATGATGTCGGTAGTTCCCATGACATTCTTAGCCTTTGTCCAAGTCGCACCCTCATCGAGCGAATAGGTCAGACCCATCTTGGCATTTGAGGTCGATGTATTGTAGATGTCGTAACTCACCTCCTGAATGTTATAATAGATGGGCGCAGCCATTGAGAACTGGCTGGGATAAACCATCTCAACAGCCTTGGTGCCCGTGCAATAGTCACTACCCGGTTGCTTGACATAACTCTTGGCAAAATCCCACGTGGTGAACACACCCTCGGCTCCCTTGTAAGGAGTGGTAGTCATCACTGGCATACCCTCGAAGGTCTCGACCAACGATGACCAGATGTGATCGCCATTGTCAACGACATCAAACGTGATCACGCCATTGGTCTCGCGGATGTTCACAATATTATACTTGTTCTGAGTCTTGTCCCAGGTGCGCAGGCTGGGATAGGTGTCGTTGGTGATGTGAGTGATACCCATCGTGCCAGGGAAGGGGTCAGAGGCCAGGTCGCCAGTTGCTGTGTTACCTGCACGCAACATCTCATAGTAGTTGCGCGACGGGTCGGCATTGACCGTGTTTGCCACCCACTTGTAGGCTGACGACGAGTCGGCACGCATGACAATCATGCCATGGCCAGGCATGAAGCGATCCCAACCTGTCTTCTGACGGTTGTCAATAATAAAATACTCCTTGGCCTTGGGCGACCTGATGATGTAACCTTGGTTCGACTCGTTGAGTGGTTCAAGGGTGTAACTGCCCGTCGCATTGATGACAACAGGATTTGCCCATCCCAGTGAGAAACGCTCAAAGATTGAGTGGCCCACAGGTGTGCGACCATAGTTGTGGTCGGCACCACCAGCCATGACATCCCATGCACCTGGGTCGTGGCTCTGGCCACCACCCTGAGCATAGTCAGTGTCATAGTGGTCCATCAGTCCTAGTACATGGCTGAACTCGTGGCAGAACGTGCCGATGCCCTCAAGCAAGACCTGTCCCTCACCACCCAACATCTCGGTCGAGCATGAGTAGAGGTTGAATGACTTGCCATCGAGTTTGCTGCTCATGAGTTGCTTGCTCTCGTGCGGCCACAGCAGTCCGCTGTTGTTGCCCACCACATGCGAACCCCAACCAGCAACAACAAAGCACACATTGTCAACAACGCCATCGTTGTCGCCGTCATACATGCTGTAGTCAATCTCAGAGTTCAAGGCACGCAACGCAGCCTGGAAGATTGCGCGCGAGTTGGCTTGGCACTGAGTTGCCTTATAGGTTGTTGTGTAAATGCCAAAGACATCAAACTCAGGATCGAACCTGCCACCCGACTGTGCGTTGAAGTAGTCACGCACCGAGCCATCGAACAGCGAGCCATAGTAGTTGTATGAACCATCCTCGTTGGTGTAGCCCTGATAGTTGCGCTCACCGCACATGCGGGTGTACAAATCCTTGATGTCGCTGCGGCTGAACTTGACATCCGAGAATTCAATCAAGATGATGAGTCCACGGAACTTCGACTGGTCAAAGGCCCGTGCGGGAGCCTGATTGGCATGGTCGCGGCTGGCACGAGCAATCTTGCTGCGCGATATAGCCTCACCATCGGTCAAGTTCTTGGACAGACCAGCCAACAGAGTCAACTCAGAGGCAGTGCGCTCGCTAGCATCATGTGCCAGCACGCCAGTCGGCACCAACTGGTTGTTCTCGACGCGTGCATACACATAGGCGCCTTGCTCAGTTTGTAACACGGTATAACCGTCAACGGTGGTAGTAAAGTGATAGAACTCATCGCCATGCAATTCCAACATGACCGATGTCCCATCGGGCTGCATGCACTTTGCGGCTCCACGCAGGGCAGGGCGAGCCCACAGCGTTGTTGCCATCAACACAAGTGCTGCAACGAGAAGAATCTTTTTCATTGTTATTCTATTTATGCCTGGTTATTAGGCGGTTATTGAAAATATCTAAACAAGCATTCACTCTCAGCGGCTTAGCCACACGAGCATTAAAGCGTGCAAATTTCGGAAATTTCAAGCAAACATACAAATAAAAAATGTGAAAAACGCCAATCACCCCTCATTGCCTGAATGTTTCACGCTGCCGAAAGTTATTAACAATCAGCCCGACTTATCAACATTTCAATGTATTTAACGCATTTTATAGCCGATGTTCCACGAAAAAGCATTTTCTTTGCAGCCGTGAAACATTATCTGTGAACATCAATATGGGAAAAACAATCGCTATAGCCAATCAAAAGGGTGGCGTGGGCAAGACAACCACGGCCATCAACCTGGCTGCATCTCTTGCCATGAATCGCAAGCGGGTACTGCTCATCGATGCCGACCCACAAGCCAACGCCACATCAGGCCTGGGCATCGAGCCTAAGCAGATGACCTCGACCATCTATGAGTGTCTGGTCGACGAATACCCTATGCAGGGGGCTGCCGTGGGCACCTGTGTCGAGGGGCTGGACATCGTCGGCTCGCGCATCGACCTGGTGGGAGCCGAGCTCGAACTCATCAACAAGGCTGACCGTGAGAACGTTCTGCGCCGCGCCATCGATGGTGTCAAGCAGAATTACGACTACATTCTCATCGACTGCAGCCCGTCACTGGGACTCATCACCGTCAACGCGCTCACTGCCGCCGATAGTGTTATCATCCCTGTCCAAGCCGAATACTTCGCACTGGAGGGCATCAGCAAACTGCTCAACACAGTGCGCATCATCAAGTCGAAACTCAACCCTGGTCTGCGCATCGAGGGATTCCTGCTCACCATGTACGATGCCCGTCTGCGCCTGGCCAATCAGATATATGAGGAACTCAAGAGTCACTTTGCCGACATGGTGTTCAACACGGTCATACCGCGCAACATCAAACTCAGCGAGGCACCCAGCCACGGTCTGCCAGCCATCCTCTACGACCCCAGCAGCCGCGGAGCCACCAGCCACATGCAGTTGGCACGAGAACTCATCACCAAGGATCGCAAGAAGGGATGACACGGCATCACGGCAAGTTCTTCATTTTCAACTCACAACTCAATTAATTAACTCAAGATGAAACGCAACGCATTGGGCCGAGGACTTGACTCGCTCATCTCGATGGACGACATCCAGACGGGAGGGTCATCGGCCATCAACGAAATAGCCATCGCGCAAATCAGCCCCAACCCCGACCAACCTCGTCACACATTTGACGAGACAGCACTCGAGGAACTGGCTTCGTCCATCCGCGAACTGGGCATCATCCAACCGCTGACACTGCGCAGCATCGGGCCCAACCAGTATCAGATTATCTCGGGTGAGCGACGCTATCGCGCGGCCAAACTGGCCGGTCTGGAAACCGTGCCAGCCTATGTGCGCACGGCTGGCGACAGCGAGGTGACCGAGATGGCACTCATCGAGAACATCCAGCGCGAGGATCTCAATGCCATCGAGATTGCCTTGACCTTCCGCAAACTCATCGACCAGTACAACCTCACCCAAGAGCGACTGAGCGAACGCATCGGCAAGAACCGTGCAACCATCGCCAACTTTCTGCGTCTGCTCAAACTGCCGGCTGAAGTGCAACTGGGTTTGCGCGACAAGGCCGTCGACATGGGGCATGCCCGCGCCTTGCTCTCGATCGAGAAACCCTCGCTGCAACTCAAACTCTACAACGAGATTCTCAAGAAAGGCTTGTCGGTGCGTCAGGTCGAGCAACTGGCCAAGCAGTACCAGCAGGCCGATGACTTAGGCCAGAACTCACCCGAAGTGCCTGAACGCCGCAAGCCCAGCCGCGACTATGCCATCTTGCAGAAGCATCTATCCAACTCGTTTGGTGTGCCTGTCAAGGTCAGTTGCAATGCCGAGGGCAAAGGAAAGATTGCTTTCGTGTTCAACGACACGGCTCAACTGGAGAAAATCATCACCCTGTTCGACCAACTCAAGAACAAGTGACACTGCCCAAGACATACAGCTGCTGGCGCACAGCAATGACCTTGTGTCTGCTGGTGCTGTGCCAACTGGCCACACACGCCACTGCCGACACCACGCAGGTGGTGCGCCGCAATCGTGTGCGCACACCGGTCATTATCCCCGATGACACCACTCGGCGAGTGACTGTGGTCGATCTGGCTGGCGACACGCTGCACTTTGCCAGTGCCGACTCGTTGCGTGGCATTGAGGGCATCGAATTGCTGCCCGACACCCTTGCTGTGACCTCGCTAGGCAAGGTGCGCACGTTCAACCCCAGCCCACAACGGGCACTGTGGCTATCGGCACTATGCCCTGGTCTGGGGCAAATCTACAACCGCCGTTACTGGAAGTTGCCCATCGTTGTGGGGGCTTTTGTGGGTCTCAGTTATGGTACCGCATGGAACAACCGCATGTTCAACGACTATAATCGTGCCTATCGCGATGCCACCGATAATGATCCCGACACGCGCAGTTACATGGACTTCTATCCACCCACTGTCAAGGAGAGCGACCTGGACATGGCATGGTTGCAGAAGGCACTGAGAAACAAGAAGAATTATTATCGCCGCTATCGCGAGATTTGCATCATCGGCATGGTGGCACTCTATATGCTTAACATTGTCGACGCCTACGTCGACGCCTCACTGGCACACTTTGACATATCACCTGACCTTTCAATGCAGGTCAGGCCCACTGTCATTGCCCCGCAACAGGTCAATTCACCCTTGAAGACCTCAGTCGGCGTGCAATGTGCTTTTAACTTTTAGAATCAAAAAAATAACACAATATGATGAGACAATATCTGACACTACTGAGCGTGGCACTGATTGCTATGGCGACCTGGGCCGGCCCACGCAACAACATTCTCACACTCAAGCAGTCGATTACCGACAACGACATCGTCTTCCCCGAGAGTTTCGAGACCGACACGCACGAGATGATGGAGAACTGGTATTTGCGCAACTACGCCATCCTTGATTCTGATGTTGAGAATAAATCAGTTGGCGAAGTGAGCGAGGACGAATACATCAGACGACTCGCTGCCATGCCCACCGTCATCGAGATGCCCTACAACCAGGTGGTGCGCAGTTACATCGACCGCTATATCAAGCGCAATCGCACGCTGGTCGAGGAGATGCTGGGCATGAGTTTGTACTATATGCCCATCTTTGAACAGGCACTAGAGAAAGAAGGCCTGCCACTAGAACTGAAGTATCTGCCAGTCATCGAGAGCGCGCTGAACCCCAATGCCGTTTCCCGCGCCGGAGCGGCAGGATTGTGGCAGTTCATGGTGGGCACCGGCAAGGGACTGGGCCTGGAGGTTAACTCGCTGGTTGACGAGCGTCGTGACCCCTACCGCTCGTCGGAGAAAGCCGCAACCTATCTCAAAGACCTGTACAGCATCTACAACGACTGGTCTCTGGCTATCGCGGCCTACAACTGCGGTCCTGCCAACGTCAACAAAGCCCTGAAGCGCGCAGGCGGCGAGGACAAGGACTTCTGGGACATCTACAACTACCTGCCCCGCGAAACCCGCGGTTATGTACCCGCCTTCATCGCGGCCAACTATGTGATGACCTACTTCAAGCGTCACAACATCAGCCCAGGACTGGCTCGCAAGCCACTCATCACCGACACCGTGAGCATCAGCAACCGTGTGAACTTCAACCAGATTGCTCATGTGTTGAACATGCCCATTGAGGAGATACGTGTCCTCAACCCACAGTATCGCCAGGATGTCATCCCGGGTAATGCTGCCCGCCCATACACACTGATATTGCCATCGCAGCAAATCTATAGTTACATCATGAGCGAGGACAGCATCCTGGCCTATCGCACCGAAGTCTATAAACCACGCGATGTGGTTGAACCAGGAGGGTCGAGCGTAGATAATGATGATGCAAACTACACCTATGAGAACAAGGTGGTCACCGAGTACCACAAGGTGCGCCGAGGCGAGACTGCCAGCAGCATTGCCGCACACTATGGCATGAGCACCAACACATTTGCATCAATCAACGGGCTGAATGGCGGCAAGGTCAGGCGCGGACAGGTGGTTAAAGTACAGAAGGCCAAGCGTGTGCGTGTGCGCAAGGATGAGCCTAAGGATGATGACGAAACCCTCATGGCTAGCAACGAGGTCGAAGGTGAACCTGAACATGTCAGTGAAGCCGAACCCGATGACAGCGAAAATGAGCAAATCGACGAGGTAAAACAGGTTGAGAAAGCCGCCGCCGAGTCACGCCGTCGTGGGCCTCAGACTGTGCACATCGAGTCGCCCAAGCCAGCGCCCAAGGTTGAGAAGCCCCGCCAGGAGACGCGTCAAGACTCTCGCCAGTGGCAGAAGCGCAACGAGCGCTATGCCGATAAACGGGGCAAGAATGGACGTCGCAGCCAGGAAGAAACTTACAAGCACTCGCGCAGCAGCAGTAAACGAGGCGACAGTGCCAAGCGTGGCCGTCACGCACGCGCCGAGAAACCCGCACCCACCACCGAGTACAATATCAAGAAGGGTGAATCGCTGAGCGAGATAGCCGAAAAGACCGGCACCACAGTCGACGCTCTGCGCAAGGCCAACGGCATCAGCGGCGACAAGATCAAAGCTGGTGACAACATCAAGATTCCTGGCAAGAACTCCAAGGGCAGTAAGGCAAGCAAAGCGTCCAGCAAGTCGTCCAAGGCGAGCAGCAAGGCCTCAAGTCGGTCAAGCAAATCGTCAAAGAGCAGCGGCTCAAAGAAGCGCAGAAAATAACAGCATCATCGATGCATCTATCATGGCGGAGCGGGGGTAAAACCTCATCCGCCTTGTTTTTTTGCAAGCAATGCTTGTGTGCCCCCTACTGCATCATGAAAATGGTACAGATTTGGTGGATTTGAAAAATGTTTGTACTTTTGTAGCAACTAAATGGTAACAGAATGAAGAAAATACTACTTTTAATCATGCTGCTGGCAGGTTTGTCAAGCCAAGCAGCAGTACTGGGCGATGTCGATGGCAATGGCACTGTTGATGTGGCCGACGTCAACGCTGCCATTAACGTGATGCTGGGCAAGGCAGAGAATGCCACAGCCGATGTCACTGGGGACGGTCAGGTCGATGTGGCCGATGTGAACATGATCATCAATATCATGCTAGGAAAAATCACACCCGAACCTGGCCTACAGGGTTACGACTACGTTTGGGATCCTAGTTCACTACCCGAGATACACATCACCGTGAACCCGACCGAATGGAACAGATTGCTGCAACTCTACGACCAGAACAGTGGCACCAAACAATATATCATGGCCGACCGATTTGACTTCATCCAGAAGGGCGACACGACATCGATTGCCGACATCGGCCTGCGACTGAAGGGCAACACATCGCGACGCCGTCCTGAGGGCAACCATGGCCAGATGCATGAGGCCGGCAACACCGACTGGCATCATGTGCACCTGGGCATCAACCTGCGCAAGTTCAACAAGGACGAAGAGCACACCGTGCAGGGCGTGCGCAAGTTTGTGCTCAAGTGGTTCAAGGACGACCCGATGTATGTGCGCGAGTTGTTCTGCTACAACCTCTTCCGCCAGTATGGCGTGTGGACCGCACCGCGCAGCCACTACTGCCGACTGTGGCTGAAGGTTGACGGCGACCCCAGCGAGGCCTACTATGGGGTGTATGAAATGAACGAACCTATCGACGAGAACTACCTCAAGCAACGTAACGACTCGCTGACCTTCGGCACCCATAACGGCAACCTGTGGAAGTGCAAGTATGTGGGTCAGCCCGCATCGCTGACCGATCCCTATAATGGTGACTATTGGTATGATGACGACAGCGATGACGACCACACCTACACCTTGCAGACCAACACCAAGCGCTTTGATGACGCAGTGGCTCAACTCGTTGATTTCCAACTCAAACTCAACGGCAAGAGCCGTGAGAGTTTCTACCAGTGGATCAATGAGGTGTGTGATGTGGATCTGTTGCTGCGCACCTATGCCGTTAATGTGGCCGTGGGCATGTGGGATGACTACTGGAACAATGCCAACAACTACTATCTCTACTTCACCACCGAGGATCTCTATGACTACAAAGTCTACCTGCTGCCCTACGACTACGACAATACCCTGGGCACCAGCAGTCAGTGCGGTGCGCAGAGTGACTCTGGTCGCCAGGATCCACTCCACTGGGGACAGGACGGGAATCCGCTCATCAAGCGCATTCTAGAATTTGATGACTTCAAGGCAAAGTATCTGCAATATCTGCGCGAACTCGTGGCCGATGAGAACGACTTGATGTACTATCTGGACGCCAAGGAGCGCATCGAGTCATGGCATCAGATGATTTCGCCCTACATCAGCAATGACACGGGTGAAGATATGGAGATTGTCGACCAACCCGCACCATGGGGCAATCACAGCGAATACCGCCTGCTCGACCCCGACCCCAACACTAACTTCTTCCGCGTCAAGGCTGCCTCCATTGATAGTTGCCAATAAAAATTAGACCTATGGGTCATTTTGCAGGATA
>DGWI01000032.1:0-672 GCA_002396085.1 Porphyromonadaceae bacterium UBA4262
TGTCTAACTTTTTGGGTTCATTTCAGAAGTGGCACATCCTCTTGTTGTTTGCATATTTGAGCCATGTTATCGGCTACTTTCCACCCAGTGCTGCAACTCGCTTATTGATGCGTGGTTCAGGAGTTTGCCCTCTCGCCAATTCACATCTGGATAGGTGGCTTTCAGGTCGGCACACGCCTTCTGGATGCCGCTGCCGCCCGAGGTGGCAAAGGGGATGACGGTTAGTCGCGGGCAAGTTCGGCACGGCAGAGTATGATGACCACATGAGCGCGGTTGCGTCGCCAAATCCCATGCACCCCAGGCAGATGCGCGACACGTTGAGGTCAAAGTTGCCTAGTTGGATATACTGCATTGTGTTATCTGATTTTGGTGAATATTTTTATCATCGTTTCGAGGTCGAGGGGCCGCATGGTGGGCAACGGCACGCTGAGTGAGCGCAAGATTGTGAAAGCCGACTTTGACGAAGCCGATTTTATCGACAGTCAAGAACTCTTCGGCGACCCCAATGTGGTAGGCTCGGGCAAGTTGGTGCGCATGATTGAGAGTAAATTCATGTGCGGGCCAGCGATGGCTTACCAAATCGTTCAACGGTCGGTCGAGGCACGAACACTCATGAAAATCGGCCGTAAATACAGGTTTCTAGAATAATCTCCAAAATCTCCAAAATCTCCA
>DGWI01000032.1:760-9247 GCA_002396085.1 Porphyromonadaceae bacterium UBA4262
TGGAGATTTTGGAGATTTTGGAGATAAAGATATATTAATCTATTAATCACTCTCTTACTAACCCCCAAAAGATCATGGAAAAAGAAAAAATCCTGCAACTTGTGGCCACTGCGCTGGGCGATGCCCATCAAGCACAAGAACATCTTGCTCTATCCCGACCTAGACCTAGAGAATGACCGCAAGTTGCACAAGAGCAAAACCTATGCCCTGTGGTGGCGCAAGGCGCAAGCGTTGAGCCGACAGGGATTCAAGATTGCAGTGAGTGACTTTCTTGAAGAGCATGCCAGCACCTATGACAGGCTTCAGAAGCACGACATTGCCGACTTTTTTATGAACGACCGCATTTTGCGGAAAATAACACCAAAAAAATGAACGAACTAGAAACAAAATTCAACAAAGTGCTTGAAAGGGCACAAAAATGGATAGAAATGCCTCAACTCGACGAGTTGCGACAAATCACACACTGCCAGCGCCGCAAGCAGACACGCTCGATATTGCTGTCGCTGTGGTACAAAGATAACATGATGGGTAGTTTTTACTACTACATCAGCGAGGCAAAATATGAGGTTATCGAGGTCAATGGCATGAAGGTCTTGGGCAATGTCGCCGAGATTTTTGATAACTGGTTGATGTCGATGCCCTCAACCAGCCGAGCAAAACAATGCAAACAGGGAGATTTGAAGTCGTAGTTTTTCTGTCATGATTTTTAGTTGTTAGTTTTTGTTAAGTAGGTGTGCGCCACTTGTGAAAGCAGCGCACACAGTTTTGTGTAACTTTTGTAAATTTTGGATATTATGGAATATGATAAATTTAACGACAAGATGGAAAGGCTTGCACGTTGGCTCTTTGAGGTTCTCATCTACCACGTTGAGGATAAAGAATGCCCCAAAGTGGGCTATCTGGGCTATGCCAACGGCATGAGCAATGCCGAGTGGCTTGCAGTGTCGCTCGCGCAAGATCTTCTCTTCAAGCAAGGCAAGGACTGGAAAGACTACTTTGACTACCGTGTTGACAGCAGTGGGTGACACAGTTACAAGTTACGAGTGATCAAATGTGGGTGTGTCAAAATGAATTTGCCCGACAATTTCACATTGTAGGGACGCGGCGTGCCGCGTGATCGGCCAGACAATGAATCATTCTGATTTACAAGGCAATCAGCAATATTAGTGGACGACAGCGGCAATCACGCGGCACGCCGCGTCCCTACCTGAGATGACACGTTTGGTCTGATGGATGCAATCTTTGTCATAGTCTTGATGATTTTAGTTCTTTATTGTGGTGGCAAAGTTACGCCTATAATCGCGATCAGGGCCTAAATGAATGACTGATAAATCAACCCGATTTACTGATTTTCGCCATTTGTGTTGCTGATGTCACCGAAAAGCCCTAATTTTGCAAGGCTGAAATGAAGAAGATACTCAAGGTACATCAAGTCAACGACTATGCCCGCTATATAGGTGCTGCGGTGTTGCACCCGCTCGTCTCGGTCATCCACTACGATGAGTTGGAGCACTGCCGTCACTCGCTCAACAACTATGACGTGTATGGCATGTTCCTGGCCGATGAGACGCTCGAGGACCTGTCTTATGGGCAGATGCAGTATGTGCTCAATCGGCATGCGCTGATGTGTGTGGCACCGGGACAGATAGGCGGCAAGACCGACGAGGGCGAGGAGATTCACACCAAGGGCTGGGCGTTGCTCTTCGACCCCGAGCTGCTGCGGGGCACCGACCTGGGGCGCCGCATGCGAGGCTACACCTATTTCTCCTACAACACGAGCGAGGCACTGCTCATGACCGACGAGCAGCGGCAGACGCTGGTTAATCTGCTCGAAGCCATACGTACCGAACTGACTGCCGCGCCCGACGGCCACACGCCGCACATCGTCATCGCCCTCATCACGCTGGTGCTCGAGCATGTGGCGCGGCTCTATGCCCGGCAACTGTCGCTGTCCACGCCCGCCCACTCGGCTCTGCTCACACGCTTTGAGCGTCTGCTGGGCGACTACTACGCCACCGGCATCTATCGCCAGCACGGGTTCCCCACGGTCAAGTATTGCGCCCGTGAGTTGTGCCTGTCGCCCAACTACTTCGGCGACCTCATCAAGGAGATGACCGGCGACACCGCCTCGGGCATCATCCGTCGCTTCATCATGCAGCGCGCCAGGGATCTCATCGTCGGCGGATGCAGCATCGGCGAGACTGCCGAACTGTTGGGCTTTGACTATCCGCAGCACTTCAGCCGCATGTTCAAGAACTACTATGGCAAACCACCCCGTGACTATGTCAAGGACTATCATCGCGATTAACTGGTTGTCGGTTATCAGTTGTCGGTTATCGGTTGTGGCTGAAAACTGAAAACTGAGAACCGAGAACTGAAAACTAAGAACTGAAAACCAAGAACTGAAAAACTGAAAATCATGAACGTTGTAATTCTACAAGCATCGCCGCGAGCCAACCGAAGCACTGCCTGGATGGCTCAGGAGTACAAGAACGCTGCCGAGGCAGCAGGACATCAGGTGACCCTGGTCAACGTGTCGCACAAGAAGATTGCCGGCTGCCTGGCATGCGAGTATTGCCACACCAAGGGCAACGGTGCCTGCATCCAGAAGGACGACATGCAAGAGATCTATCCCGTGCTGGCCGAGGCCGAGGTGCTGGTGCTGGCTGCCCCCATCTACTACTTCACCCTCTGCGCACAGATTCAGGCTCCCATCCAGCGCATGTATTGCGTCAACAAGCCCGCCAAGGTGCAGAAGATGGCTCTGCTCATGTCATCCTATTCGCCCGGTGTCTACGACGGTGCCATGGCCGAGTATCGCGACATCTGCAACTACTGGAACGCGACCGACACGGGCATCGTCACTGCCATGAATGACGAGCAGAAGACCGACGGCACCCGCGCCAAGATTGCCGCCCTGGTGAGCAATCTCATGGCATGAAACCCAAGTGCCACAACGCCAGCAAGGAGGTGACCCGTTGGGCCACCCTCCTTGTTTTGGCCATCATGGCTCTGTCGTCGTGCCGAGCCAAGCGACAGGTTGTGGCAACCGACTCGAGGAGCATCCCCACACCAGTTGAGCAGGGCAATGTGCAGGAGCACTCGCCGTCGGTGCTGCTGGTGATGTATGATGCCGAGGTCGGTAAGCAACCGCTGCTCGAGGCCATCAAGGAATATGGTTGTGAGGTGGTCTACGACTACCACATGATCAATGGCATGGCACTGCGCAAGCCCGATGACAAGACGCTCGACGAGACCATGCAGCACTTCAGGCAGGTCAAGGGCGTGTTGACCGTGGAGTATGACCACGTCTATCACCTGACCGATCCTGTGAAGCCCAAACTGGAAGTACAATGAACATTGAAGATTATCGCAACTATTGCCTCTCGCTGGGCGATGATGTGGAGGAGAAACTGCCCTTCACGGCGTTCCACTATGCCAGTGGTGTGCTGGTGTTCTATGTGCACGGCCACATGTTCTCGTTCTTCGACTGCGACCACTTCGGGGTCGTGACGCATCTCATGTAGGGACGCGGCGTGCCGCGTGATTGGCCAGACAATGAATCATTCTGAGATTGATTTTTCTCATGCAGATCTAGCAGATCTAGCAGACAGGTTTTTTTAGCAGATAAGTCAGCTCTATCAAGAATATCAGCTTGATCTGCTTCATCTGCATGAGGTTTTACAAGGTAATGCATTGCAATCGGACAGTCGTGGCCACGACTGCATCGGCAAGCCCTTCAACCTCTCGGCGCGGCACTGGATAGGCATCGATGCCACCACCGCCCCCGACGACCTGCTGCGCGACCTGACGCGCAACTCCTACGATATCGTCCGAGCCAAATATAAGAAGAAATGACCACCATGATGGGTGTTCAAAATATGATTAACAGGCTAGTAAAGAACATTTTTTTTGTAACTTTGCGGGCACAATCATGACGAACTCATGCGATTCAAGATATTCATATTGTTGGGAGTACTATCACTCTTGGCCTCGGCACAATCGGTGACCCAGACCACCGACTACAGCCCCATCGTCGAGGAGGGTGAATTCTCGTTCAACACCAGTGCCGACCACCCCTTTATCGTCGAGGACAACACGGCCTATAGCTCCACGGCCTATATCGAATTCACCGGCAAGGTGCGCTCGTGGCTCGATGCCGAGTTTGTCGTGCCCGCAGGTTGCCAGGCCACACTCGCCTGGAGTGCGCTGAACAGTTCGGAGGACTGGTTCAACTTTATGGGCAGCCTGTCGTTCAACGACGGCACACGCATCACTATCGATGACACCGTGGTCAAGGAGTTCTGCGGCGAGGCCGATGCTAGCAGCAGCAACTTCAGCGATGCGGAACTCACTTTCGCTCCTGGACGCCACAAGGTGCGTTTCCTCTATGAGAAGATGCTGGAGCAGCCCAAGGGCGATGACCGCGTGGTGGTCACCGAGTTGGCTCTACACATGACTGGCAACAGTGCTGTGCAGTCCGTCAGTGCCAACGCACAGGTTGTCAAGACCGAGGTCTACTCAGTAGCAGGACACCGCTTGAACCAACCGCAGCAGGGCATCAACATCATCCGTGAGACCCTCTCGGACGGCACACAGCGCACCACTAAGATTCTGGTCAAGTAAGACGATTTCCACCTCTTGAAGGTTCGCTTCGGGGCGGCTCCACATCGAGCCGCCCCTGTTTTTGGGGGGGATTCACGGCATTCGTTTCCGTGAGTGGATGTGGCGTGACTGTTTGTTGCTTCTATAAAAAAGGTTAAACACTCGTTGCGGTTGCCCAGAATTTCCGACATTTGCACACCGGTTGGTTCGGTCGATAGGTTTCTCGACTGGGGCGATCGGTCTTGCACTTGAACTAAAACAGGAAATGCCGAGGGCAACTGACTCGGGGTTAAAGTATGACGAAGAGACTATTTGCGGCACTGTGTGCCGCCCTGGTGCTGGGCGTGGTGGCGGTCACCGCCACACAACCCAAGTATGTGATACTCATCACCATCGATGGCTTGCGGGCCCCGATGATCGACGAGCCCACCATGCCGTCGCCGTTTCTCAAGATGATGAGCCGCGACGGCTTGCGCATCGGGCGTGTCGTGGGGGTGCCGCCCGCCGCCACCTATCCCTCGCACACCACCCTGGTCACCGGTGTGGTGCCCGCCCGGCATCGTGTGTTCTACAACCGGCCCTTCATGTGCAATCGCGATACGGCACGCATCAGTTACTGGTGGGCCGACTCGATTGCTGTGCCCACCATCTGGCAACGCGCCCACGAGGCGGGCATGAAGACTGCCTCGCTCTTCTGGCCCACATCGACCGGAAGCCCCTATATCGACTACAATGTGCCTGAGTTCTGGTCGCTTGACTACAGTTGCGACCAGATGGCCTACATCAAGCCCTATTGCACGCCTGCGGGCATACTCGACGAGCTGGAGCAGCAGGCCTGCGGCCACCTTGACAACATCACCTATCGGGCTGGATCGCTGCAGCGCGACGGTCGCACCGCAGCCATGGCCAACTATCTGATGAATCGCTATCAGCCACGGCTCATGACCATTCACCTCATCACCACCGACTATAGCCAGCACGCCTTGGGCACCAGCAGCGAGCAACTGCTGTGTGATGTGGCCAGTGCCGACCATGCTGTGGGCACCATCCTGGAGAACCTGCGACTCACCGGGCGCATGGACAGCACGATGGTCATCGTCACGGGCGACCACGGCTTCTGCGACTATGACCGCACGCTCAGCCCCAATGTGTGGCTCACACGCGCCGGTCTGCTCAGTGAGCAACCTGGCGGCGAGTGGCGAGCCTGCTTCTATAGCGGAGGCAACACCAGTTTCTTGTATCTGCGTCAGGCTGGCGACAAGAAGACCCTGCGCCGTGTCAGGCGATTGCTTGATGCGTTGCCTGCCGACGAGCGCGCGATGTTTCGCATTGTTGAGAAGGACGAACTCACTGCCCTAGGGGCCGACCCGGCAGCCGCACTCGCCATTGAACCAGTGCTGGGAGTAGCTGTGACCAACAACCGCACAGGCGCAGTGGTGGAGTCGAAGCGTGGTGGCACTCACGGCTTTGTCAGCGGGCAGGATTCCACCACGTTCATCGCCTATGGAGCCGGCATCGCTCCGGGTCGCCAGGACACCATCCGTCAGACTGCCATCGCTGGCTTCATCCTCACCAGTCTGGGCATTGAGTGACTGCGGTTGAGGTCAGGGACTGGTGGTGCCGTGGATTGTCACAAATCCTGTCGATGGGCATCCAGCCGGTGTAGCGCCAGCACAGTCGTCGGTCGGTTATCAGTTGTCGGTTATCGGTTATCGGTTGTCGGTTATCGGTTGTCGGTTATCGGTTGGCGCTGAGAACTGAGAACTGAAGACTGAGAACTGAAGACTGAAGACTGAGAACTGAGAACTGAAAACTGAGAACTAAGAACTCTTTTACAGGGGGATAAACAAAAAGTTCAGTGAAAAAGTTGTATCTTTGCCAACGATATGACACGCGAAGAATTGATATTAGACTGCCGTTACTACAACGGTGAGGACGATCCTCCCCAGGGGGTTGATTCACTGTTCTGGGGATATGAACAAGTATGGGTCAAGTGGATGCTCGAGGGGGGTGCAAATGTTGAGAACAAAATCAAGTATTATACCGAGCGGCATCGTCTGCCCCAATTGTTGCCCGACGATGGCACACCACTGGGGCTGAAGGCCATCTTGTTTGGCCGATTTGAGTACTGGTCGGGCGGTCGTGACGCCGCCGATGTGCTTGAGCGCGGCTTCAAGCAGTGGTACCTCGACAAATACGTTGCCCACACCAGGACCCATCGGCAACTGTTGAATGGACAATGATCGCGCAGGCGAATCTTTTGTGGGTTCAGCAGATGTGTAGGCTTGCTTCTTGGCCTATAGTCGTCATGCACAACTGTCATGGGAGGGTGGTGGATTGTTGAGTTTGCCACCCTCCAAGTTTCTCTATATACATTTCGTAGACTATTGTGCGTTATTAAAATAGCATCGAGAAAGAATAGATAGACCGAATGAGAGTTAAGATGATACTGCCTGCACTGCAGGAGGCTGAAAGCCCTTATTGGCGACCCATCAAATATTCGCTATTCCCACCTTTGGGTCTGGCTACACTTGCTGCATATTTCTCAGATGACGACGATGTGGAGATTCAAGATCAGCATGTTGAGAAACTGACTCTTGACGACACGCCCGATTTGGTTTGCCTGCAAGTGTATGTCACCAATGCCTGTCGTGCCTATGAGATTGCCGATAGTTATCGACAACGAGGGGTATATGTGGCAATGGGAGGCCTGCACGTTACCAGTCTTCCGGATGAAGCCGCAGGGCATGCCGACACCATTCTTCTTGGGCCAGGCGAGGAGGCATTTCCACGCTTTATCGACGATTTGCGTGAAGGACATCCTCAGAAACGATATGTGGCCAGTTGGAGAAGCCTGGAGAATATACCTCTTGTTCGTCGCGATCTTATCAAGCGAGAAAAGTATTTCGTGCCCAATTCATTGGTTGTCTCGAGAGGCTGTCCTCATCATTGCGATTTTTGCTACAAAGATGCTTTTTATGGTGAGGGGAAATCGTTTTACACTCAAAAGGTGGATGATGCGTTAGCTGAGATTGACAGACTCCCTGGCAGACACCTTTATTTCCTTGATGACCATTTGCTGGGCAATCCCCGTTTTGCTTCCGAACTGTTCGAGGGAATGCGTGGCATGGGCAGAGTATTTCAGAGTGCAGCCACCGTTGCTTCTGTGCTAAATGGTAATCTGATAGAGAAGGCTGCTGAGGCTGGCTTGCGTAGTTTGTTCTTGGGCTTCGAGACGTTTTCACCAGAGAACCTCCGTTCCAGTAATAAATTGCAGAATCTGTCTAAGGATTATGTGGCAGCCGTAGAACGACTGCATAGTCTTGGCATCATGATCAATGGCAGTTTCGTTTTCGGCCTTGACCACGATGATAAAGATGTTTTCCGCAGGACTGTTGATTGGGGAATTAAACATAGTATCACCACGGCGACATTCCATATACTCACGCCTTATCCTGGTACACGCTTGTTCCAACAGATGGAGCGTGATGGGCGCATCACTTCCTATGACTGGAGCAAGTACGACACACGGACAGTTGTCTATAAGACTGTTGGTCTGACAGCCGAAGAGTTAAAACAAGGCTACGATTGGGCCTACCGCGAGTTTTATTCTTGGAGCAACATCTTCAAGGCAAGTTCTGGCCATGACAACCTAAAGCAGCAGTTGGCACATCTGTTCTATATGGGAGGTTGGAAGAAGTTCGAGCCCTTCTGGAACTTTATGATTCAGTATGGCAACCTCAATCGCATGCTGCCCGTGCTGGAAAGCCTGTTATCCAACACGGGTGGTCATAAGACTAAAAACAAATCTTCAGAATAAGCGCTTGATATCGTTATACTTGCAAACTTTATGACTCACCTCGCAGCGTCCTCACTTGCCGA
>DGWI01000054.1:0-1124 GCA_002396085.1 Porphyromonadaceae bacterium UBA4262
CCAGTTCCCCAACTTCACCGAGAAGGCTGCCGACAAGGCCGATGCTTGCGAGGCTGCTCACAAGTGCGCCTGCGGTTGCAACCACGAGGAGGGTGAGGTCAGCCTGAACACCAAGCGCCTGGCTAGCCAGTTCGAGGAGATTCGCCTGGCCACTGAGCACGCTGCCAACACACCCGTCGTGTTCATGCTCACGATTGGTAACCTGGCTATGCGTCTGGCACGCGCCCAGTTCAGCGACAACTTCTTTGCTTGTGCTGGTTACAAACTGATTGACAACAATGGCTTCAAGACTGTTGAGGAAGGCATCAACGCCGCCATGGAGCAGAAGGCCGATGTCGTGGTGCTCTGCTCGAGCGACGACGAGTATGCTGCTCTCATCCCCGATGCAGTCAAGTTGCTGGACGGCCGCGCCGAATTGGTGCTTGCAGGTCCCGAGACTGACGAATTCAAGGCACTGGGCATCACCCACTTCATCAATGTCCGCACCAATGTGCTGGGTACGCTGAAGGCCTTTAACGCTAAACTGTTAAAATAAGGAGGCTGAACAATGAGACCAAATTTTAAGAATATAGATATCGCAAATGAGGCTTTCAATGTTGAGCATAAGCCTCTCGTGATGGGTGAGTCGTGGAAGAATGCCGAGTTGCTCGACATCAAGCCCGTCTATACCAAGCAAGACCTTGAGGGCCTTGAACACCTTGATTTTGTGGCTGGTATTCCTCCCTTCCTGGGTGGTCCCTACAGCCTGATGTACCCGTTCCGTCCGTGGACTGTGCGTCAGTATGCCGGTTTCTCGACTGCTGCCGAGAGTAACGCATTCTATCGCCGTAACCTGGCTTCGGGCCAGAAGGGTCTGTCGGTGGCATTTGACCTGCCGACACACCGTGGCTACAACGCCGACAACGAGCGCGTGGTCGGTGATGTGGGTAAGGCAGGTGTGTCGATCTGCTCGGTCGAGGACATGAAGGTGCTGTTCGACGGCATCCCCCTGAACAAGATGTCGGTATCGATGACCATGAACGGTGCTGTGCTACCCATCATGGCATTCTACATCGTGTCGGGTCTGGAGCAGGGAGCTAAACTTGAGGAGATGGCTGGTACCATCCAGAACGACATCCTCAAGG
>DGWI01000054.1:1192-31454 GCA_002396085.1 Porphyromonadaceae bacterium UBA4262
TGCGCAACACCTATATCTATCCTCCCAAGTTCTCGATGCAGATCATCGCTAGCATCTTTGAGTACACCTCTCAGAACATGCCCAAGTTCAACTCGATCTCGATCTCGGGCTACCACATGCAGGAGGCAGGTGCAACCGCTGATATCGAGTTGGCTTACACGCTGGCTGATGGTATGGACTACATCCGCACAGGTGTGAACGCTGGCCTTGATGTTGATGCATTTGCTCCGCGTCTGTCGTTCTTCTGGGGTATCTCGATGAACTTCTTCACCGAGATTGCTAAGATGCGCGCTGGCCGTCTGCTCTGGGCCAAGATTGTCAAGAGTTTCGGTGCCAAAAACCCCAAGTCAATGTCGCTGCGTACACACAGCCAGACTTCGGGCTGGTCGCTCACTGCACAGGATCCATTCAACAATGTGGGCCGCACTTGCATCGAGGCTATGGCTGCTGCTCTGGGTCACACCCAGTCGCTGCACACCAACGCACTCGACGAGGCAATCGCACTGCCCACCGACTTCTCGGCTCGTATCGCCCGTAACACCCAGATCTATATCCAACAGGAAACTTACATCACCAAGGCTATTGATCCCTGGGCAGGTAGTTACTACGTGGAGAAACTGACCGACGAACTTGTGCAGAAGGCATGGGCTCACATCGAGGAGATTGAGAAGTTGGGCGGTATGGCCAAGGCCATCGAGACCGGCGTGCCCAAGATGCGCATCGAGGAGGCAGCCGCACGTACCCAGGCTCGCATTGACAGTGGCCGTCAGACCATCGTCGGTATCAACAAGTATGCTCTGGAGAAGGAAGATCCCATCGACATCCTCGAGATTGACAACACCGAGGTTCGCAAGGAGCAGGTCGAGGGTCTGGAGCGTCTGCGCGCCAACCGCGACGAGGCCAAGGTCAAGGCCGACCTTGACGCACTCACCCATTGCGTGGAGACCGGTGAGGGCAACCTGCTGGCACTGGCTGTCGAGGCTGCCAAGGACCGCGCTTCGCTGGGAGAGATTTCTGATGCCTGCGAGAAGGTCGTGGGCCGTTACAAAGCAGTTGTTAAAACCATTTCAGGCGTGTATTCAGCAGAAACCAAATCAGATCCCGACCTGCAGAAGGCTCGCGAACTTACCGCTAAGTTTGCAGCCAAGAATGGTCGCCAGCCGCGCATCATGATTGCCAAGATGGGTCAAGACGGCCACGACCGTGGTGCCAAGGTGGTTGCCACCGGTTATGCCGACTGCGGCTTCGACGTCGACATGGGCCCGCTCTTCCAGACTCCGGAGGAGAGTGCTCGCGAGGCTGTCGAGAACGACGTGAATGTGCTGGGTGTGTCTTCGTTGGCCGCTGGCCACAAGACCCTCATCCCCGCCGTCATTGCCGAACTCAAGAAGCTGGGCCGCGAGGACATCATCGTCACCGCTGGTGGTGTGATTCCTGTGCAGGACTACGACTACCTCTACAAGGCAGGTGTTGCCGCCATCTTCGGCCCCGGCACCAACGTCATGAAGAGTGCCATCGAGGTGATGAACATCCTCCTCGACGAGGAGTAATTCCCCACCCTGCTATCAACAAAAGCCGTGGCTCAACCGCCACGGCTTTTTTGCACACCAATAAGAAATGAGAAGTGATTTTTTTATTTCAAGAAATAGTATTATCTTTGCACGTTCTTGAAAGTATGCACTGTGCGATAAGCATTGTACATTGAATGATATGATAGACCGGAATACAGTACAGCAGATCATCGACACGGCCGATGTGGTGGATGTGGTGAGCGACTTTGTGACGCTGCGGCGACGCGGTGCCAACTGGGTGGGTCTATGCCCGTTTCACAACGATCGCACACCTTCGTTCTATGTGTCGCGCAACAAGCAAATCTACAAGTGCTTCAGTTGTGGTGAGGCCGGCAGTGCTGTAGGCTTTGTGATGAAGCACGAGCAGATGAGTTTTCCCGATGCACTCAAGTATCTAGCAGCCAAATATCACATCGAGGTGAAGGAGCGCGAACTCACCGATGAGGAGCGCACCGAGCAGACCGAACGTGAGTCGATGCTCATCGTCAACGAGTGGGCATGCCGCTGGATGGAGGAGCAACTGTGGGAGACCCAGGCCGGTCAAGAGATAGGGCTGAGTTACTTCCGTGAGCGCGGTTTCACCGATGCCACCATACGCAAGTTCAGATTAGGCTACTGCCCTGAAGACCGTTCTGCACTCTACAAGGCAGCGACCGCGCAAGGCTACAACCGAGAATTGCTATTCAAACTGGGCTTGTGCAAGGACGACCAGCATGGCGGTGGCTATGACTTCTATCGCGGACGTGTGATGTTCCCCATCTTCAACGTGGCAGGCAAGGTGATTGCCTTCGGGGGGCGCACACTCAAGAAGGATGACCACGCCAAGTACTTCAATTCGCCCGACTCTATCATCTATGACAAGAGCAGCAGCACGATGTATGGTCTATTTCAGGCCAAACGCGAAATTGCCAAGCAGGGCAAGTGTTTCATTGTCGAGGGATATGCCGACGTCATCTCGATGCATCAGGCAGGTTTTGAAAACGTCATCGCATCAAGCGGCACGGCACTGACCGATGGTCACATCCATCTGTTGCACCGCTTCACCGAGAACGTCACCGAGATGTTTGATGGCGATGCTGCCGGCATACGCGCTGCCATGAAGGGCATCGACAAACTATTGTCTCATGGGCTGAACATCAAGGTGTTGTTGCTACCCGATGGCGATGATCCTGACAGTTATAGCCGTAAACATAGTAGCAGCGAAATTCAGCAATACATTGACCAGAATGAGAGTGATTTCATTCAATTCAAGACGCGCATCCTGCTAGAAGGTGTTGCCAACGACCCCATCAAGCAATCGCAAGCCATCGGTGAAGTGGTACGATCGATTGCGGTCATCCCGAGTGAAATCACCCGCTCGGTTTATGCCAAGGAATGCAGCCGCCAGTTTGGTGTGAGCGAGCAGATGCTGCTGCGCGAAATCAAGAAGCAAATTAATGCCAACCGCGAGGAGGCATTCAAGCAACGTGAGCGCGACCAGCGGCGCCGTGAGGCACAGGAGGCTGCCAGTGAACCTCACGACCATCCCGAACCAGAGCCCAACATCGATGCTACGTCTCAACCCACACAGCAACCTGCTGTGATTGTGCCGTTGCAATCGCCCACCTATCGCGAGGAACGCATTGTGGCCCGGCTGATTGCCAAATTCGGCATGTGCTACCTGTGCGACACCGAGTATGAAGATGGCGTGAGCCCTACCACCGTTGTCGAGCACATCTACAATGAGATGAGCATGGATGACACGATTCACTTTACTGACCCGACCTTCGCTCAAATCTTTGACATCGCACTCCAAGAACTGGAGCCGTTCTACAAAGACCTGGCCCGCGTCGAGCAGGAAGTTGCCATCCGCACCAATGAGGAATGTGAAAAAGAGTTGCGCACCATCGATCCGGTGGGCAAGTCAATCGACATCATCGAGAGTGAGGAAAAGCGAATCCGCAGCAAGTATAGCCTAAAGATCACGGAACAAATCAATGACTTCAGGCAACTGTACCTTGAACGCCGCCTGTGCTCTCATCCTGACGACCGTGTGCGCGAGATGTCGAGCCGACTGGTGACCGAGCGCCACCAACTGAGCAAGATTCACACCCAGTATACGCATGTGCTCTCGGACTTCGACCGCCTGACCACACTAGTGCCTGAAGCGCTGAACACGTGGCGCCTAAATACCATTCAAAACAAGATTGACACCATCAAATCGCAGATGAAACATGCGGCAACTTACCAGGAGGTCAAAGATTTGATGCAAGAGCAGCAGAGGTTACAGACCGAGAAAATCAGACTTGCCAAACTGGTAGGCGAACGCGTGTTGACTCCGTGACAAAAAGGCTTTTCAGTTTCTTTTTGGTAATTCAAGAAATTGTTGTATATTTGCAGTTTGTAGGCAAGTAGTAATGCTTGCTTGCACTTAAACCAATGCTTTAACAATCGCAAACCATTGTATTGATTATGAATAAAATGCGTATATTGTTGTGCATCATTGTTGCCTGTTTTTTGTCGCAACCGATTCATGCTCAACTCAACTTGCCCACCAAGCAGATAGCGGGCAATACCTATTATTACTATCAGGTAGCCAATAAAGAATCACTCTACGGCATCGCCCAGAAACTGGGTGTAACCACTGACGAGATCCTGCGCTATAATCCTGATGCTTCGGGCAAACTGGAAAAGAAACAGTTGCTTTTCCTGCCCGTGACATTCAGTCGAGGACAAATGTCACCGTCCAATCAAGTGCGTTCAGCCTTCGGCAACCAACAGGAAGAGGTAGTCATTGTTGCTAGCGGCGAGAAGGTGAAGCACACCATCGAGCCTGGAGAAACAATCTATACGATCGCCAAACGTTTTAACACGACCATCGAGGGATTGCTTACCAACAATCCGAGTTTAGCGCCGTCGCAATATGTGGCTGGTCAGGTTATAAAAGTGGTCAAAGACTCGGCCCTACCATTCCATTACGAGAAACGGGGCATCAGATTCTATAACTACAAAATCCAGGATGGCGAGACATTCTCGTCAATTGCACACCGCTATGGAGTAGCAACCGAGGACATTCAGACCGCCAATCCCGACATGAAAAAGGCCAAGAAAGGCAAGACCATTGTTGTGCCCAAGGCCTACACCGAGCGCGTATTGGGTGACATGAAGTCAATCTCGATTGAGGACTTGGAAGCAAACTACGCCTCTCGCATCGATAATCTATACGATCAGTTGGTGGCAGCCAAGCGCAACAGTCAAGTAAATATTGGTATTGTACTCCCCTTCCAATTACACAAAAATCCCGCACCTCGTCAGGGCTACCTGTATACCGATTTCTACAAGGGCTTCCTGCTGGCACTGGACAGCGCTGGAGCATCGGCCACCAAGCACATCAACGTACATGTGTGGGACACCGAGCACAACCTTAATGTGACCGACAGTCTGCTGGCACTGCCCGAAATGCTTGACATGAACTTGCTCATTGCTCCCAGTGAGCCCAAGCAACTGGAGCGTCTCAACAAATTTGGTGGTGAAAACAACATCGATGTGGTCAATTGCTTCACCACCAAGAATAACGACTATCAGGAAAACACCAATGTAATTCAAGTCAACTCCCCCACTCCACAGTTCACCGAGCGTGTGCTTGACTGGTTCGGCAAACAATTTGAAGGCTATCATGTCATCTACTTGATGGATGCGTCGAGCGAGGGCAAAGAAATCTTTGACAACCTGCGCAGCCACATCGACCAGATGGGCATGCCCACGTCATCATTGACAGTGAGTGGCGATTTGTCGTATGACAACCTATCACGGCACATGAATCCTGGCTCACGGTATGTGTTCTTGCCGTCATCGAGCAGCAAAGACCTGTTGCGCAAGATAGTCAAGGCCATGAAGCAGGCCAAGCAAGAACGCTTCGACTGCGAATTCTGCCTCGTGGGCTACCCGGAATATGTGACCTATCTCAAGGATTACCAGACCGATTTGCAGGACATTGACACCTATGTATTCTCACGCTTCTTTAATAGCAAGGGATTCCGCACGCGCGATGTTGAGACGATGTACAAAAATTCGTTTAACGGCGACATGTTCAGCTCTGTTCCCAATATGGTGCTAATTGGTTTTGACCTAGGCATGTATGTCATCAACACGCTTGGCCAGGGAATATCCATTGACAATGATGCCCCCCTGTACCGCGGCGTGCAGACCAGCTTCAAGTTTGATCGTCCCAATAGCCGTAGCGGACTTATCAACCGCGCCATTGACGTGATACACTTCAGCACCGACCACAAGATCACTACCCTAGTGCAGCAATGAGACGACTGGCCTGCATACTGACCGTTGTGACATGGTGCATGTGCGCCATGTCGCAAACACACTATGAGGGCATGATCAGCATTGGAGGCAAGGCTGGTGCCACATTGTCGCGCACACAGTTCAACCCATCGGTGCCCCAGAGTTTCTTGCCCGGAATGATGTTTGGTGGTAGTTTCCGCTACATCGAGGAACGCCACTTCGGACTCATACTAGAACTGAATGTTGAGCAACGCGGCTGGAAGGAATTGTACGAAGACACCGACTTCCACTACCAGCGCAAGTTCACCTACATTCAATTGCCCTTGTTAACACACATCTACTTCGGTAATGAACGGATGAAAGGCTTCTTCAACGCCGGTCCTGAGATTGGCTATATGATCGCTCACTCGGCCACAGCAAACTTTGACTATGCCAACTTTGCCGACTTGGAAGGCTTTCCCACTGCCAACCGCCACAATGAGCAATTGAATCTGGACATCAACAGCAAGTTTGACTACGGCATCTCGGCAGGATTGGGGCTTGAGGTGGGTGTAAAACCTCGTCACTCAATAACACTTGAGGGTCGATTCTACTATGGTCTGCGAGATGTGTTCAGCAATCATAAGAAGGACCCTTTCTCGGGTTCGTCTGGCATGTCACTGATGATTACTTTAGGCTATAATTACCAAATCAAATAATTACCCCTATGAAAAGAACTATCAAAATGATTATGTTCATGGCATTGCCTATGTTTGCATTTGCCTGTAATGGAGGGGAAAAGTCAGCCACTGACAACGAGGTTGCACCTGCCTCAATAGCATCTGATCATCAGAACAAGAATGATGAGTGCCTAACTGTGCTTCGTCACATCAACCGTGAGGACATGGTGCAATATGAGGTAGCCAATCCCGAGATGAGGATTGAGGGGATTGATAAATTCTATGCCCACGTGTCCTGTGAATTGATTTGGCCCAAAACAATCATGGGTCAATCCTCTGACAAACTGCAGAAAGCATTGCTAGACCAAATTATTGGCGAGCCTGATAAATTCAAGTCACTGGATGATGCCTTGAATCATGAGTTCAATGCCGAGAACTACATTCTCTTTGAGAAAAACGACATCAAGAATGTGAAGCATATCAAGAGAATTCCAGAAGAGACTGGCATGAACCAAGCATATTATCATGTGCAACTAACCCCAATGAAGATGGGCAAGAACCTGTGCGTGTTTCAATTCTCCAAGGATGACTACATGGGAGGTGCACATGGACTTTTCTGGAATGAATATGTGACCTATGATGTTATAAAAGATAAGGTTATCCAACTGACCGATTTGGTGACCGACACATTGAAGTTACGTCAGGTCATAAGCAAAGCCTTGTATGAAATGGAAGGTGTAAATAATATGAAGCAACTCACCGAAGATAAAGGTTTCTTTATTGACACACCCACCGCACCACTTGCACGCCAATTCTATGTTGACGGTTTCAATATCCACTTTGTGTATGCGCCATACGAGATTGCCAGTTATGCCCGTGGAGAAGTGGATGTAGAGGTCGAGTATTATCGTTTAGACCAAGAGAACATCACTACAGACTATCTCAACGAACTGGTCGAACGTTACACAAGGTGAAAAACGTACCCTACGGCAACTCCTGTACAATTCCTGTTAATCTAGGAGTGAAGGATTTTGTAGATGAGTTCGCGCAAGAGGTCATAAGGCGCTTGCCGTGAGCCAATTCCCTTGCTCTTTACATCGCACTCACGCAGATAAGAGACAATGTTGACACAGGCCTGCGTGCTGTAATTGCGCGCTGCCTCAGAGAATTTCTCAAGTCGCCAAGGAGATTTAGTGCCCGTTGCCGCCATGAGCGCAGCGGGCGTTTTGTCTTTGGTGGCCCGCACAATCAGCACATTAGAGAAGAATGAGAACAAGACGCCCACAGTGACTTGAATCGGATTGTTTTTAGGATTCTTCTCAAAATAGTCGATGATTCGATAAGCCTTGACGGCATCTCGGCGGCGCAGGGCATCTTCGAGTTCAAAGTTGTTGTAGTCCTTGCTGATGCCAATGTTACGCTCGATAAGTTCGGGCGTTATACCCCGCCCACTGTCACCCACCAGGATGCGCAACTTGTCGAGTTCGCCAAAAAGCCGGCTCAAGTCGCTTCCCACGAACTCGGCCAGCATCATTGTCGACTTGTTATCGATGGCTACATTCATGTTGGTGCAGTAGGTGTTGATGAGAGCCGGCAATCCATTATCCTTGACCTTGGCCGACTCAAAGATTATTCCGGAGTTTGCCTTGGACATAACGTCGGTGAACTGCTTAGCATTCATTTTCCCCCCTTTGTGACAGATGACTAAAACTGTCGATGCAAGTGGTTTCTCGGCATAATGCTTGAACAGTTGCAAGTCATCTTTGTGTCCTTGCTGCTTGGAGATGAGTTGCGCCTCACGCAGAACAACGACGCGGCGCTCGGCAAACACAGGATATTGCTTGCAGGAATTGATGACATCTGTCACCAGAGCGTCATTGCCATAGTATACCTCCAAATTGAAGTCTCGCTCATCTTCGGACAACGCAGTGCTGACGATGAGTTCGCTCAACTGATCGATATAGTAAGGTTCCTCGCCATGCAAGACATAGATGGGTCGGAAGTTGCCTTTCTGAATCTCGCTGCGCAGACCAAAATATGTGGGTGATGCTTTTTTTTCGGCCATTTTTATTATCTTTGCAATCTCGAATGCAAAGTTACAAATTTTATGGCACTCAACCTTCCTGATTATCCACTAAATGTCAAAAAAAATGGCAACCGCCTGTTAGTCTTTGACCGCTTGCGCAAGCGCTTTGTTGCGCTCACGCCTGAGGAGTGGGTAAGACAGCACTTTGTGGAATATCTGATTCAAGAAAAGCAATTTCCATCAGCATTGATGGGCAATGAGGTATCTCTCACCCAGAACGGCATCAAGCGTCGATGCGACACCCTGGTGGCCGACCGCCAGGGCAAACCGCTGGTCATTGTTGAGTACAAGGCACCCGAGATTGAGATCACGCAACAGGTGTTTGACCAAATCGTCCGCTATAATATGGTGTTGCGTGCCCGCTACTTGATGGTGAGCAACGGCATGACACACTACTGTTGCCACATCGACTACGACAACAACACCTATGCATTCCTGACCGACATCCCACGATATGAAGACATTGTGGCAGGATAATAACAACTTTCAGTTATCTTGCTGCATTGAGTTATTGCCAATAACAAGCGTATACCACACGCTTACTGGTTGATCTGCTATCGTTGCAGGGATAAACTTTACTGGCAGATGCTGACACAACTGCTTTTCTAGTTCAGAATCTTTAGGACGCACCAGTTTGCATCTTGTCACATGCCCTTGAGTGTTGACCAGTAACTGAACAACTATCTTTTTATTCTCCACATATTGACTAATAGCGGGGTCTGAATTTTCAAGTATACATGCCCTTAATGATTCCTCTCCCGCGAGATACTGTGGCATTACCTCCGCATGGCTGAACACACCATTTGTTTTGTAATATTTATATTCTTTGAGAAGACTTTTTTCATCTTCTTTTATTCCTGGAAGTCTAGAGAAAGTCGTAGAATCCATCTTAGAATATTTGTAGAGTGTAATTCCATCACTCTCTTCACACAAATAATAAGAATGTTTTTTACCCACCACCATTTTATAAACTTGTCCAGAATGCAGATTCATTTTCTTCAGGTCTGGCAATTCATCTTCATTCCATACGCAAGAATCACTTAATGAAAACAAGGTGCATTGTTTTGGTGTTTTAATATATAATTGCTTGATATATTCTCTTCCAGTATTAGAAGAATCAGCCAAGAACTCCAAAATCCGATCTCTAAGTAAATACCGATCGTAGTAGTAACAAAATAATCCATCATCAATAACAGCACGATTGAACCATCCCCAAGATTTCTTCTTATAGACAACCTTCTCACCCAGATTGCTATTGCGAATCACCAAAATGCTGTCACCACAATCTTTGATTAATACAAATCTAGAATCTTGAGGCTCACCAACACCCTTCATTGTAAATTCATCGAAAGTCAAGGACTTGACATAGCCAGATGACAAATAATCAGTTACAGTTACCTGATTTATAACAGCAACATCTAATTCTTGCATAACTTTCTGATCTTTCACAGTATTGTTACACGAATAACATGTCATAATAAATAACAATGTTATGACTAACGGATTCTTCATAAAACGACAGAATTAAAGGGCCTATTCAGTGAATGTTCTGGTGCGCCAAGGTATAAGAACAAAAAATTTATATTATCAAAAGAAAAGTAGCCACAGTTTGTAGTTGTGGCTACTCATAACGGAACTAAGCCACTCTCTGGCTGGAGTGGTTATGATCAATAGTTGCGGGCGAAGATGACACGGCGGTGGCTGGGCTTGCCCGTGTAGATGCACTTGCCTTCCTCGGGCTCGCTGTCCAAGGGGATGCAGCGAATGGTTGCCTTGGTCTCCTCCTTGATCTTCTCCTCGGTCTCGGTGGTGCCGTCCCAGTGTGCCAGCAAGAAGCCACCTTTCTCAATCTGCTCTTTGAACTCCTCCCAAGTGTCAACCTTGTAGGTCATGCTCAGACGCTGATTGAGAGCCTTATCATAGATATTCTGCTGGATTTGTTCGAGCAGATCCTTAACATACTGCTCGATGCCCTCGAGCGGTGCGCTGTGTTTCTCAAGCGTGTCACGGCGCATGACCTCGACAGTGCCATTCTCGATGTCGCGAGGACCGAGCACCAGTCGCACAGGTATACCCTTGAGTTCGTAGTCGGCAAACTTAAAGCCAGGACGCTTGTTGTCGGCATTGTCGTACTTGACCGAAACGCCCAGAGCACGCAGACGGTCGACAATGGGAGCCACCACCTGGTCGATGCCAGCCAACTGCTCGGCATTCTTGTAGATGGGCACAATCACCACCTGGATGGGAGCCAGATGCGGTGGCAGCACCAGTCCGTTGTCATCGCTATGCGTCATGATGAGGGCGCCCATGAGTCGTGTCGATACACCCCATGAAGTAGCCCAGACATACTCAAGTTGGTTCTCCTTATTGATAAACTTGACATCAAATGCCTTGGCAAAGTTCTGTCCCAAGAAGTGCGATGTGCCGCTCTGCAGTGCCTTACCATCCTGCATCATAGCCTCGATAGTGTAAGTCTCGATGGCACCAGCAAAACGCTCGTTGGCTGTCTTGACACCCTTGACCACCGGCAGAGCCATGTAGCGCTCGGCAAAGTCGGCGTAGACATTGAGCATCTGAATGGCCTCGGCTTGTGCCTCCTCGCTTGTGGCATGTGCAGTGTGACCCTCTTGCCACAAGAACTCGGCGGTGCGCAAGAACAATCGTGTGCGCATCTCCCAACGCATGACGTTGCACCACTGGTTGCACAACAGCGGCAGGTCGCGGTATGAACTGATCCAGTTGCGATAGGTGTTCCAGATGATAGTCTCGCTAGTGGGACGAATGATGAGTTCCTCCTCAAGGCGAGCATCGGGATCAACGACCACCCCCTTGCCATTGGGGTCATTCATCAGGCGGTGGTGTGTCACCACAGCACACTCCTTGGCGAATCCCTCGACGTGCTCGGCCTCACGGCTGAGGAATGATTTGGGAATCAACAGGGGGAAATAAGCATTCTGCACACCTGTTGCCTTGAACATATCGTCAAGGCAACGTTGCATCTTCTCCCAGATGGCATAGCCATAAGGTTTGATGACCATGCAACCACGCACAGCCGACTGTTCAGCCAGATCGGCCTTGACAACAAGTTCATTGTACCATTGAGAATAGTTCTCAGATCTCTTTGTTAAGTCTTTTAACTCTTTAGCCATTATATTTTAAATTTACTTTCTAAATGAATAACAGTGTGTCTAAAGCCTCACTTAGTCTTCATGTTCATGTTGATGCGCCCTTTCTTGGCCTGCGCCAACATGACATCCTCGGGGACAAGATAAATCTCTAGACGACGGTTGCGCTTGCGGTTGTCCATCGAGTTGTTGTCAACAAGCGGGTCGCTAGCTCCCAGTGCATAAGGTACAACAAAGTCGACACTGGCATTCTCATCAATCCAGTCAAACACAGCATTGACGCGAGAACGAGTCAGGTTGTCAACATACTGTTTGCTGCCCGTGTCATCACTGTGCATTACCAGCAACATCTTGTAGAAGCCAGGGTTGGACAGATAGTTCATCAAGGGCTTCAACGACACAATGCCCAGATCAGACAACACCGTATCGTTGGGTGCAAACAGTTGACCTGCCGGCAGCGTGATGACAATGACTTCGTTGTCACGCATCAGCTCGACATCATAATTCTGTTTCTTGAGTTTAACGGCTACCTCATACTGGTAGTCCTGCACCCTCGCCGCATGTTTATCGTTATCGATCTCGGGTGTCTCAAGATTATCATCGAGCGAGAGGTCGTAGATGTCGACCTTCTTTTTCTTGGCCTCGCTGTCCATGGGCATAATCATACACGCCACCAAGACAAGGATGAGTATGTGAATCTTCTTCATTCTATAAATTGAAAATGGTGAATTGAGAATTGAAAATCTTTTTGTTTTCCTAATTCTTAATTATTTATTGTCAAGAGCCCTTCGGGAAGGATCATGTCAATGACATGGTTGTCCATATCCATTGAGTCAATCAGGTCGTCAACAGCAGGCACACTCACCAGCGTGTCGTCATCGCGGTGCACAATGAACAAAACATTGTCGGTCGCATCATCGATATCGACGATTTGCCCAACTCGCACACCACAATCGGTCATGTCGAATCCGATGAAGTAATCGAGAGGCAACTCGTCATCATCGTCATCAACTATCGTTTGCGCTATCTCATCATAGTCGCGCTTCAAAGCATAAAAGTCCTTGCCAACGAGAGCCGAAATCTCTTGCTCGTTGTTGAAGCCATCGATAGTGAGCAACACAGTAGTTGCCCCTTTAGGCCTGTAGGACTCGACAAAGAATGGAACAAAGATGCCATCCATGTCACACACCAGGCATGAGAGTTGAGTCACAAGATCAATATCGATTTGCAACGATGCATTGACCTCGCCATTCACCCCATGCGCCTTGTTAAAGTGCCCTATCTCGATGAGTTGGTCGCGCGTGATCATTTTTTCTTTTTCTTTTTGCCTGTAGCCTGCGGCTGCACCACAACCTGATACTCATGGAGTTTGTGTGTCTCAGGATCCAACCTGATGGCTCCACGAGAGTAGTGATACAAGTCGTTGAAGATTTTACGATCGTCCACATCTTCATTGTTAATCTGGTAGATCAACTTCTTCATGTGATTGGCCAGCAACATCACCAGTGCATCACGCTCCTCCCCCTCGGGATACTCGGCCGCACGAGCAATCATCCGTTCGATAATTTTGCCGTAGTGACGGAACTTGATTTTCTCCAGTTCGTAGTGTATTGGCTCGGGCTTGGTCTCGAGGTTCTCCTCCTTGACGACATCAAAGGGATAGTCAATGTCAAGTTTAAAATCGCTCATGATGGCCAATTGATCCCATAGTTTGCGCTCATAGTCAGCCTCATTGCGCACCTCGGGGAACATTGTGATCATTGTGTCGATGATGGTGTAGGCACAATGAGTGCGCTCATCGCGATCCTCGATGGTCATGCAGTAGTCCACCATCTGCTGGATGTTGCGCCCATATTCAGGCAAAATGAGTTTCTTTAGTTGTGTATTGTATAGTAACATATTGATATATTTCAAGATTATTGTCCCAGCACCTTGTTGCGTGGCACAGTTGCCTGAAAATCTTTGAGATAGAGTGGTGTTGAATAGGCCACATCTGCAAAATCTTTCAGGCGGAAGGCCCGTTCGGAGAGCGCAATCATATCAAGAGCAACGGGTTTGACACCGCCAATGAAACGTGCATTGCGATGCTTAATGACATCACGCGCTTTGTCACTACCATCACCCATGAATACCACTTGATGCCCATCAAGCACATCGGCATACGAGTCATTGTCGAGAATTAGCGGCCTTGGCTCAACCACAGCCTCAAGCGCCGGGTTGTAGACAGCAGTGTACACCTCCATGCGCCGGGCATCAATCATGGGTGCATAGAGCACATCATCCTCAATAAAGTGGTTAAACATCGTGCTGACAGTGAGCAACTGCAAGGTATTGACAGCAATCAACGGGATATTGAGCCCGAAAGCCAATCCCTTGGCCTCGCTCAGCCCGATGCGCAATCCTGTATAAGAGCCAGGGCCGATGCTCACAGCCACTGCATCAAGTGACATCTCGCGTGAGCGGACATACTTGAGGACATCCTGCACGTAGGCACTGAGCAACGTGGCGTGAGTCTGACCGTCATAGTTCTCATGATGCTCCAATACCTGCCCGTCAGAGCCCAAAGCCACGGAGCACACTTGAGTAGAAGTCTCTATGTTGAGGATGTTAGCCATCTGATTAGCATTAAAACGTGCAAAGTTACAAAAAAGTTGTGGTTCTCGCGTCATTTCTGCGTCCTTTTATGATTTAGAAAGGATTATTCTGTGTAATTTTTCATTTTTTAGCGCAAGTAGTCGCTCTATGCCAAGAAAAAGTCGTAAATTTGTAGGTTTTAAAACGACTAAAATATATTTTCAAGATATGATACTATCAATGACTGGATTTGGCAAGGCCGTCAAAGTGATCAACCACAAGAAGATTACGGTCGAGGTCAAGTCGCTGAACAGCAAACAACTCGATGCGGCAGTGCGTCTGCCGCAACCTTATCGGTCGTTGGAGTTGGACTTGCGCTCACATGTCGCTCAACGATTGCTGCGTGGCAAGGTAGACATCTTTGTCACTAGCGAGAATGTCGACGGAGCGTCAACTGTCAATTTCAACTTCGACCAACTCAAATGCTACAAGCAACAGGTCGAGCGCATGGCTAGTGAACTGAGCCTACCAGAACCCAATGACTGGTACCAGACCCTATTGCGATTGCCCGATGTATTCAAGACTGAGACCAACGATGATGTTGCTGAGGATGAACTGAAAGCCGTTGTCGAGGTGTGCGACACTGCGCTTACGGCACTTGACGAGTTCCGCGCGCAGGAAGGGCACCGTCTGGAACAGTTCTTTGAAGAGAAAATTGCTGCCATCCAGCAGATTTTCGGTGAAGTTGAGCAATATGAGACTAGCCGTGTTGAGCGCATCAAGACACGCATCATTGACAGTCTGTCAAAACTGGAGGGAGTTGACTATGACAGTAACCGTCTGGAGCAAGAACTCATATTCTATATAGAGAAACTTGACATCACCGAGGAGAAAATCAGACTGCAGAACCACATCAACTATTTCCTGAATACACTGCATGCGTCAGAACCCGGACAAGGCAAGAAACTGGGATTTATCGCTCAGGAAATGGGTCGCGAAATTAACACCATGGGCAGCAAGGCCAACCAAGCCGAGTTGCAGCAAGTGGTGGTGCGCATGAAAGACCAACTTGAGCAAATCAAGGAACAGGTACTTAATGTGTTATAGACAGAAGTACATAAGTAACAAAAGTTTAAGTACATAGGCATACTTTTGCTTATCATATAACTCTGAAACGTGGAAGGAAAACTTATCATTATCTGCGCCCCTTCGGGGTCAGGCAAGTCGACCATCATCGGTCGCATCATCGGTGACGAGAAGTTGCGTTTGGCATTCTCGATATCGGCCACCACTCGTCCACGCCGTGGCTCGGAAGTGGAAGGTGTGGACTATTACTACCTGAGCGAGGAAGAATTCAAACGCCGCATCGAGGCAGATGAGTTTGCCGAGTATCAAGAGGTGTATCCCGGCCGTTACTATGGCACACTCAAGAGCGAGATTGCCCGCATTAACGCTGATGGTAAAAACGTAGTGCTAGACATTGACGTATTGGGAGGCATGAATGTGAAGAAGATCTACGGCGACCATGCCCTGGCCATCTTTATTGCACCGCCCAGCATCGAAGTTCTGCGTGAGCGCCTGGAGAAGCGCGGAACTGACAGTGCCGAGGACATTGAGCGCCGCATAGGCAAGGCTGAATTTGAACTGGGCTACAAAGACCAGTGCGACCACATTGTCATCAATGAAGACCTGGAGACTGCCGTGCGTGAGGTTCATCACTTGGTTGACTCTTTTGTCAACCCCAACTGTGAGGAAGAATGATGAAGGTGGGCATCTTCGGCGGCTCGTTCAACCCTATACACACAGGGCATGCCATCATTGCAAAACATATCATGCAACATGGTGGCCTGGACCAGTTGTGGCTGATGGTGTCGCCGCAGAATCCGCTCAAGCAGGGGCATGAGATGGCTAGTGAGGTCGATCGGTTGCGCATGACCGAAATGGTCTCGCATCACATCGACGGGGTTGTAACTTCGGCTTTCGAGTTCCAATTGCCACGACCTAGTTACACCATCGACACACTCAACGCCTTGCAGCAGAAGTTTCCCGACCACGAGTTTCATCTGGTCATCGGTGGCGATAACTGGGCCGACTGGGAAAAGTGGCGTGCGCATGATGAGATTGTCAAGCGCTTCCATGTGCTGATTTATCCGCGTCTGGGCTATGAAGTAGTGATTCCCCCTGCACTAACTGACCATGTATCGCTGATTGATGCGCCCATCATCGAAGTGTCATCAACACTTGTGCGCCAACTCATTAATGACGGCGTGAGTGCACGATTCTATGTGCCCGATGAGGTGGAACAATATATAACCCGCAAACACTTGTATCAAAACAATGACTGATAGCGAGAACAACAAACTGTCGCCCAATGAGCTGGCTTTCATCGCACTGACCAACGAATTTTGTCAAACTGTCGAGGCTGTCATGGACCATGACCGCAGCACCTTTGTTACAACAATGGTGAAATTGTTGCCACGCATTTATATCACAGCAAATGACCTCGACATGAATGCGATGACCAATGCGTATATTGAGCCAGCACTCAAAGAGACCCAGTACGAACAAGCACGTTCGGCCATCGCCCATGTAATGGCCGACGAAGACGTGTACCTCGAGGTGTTCCTTGACGACATGAAATATAGTGACACGCCCATTTCATCGACAGTATCGGAGAATCTATCCGACCTCTACCAAGAGTTCTACAACCTGATCCATGCTGTGGAATATGCCACAAGTGATGACCAGAGCGATTTGCTCGGACTCTGTTACGAGAACTTCACTGACTATTGGGGACAGACATTGTGCAATGTGCTACGCGCACTGCACAACATCCGTTACACTGCTGTCGACCACAATGACTATTAACACTTTAAACTGATATTCAACATGAACAATCATCCGTATGTCGAATCGCTATTGCGATTCATGGACAACAGTCCATGCAACTTTCTTGCAGTCAACACAATAAGAGGCTTGCTCAACAATGCCGGCTATGTCGAACGTCATCTTGACGACAAGATGGAATGGAAAGCAGGCGACAAATTCTATGTCACTAAGAACGATTCGGCCATCTTTGCCATCAAAGTTGGTCGCAAGAATCCCGCCGAGACTGGCTTCAAGATCGTAGCTGCACATAGCGACTCTCCTTGCTTCCGTATCAAGCCCAACTCTGAAATTCCTGGCGAGGGAGGCATCGTGCGCCTGAATACCGAGGTCTATGGTGGCCCCATCCTTTACACCTGGTTTGATCGCCCCCTGTCGATTGCCGGGCGTGTGATCTGTAAGGGTGAGGATGCGTTGCACCCTGTGACTCGGCTGGTGTGCATAGCTCGTCCCCTGATGTGTATTTCGCATCTTGCCATCCACTTCAACCGCGCGGTCAACGAAGGGAACAAACTGTCCAAGCAGGTTGACATGCTGCCTATCATCGCCAAGGTTAATGACAGCCTTGAGGCCGACAACATGCTGCTCAAATTGGTCGCTGCCGAACTGAATGTTGACATGGCCGAAATCTTGGACTTCGACCTGATGCTCTATGACACCGAGAAGGCTTGCACCTTCGGTCTGAATAATGAGTTCATCTCGTGCGGTCGTCTGGACGACTTGAGCATGGCCCACGCTGCCATCACCGCGCTGCTTGAAGCCAAGGATGAAGATGCAACGTGCGTGGCAGCCATCTTCGATAATGAGGAAACAGGTAGCGGCACCAAGCAGGGTGCGGGATCGCCTGTGCTGGCCAACGTGTTGCTGCGTCTCACCGTGGCAGCTGGTGGCCGATTTGATGACTTTGGCCGTGCTATTGCACGTTCTTTTATGGTCAGTGCCGACAATGCCCATGCCTTCCATCCTAACTATGCCAGCAAGTATGATCCTACCAACCACCCTGCCCTGGGTGGTGGGCCTTGCATCAAGATCAATGCCAACTGCAAGTATATGAGCGACGCACACTCGGCTGCCATCTTCAAGGCCCTGTGCATCGAGGCTGGACAACCCTATCAGTACTTTGTCAACCACAGCGATGTGGCTGGAGGTTCGACGCTGGGCAACATCCTCACTGGCCAGATTGACATCGAGGGCGTGGACGTGGGCAATCCGCTGCTGGCCATGCACTCGGTGCGCGAGACAGCCTCGTGCGCCGACCACGTCGCCATGATCGAGGTGATGAAGCAGTTCTTCTCCTGAATATTATCCACTAAAAACCCAAATATTATGTTTGACAACGAATTATTGAAACAAGTGACCGACAAGGCCCAGTTGTGGCTGCGTGAGGGCTATGATGCCGAGACGCAAGCGCAAGTTCGCGCCATGCTCGAGAACGAGGACAAGACTGACCTTGTCGAGTCGTTCTACAAAGACCTGGAGTTTGGAACCGGTGGTCTGCGTGGCATCATGGGTGCCGGCAGCAACCGCATGAACATCTACACCGTGGGTAGCGCCACTCAAGGCCTGGCCAACTACATGAAAGAGGCATTTAAGGACTTGGAACAGATCAAGGTAGTTGTCGGGCACGATGTGCGCAACAACAGCCGCCTGTTTGCCGAGACCGTGGCCAACATCTTCTCGGCCAACGGCATCAAGGTGTATCTGTTTGAAGGTCCCCGCCCAACCCCTGAGGTTTCCTACGCCATACGCCTGCTGGGCTGTCAGAGTGGTGTGAACATCACAGCCTCACACAACCCCAAGGAGTATAATGGTTACAAGGCCTACTGGGATGACGGTGCACAAGTGGTGTCACCGCACGATGTGAACATCATCAAGCACGTCAACGCTATCGCCGATGTGAACGAAATCAAGTTTGAGGGTAACCCCGACCTGATTGAAATCATTGGCGAAAACATCGACTCGCAGTACATTGAGCAGATTCACACCCTGTCGCTCAGCCCCGAGGTGGACAAGAAGCACCATGACTTGAAGATTGTGTACACCCCTATCCACGGTGTGGGCCGCGACATCGTTCCGCGCTCAATTAAGCGTTGGGGCTTCGACAACATCATCCACATCCCCGAGCAGGACGTGATGAGTGGCGACTTCCCCACCGTGCCTCAACCCAACCCTGAGATGCGCAGCGCCATGGAGATGGCTATTGCCAAGGCCGCTGAAGTCGAAGCCGATATTGCTCTGGCCAGCGACCCTGACGCCGACCGCATCAGCGTGGTGTTCAAGAACAACAAGGGCGAGTATGACCTGGTGAACGGCAACCAGATTCAGCTCATCTTCCACTACTACCTCATCACCCGCAATGCCGAGCTGGGCAAGTTGGACCGCAACAACGACTATATCGTGAAGACCATCGTCACCAGCGAGACTATCGCCCGCATCGCCAAGGCTCAAGGCATCAAGATGTATGACTGCTACACAGGTTTCAAGTGGATTGCCACGGTGATGCGCGAACTCGAAGGCACCTCTGCCCGCTATCTGGGTGGCGGTGAAGAGAGCTATGGTTTCCTGCCCGAGGACTTTGTTCGCGACAAAGACTCGGTGTCATCAATCCCCCTAATGTGTGAGATTGCTGCTTGGGCCAAGGAGCGCGGACAGTCGATGAACGACATGCTCATCGAGTTGTATATGACCTACGGCTACTCGAAGGAGCGCGGCATCAGTGTGGTGCGTCCCGGCAAGAGCGGTGCCGATGAGATTGCCGCCATGATGGTCAACTTCCGCGAGAACCCGCAGAAGGAGATTGCCGGCAGCCCTGTGGTGCTCATCAAGGACTTCCAGTTGCTTGAACAGCGCGATGTGCGCACTGGTGAGGTGACCAAACTCGACATGCCCACCACGAGCAACGTGCTGCAATATTACACCGAGGACAACACCAAGGTATCAATACGTCCTAGTGGTACTGAGCCCAAGATCAAGTTCTACATTGAGGTTCATGACACGCTCGACAAAGCCGAGAACTACGATGCCAAGAACGAGTGGGCCGACAGGAAGATTGACCAAATCTGCCGTGATCTGGGTATCTGACTCCATATTATCTTAGGCTCTCAGTAATCAAGAAATTATTATACAATAACTTTAAAAATAAATCATGACTGAACAAATCAAAACATTGCGTGACTCGGCTGCCATGAGATGGACAGCCCTACTGCTGCTGGCTCTTGCCATGTTCTGCAGTTACATTTTCATGGACATCCTCTCGCCTATTAAAGACCTGATGCAAGAGACCCGCGGCTGGGACTCGACAGCATTCGGTACGATGCAGGGTAGTGAGGTGTTCCTCAACGTGTTTGTATTCTTCCTCATCTTTGCCGGTATCATCCTGGACAAGATGGGCGTTCGCTTCACTGCAGTCCTGTCGGGTGCCGTGATGCTCATTGGTGCCATCATCAAGTGGTATGCCGTGACCGAGAGTTTCATTGGCAGCGGACTTGAGGCTTGGTTCACCAACCATCTGAACTATATCCCCATCTTCGACGAACTGGGTGTGTCGCCCTTCTATGAGGGCATGCCCGCATCAGCCAAACTGGCGGCATGCGGTTTCATGATCTTCGGCTGCGGCTGCGAGATGGCCGGCATTACTGTGTCGCGCGGTATTGTCAAGTGGTTCAAAGGCCGTGAGATGGCTCTTGCTATGGGTAGCGAGATGGCACTTGCCCGTCTGGGCGTTGCCACCTGTATGATCTTCTCGCCGTTCTTTGCCAAGTTGGGCGGTGAGGTCAGCGTGAGCCGCTCGGTTGCCTTCGGTGTAGTGCTGTTGTGCATTGCTCTGATGATGTTTGTGGTCTACTTCTTTATGGACAAGAAACTTGACGCACAGACTGGTGAGGCCGAAGAAAAAGATGACCCATTCAAAATCAGCGACATTGGCAAAATCTTGTCGGACAGCGGTTTCTGGATTGTTGCCCTGCTGTGCGTGCTCTACTACTCGGCCATCTTCCCCTTCCAGAAGTATGCCGTCAATATGCTGCAATGCAACCTGACCTTGACTGAGCCCGCTGCCGACTCGTTCTGGGCAAGCCCCAGCGTGACCATCGTGCAGTATGTGATCATGCTCGTTGTTGCAGCCGCCGGTTTTGCCAGCAACTTCATGAAGGCCAAAGGCTCGAAATATGGTCTGCTCGCTATTTCGATTATCGCACTGGTTGTTTACTGCTACATGGGCTTCATGCGTCAGTCGGCCGAGTCGATTTTCGCTGTGTTCCCACTGTTGGCTGTGCTCATCACCCCCATTCTGGGCAACTATGTTGACTATAAGGGCAAGGCAGCCTCGATGCTCGTACTGGGTTCGCTGCTGCTCATCGCCTGCCACTTGACATTCGCATTCATCCTGCCGATGTTTAAGGGTGGAAACGGTGGCATCATCATTGCCTACATCACCATTCTGGTGCTGGGTGCATCGTTCTCGCTGGTTCCTGCCGCCCTGTGGCCCAGCGTGCCCAAGTTGGTTGATGCCAAGGTTATCGGTTCGGCATACGCGCTGATCTTCTGGATTCAGAACATCGGTTTGTGGTTGTTCCCGCTGCTCATTGGCAAGGTGCTCGACAAGACCAATCCTGGTGTGACCGATCCCACTCAGTTTGACTACACCTGGCCACTGGTCATGCTGGCTTGCCTGGGCATCGCTGCCCTGCTGCTGGGTCTGTTGCTCAAGGTGATCGACAAGAAGAAAGGTATCGGTCTTGAGGAGCCGAACATCAAACCCTAAACTAATTGAGAATGGAGAATGGAGAATTGAGTGACACTACTGTTGAGAACACATAATTCTCCATTCTCAATTTTCAATTCTCAATTTGAAGAATATGACTGAACTAGTGCAACGCACTCTGCGTGACTCGGCCGCAGCCCGCTGGACGGTGCTGATGATAGTCGCCTTCACGATGATGACAGGCTATGTTGTGGCCAAGGAAATGTCGCCACTGCAATATCTGCTAGAAACATCTGTAGCCCAGGGTGGCATGGGATGGACCAGCAGCGAATTCGGAATGTTTGCTGGTGCCCGCGGTTTTTTTAATGTATTTCTGCTCATGCTATTTGTGGGTGGCATTATCCTTGACAAGATGGGAGTGCGATTTGCCGGGGTGCTGTCGTGTGTCTTGATGCTGTTGGGTTCAGGTGCTATCTACTATGCTGTTGCATTCACCTCACCCGAGCCCACCATGAGTGTGCCAGTCGTGGGTGTGGTCAAGCGCCAGGTTGTGCTTGCTGCGCTAGGCTTTGCATTCTTTGGTATCGGCTATGAATTGTGCGGTATCACAGTGTCAAAGGTCATCGTCAAGTGGTTCACGGGCAAAGAGATGGCACTGGCCATGGGCATACAAGTGGCCTTGGCACGACTGGGCACCGCACTGGCGCTGGCTGGAAGCCCTGCCATTGCACAGCGCTTTTCATTGCCCATGCCCATTCTAGTAGGAGTTCTATCGGTAGGAATAGGTCTCATCGCCTACCTATTCTATTGTCAAATGGACCGCCGCATCGAGCGCGAAGGTGTTGCCGACGCAGCCGACAGTGAGGAGGAGCAGTTTCATCTGCGTGACCTGAAGACGACCCTGAGCAATGGCGGCTTTTGGCTCATTACCCTGCTGTGCATGCTCTATTACTCGGCACTATATCCCTTCCTTGACTTTGCCACACATCTCATGATTGTGAAGTATGGTGTCGCGCCAGAACTTGCTGGAACGATTCCTGCCATTCTGCCATTTACCAGCATCGTCCTTACACCACTATTCGGTGGCATGTACGACCGCATCGGGCGCGGAGCAACCATTATGATCATTGGCACGATTATGCTCACATTGGTGCTCATGGTATTTGCGTTGCCACTACACACCAGTGCACTAGCCATCGCGATGATGTTCATTCTGGGCATAGCCTTCTCGCTGCTGCCCAGTGTGTTGTGGCCTGCCGTACCTAAGTTGGTGCCCACTTCACAATTGGGTACAGCCTACTCGGTGATCTACTACATCCAGAACATCGGTCTGATGATTGTTCCTGTACTCATCGGCAACGTGTTGGAACGCAACACCCATGCAGGACACATCGATTATTCTCCTGCCATGTGGATATTCACATGCATCGGCATCGCGGCAGTGGCTATCTCGGTCATGTTGCTTCGTTATGACCGTCGTCACAAGATTGGCCTTGAGCAAAGCAACATCCAATCAAAGTAACGAAATTAAACCAAAAGCGGAGTTTAAACAACCGATTGGTCGTGCAAATATTAGCATTTGTCTATTTTTTTGCCAAATATTTGTGTGCAACTGAATTTTTTGCACTATATTTGCACCAAAATTATGTAGAAAGCAATTATAAACCTATAAAAAATTAAAGAAAGATGAAGAAACTTTTGTGCATTTTTCTGAGTGCAGCACTCCTTTGGGGAGTATCGGGCTGCAATATGAGTAACACAGGTAAGGGTGCCATGATTGGCACTGGTGGTGGTGCTGCCGTTGGCGCTGGTATTGGCGCATTGTTTGGCAAGGGCAAGGGTGCCGCAATCGGTGCTGCTGTTGGTGCAGTTGCTGGCGGTGTCGCTGGCACGCTCATCGGCAAGAAGATGGACAAGCAGGCCAAGGAGTTGGCACAAATCAACGGTGCCCAGGTCGACACACTGACCGACCAGAATGGTCTGACCGCCATCAAGGTCACCTTTGATCAAGGTATCCTCTTTGCCACTGGTAAGAGCAACCTCAGCGCAAGTGCCAAGAAATCACTCAACGAGTTCGCCACCTCGCTGCTGAACAACCCTCAGACCAACGTTCAAATCTACGGCCACACTGACAACACTGGTTCGCTTGCAACTAACCAGCGCCTGTCGAAGGAGCGCGCCCTGTCGGTGCTCAACTATCTGAGTGGCGCAGGCGTTCCTACCAACCGCATGGTCAGCGACGGCTTTGATTATCAGTTCCCCGTTGCCAGCAACGACACTGAGGCCGGTCGCGCACAGAATCGTCGCGTCGAGGTTTACATCAGCGCTAACGAGCAGATGATTCAGGATGCCAACAACGGCACACTGAAGTAATCTGACAGAATCTAGTCAAACCAATGGCTCTGCCCACGAGGCGGAGCCATTTTTTTCATCACAATATACCGTAAGTTCGACAAGATTTGAACCAGGTAATCAATGCGTTAGCAAGACCCCCTCTAAGTTAGAGGTGGTGACCGAAGGGCGGGGGCGTGTACCAAGCACCCTGGCTGCAACCACACACTCCTCCGGCGCTACGCGCCACCTCCTCTCGGGCAGAGGAGGAATCCACCTCCCCTAACTTAGGGGAGGAACTGGTTCAAAGCACTTTAATTTCATTCGACTCACGACAATTAATGATTGGGATTATTCACCTGCTTTCCTCATTTAGCATGGCGCAGAAACGTATCTAGCCATAGTCAACTGTTAAAAAAGTTGTAAATCAGTCTAAAAACGAGATTTTGTGATTGTTGATTGTGAAATATTTAGTAATTTTGCACCGCTTTTTAGCAAAACTACATTTAACAAACTAATTTAAAACGTATTATGAACAAGTACGAAACCGTTTTCATTTTAACTCCCGTTTTGTCTGATGCTCAGATGAAGGAAGCGGTAGACAAGTTCAAGAAGGTGCTGACCGACAACGAGGCCACCATCGTGAACGAAGAGGAATGGGGCCTGCGCAAGTTGGCTTATCCCATCCAGAAAAAGACTACCGGATTTTACAACCTGTTCGAGTTTGATGCAGCCCCCAGCGTGGTTGCAAAACTTGAGACTGCTTTCCGCCGTGACGAGAAGGTGATTCGTTTCCTCACCTTCCGCCTTGACAAGTTTGCTGCAGAGTATGCCGAGAAGCGCCGCAACGTGCGCAAGGCTGCTGCCGAGAAAGCCGCCGAGGAACCCGCAACTGAGGCTCCCGCAGAAGTTACTAACGAATAATTAAATGGAGGACAAAGACTATGGCACAGACTCAAAGTGAAATCCGTTATCTGACTCCGCTGTCAGTCGACACGAAAAAGAAGAAATATTGCCGTTTCAAGAGAATGGGCATCAAGTATATCGACTACAAGGACCCCGAGTTTTTGAAGCGTTTCCTCAATGAGCAGGGCAAGATTCTGCCCCGTCGCATCACTGGTACCTCGCTGAAGTTCCAGCGCCGTGTTGCCAAGGCCGTCAAGCGTGCGCGTCACCTGGCCTTGCTGCCCTATGTGACTGACTTGATGAAGTAATAACCATTTTTAACAGGAGATATAGTAAGATATGAAGATTATATTGAAAGAAGACGTTGCCAACCTTGGATACAAGGACGACGTTGTTGAGGTGAAAAATGGTTATGGCCGTAACTACCTCATTCCCACTGGCAAGGCTACATTGGCTACTCCTTCGGCTCTGAAGGTGCTGGCCGAGAACCTGCGTCAGCGTGCTCACAAGATTGCCAAGATCAAGGCTGATGCTGAAGGCGTTGCTGCCACTCTGGCCAATGTGAAACTGACGATCCCTGCAAAGGTTAGCGAGACTGGTACTATCTTTGGTTCGGTGAGCAACATCCAGATTGCTGAGGCTCTTGAGCAACTGGGTCACAACATCGATCGCAAGATCATCAATGTTGCTCCCATCAAGCAGGTTGGTTCTTACGTTGCAACTGTGCGTCTGCACAAGGAGGTTGCTGTTGAGATTCCTGTCGAGGTAGTTGCCGAGAACGCTCCCGTTCAGGAGGAGGCTGCTCCTGCCGAAGCAACTGAGGCCCCTGCTGCTGAGTAAGCAAAAGCATAAACTTTTCATAAGAGATTTTGAAGCATCAAGACATTGTATTGTCTTGGTGCTTCTTTTTTTTGCAGTATTGGGAATTTTGATTATCTTTGCACAAAATTCCTACACACAACAGGATTAACAATAACTGCAAACTACGAACTAGAGAAATGGTCAAACATATCGTATCGTTTCAACTAACGGGCACCGCCGAAGAACGCCTCAGAGTGGCTCGCGATTTTAAGTCTGCACTTGAGGCTCTGCCGCGACAGATTGACGTGCTTCAAAGCATTGAGGTCGGTATCAACGAGAACCCCGCCGAACAATGGGATGTCGTGCTCACAGCCATCGTGCCCACCATGGCCGATGTTGAGGTCTACGCTAAACATCCTGCCCATGTTGCGGCAGCAGCCCTGCTCGCCGGACACAATGCCAACCGTGCCTGCGTTGACTACAATTTTTAGTTTTTAGAAATATTACCAATAATATAAACCTAGAATTTCACAAGTATAAAATGGGAAAAAAGATCACAGACCGAGTTACATGGGTCGGCAAAATCGATTGGGAACTTACCTCGTTTCACGGTGATGAACTCTCGACCGATCGTGGCTCCAGTTACAACAGTTACCTCATCCGCGACGAGAAGGTCGCTCTCATCGACACCGTGTGGCGCCCCTACGACCGTGAGTTTGTCGAGCGACTCAAGCAAGAGATTGACCTCAAAGACATCGACTACATCATCATGCAGCACAACGAGGTGGACCATAGTGGCGCTCTGGTTGAATTGATGCGTGAGATTCCTGACACACCCATCTATTGCACAGCCAAAGGCGAGGCCATCATCCGCGGACACTACCACCAAGACTGGAACTTTGTCCGTGTCAAGACTGGTGACACACTATCTTTGGGACAGACAACACTCACATTTATCGAGGCAGCCATGCTGCATTGGCCAGACACGATGTTCACCTACATGAGTGGCGAAAACATCCTGTTCAGCAACGATGGCTTCGGTCAGCACTATGCCACCGAGTCACTCTACAACGACCGTGTGTGCATGGCCGAGGTGATGCAAGAGGCACTTAAATACTATGTCAATATCCTGAATCCGTTCAGCCCCATGGTCATGCGCAAAGTCAAGGAAATTGTGGGCATGAACTTGCCCATCAACCTCATCTGCCCTAGCCACGGCGTGATTTGGCGCGAGAACCCCACCCAGATTGTCGAGAAATACCTGCAATGGGCCGATGCATATCAAGAGGACCAAGTGACCATCGTCTATGACACCATGTGGCAGTCAACACGACAGATGGCCCAAGCTATTGCAGCAGGCATCCAGAAAGCATCACCCGAAACAACAGTCAAACTGATGAACGCATCGGTTGACGACAAGAACGACATCCTCACCGAGATGTTCCGCTCCAAGGTTGTGCTGATGGGTTCGCCCACCATCAACAACGGCTACTCATACGCCATCGCAGGACTGCTTGAGATGGCTCGTGGCCTAAAGTTCAAGAAGAAGAAAGCCGCAGCTTTTGGCTCCTATGGCTGGAGTGGCGAGGCTGCCAAGATGATCACCGAACACCTGCAGCAAGCAGGCTTTGAGATAATGAACGAAGGCATGCGTCAGCCTTGGGTCCCCGACACCGATGCCCTCGCCGCTTGCCAGCAGTGGGGAGCCGAATTAATGCAAAATGCTTAATGCGCAATTATTAATTCTTTATTATTAATTAAAACTATATTCTCATGAAGAAGTATGTATGCGACATCTGCGGTTACATCTATGATCCCGCAGTGGGCGATCCCGACAGCGGCATCGCCGCAGGTACCGCTTTCGAGGACATTCCCGATGACTGGATGTGCCCCATGTGCGGCGTTGGAAAAGACGATTTTAGCCCCGTGGAGGAGTAAAATTGCTTGATTCTCACGAAAAAAGGTGGCAACTTTTGCTGAAGTTTCAGAAAAAGTTGCTACCTTTGCATTTAGTATTCACTAAAATTAAGGAATCATGAAGAAAATATTTCTAGCATTATGTGTCGCTCTGCTTGCCATTAATGCAAGTGCACAGGCTTATCAAGGCCAAACAGCCATTGGAGCCAACCTGGTCTATGGTAGTTATACCGAAAGTTTAGGATTCGGTGTACGATTCCAGTATGTGCCGTTCGACCAGATTCGTGGCGTGGCCGAGTTTGACTACTTCTCGGGCCACAAGGGCAGAAACCTGTGCGACATTAATGTCAATGCCGAGTACTTGTTACCTGTCAAGCACGACGTGCTATACCTCTATCCGATAGCCGGTTTCAACTACACCATGTCGTCGCACAAGGATGAATTTGGCGGCAAGACCGAGAGCAACCATGTGGGTCTGAACCTGGGTGCTGGCATGGAGTATGAAATCAACGACCATTTTGCAGCATCGCTTGAGTATCGCCATACCATTATCCGCAAGGTTGACCAGGGCGTGTTTGCACTGGGTGTAAACTATAAATTCTAAATCTCTGGCATGGCACAACACAATCTGCTGGGAAAACTAGGCGAACAGGCAGCCCGCGACTACCTCATTGCTCGCGGGTTGACTATTCGTGAACAGAACTGGCGGATGAATAGACTGGAGATTGACATCATTGCACATGATCCCAAGAGCAATGTGCTACATATTGTCGAGGTCAAAACACGCTCAAGCAACGAGCACTACGACCCCATGAAGGCCATCACGAGAGCCAAAAGACGCCACATGGTGGCATCAGCCAATGGTTATCTAAAATACTACCAACTCAAGTGCGGTATCGTCTACGATGTGATGATAGTAATTGGCCAGCCTGGGGCGTTCCAAATACAATACATCCCTCGCGCATTTCTACCCGAATTGCGCACTTATCGATAGAATTTTGTTAATTTTTGCAACAAACGCTTGCTGTTTGATTGCAATTCACTACTTTTGCGTTTCTGAATTGTTCAAACGCTTAAATTTTTTTAGACAAAACAATGGCAAACATTAATGACTTTAACTTTGCAGGGTTGAAAGCCCTGGTACGAGTGGACTTCAATGTTCCTCTGGACGAGAAAGGTAATATCACCGATGATACCCGTATACGTGGCGCCGTTCCCACACTGAAGAAAATTATCAAGGACGGGGGTAGCCTCATCCTCATGTCGCACATGGGCAAACCCAAGGGAAAAATAAACCCCAAGTTGTCGCTGGGTCAAATAGCAAACGCAGTGGCTTCGGCACTGGCACGTCCTGTCAAGTTTGCTCCCGACTGCGCCAAGGCACAGAAGGCTGCTGCCGACCTGCAGCCCGGCGAGGTGTTGCTGCTTGAGAACCTGCGTTTCTATCCTGAGGAGGAAGGAAAACCTGTGGGCATCGACAAGACAGACCCAATCTATGACGAGGCAAAGAAGCGCATGAAAGAGAGCCAGGCTGAGTTTGCCAAGACGCTCGCCGACTATGCCGACGTGTATGTCAACGATGCATTTGGCACCGCACACCGCCGCCATGCATCGACGGCAGTCGTGGCCGACTACTTCGATGACGACCACAAGATGCTTGGCTATCTCATGGAAAAAGAGGTCGAGGCCATTGACAACGTGCTCAAGAATGCCCAGCATCCCTTCACCGCCATCATCGGTGGCAGCAAGGTATCATCTAAACTTGCCGTAATCAAGAACCTGCTTGACAAGGTTGACAACCTCATCATCGGCGGTGGTATGGGCTTCACCTTCATCAAGGCACAGGGTGGCCACATCGGCAACTCGCTGCACGAGGATGAACTCATGCCCGAGGCACTTGCCGTGATGGAGGCAGCCAAGGAGAAAGGCGTGAAACTGAGCCTGTCGGTCGAGACTGTGTGCGCCAACGAGTTCAGCAACGACGCCGAGCGCCAGACGGTCGACATCTTCAACATCCCCGATGGATGGGAGGGCATGGATGCCGGTCAGCGTTCGCTCGACATCTGGAAGGAAATCATCCTGTCGAGCAAGACCATCTTGTGGAACGGCCCCGTGGGTGTGTTTGAGTTTGAGAACTTCGCTCATGGCACTGGCGAGATTGCTAAATTTGTTGCAGAGGCAACCAAGAACGGAGCCTACTCGCTGGTAGGCGGTGGCGACTCGGTGGCAGCCGTCAATAAGTTCGGTCTGGCCGACCAGGTGTCGTACGTCTCGACCGGCGGCGGTGCCATGCTTGAGGCCATCGAGGGCAAGATCCTCCCCGGCGTGGCCGCCATCAAGCACTAAGCCAATTATCTAAAATATAGAAAACCCGCACTGGCAATGAAGTGACCCCAAATAGTTAGACGGGTTAAATATTATTGTCTAAG
>DGWI01000053.1 GCA_002396085.1 Porphyromonadaceae bacterium UBA4262
TCCAACTTTTTGGGGTCACTTCATGATGGCGAGCGGCTCTCGTTTTTCGTTGTTATCACTCGGGTAGGAAAGTTGTCATAGGGTAACCCTAACCCTTAACCCCTAACCCAACATCACACCGGAATCTTGTCGATGCGGCGCTGGTGACGCCCGCCCTCAAAGTCGGTGTTCAAGAAGGCCTCGACAATAGCGATGGCCTCATCGTTGGTGATAAACCGGCCGGGCATGGCCAGGACGTTGGCATCGTTGTGCTGACGTGCCAGCCGTGCAATCTCGGGCAGCCAGCACAGTGCCGAGCGGATACCCTGATGCTTGTTGAGCGTCATGTTGATGCCCTCGCCACTACCACAGATGCCAATGCCCGGATAGCACTCGCCACGCTCAACAGCCAGCGCACACGGGTGGGCAAAGTCAGGATAGTCGCAACTGTCCTCATTGTAGGTTCCAAAGTCCTTATAGGCGATGCCATTTGCATCGAGCCAAGCGATGACGGCCTGTTTGGTCGCCCAGCCGGCGTGGTCGCTACACAGCCCCACCGGCACATTTTCCTTCACAATACTCATGCTATTCTTATTTCACGCAGATTGCGCAGATTTAGATAATTATAATTTTATTTGCAAATTTCGCAGATTGTTTGATGGGTTGACTTAGAGATTGTTTGCAATTCGATGGATACCGTCTCTAATGTTATTTTCATTAAAGTTTATCAGCAATCCCAATCGCTTGTCAGCAAGTTTTAAATAAGTTTGGAGTTGCTTGAAATGAATGGGTTTGAGACTTTCAACCGATTTTAACTCCAAAATGATGGAGTTCTCAACCAAAATATCAAGTCGAAACTCCTGATTTATTTTTTGACCATCATAGATGATATCAATCGGAACTTGATTGCTGGCATTGAGGCCAACTTTTCTGAGTTCAATCATCATGGCCTGCTCATATACAGACTCAAGAAGACCAGGACCAAGTTTGTTATACACATTAAATACACAGCCCCGAATCTTATAGGTCAAGTCATTAAAATCCATAAAACAATCTGCGAAATCTGCGTGAGAATTCTAGGAGTGGAGGGCGGCGAGGGTGGCGGTGAGCGAGGCTATCTTGCTCTCGGCGTCGGCCTTCTTCTTGCGCTCCATGGCCACGACAGCCTCGGGAGCATTGGCCACAAAGCGCTCGTTGGCCAACTTCTTTTCCACGCCAGCCAGGAAGCCCTGGGCATACTTCAGTTCGCCCTCGAGCTTGGCTATCTCGGCCTCGACATCGATGTTGTTGCCCAGCGGCACGGCCAACTCGAGTGTGCCCACCAGGAACGATGCAGCAGTCGGATCTTTCTCGGCATTCTCGACGATGGCATCCAGATTGGCCACCTTGGCGATGATGCCCGTGAACGGATTGTCCAGGTTGCCCATGACATGCAGTTGCATCACCTCCTTGTTGGCGATGTTCTTGGCCTTGCGGATGCTGCGGATGCCGCTGATAATCTCCTTGGCTTGCGTCATCTGTGCCAGCAGGGTCTGGTTGACCTCGCCTGGTTCGGGGATGCGCGCCACCATGATGCTCTCGCCTTCTTGGCGGTCGGCCAGATGCTGCCACAACTCCTCGCTGATGAACGGCATGAACGGATGAATCAGGCGCAACAGCGTGTCGAAGAAGCCCAGTGTAGCATCAAGTGTGGTGCGGTCGATGGGCTGCTGGTAGGCGGGCTTGACTATCTCGAGATACCATGCCGAGAATTCCTCCCAGAACAGGCGATAAACCGACATCAACGCATCGTTGAGGCGGAACTTGCTGTAGTGGTCCTTGACCTCGGCCAGCGTGGCATTGAGCACGCTGCTGAACCACTCGACGGCCAGACGGCTGTGCTCGGGTTGCTCGATGTCGGCCACCTCCCAGCCTTTGACCAGACGGAAGGCGTTCCAAATCTTGTTGTTGAAGTTGCGGCCTTGCTCACACAGTGCCTCGTCGAAGAGGATGTCGTTGCCTGCCGGAGCGCTGAGCATCATGCCCATGCGCACGCCGTCGGCACCATAGTCCTCGATGAGCTTCAACGGGTCAGGGCTGTTGCCCAGCGACTTTGACATCTTGCGACCCAACTTGTCGCGCACAATGCCGGTGAAGTAAACATTGCGGAACGGCATGTCGCCCACATATTCGTAGCCCGCCATGATCATGCGTGCCACCCAGAAGAATATGATGTCCGGGCCAGTCACCAGATCGCTGGTGGGGTAGTAGTACTTGATCTCGTCGTTGCCGGGGTTGTTGATGCCGTCAAACAGCGAGATGGGCCACAGCCATGAACTGAACCAGGTGTCGAGTGCGTCCTCGTCACGGCGCAATTGGCTTGCCTCGATGTGCTCGTAGCCGGGAATCTGGCGGGCCTTCTCCAGTGCCTCCTCCTCGGTCAGTGCCACCACAAAGACCTCACTGTCATCGTTGGTGGGCAGGAAGTAGGCAGGGATGCGATGTCCCCACCACAACTGGCGCGAGATGCACCAGTCCTGAATGCCCTCGAGCCACACCTTGTAGGTGCTCTTGTATTTGGGCGGATAGAACTTGAGTTCATCATTCATCACCGGTGGCAGAGCCAGGTCGGCAAAGTGTTTCATCTTGAGGAACCACTGCATGCACAGGCGCGGCTCAACGGCGGTGTCGGGGTTGCGCTCGCTGTAGCCCACCTTGTTGTCATAGTCCTCGACCTTCTCCATCAGTCCGGCAGCCTTCAGATCCTCGACAATCTGCTTGCGGCAGTCGTTGCGGTCCATGCCCACATACAGGGGCGACTCTGCGCTGATGGTGCCGTCGGCGTTGAAGATGTCGATGGTCTCAAGGTTGTGGGTCTTGCCCAGCATATAGTCGTTGGTGTCGTGGGCAGGGGTGACCTTCAAGCAACCCGTACCAAACTCGATGTCGACATAGTGGTCCTCAATCACGTTGATGACGCGGCCCACCAGCGGCACAATCACCTTGCGGCCACGCAACCACTGATTCTTGGGATCCTTGGGGTTGACACACATGGCGGTATCGCCCATGATGGTCTCGGGGCGAGTGGTGGCAACCACGGCATAGTAGCCCTTGTCATCGCGATGGATGACGTTGCCCTGCTCACGCAGTTGGGCCTCGTTCTCCAGTTCGGTCAATCCCTCAACATAGTATTTGAGGTGGAACAGGTGACTCTTCTCTTCTTTGTAGATGACCTCTTCGTTGCTCAGTGCGGTCTGGGCTTTGGGATCCCAGTTGACCATGCGCAGTCCACGGTAGATGTAGCCCTTGTTGTAGAGGTCGACAAACACCTTGAGCACACTCTGCGAGCGCTTCTCGTCCATGGTGAATGCGGTGCGGCTCCAGTCGCACGAGGCACCCAGTTTGCGCAGTTGTTGCAGGATGATTCCGCCGTGTTCGTGGGTCCAGTCCCAGGCGTGTTTCAAGAACTCATCGCGCGTCAGGTCGCGCTTCTTGATGCCCTGCTCGGCCAGGCGCTTGACCACCTTGGCCTCGGTGGCGATGCTGGCGTGGTCGGTGCCGGGCACCCACAGGGCGTTCTTGCCCTCCATGCGGGCACGGCGCATCAGGATGTCCTGGATGGTGTTGTTGAGCATGTGACCCATGTGCAGCACGCCCGTCACGTTGGGGGGCGGGATGACGATGGTGTAGGGCTCGCGCTCATCGGGTGTTGACTTGAACAGATCGTGCTGTTCCCAATACTGGTACCATTTGTCCTCGACCGCTTTCGGGTCGTATGTCGGTGCTAGTTTGTTCATCTTCTTTAGTCTTAATAATTTCTTTCCAAACTGCAAAGTTACAATATTTTTCTCAATTAGTTACAACAACGGCTCATTTTGTGGATTTCAACCACAAAACGAGCCGTCATGTCATCGTCTACCTCCTCCCCTCACATGGCTGGGGCAGCCCCATCATTATTTGTCATCGTAATGGCCGTAAACTGTCAGTACAATGACGATGACCTCCATGTCATGGATTTCATAGATTAGCCGGTGCCGTGCAGTGATACGGCGGCTCCAGCGGCCCTTTGGCTCACCCTTGAGTTGCTCGGGATGCCCTGTGCCCGTCTGGGGATGCTTTCTCAATTCGGCAACAAGTTTCTCCAGCTTTTTGAATGCTTTTGGTTCATTGGCTTTGAGCCTCTTTGAGTCCTCAAGTGCTTGCCGCATATATTCAATACGGTACTCCATCAGCCCACTCTTTCAATTAATTGTTCAATTGTTTCACCGGGTTGAAGTGTGTAGCTCGGCCCCTTGCTGGCCTCATCGATGCGGGCGAAGAATTCTTCCTTGGTCATCAGTGTGGGGTCGTCCTTTTGGGCTTTGGACACAATGCGTTTCAACGCCTTGACTGCTTTGCGCATCAGGTTTTCATCCTGTGAGATTTCGGCTAAAGTCTCAAAGAGTTCTTCGTTGAGTTGTAATTGTGTAGTTGTCATGACCTTAATATTTTTGTGCAAAGTTAGTGCGTTTTCTCCAAACAACCAAAACATTCGGCTCATTTTGTGGCATTTGCCACAAAATGAGCCGTCTAATTTAAAGCGTCATGTCAAAGAGTGGTGGATGGGAGAAACCCTAACCACTAACCCTTCAACCCTAACCCAGAAGAGTTACTTGCCCAGCATGATGTTGATCACGGCGTTGACATCGCTGATGTCGACTGTGCCCTCGCCCGTCACATCACCCTTCACGGGCTGCGGTGCATCGGGATTCTTGCCCACAAAGTTCACCTTGATGTTCTGCTCCAGTGGAGCAAAGTAGATGTTGATGCTCACCAGCAGGGTCTGCTCGTTGAATTCGGCGGTCATCGTGATGGGCACCTCGCCCAGAGTGGGGCCGAACCACACGTCCACATTGGGGTCATCGCCCTCGGCGATGGTGACGTTGCGGTTCTCGACACTGGTCAGCGTGTAGCCAAACTCTTCAAAGTCGGTGTTGGCGACTAGACTGTCGACCTCGATGTTGCCCACACCCAGCTCGGTGTCAGGAGTCACGAGCTTGAAGTTCTTGATGAGCAGGGTGTAAGTCCCATCCTCTTGCTGGTTGAGAGTCACATCGGCGGCTTGCGAAGCACCTTCACCATTGATCGACACGGCAATCTTGCCGGCATAGTCGGTGGCCATGGCACCCAGGGTGCATGCGGCGGCCACAAGCATTGCGAATAATTTCTTCATTTGTCTTGTGTTATAATTAAAGTTGTTATTAAAGTGTGCATGAATTGAGAAGTTATTTAGCTTTTGCCCAGGATGATATTAACCACTGCGTTAACATCGGTCACGTCAACCGTTCCGTTGCCGTCGGTGTCGGCATTGGGGTAGTTGTCTTTCGAGTCTTTGCCCAGGATGATGTTGACCACAACGTTAACATCGGTCACATCAACCTTGCCATCACCATTGATGTCGCCGCGCAGACCCGGTGCAGTGGCCTTGGTCACAGTCAACGTGCGGGCCTCCATGTCGAGGGTGAAGTTCCACTGGCCGGCCGGCAGGGCGTAGGCACGGGTGTGACCCCACTCGCCCAGAGCCAGAGCTGTGCCCAGGTCGCTATCCTCGATAGTGATTGACACATCGGTTCCCTCGCCGGGCGCACCGAAGCGATAGGGCAAGATGTAATTCCAACCGCCCTCGTCATCATCGTTGGCAAGCTCGGTGGTGAAGCCGAAGTAATAAAGGGAGTTCTCGCCGGCGGTAGTCACCTCGGCGGTGTAAATCTTCTGGTCCTCGGTGCTCATCTCCACGCCCTTGTTGGCATGCCAGCCACCATTGTCGTTGACCTCGCCCAAGATATATACCTTGCCGGTGATGGGGTTGAACACCTTGCTCACAGTCAGTGTCTTGTTGTTTAGGTCGAGCGTCAGGTCCCACTCGCCGGCGGCAATCTTGAAGGAGTTGTAGATGCCCCAGTCAGTGAGCGACAGGGCTGTACCTAGATTTGAGTCGTCAATGAGCAGGTCAGCACTCTCGGCACCCGTACGGAAGCCCTTGATGCCATCCCAGCCATCGGCATCATTGGCCAACTGGGTGGTGAAGCTGAAGTAGTCATATCCATCAGCACTGCCCGTGGTGGTGATGCGAGCGGTATAGACGTTGTTCTCGCCTGCGGTCATCTCATAGCCCACATTGGCGGCCCAGGTGTTGCCATTGACGGTACCCATGACGTAGGCCTTGCCGGTGAGCGGGCTGCGGGTGACATTGATGGTGTACAGGTCGTAGTTCTTGAAGTCGGGGCCGGTCGCGCCGATAGCCACACGATAGTTGCCATAGCCCAGGTTCTCGACATTCTTTACCACCATGGCGCTCTGGCCCGCGGCAGTGACATCAAAGTTTTCGGCTGTCAGATTCAACGCCTCGCCGGTGTAGCTCACATTGTAGCTCTTGGTGGCGGCATCGAAGTTGAAGCCCTCAAGCGTCACACCATTGAGCGCAATGTCGCTGATAGCGGCGTTGTAAACCAGCTCCATGTCATCAACCCACACTTGGTCGTTTGCGCTACCTTTGCCGGGCGTGGCATTGGTCGAGATGGTAACTAGGATGGCTTTGGCTTTGCTGGCATCTGTGTAGCTGAAGGGGATAGAAAGCTCGCGCCAATCGCCTGTTGCGATCTTTTGGTTTTGTGCCTTGGCGGCAACGCGTGCTGCAGCATACTCTGCATCTTCTTGAGTGTATGTTGTCGCAAAGAGGCCACCACTGGAATCACCTATTTTAGGCTCCGGATCCTGATACTTTTCGCCGTCGAAGATAATCGCGCTTAACGTAGCGTATGGATATTGGGCATTGGCGGTGCCTTGGGTGAACTTAAGCCAGGTCTTGATGGCATCTGGCTTGGCAATCAGGGCTGTATAGAACTTGTCACCCCATTTGTCTTGTTCCGTAGAGTTTTGGTCCATTTCGCTGTGGTTCCAAGTGTTGGCAGCTGTAGAACTTTGTGCCATGAGCCGACCGTTGGTCATGGTTCCATTGGCCACAACGCCGATAATGCTCTTTGAAGCAATGACTGCACTTGAGCCTGAAGCACCCTGCCGCACATCATCGCTCCTGAGGAGTGTGCTTGAAGCCATACTCGCCAGTGAGCCAGTGGCACTCTTAAATCCGTGCCAATATCGCGGCTCGGTAATATTTGTATTTGTACTCCAGGTCTCAAAGTCGCTGTTGGGAATCTGGAAAGTCTTGGCGTAGGCGGCGACTGCCGGAGAGGCGTACTCAAAGGGTTCGCCGTTAACTGTACCGTTAACGGCAACGGTGTTGGTGTCGGTATAGCGCACCAGCAGCGACACGCCGTCGCGATTGACGACAGCCAGGTTGATGCCTTCCTGTACCGTGACTGGCACATTGTCGTAGGTCGTTCCATCTACAGTCACGCTGCACACGCTACCGTTGGGTGTGACGGTGACCGTCGTTGCCTGCAAACTCAGCACACATGCTGCTGCAGCAAATAGGTTGAGAATCTTCTTCATTTTTGATAAATCTTACTATAATATTTGTCTTTATGTCTTTTTTAGTCTACTCCAAGCCCCCTGAAGAGGGACTAGCAAAGCCACTGTTCCCCCTTTAGGAGGGGTAGGGGCTACCTCAGCCGGTAGGTCAGCCCCAGCGTGCCATAGATGGGGAAGAGCTTCTGCTCGATGGTGTGGAAGTTGCTCTTCATCGTCGGTGTCACGCCCCAGTTGAGTTCGGCGTATGCCCCCATGCGCTTGCCGAAGTGCCAGTCGGCCCCCAGGCCGATGCCCCAGTGCCAGCGGCGCATGTGCTCGCTGAAGTCGTAGTCGCCACGCTCGTTAGGCTCTTCGCCCAGCACGATCTTGGCCCCGGTGGGGTCGTCGACACGCAGGTAGCCGTTGTGTGCCCATCCGCTGAACTCGCGGTTGAGCAGATAGGACAGATAGGGACCCACACGCAGATCCACCTTGTCAATGTGCAGCACTGCCTGCACGGGCAGGGTGAGCATCCACTCGGTGGTCTTGGTGACCACATCGCCGGTGAAGCGGCCCGCCATGCGTTCGCCGCCCTTGACAATCTCCATATTGTAGCTCTTGACGCGAGCATCCTCGCTCATGGCTTTGTTCTCAAAGCGCAGACTCACCACGGCACACCAGCGGTCGTTGATGGGATAGAGTGCGTCACCGCCCACCGACGGGTTGAGTTGTGGCGTGTAGCTGTTCAGGCCACGAATCTCGGCAGGCATGCCGACGGGCATATTGCCGCCCACGTTGTAGCCCACACGCAGGGTGTAGAGCAGTCGTTCGCCGAAGGTGCGCTTGACGCGGTCAATCACCGTGCGGCCCGTCATGGACCCCACCGCCAGCATTGCCAGCAATATGATTATCAGTTTCTTCATTGTCTGTCTTTTATTTCTCCACCCCCCCTCCCAGAGAGCAGGGGTAAGCTAATCTATTTCATTTTCACTTCCCTCGCGGGCAAGAGGCAATTCTCAATTCTCAATTAAGCATTAAGCGTTTCCCTACTCCTGCTTGCTGCAGATGAGCCGCACCTTGTCGATGCACAACTCACTGTCGATAGCGCCCTCAAACAGGTCGCCCTTGACGCTCGACGCAAACACGATGGTCAGGTTGTAGCCGAAGTTCTCAAGCAGTTGCATGTCAATGTCTTCGGTGTAATTAAACTCAATCTCAAACGGTGTCCACTGGCTCGTGTTGTCAACCCGTGGCATCTTGGCCAGAGCCACGATGTTGGGGTTGGTCTGCACGTCGTGGCCCAGCAGCATCACCTCATTGCCTTGAGCATCGTGGTTGCGGTAGAACACGGCGTAGATTGAGCCGTCGTCCTGTCGGTTGGGGTCCTCGACAAACTTGCCGTCGGCACCAAGAACCATAAATTTGGGACCGCGCTTGTACTTGAAGTAGCCTGTGAGTTTGACCGGTCGCTGGTTGAACGGCATGCCAAAGCGGGTGGCGTTCAGCGGCTTGGTGGCGACAGGCGTGATGTCGAATGTGCCGATATATAAGTTGCCCGATGCTATGGGTTTCTTGGACATCAGCCCCAGAGGGCCTGTGCCACGAGTGATGAGCTTGAGTCCGTAGCCGTCATAGCCGTCAATCATCGGGATGGTGGGGTACTCGTCGGGCTTGGCTTTGCTCATGCTCTGTTTGAAGCCAGGGTTGCCACTAGCCCAAGTCTCGCCCAGGGTCGAGATGCCCGAGGTGTTACGCCACTGGTAATACTGGCTAGTGCCCGAGGTCACCAGCTCAAACTGCTCAAAGTTGAACTGGATGGTGTCGGTCACGGTCACCTCCACGGGGGTGAAACTCACCTTGTAGCGGCGGTGCCACTGCCCGTCCTGCGAGGTGACGGTGTAGGTGACTGGACCCTGGCTGAAGTCGTGCACCGAGCCGTTCTCGGGTACGATGGTGGCACCCTCGGTCAACTTGAAGCGCGGGGCCAGAGCCGTTAGGTCGGCGTGCGAGCGCACATTGAAGTTGATGACCGTGTCGGTTGAGAGCACCTGCTTCAGCGTGTCGGTCACCTGAAAGAACATCTGTTCGGGATTAGCCACATGCACCGTCGCCTGCTCGATGTCGCACTCGGCGTTGAGCGGCTCGTCCTTGAAGCACGAACTCAGCACCAGCGGCATCGACACGACAAGGGCGGTTAACCCGATATGTTTCAATGCTTTAGTCATTGTAAAGTCCAAATTTTTTCAATTAAACTACAAAGGTAGGAAAAAAATCTTATTCCCTCACTACTTTCGTTTCAAAAAAAGGTCAATCAACATAATTTCAATGTTCAAAATCATCATTGCCATTTCTCAACGGAGAGGGGCAGGGTGTGTTGTAAATTTTAAGGGGACTATATATCAGTTGTCCCTGATTACTGTAATATCGCTGAAAGCGATTGATTTGAATAACCGGGGGTGGAACGTAGTGACACCCTCGGATAGAATGCTGTCAATTATCCTCGCTGAAAGCG
>DGWI01000036.1 GCA_002396085.1 Porphyromonadaceae bacterium UBA4262
AGTTTCTCTTCAAATGAATGTTTTCTATACATAATGCACCCCAAAAGTTTTTTGTCTAACTTTTGGGGTGCAGTTCACAATCCGGTGCGGGTTTTACTTATTTACGAATCATACTAAATCCACTTGAGGTAGGCGAAGTCCTGACGATGCGGCAGGCGGTCATCCCACGGGAAGACACGGAATGCGTAGCGGAATACGCCGCTGTACTTGATGTCCTGTGCCAGATGGTAGGTGAGCACGTCGCCGTCCTCGGCTACCACCTCAAACGGGAAGGCGCCGTAGAACTTGCTCTCGCCATCCATGTCCTGATAGACAACCAACTCGATGCCCAGACTGCGACCCAGCCCGGCGGTGTTAAGGCGGATAGTTGCCTCAATGTCCTTGCCATTGTTCACAGCGTTGAGCAGGTTGTCAGACACTTGGATGCCACCCTCGACGTGAATGTTATCCCAACGGGCATCAACATTCTCTTTCCAGGCAACGATGTCACGAGCCAGTGCATAGTTGTCGGCTTTGAGTTCACCAGCCCGCTTGGCCTGCGGGACATAAAACTTGCGCATGTAGTCGTGAATCATGCGCGACATGGTGTAGTTGGGCGCAATCTGTGCTAGCGACTTCTTGATGTACTGAATCCACTCGGGTGAGTAGCCCTTGGAGTTCTTGGCAAAGTAAAGTGGAATAATCTCGTTCTCGAGCATCGAGTAGATAGTAGCTGAGTCGAGTTTATCCTGCTGAGCCTGGTCGGTGTAGGTGCGCTTGTCGGTGAGTGCCCAACCAGCGCCCTCGCGGTAACCCTCGTACCACCAACCATCGCGCACCGAGAAGTTGAGCAGACCGTTCATTTCGGCCTTTTCGCCCGATGTACCCGATGCCTCAAGAGGGCGTGTGGGGGTGTTCAACCAGATGTCAACACCGGTGAGCAGTCGCTTGGACACAATCATGTCATAGTTCTCAAGGAAGATAATCTTGCCGAGGAACTGTGGCATGCGCGACACCTCGATGATGCGGCGAATCAGATCCTGACCTGCACCATCGGCGGGATGAGCCTTGCCTGCATAGATGAACTGCACGGGGAACTGCTCGTTGTTGACAATCTTAGAAAGACGGTCAAGGTCGTTGAACAACAAGTAAGCGCGCTTGTAGGTGGCAAAGCGACGGGCAAAGCCGATGAGGAGCGCATTGGGGTTGATTTTGTCGACAATCGACATAATGCGTGTGGGGTCACCCTGCTTCTTCAGCCAGTTGGCTGTAAAGTCACGTCTGACAAAATTAATGAACTTGTTCTTCAACTGCATACGCAGATTCCAGATAGCCTCATCGGGCACACTGTAGATAGGAGCCCATGTGGCCTGTTCGTCCTGATGCTCAAGATAGTCGCTTCCGAAGGTCTGAGCATAAAATTCTTTCCATTCACTGGCAGCCCAAGTGGGCATGTGCACGCCATTGGTCACATAACTCACATGCGACTCCTCGGGAGCATATCCCTTCCAGACACCCTGGAACATCTTCTTGGAAACCTCGCCATGCAGCCAACTCACACCGTTGGACTCCTGAGTAGTATTAAGGGCAAACACACTCATTGAGAACTTATCGGCTGTACCGGGATTCTCGCGCCCCATGTTCATCAGTTCGTCCCAAGTGATACCAAGTTTGGCAGGGAACTCATTGATATACTTGTGGAAGAGACCTTCGTCGAAGTAGTCGTGTCCTGCCGGTACAGGTGTGTGAACGGTGTAGAGCGACGATGCGCGAACCACTTCCAACGCCTGATTGAAAGTCAACTTCTCGTCTTGCACATAGTCAACTAAGCGTTGCAAGTTGAGCAATGCAGCATGTCCCTCGTTGCAGTGATACACATCGTGCTTGAGGCCCAATCGCTTGAGCAACAGTACGCCACCTATACCCAGCAAATACTCCTGTTTAATGCGGTTCTCCCAGTCACCACCATAGAGTTTGTGCGTGATGGGACGGTCGTACTCGCTGTTGAGGTCGACATCAGTATCAAGCAAATAGAGTTTCATGCGGCCCACATTGACACGCCAAACGTTGGCATAGACAATATGACCAGGGTAAGGCACCTCTAGGATCATCTGCTGCCCTTGTGCATCGAGCATCGGCTCGATGGGCAACTGATTGAAGTTTTGGGGCTCGTAGTTGGCAATCTGCTGTCCGTCCATCGACAGGGTCTGAGTAAAGTAACCATATCTATAGAGGAATCCGATAGCAGTCATGTTGACACAACGGTCACTGGCTTCCTTGATATAATCACCGGCCAGGATGCCCAAGCCACCCGAATAGATTTTCAGGGCGTTACACAGTCCGTACTCCATGCTGAAGTATGCCACCGACGGCAGGTCGTCACGCATGGGTTGGCTCATGTAGTTGCTATAATGCTCATAGACCGTGTCGATGCGGTCGAGTAACGAGCGGTCCTCGACAATCTGGTCGAAACGCTCAGATTTCATCTTCTGCAGCAGCATCACAGGATTCTCGCCTGTGGCACGCCACAAATCACGGTCCAGGTCGTGGAAGAGCGACTTACCCTCACTATTCCACACCCACCACAGGTTCTTGGACAACTCCTCCAGTTTTTTCAGTCGGCCGGGGAGTTCACTTTGCACCGTCAGGCTGCGCCATTGAGGTGCGTTGGAGTTGCTAACTCGTAGTTTCATTATCGTTTAGTCTAATTGTTTTGTTTCCTTTAGTTTTGAGATTATGTTAAAGACGTAATCTGACATTTTTCACTTGTTATAGGCATCCTGATAATAAGCGATGAATTGCTTCCACTGAGCCATCTTTGAAGTCACTTGAGCCGCTCGATTGCGACGCAGTTTCTCGGCAGGCGACATGTGGTAGTACTGCATCAGCTCAGCTGCCAGGGCATGTACCGTCTCGCTGTAATTCGAGTCTGTGCGATGCAAAACAGTGACACCGCTCTTAGAGGCATCATGACCGCATTGGTCAAGCACCCATTGGCCAAAACCGGCTAGATTTGTAGTGATGGTCGGTACCCCGAAAGCAATACTCTCAAGCGGGGTATAACCCCACGGCTCATAGTAGGAAGGGAACACTGTCAAGTCCAACCCCACAAGTGCATCGTAATAACTAAGACCAATCACGCCGTCATGACCACTGAGGTAGCATGGCACATCAATCACCAGCAGGCGATCGTCGGGTTTGTTAGCAAAGTTGACATCACGCATCTTGCACAACACGGCATCATGGTTAGGCTCATGCAGATTGTGCGTCACTATAGGAAGCGGTAGACGAGACACCAGTCCGTTGTTCAACGAATTAACCAGATCGGCTCGTGGGCTGTCGACCCACGAGGGCACAAGCACAAAGGCAACAACTGGTCGTGTCGCTTGAACATTGCTGTGTATCAGCGTCCTCATTACATTAATTGCATCAAGATAGAGGTCTATGCCTTTGTTGCGAAACTCGCATCGCCCCGAGGTAGCGATAAGCATGGTATCGCTTGGCAAGACACGCCCCGTGAGCGATTGCGCCACCTGCAACAATCGGGTTCGTGCCTGTTCACGTGCAGCAGCATAGGTTTTGCCTTTCGGAACGAACCTTTGTTCAAACGCATTGGGAGTGACCAACGGACGGCGTTCAAGAAGTTGCTCGCACTCGCGTGCTGTGACCTCACTGACTGTAGTGAACGCATCGGCGGCATGAGCAGCAGCCTTCTCGAGCGAATGTTTAGACTGCATATTCAGTTCATCAGCCATCTGGTTGCCGTGGTACCCTGGCATGTAATCGTAGAGTGGCTTACCGTTACCTGCGATGCTACGGCCGATACTCGTAGCATGGGTAGTAAATACAGTGCGCACTTGGGGCAGGTGAGACTTGACGTAAAGCAACCCCATGCCAGTGGTCCATTCATCGAAGTGTGCTACGATATGCTTTGCTTCGCCACAGTGATTAACGATACTCTCAATGACACGAGCCGAAGCATAGGCAAATGCACAGGCCTCATCGTAGTCTCCGTAGCCATGAAGCGAATCAACGCGATACTGCTCCCACATCTGACCGTAGAATTCATTGATCTTACCCTGAAGGTGCTGGAATTTTACCAAGATTGCCAATGGCCGTCCTGGCACATTCCATCGTCCTGTACGAACCTCAATGCCATCGGGAATAGACACAGACTTACGCCAATCATCCAGCAACGAGTGGCATTCGTCAAAGACGGGAGACTCGTTACTAGGTGCCCACACATCAGGCCCAATAAAAATCACTTTATCTTTATAGAGTGACTGAAGGGTCTTTGCTTTGGTCGACAGGACAGCATAGATACCACCGACTTTATTGCATACCTCCCAACTAGTCTCGAACAGCAAATCAGGCATAAAATCTTATAATTCTTGCGTTTTGAAACGACAAAGGTACAAAAAATATCTCAAATACGGCTTAAGAATATAGGTCTCTTAACATTTTGAGGGCAAATTGCCGATTTTTTAGGCCGTATAAACCAGAATTTAAGCCAAAGTAATGATTTCTACCACTTCGGATTCAATCTGTTTTACACCTGAAAATAGACACATTATGCCGTATCACATAGAACAAAAAAAGGGAGACACTCATGGAGTGTCTCCCTTAGGGGGCGGTTACCTACTCTCCCACTAAATCGTACCATCTCGCGTGGTACCACGCCGATGCTACTGCGAAAGCGTGAAGAACGGATCTCACCATATATGAAGAGTCCCCGACACTGTCGTGTCAGGGACTCATTAGGGGGCGGTTACCTACTCTCCC
>DGWI01000034.1 GCA_002396085.1 Porphyromonadaceae bacterium UBA4262
CGGAAAAAATTTGTGGGAAACGATAATTTGCCTATTGTTGTTGAGTAAGTTGTTTGAGTTGTTTTTAAAAATCATAATGGTTCGCAGATAACGCAGATTATTTCAATGTAAAACAAGCAAAAGGCCGCCCGGTTTTAATCAGTTGGGCGGTCTTTTGTTGGCAGGGGCTTGTCTCGAAAAATAGATTAAAAACATGCGGTGCGCAAAATGTGCGTGCCGCATGGTGTTTGTGTAATTATTTTTTTGTAAATTTGCAGCGGATTATTGTGTCCCGTCATGTACGTACCTTAAAAACAAATATAGACAACAATAAAAATACAATTAATCTCATAAATCAGATTATTATGGAAAAAAATGAAATGAGAGAAGTCATTGCCAAGCGTGCCGCCAAAGAGCTGCACGACGGCGATGTTGTGAACCTGGGTATCGGAATCCCCACGATGATTCCCAACTATCTGCCCGATGGCGTATCGGTGACGCTGCAAACCGAGAACGGTGCTATGGGCATGGGCGCAACCCCCGCCGAGGGCGAGGAGGACAAGAATCTGATCAACGCCGGTGGCGGCTACATCACCCTCACTCCGGGTGCTTGCACGTTCGACTCGGCAACTTCATTTGCCATCATCCGCGGCGGTCATGTGAACGTGTCGTTCCTGGGCGCGCTGCAGGTGGACGAGAAAGGCAACCTGGCCAACTGGATCATCCCCGGCAAGATGGCTCCCGGCATGGGCGGTGCCATGGACCTGGTGGTCGGTGCCAAGCGTGTGATCCTGACCATGGAGCACACCCAGAAGGGCAAACCCAAAATCCTGAAAGAGTGCACCCTGCCGCTGACCGCAGCCGGCCAGGTGGACATGATCATCACCGAGATGGGCGTGATGGACATCACCCCCGAGGGCATCGTGTTGCGTGAGATTCACCCCGAGTTCACCGTCGAGCAGGTGCAAGAGGCCACCGAGGCCCGTCTCATCATTTCGCCCGACCTAAAACCGATGGACATCTAATTCAGTAGTTAAGGAGTTAAGAAGTTAAGGAGTCAAGAAGCCAAGCCCCCCAAGCCCCCCTAAAGGGGGTGTACAAAGCGGCAACTGCAACAGTAGTCCCCCGTTAGGGGGTTAGGGGGCTACCTAACTCCCTTAAACTACCCATAAATTTAGAAACTACGATGGACTATCAATTCCTGAAGGTTGAACACAACGAGGGCTTGACGGTGCTGAAGATTTCGGCTCCCAAGTCGCTCAATGCGCTCAACTCAACCATTCTGCGCGAACTGGACGACTGTGTCAGCCATCTGGATGACACACGCGTGCTCATCATCACAGGTGACGGCGAGAAGTCGTTTGTCGCCGGTGCCGACATCAGCGAGATGGCTCACCTCAACCAGGAGCAGGGTCATGAGTTTGGCCGCCTGGGTGCCCAGGTGTTCCGCAAGATCGAGAACCTGCCCTTCCCCGTGATTGCCGCCGTCAATGGCTTCGCTCTGGGTGGTGGCTGCGAACTGGCCATGGCATGCGACATCCGCATTGCCTCGAACAAGGCCAAGTTCGGTCAACCCGAGGTGGGCCTGGGCATCATTCCCGGCTTCTCGGGCACTTACCGCCTGCCCAAACTCATCGGCCAGGGCTATGCCAAGGAGATGATCTACACAGGCAAGGTGATACGCGCCGACGAGGCCTTGCGCATCGGTCTGGTCAATGCCATCTATGAGCCCGAGCAACTGATGCCAGCCGCCCTGGAGATGGCACAGAAGATGCTGGCCAACGCCCCCATCGCCATCAGCCTGGCCAAGCAGAGCATCAACAGTGGCTATGATCTGGACGCTGGAGCCGCCATCACGCTCGAGAACGACCTGTTCGGCCGCTGCTTTGCCACCACCGACCAGAAGGAAGGCATGGACGCATTCCTCAACAAGCGCAAGCCCACGTTTACCAACCACTAAGAGCCTAGAAAATCTAGAATGTCTAGACACTCTAGAGTTTCTAGAACATCTACCCTCATCAAAGAAAGAGAACAAAAAAACTTTAAAAACCTAGCGATATGAAAATTTGTGTCATTGGAACCGGTACCATGGCCAAGGGTATTGTCAAGGCTTTTGCTGCCAAGATGCCCGTCGTCATGAAGAGCCGCACACAGGCCAGCCTCGACAAGGCTATGGCCTCGATCAACAAGGGCTATGCCAAGTTGGTTGAGAAAGGTAAAATCACCGAAGACGCGATGAAAGCCATCCTGGCCAACATCACCACGACAACCGACTATGCAACCTTTGCCGATGCTGACCTCGTCATCGAGGCTGCCGTCGAGAACATGCAACTCAAGAAGGATGTCTTTACCGAACTTGACAAGATCTGCAAGCCCGAGACCATCTTTGCCACCAACTCGTCGTCGCTCTCAATCACTGAGATTGCCGCTGTGACCAGCCGCCCCGACAAGTTCATCGGCTGCCACTTCTTCAACCCCGCCGACCGCATGGCTCTGGTCGAGGTCATCAAGGGCCAGCTCACCAGCGACGAGACTGCCCAGTGCATCATCGACCTGGCTACCGAGATTGGCAAGACTCCGGTGCCCGTCAACGAGGCTCCTGGCTTTGTCGTCAACCGCATCCTCATCCCGATGATCAACGAGGCTGTGGGCATCCTGGCCGATGGCATCGCCAGCGCCGAGGATATCGACAAGTGCATGATGCTGGGTGCTAATCACCCGATGGGTCCGTTGGCACTCGCCGACCTGATTGGCAACGATGTGAACCTGGCCATCATGGAAGTGCTCTACAACGAGTTTGGCGATCCCAAGTATCGTCCTCACCCACTGCTGCGCAAGATGGTTCGCGCCGGCTTGTTGGGCCGCAAGACGGGTCAAGGATTCTATAAGTATTAATTTGTTATCGGTTTTCGGTTGTCAGTTTTCAGCGACTCACGCCTACACTGACAACTGAGAACCAAAAACTGAAAACTGAAAACTTGAGATAATATATGGATTTTAGTTATTCAAAAACAGAACAACTGTTCCTGCAGATGATTCGCTCGTTTGCCGAGAATGAGGTGAAACCGCTGGCAGCAGAGGTTGACGAGCAGGAGCGCTTCCCACTCGAGACCGTCGAAAAGATGGGTAAACTCGGCATCATGGGTATCCCTGTGCCCAAGCAGTATGGCGGTGCTGGTGGCACTGTACAGATGTATATCATGGCCGTTGAGGAACTCTCGCGCGTGTGCGCCACGACGGGTGTCGTGCTCTCGGCCCACACCTCGCTGTGCATGGCTCCCATCATGGAGAACGGCACCGAGGAGCAGAAGATGAAGTATCTGCCCAAGTTGGCTTCGGGCGAGTGGATTGGCGCCTTCGGTCTGACCGAGCCCAATGCCGGCACCGACGCTGCGATGCAGCAGACCACTGCAGTTGACGCTGGTGACCACTGGGTGCTCAACGGCTCAAAGATCTTCATCACCAACGCTTCATACGCTCACGTGTTCATCGTCATGGCCATGACCGACAAGAGCAAGGGCACCAAGGGCATCTCGGCCTTCATCGTCGAGAAGGGCATGCCGGGCTTCAGCATCGGCAAGAAGGAGCTCAAGATGGGTATCCGCGGCAGCGCTACCTGTGAGTTGATCTTCGAGAACTGCATCGTTCCCAAGGAGAACCTGCTCGGCCCGTTGGGCAAGGGATTCAACATTGCCATGAAGACCCTGGATGGCGGCCGCATCGGCATCGCATCGCAGGCTCTGGGCATCGCACAGGGTGCTATGGACGAGACTGTCAAGTACACCAAGGAGCGCAAGCAATTTGGCCGCGCCATCGCCAAGTTCCAGAACACGCAGTTCCAGATGGCTGACCTCAAGACCAAGGTCGAAGCCGCTCGCCTGCTGGTGCGCAGCGCAGCCTGGAAGAAGGACATGGGCCTGCCCTACTCGGCCGATGCCGCTATGGCTAAACTCTTCGCAGCCGAGACCGCAATGGAAGTCACGACCAAGGCCGTGCAGTTCCATGGTGGCTACGGCTACACGCGTGAGTATCCTGTGGAGCGCATGATGCGTGACGCCAAGATTACAGAGATTTATGAAGGCACGTCCGAGGTCCAGCGCATGGTCATCGCCGGTCATTTGTTTAAGTAATCAGTAGTTATGTAGTTAAGTAGTTAGATGGAGTTAAGACGTATGTCTCATGGCGGTTGCAACTTGGCACGACGCGTCTTCATCCGCAAGACTATCGGCTTCACTGCCAAACTATTCCACTACTTAACTCCTTAACTCCTATAAATTCTTTAACTCCTTAGAAAAATGAATATTGTAGTTTGTTTAAAGCAAGTTCCTGATACCACCGAGATCAAGATCGACCCCGTGAAGGGTACCTTGATTCGCGAAGGCGTGCCCAGCATCATGAACCCCGATGACAAGGGAGGTCTTGAACTCGCACTGCGTCTGAAAGACCAGTTCGGTGCCAATGTTACTGTTATCTCAATGGGTCCGCCTCAAGCCGATGTCATGCTGCGCGAGGCATACGCAATGGGTGCCGACCGTGCCATCCTGCTGAGCGACCGCAAGTTTGCCGGTGCCGACACGCTGGCTACATCCTATGCCCTGTCAGGACTGTGCCGCGTGCTCGACTATGACCTGATCATCGCTGGCCGTCAGGCTATCGATGGCGACACCGCACAGGTGGGTCCCGAGCTGGCCGAACACCTGGGTCTGCCGCAGATCACCTATGTGGTCGATGCCAAGATGCAAGACAACGGCAAGTTGCTCGTGCACAAGGAGAACGAAGACAGCACACAAGTGCTGGAGGTCGAGGGCAAGTGCCTGCTCACCGTCCTGGCTAGCGCCTTTGAGCCCCGCTACATGAGCGTGAGCGGCATCATGGAGGCCTACAACAAGGAGGTCGAGGTGTGGAGTGCCGACAAGATCGACGTCGAGGAGACCAAGCTCGGTCTCGCTGGTTCGCCCACCAAGGTGTTCCAGTCGTTCCCCAAGGCCATGAAGGCTCCGGGCGAATTGCACGAAGTGAGTGAGGAAGAGGCAGTCGAACTGATTGTCGCTAAACTGAAAGAGAAACACATCATCTAAACTAGTAGTTAAGAAGTTAAGTAGTAATGCAATAAAGTAGTTAAGAAGAGACGCGGCATGCCGCGTGGTGAACCGCAATCATGCGATGTCTTAACTCCCTTGACTCCTTAACTTCACTAACTTCTAATAAAACGACATTGCAATGGATAAGAAAGATTATAAGAACGTATTCGTTTTTGCTGAGCAGCGCGAGGGCGTGATCCAACCCGTTGCTTTCGAACTTCTGGGCAAGGCTCGTGACCTGGCTGATGTGTTGGGCGAGAAGGTTGTTGCCATGTTCCTGGGCTGTGGCATCAAGGATCAGGCACAAACCCTGATTGAGATGGGTGCCGACGAGGTTATCGTCGCCGATTGCCCCGAACTCAAGGACTATCTGAGCGAGCAATACTCGCAGGCCGTCTATCAAATCATCGAGGCCCGCAAACCCAGCATCGTGCTCTACGGTGCTACCACCATTGGCCGTGACATGGCTCCGCGTCTGGCGTGCCGCCTGCGTGCCGGTTTGACCGCCGACTGCACCAAACTCGAGGTGTGTCCCGCCAAGGAAGAAGGTTTCATGGACCTGCACTCGACTCGTCCCGCCTTCGGTGGCAACCTGATGGCTACCATCGTTTGCCCCAACACGCGTCCACAGATGTCGACCGTGCGTCCGGGCGTGATGCAGAAGCGCGAGCGCGACCCGCAGCGTCAGGGCGTGGTCACCGACTTCCAACCCAAGTTTGACACCAGCAAGTTCAAGGTACGCTTGGTCGAGACCATCCGCGCCGACAAGAGCGTGGCCGACATCAGCGAGGCCAAGATTTTGGTCTCGGGTGGACGTGGCGTGCACGACCGCGAGGGATTCGACAAACTCCAGGCTCTGGCCGACCAACTGGGCGGACAAGTGGCTTCGTCGCGTGCTATGGTCGACAACGGCGTGATGCCTCATGAGTGCCAGGTGGGTCAGACCGGTAAGACCGTGCGTCCCAACCTCTACATGGCTTGCGGTATCAGCGGTGCCATCCAGCACCTGGCCGGTATGGAGGAGAGCGACCTCATCATCGCTATCAACAAGGACAAGTTCGCCCCCATCTTCAGCGTGGCTGATCTGGGTATCGTGGGCGACTTGCACAAGATTGTGCCGATGCTCACCGAGCGCCTCAAGAAGGAGATGGCTAAGTAAAAACTACTGAGCCACACCAACTGACAACGACAGCGGGTCGCGCATTCATTGCACGACCCGCTGTCGATTTCATGCTCAATCTTGACCCTACTCCTGCCGCAGGAAAGCCGTGAGAGCAGCCACAGCGCGGCCACGATGGCTGATGGCGTTCTTCTCCTCGCCCGACATCTGGGCAAAGGTGCGGCCATCGCCCTCGATGGGCCTGAAGATGCTGTCGTAGCCAAATCCGCCGGTGCCATGACGCTCGGTGAGGATGTGACCGTCGACACGTCCCTCGAACAGGTGCTCCTCGCCATCCCTGATCAGGCAAATGGCGGTGCGGAAGTGTGCCGTGCGGCGCTCCAGAGGCACATCAGCCATGAGTCGCAGCACCTTGTCGATGTTGCGCTCACTGTCGTGCGCCACGCCGCCGTAGCGGGCGCTCATCACGCCCGGCTCGCCACCCAGGGCATCAATCTCCAGCCCCGTGTCGTCACTGAAGCAGTCGTAGCCATAGTGCTGTTTGACATACTCGGCCTTGATGCGCGCGTTACCCTCGATGTTGGGCGCCGTCTCGGGGATATCCTCGTGGCAGTTAATATCGGCCAGGCTCAGCACCTGGTATTGGTCGCCCATGATCTGTCGCAATTCCTCCAACTTATGGGCATTGTTGGTCGCGAACACTATCTTCTTTCGGTCAGTCATTATCGTCAGTTGTATTAAATTTTACTGCAAAATTAGTGCAAACCGAGCGAAATACAAAGCGAAAACAAAGTTTTTCGCTTTTATTTCCGAGACGCCGCCTAATTTCGAGGGCATAGCCCTCAACATAGTGCAAACCGAGCGAAAACCAAAACTTGCTTTGAGTTTTACCCAACCGCGACCTAATTAATCTGTGCCGTCCGCCTCCAGGAAGCATTCAACATTACCTTTTGTCGGGGCGGACGGCGCGGGAGCGCCGTCCCTACAACCGCAACCTTTACCCCTCAAAATGTAACGTCTTAACTACCCTAACTACTTAACTACTTTAGAAACTCACGTTAGTTAACGTGAGTTCGATGAAATTTGAATCTGGAAATCAATGCGTTAGCAAATCCCCCTCTAAGCTAGAGGGGGTGCCCGAAGGGCGGGGGCGTGTGTCAAGCAGCATGGCTGTAACAACACACTCCTCCGGCGCTTCGCGCCACCTCCCCTAACTTAGGGGAGGAACTGGCTCACAGCACTTTATATTCATCGAAGCTCACGTTAGTTAGAACTTATATCTCAATCCTGCCACGAGGATGCCTTGTTCGCCGAAGCCCAACTCGACAAATCCCCTGAATGCATTGCCAAATTCGGCTCCCACTGCCGAGGCTTGCCAACCAAACGAGGCCGTTGTTTTGTCGCTATGCTCGCTAGAGTCTATACCGAGCAGTAGACCTAGAGCCAACTTTGAGTACATGCTGAAGTGGTCGCGATACAGCCAATTATACTTCACAGCGGGCATGATGCTCATGTACTTGGTGCGTGCTTTGTCGTTTTCATTCCACTTACAGGTGCTAAACGTGCCCACGAGACCCACGCCCAGTCGTGACTTGGGGCGATAGAAGTATTCCGCACCGAAGGCTCCAATATAGCTTGTCTGCTTGCCGGAGAAGATACCATCAAGATAGGACGAACTCAGATCGGTAAACGCACCCACACCGTATGAGATACTGATCTCGTTTCTCCATTCACTTTGGGCATTGAGGCCCAGGGTTGCTACTAGCGTAAGGGCTAAAGTAAAAATAAACTTCTTCATAGTGTGTCATTAATTTTGTTCAAGTTTTGCAGGTTGCAAAACAACCTGCAAAACTTGAGAGTTTGGGTTTTGAAAAATTTGCTTGTTTCTTCTTGCTTGCTTAAGTTTCTAAAGTAGTTAAGGAGTTATGTAGTCGCCAAGCCTCCCCAAAGGGGGGTGTACAAAGTGGCAGCCACAACAGTAGTCCCCCTTTAGGGGGTTAGGGGGCTCCTTAACTACTTTAGAAACTTGAATTATAACTTGCTTCTCGTCAGAGGACGATGTTGACCAGTTTGTTGGGCACGACGATCACCTTCTTGGGAGCGGCACCCTCCAGCCACTTGGCGGCACCCTCGTGAGTCAGAGCGGTCTTCTCGACCTCGGGGGCAGCGGTGCCAGCGGGCACAAAGATGTCGTAGCGCGGACGGCCCTTGATCATCACGGTGTACTTGATGGTCGACTCCTTGAGGTAGTCCTCGTTCCACTTGGGCCACTGCGCGTCGCACACAGTGCCCTCGTGTCCCAGCACATGCCACAACTCCTCGGCCACATGGGGGGCAAACGGTGCCAACAGGACAATGAACTGCTCGTAGACCTCGCGTGCGTCGCACTTGAGGGCTTGCAACTCGTTGCGGCAGATCATGAACGCTGCCACACTGGTGTTGAACGAGAAGTTCTCGATGTCGGTGGTTACCTTCTTGATGAGTTTGTGCAGCGACTTCAACTCATCGGCTGTGGCCTTGCGGTCGGTCAGGCGCAGTTCGTCACCCTTGAAGATGAGATTCCAGAACTTCTTGAGGAAGTTGTGCACACCGTCAATGCCGTTGGTGTCCCAGGGCTTGCTGGCCTCGAGCGGACCCAGGAACATCTCGTAGAGGCGCAGCGTGTCGGCGCCAAACGACTCCACAATGCTGTCGGGATTGACGACGTTGAACATCGACTTGGACATCTTCTCGATGGCCCAACCGCAGATGTACTTGCCGTTCTCAAGGATGAACTCGGCGTTGCGGTACTCGGGTCGCCACTCGCGGAACTTGTCGATGTCGAGCGCATCGTTGCTCACAATGTTCACATCGACGTGGATGGGCGTGACATCATACTGATCCTTGAGGTTGTAGGACACAAACTTGTTGGTGTCCTTGATGCGATAGACAAAGTTGCTGCGGCCCTGAATCATGCCCTGGTTGACAAGTTTGCGGAAAGGCTCGCTCTCGCACACATAACCATAGTCATAGAGGAACTTGTTCCAGAAGCGGCTATAAATCAGGTGACCCGTGGCGTGCTCAGTGCCGCCCACATAGAGGTCGACCTGACGCCAGTAGTTATCTGCCTCGTTCGACACCAGTGCCTTATCGTTGTGCGGATCCATGTAGCGCAGGTAGTAGGCGCTCGAACCGGCAAATCCCGGCATGGTGCACAACTCAAGCGGCTGACCGTTGCTGGCCACCCAGTTCTTGGCACGTGCCAGCGGGGGCTCACCCGTCTCGGTGGGCAGGAAAGCATCCACCTCGGGCAACTGCAACGGCAGTTCGCTCTCGTCAAGGGGCTGTGGCTGGCCGTCCTTGTCATAGTAGATGGGGAACGGTTCTCCCCAGTAGCGCTGGCGACTGAAGATGGCATCGCGCAGGCGATAATTGACCTTGACGCGTCCCAAGCCTGCCTCGGCAATGAATTTCTTGGTCTTCGCGATGGCTTCCTTGACTGTCAAGCCATTGAGTTGCAGCAAGTCGTTGCTCGAGTTCATCATGATGCCCTCTTTGGCATCAAAACTCTCCTCGGTAACATCGGCACCCTCGACCAGCGGAATGATGGGCAGGTCGAAGTGGCGCGCGAAGGCATAGTCGCGGCTGTCGTGGGCGGGTACTGCCATGATGGCACCCGTACCGTAGCCTGCCAGCACATAGTCGCTGATGTAGATGGGTATCTCCTTGCCGGTGACGGGGTTGATGGCGTAAGAACCAGTGAACACACCGCTCACCTTCTTCTCTATCATGCGCTCACGCTCGGTCTTGTGCTTGACTTCGTCCAGATAGTCATCGACGGCCTGACGCTGCTCGGGCGTGACCACATCGTCGACATACTCGCTCTCGGGGGCGAGCACCATGAACGTCACGCCGAAGATCGTATCGGCACGCGTGGTGAAGATGAGCAGATTCTTGCCCGTGCCGGCCACCTCAAAGTTCATCTCGGCACCCTCACTGTAGCCAATCCAGTTGCGCTGGGTCTCCTTGATGCTCTCGGTCCACTCGATGGTGTCCAGGTCGCGCAGCAGACGCGGGGCATAGGCGCTCACGCGCAGGCACCACTGGTTCATCACCTTCTGCTCGACGGGATAGCCGCCACGCACACTCACGCCCTCGCTCACCTCGTCGTTAGCCAGCACGGTACCCAGTTTGGGGCACCAGTTGACCATCGTCTTTCCGCGATAGGCAATGCGGTAGTCCATCAGCACATTTTCTTTCTCGACCTTAGACATGGCGTTCCACTCGTCGGCGGTGAAGGTCTCGGTCGATCCCGTGTGGGCATTGCAGCCATCGGTACCATATTGCTCAAAGTGGGCAATCAGTTCCTCGATGGGGCATGCCTTCTCGATGGCCGTGTTGTAGTAGCTCTTGTACATCTGCAAGAAGGCCCACTGCGTCCACTTGTAGTACTTGGGGTCGCAGGTGCGCACCTCACGGTTCCAGTCGTAGCAGAAGCCGATCTTGTCGAGTTGCTCGCGATAGCGGGTGATGTTCTTGACCGTGGTCACCTCGGGGTGTTGACCGGTCTGTATGGCATATTGCTCGGCAGGCAAGCCGTAGGCATCATATCCCATGGGGTGCAGCACATTGAAGCCCTGCAAACGCTTGTAGCGGGCATAGATATCGCTGGCAATGTAGCCTAGCGGGTGTCCCACATGCAATCCGGCACCCGAGGGGTAAGGGAACATGTCGAGCACATAAAACTTGGGTCGCTCGTGGTCAACCTCGGTGTGATAGATGCCATTATCACGCCACCACTGTTGCCACTTCTGTTCGATTTCGCGGAAATTATAATCCATCTTTTATCAATTGAGATTTGAGAATTAAGAATTGAGAATTTCGGCCCTGTTAAGGCCTGATTCCAGATTCATTGTTCTCGTTTGGTCACGATTTACAAAAATATCGGGCAAAGTTACAAATAATTTGTGACAAAAGCCTTGACAACCGCCAATTACACGCAAAAAAATCTCTAATTCTTGCCATTGAAACAACAAAAACTCGATTACTCGAGCATTCGAGCACTCGACAATTCGACAATTCGACAATTCGTGATAAGATTAAGGTCCCCGATGTCCTTCTGTTCTTGCGTCTGTGAATTAAACAACAAACTAGACGAACAAATAATTCTTTAATTCTATAATTCTTGATAATCTTACCCGCACCCCTGATGTCATTCTATTCCTCTGTCTAACCCAAGTCTAATGCGGTGCGGCCTGCAGGCGAGTGATCTTGCGCATCACGATGATGAGCAGAATCACCGAGACGATGGTTGCCGCCAGGTCGCTCAGCGGGAACGACAGCCACACGCCGTTCAGGCCCCAATAGCGCGGGAGGGTAAACAACAAGGGCAGCAAGAAGATGACTTGACGGATCAGACTCATGAAGATACTCTTGCTGGCCTCGCCCAGCGACTGGAAGAAGTTGGTGATAACAATCTGGAATCCCACCACCCAGAACATCCAGGTCGTGAGGCGCAGCGCATTGTTGCTGGCGGCAAGCAGGGCAGCATCGTCGGTGAACAGGCGGGTAACCACACTGGGGGTCAACTGGCACAGCAAGGCACCCAACAGACACACCGCCGAGCACACCGCTGCCGAGAGCCAGAAGGCACGCTTGAGGCGGTCGTAGCGCCGCGCACCGTAGTTGTAGCCCACGATGGGCTGCATGCCCATGCACACGCCGATAACAAAGGTCACCAGCAACTGGGTGAAGGTGGTGAAGATGCCGATGGCTGCCACCGCCGAGTCACCGCCATAGCGATAGACCGTGTTGTTGATCACGGCATTGATGACACAACCGGCGGTGTTGACGATGCAAGGCGCGGCACCGATGGCGATGATGGGCCGCAGCACACTCCAGCGCAGCCGATAGGTGCCAGGGGTGAAGTGAATCTCGTGCTTGGGGTTGGCAAAGTGCAGCATGACAAACAGCGCGCTCACACCCATCGAGATGTCGGTGGCGATGGCGGCACCCTTGATGCCCCAGTGCAGCACAAAGATGGCGATGGGCGCCAAGATGACGTTGAGTCCGGCACCGATGAACATGGTGTACATCGCCTTGTTGGGGTAGCCCGTGGCGCGCATCACGTTGTTGAACGAGTAGGTGATGTTGTTGATGAGCAGGCCCGGCAAGATGTACATCATGAAGTCGTGCGCATAGGGCAACGACTGGTCGCTGGCACCGAACAGGCGCAGGATCGGGTCCATGAACAGGGCGAAGATGGCGATGTAAAAGGTGCCGAACAACAGCGTCATCACGATGCTGTTGCCCAATATCTCGCGTGCCATGTCAGTGTTGCGTTGTCCCAGCACAATGGAGGTGCGCGTGCTGGCGCCGGCACCGATGAGCACACCGAAGGCCGCACTGACATTCATCACCGGGAAGGTGATGGCCAGGCCGGCGATGGCATCAGGCCCCACGCCATGACCGATGAAGATGCGGTCGATGACATTGTAGATCGACATCACCACGATGCCCACCACAGCGGGCACGCTATATTCCCACAGCAGTCGGCCTATGGGTGCCTTGTCCAGACGATTAAGACTCTCGTTATTGTGCATGACTCTCTTTTTCGGCCTGCAAAGTTACTACATTTTATTGAGAATTGTGAATTGAGAATTGTGAATTGAGAATTAACTTCCGGACTGAAAAGCACACCGATTGGGAACAAAGGGTCAGGCACTTTGTTCCCAATCGGTATAATGATGTGTGAGTGGTTATTTTACTTGACGACCTTCTTGCCGCCCACAATATAGATGCCGTGAGGCAATGAGTTGAGGTCACCGCGCATACGCTGGCCCGCCAGATTGTAGATGGCATCGTCACCACCCTTGTCAGCAGTGACAGTCGCCACGCTCGAGTACGCCTGGTCATCGATGCGGAAGGCAGGACTGATGACCTGTTCTTGCCAGTTGCCAGCAGCATCGGTTAGACGAATCTTCAGATCAAACCAGCCGTTCAAACCCTTGCCTGCTACGCTAGCCAATGATCCTGTGTAGAACCATCCCATCGCGGGCCAATAGTTCTCAGGCACCTCATTGACGGGCAATTCGTTCCAATTATCTTCGCCGTATGGCGAATAACTCACCTCCACGGCTTCAGGAGCCTGGCGGAAGTAAGACTCATCTCCATCGGGAGTGTACCAGAAATTGAAGTCGCCGGCACTGAATTCGACGGATCCCTCACCTGCCGTGGCAAATCGATCGGTCACATCATTGTTGCTGTCCCTGAAGCCCAACATCGTCATCGTCGGCGGAGTCTCATCTTCGGCACCAGCATTGTAGTGCAACTGAGCCTTGTTCGCCCCTTGCAAGTCATCCACCTTGACCATCTCATCGGTGATGGTGACATCGACTACGCCATCAAAGAGCCTGTCAAACCAGGTGGTAAAAAAACCGTATGAGACATAATATTCTTCTTCGTTAACCACGATTTCATATCCTGGTCCATCATAGATGTTCTCACCATTCAAGTCCACGGTAATTTGTGCTTGGTTGCGGTGATTCTGCATGGTTTCGCCCTGACGGCCCGTATACCGATATTGCAGCGTATTATAAATCCAGTTCTCGGTCACAGGATTTCCATCCTCGTCCTCCCAAGTGTAAGATCCTTGATACTGCCTGGGATAAGTGCTCACGATGGGGCAATTGTTACCCAATGCCCCTTTCACATTGTCTACTGGATAGGTGAAGACGGGGTGAGGTGGCCACAATGGGTGGTCTTTGACGGTTTGCGCTTGCTCATCCCATTCTAAGAATAACCACTGCACGTCATTGTGGTCAATGTCTGATCCGTTGGCGAAGACAACCGTCTCATTGGTGTTGGTGATAAGGGGTGAGGTAATAAATGGGAGCAACTCTTCTTGTGGGAACCCCCAAGGTGTTTCCATCGTTACCTTGGTGTTATAGGAGAACTGCATATAAGGTCGATATCCCACCTTACTCTCATCGGCACTGGCGCTGACATAGTACTTAAAGGTAGCGCCGTCATCAATTGGCGGGTTGGTGGCCATAAACCCCCAGGTATAATACGAGAAATCTCCCTCTCTCTTCAGCCAGAAATCGACTTTGCGATACAAATCCTCACCTTGATGATGAGAGGCGGTGAATTGATCCTCATACAATTGATACTTGGCAGGATCGTTGGCTAAGGTCACGTCGGCCGAAGCACCACCCTGCACCTCAAGATAGGATGTGTAAAAGTTGAAATCATAGTCTACAATGATGCGATAGGTCCCAAAGGCATATCGGTCGCTCACATCGTTGACATAGAAGTCGGCACGCAGTTCACCATTGCTCAGTTGATAATCACCGGCTTGCAAGGTGGGGTTGATAGTGCCATATTTTGTCATCACTGACCCATAATCTCGGCAGTATGCCCTTGAAATGTAACCGACAGTATTCACATTGCCGTTATTATCATAATGCGTCCACCAGTTTTCATCAAGTGTACCTGTACCGGTATTGATGGGTTCGCCATCGATGGTGAGTGTCTGGAAGTGGATGTGGTTCTTGGCCTCGCTCGATGAGACATCCAGTTGCATATCCCGGTCAATGGTCACCTGCTCACGGATGACGTTCAGAAAATGGTGGGTGTTCTCAAAATTCGTGCCCATATTCTCGATCTCATAGAATGTGAAGATGATATCGTAAGTGCCTTCGGGAATAGAAACGATATTAGAACCTTTAACTAGACCCGCCAATCCCAAAACATAATTATCAAAAGCTCCATCCTCATTCACAAGGCAGAAGTTGGCACGCTGCGTCTCGGTATAGTCGAGCACGAAGTCCACTTGGTGCGTTACACCTGCGGCACGGGCCATTGCTTTCTGCACTGGTTTGGTGTTGTCGGTCTTGAGGTCCACCACTTTCTCGGTCACGACAAAGTCGCGATTTTTCAGTTTGTGTTGCACTCCTGGGGTGCGGTCGATGGGTGCCTGTGCCGAAGCAACAAGCAACCCCAACATCATCAGGCAAAGTAGTACTTTTGTCTTCATAATGATAGTTTTTTGAGGTGAATAAATCGAATTGTCACCGCAAAATTACTACCTGCTGCTGAGGGTGTGCAAGCGTTTGGGGCCGAAAGGTGGACGTTCTTGCAGGAACGCACCTTTTCGACCCATTTTTCGTGCGTTCTTGCAAGAACATGCACGTGCAATCGTCAGTGAATCAGCCAAGCAATTTTTACTTTTTGTGGTAATTTGCTTTGCTCTTTTGTACCAATTCTGGGTGAACACCACGGGGCGTTGACCCGCGGTTACAAAGATGTTGGCCTCCAGTCATTCTACCTCTCTCCGCAACGTGGGCGCAGGTGATGTTCCCTCTTTACACATCTTCATGTAGGTTGAAGGTGGGACACCTGTGGCGGCCTTGAAAAGTTTGGCGAAGTGCGAACGCGAGCCATAACCCACACTCTGGGCAATGCCTTCGACCGAAAAGTTGCCATAGTGCTCGCGGTCATTCATTCGGCGACAGGCCTCACGAATGCGGTACTCGTTGAGCAGAACTGAGAAAGCTTGTCCCGTCTTGGTGTTAATGGTTTGCGAGACATAGTTTTTCTTGGCTCCAATCAGTTCGGCCAACTGGTCGATGGTGAACTGCTCATCATATATCTCCTCACTGGTCTCCATCACGCGCTTGATCTGCAGCCACAGTTCATCCATCACATCATCGTCCATCTGGTTGTGGCTGTACTTGGGAGCCTCTGGCACGACCTCGGTCACATGCTCGGCCTCGGCTGTCTGCCGCCTGGCATCCTCGGCAGCCAGCAGTGCCTGGTTCTTCTCATAGAGTTGGCGGTAGTTTTCCTGGATGCGTCGCCGGTTGATATAGAGCAGCACCAGCAGCACAATAGCCACCAGGGCGGCAGCACCGACAATCCACAGCATCTGCCGGTCATGCCGTTGCTTGACGACCAACGCCTGCTGCTCCTCATTCATCTTGTCAATCTCGTGCAGAAACCGCACGGTATTCACACTGTTGGCTTGAGTGGCTTGGGCAATGCTATCCACCGAGCGTCGCCACAACAGTTCATATTTGTCGGCCAACGGCTGGTTATTTTGCCTTCGGTAGTATTTAGCAAATTCTTCATAGATGCCCGGCATCAGATTAGGCAATTTGCTTTGTAATACCTCTTTGCTATGTTTGAGTGTAGCAAGTGCATCTTCGTCTCGATTCAATTGAAGCAGTGTCTTATAGACGTACATATCTATCATGACCTGCAAGGGTGCAGTGTTGTGCGGAGATGTCGTCTTGTTTTTGCTCAATGCCTGACGGAATGTTACCAACGCCTGTTCCAGATGCCCCTTTGTGAACAACTCCACGCCCTCATTCATGGCCTCTGACGCAAATTTGAATTCCGCAGAGTCTGGTATTGTTAATTTTCTATAGGTTTCTCGTTCTTTAGTTATTAGCATCAATTTATCCTCATCGAATGCAATATAAATAAGATTAACGAAATCGGAAGGTAGTTTATCATATTCCTTTAGTTCAATCGTCTTCCAGAAAGATTTTTTGTGATAAGCGAGTGCTTCCATATAACATTGATCACCAAGCCCGAATTCTTCTTGTACCCAATAAAAATTACCTAATAAATTAAATATCACAGGCAAAAATTTATCGTAATGGTGTTTCTCAGCCAGATCCTGGGCTCTGAGCAGATACTTATAGCCCTCGGTATAATTGACAAAATAATCAATATAGATATTCCCAATCCAACAATGTGCCCGGATGCATTGTTGCAGTTCCTCGCCCTTGAGGCTCTCGTTATATCGGTTGGCGATGAGCGAGTAGCATAGCATGGCACTGTCGGGCAAGTTCTTGACATTCATGAAGTCTTTGCCCATCTGCATCAGGGTGGCAGTGGGCAGTTTCTCCCACTGACGGCGGTTGTTGAGAAACGTCACATCCTCGGCCACCACAGCCAGCGCACACACCAGCAGCACACCCATTATGGCTATCCTCCTCATCGCGTAGTATTTATTTTAAAGCGGATAAATCTTGATACAAATCCACTGGGCCAAGATGCCACATCTTAGTCGACTCGTCCTCTAACTTGCGATAGGTTTCGGATGAGTATATCCGTTTTACTGCATCAATGATGCCAATACCCATGTCTGCAGTCATCATATCGGTCAACCATGCCACCTTTGACGGCAGCAGAAGATATAAGTTGCTTTGCGTTATATCTAGTTTCATCGTGCAACCTCCTTTGCTTCAATAAATGTTAGTGTTTGCAGGGCCTGTTCGGTATGAAAAAGGTACTGGTCGACAAGTTTATAAGTCTTCAATTCGGATATGAGACTTTGCTTGTCTAGCAGTCCTCCCTCATAAAGTGCAAATGCGGCATAGACTCGGTCGTTTGCGACAGGCCCATAAACAATGTCATAGTCGTGGGTGAAACCCTTTTGGGTTCGGTTCTGCATGACAAAGTCAAGCCATTGCTCGGTTGGGGCACGAAATGAAATCGTTTTGAGATTCTGTATGGAAGCAGAATCAAACTCATAAACATTGACATATCCTACATCCACACAGGCTTCACGTAACCTTCGATGCACCCAGTCCTGGGCTTGCGAGAATGATGTGGTGGCATAGAAACCAGTACCATAGTCAAGTGTACGGTTTGATTGCCTGATTTCAGGAACCACGACTCGCTCTATGCATCCGTGATAGATTCTCATTCTTTTTCTTGCTTTTGTCTGATATTGATATAATCATCAATGTCTTCTAATATCCACTGGTGACTCTGTGAGTGGAGCGCTTCGAAGTTTTCTTCTAGATAGTCAAGCACACGATATTGGTCAAACACAGTCATGGCTTCATTGCCTGATAAGTGCTTGGCATGTTTATATTGCTCTATACAGAACGAGATGAAGTATGCTATATCTTGCGTCCTTTTATCCATCACAATTCTTCTTTTCAATCTGCAAAATTAAGCAAATCTGTCAAATCATACAAATTGCGAACAGAATTCTTAAAACTTTCGCTCTGTTGCCAGACAAAATCATTGTGAGAGAAGTCGATAGTGCGCTTGTCGTTGCTAGTGATAATGGTGACTTAGCCAAGTGTATTAAATAAAAAAGTTTGTTTTTTATTTAATACGGGATTAAAACTGAACAAAATGCCGTTTTTCTACAAATATTCAACACAGTGCACCCATGCACAAAAATAGCACGGAGCCTGCCCTCGGTTGCGAGGGCAGGCTCCAGTGTCATGCTCGGCAAGATAATGAATGCTTACCAGCGGTGCCTAGCGCTAGTCTGGTTCTCCCAATTGACGTTCCAGATGCAGATGCGGTCTTTGTTGCTGTCCTGGCCAGTGGGCGAGAGGTTGGTGAACTTGATCTGGAAGTCACCGGCTACACCCACGGTTTCCTCAAAGGTGTAGACCTGATACTTGACGGGCTGTGCCTGCTCGACAGTCCATGTCTTGACCACATTGCCACTCTGCACAACATCGACCCGCATCTTGATGTGCGTGTCGCCGTAGGGCATGCCATAATTGAACTTGAGTTTGGCGATGCCGTTGCTCAGGATGGGCGAGGTCACTGTACCCACGGCGCTGGTCTTGCCATTGAGGCAAGGTGCGAACGCATAGTTGGTGGTCGAGCCGTCCATGAAGCCGATGAACTTGAACACGGGGTTGGAGTCGACATCACCACCCTTGAGCAGGTTGCAGTTGGCTGCCGACCAGCCAGCCGTCGAGGTATAAGTACCATAGGTCGACTTGGCCTCGCCACTGTTCATGGTCTCAAAGTCGGCGCGTGTGCCTGCGGGTTGAGGCGTGGGCGGCGGGTTGGTGCCACTGTAGTTGAACTTCACGTCATCGACACACCAGGTGGCATAGTTGGCATCCTGGGTAGCAAAGAAGCGGAAGCCGATGAAGTAGGTGCCGTCAAACTGGCTCAAGTCGAGGTCGCCACTCTGTGCCCAACTGCTGTAGCCGCTAGCGGGTGCCGTAGCAAGGGTCGGATTGAGTTTGACCAATGTTGCCGTCGTCGGGTCGTTGCTCGACATGACATAGACCTCAAAGATGGTGGTTGTGCTGCCATAGCCATTGACCTGGGTGCGGAAACTCAGATTCTTGTTCTCGGCCTTGTTGATGGCCAGTGCCGGGGTGATGAGCCAAGCATCGAAGGGCGGGTTGGTGCCCTTGTAGCCCGTCATGGCGGCATAGGTGTTCTGCTCAAACTCGGTGGTATACCACTTCTTGTCACCACTCACAATCAAGTTGAGCCACTCGCTGGGCAGACCGCCCTCAAAGCCCTCGCTCAGGCTCGTCAAACCACCAGTGGCGATGCTCATGCGGAACTCGTCGGTGGTGCCGCTGTTGCCCAGCACACCATTGACGCCCATATACTTGTCGCTCTCGCCCTTGACCCAAATCTGAGTCAGGTAAACCTCGGGGTTGTCGACCAGATTGGCCTGCACGCGGAAGCGCGAACCCTGTGGCAGCGGCACAACGACACACTTGCTGATGTCGTTCACATCGGGGGCATCGGCAATGACCAGCGTGGTTGCCAGCGTGGTCGGTGCCTTCCACTCGATGTCGTTGCTGCTGGTGATGGTGGTCACCTCGGGTGCCACAGCACCCACGACATAACCGGTGAACCAGCGGCTCTTGCCGTTGCCCGAATTCTCAATAAACTCGGCCACGGTGTAGGGGTCGCCCTTGGTGCCCTTGGTGCCCATGTCAAAGTCCACATCGTCCAGGTCGCGCAAGAAGAGTTGCCAGGTGTCCGATCCAGTGAGCACCAAGATACCCGTCAAGTTACCTTGAGTCACAGGCAGCGGGTCGCCGTGGAAGTCGGCATAGTTGCTGTTGCGCACAGTCAACTGGTTGCCGTCGGCATCGGTGACGGTGCGATTGGTAGTAGCGTCAGGCTCGCTGAAGGTGAGGATGCCGTCGGCACCATCCCAGGTCAGGTCATTGATCTTGACCAACTGTCCCGAGTACTTGAGTTGAGTCTGGGTGTCACTCTTGCCCTGGAAGTCACTAATCTTGCACTCCACAGGCTGCACCTGACCCGACACGGGCAGACCGTTGATCTCGCAGAACTCCTCAAACACCTCCAGTGCCATGCGGCCGGCCTCCCAGGTCGACTGGGCGGCATACCACTCGGGATAACCCAACAGATACTGGCCATTGTACTTGCCAATCCAGCGATCCTTCAAGTTGAGCACGATTTCCTGGCCCACACGATAGGTGGTGGCGAGCGAACTGGCGTCGAGCGAGATGCCGATGCCACCTGTCTCGTCCTGAATGTACATCACCTTGTACAGGTTGCCACTGTTGTCATTGGCGCTGACCCATCCGTGGATGACAATGTCCTCCTTGATGGTGTCGCAGAAGTTGCGCCCGTCCTGCCAGTACTTTGCCTTCAACTCGGCAATAGTGGTGTTGGGCGTGTGCGTTGCGCGCGGCACGACCATGGGCGGATTGTCAAAGTCCTCCTTACAGCCCGTGGTCACTGCCACCAGCAGCAACATGCACAGATAGAAGTAAAATCTCTTGGTTGTCATATTCGTTGTTATTTGATATTATTGTCGTTGTTACTTTTTCAAGGGTCGCTAGGGCACAAACCCTAACCTCTAACCCTTAAACCTTAACCCAGATTAGAACTTCACTCCCACGTTGAGGAAGAGTTTGAAGCCCTGGGCGTAATAGTACTTGTTGGGGAACTTGCCGGTGGTGTAGTTGCGGTAGTCAAATCGTCCCTGCTGGTAGCCACCGGTCATGATGTTCTTGTTATTCAGGATGTTGTCCAGATTGAGGTTGAGATTGAGCGACGCACGACGGTTCAGGTAGATGACGTGGCCGATGCTGGCGCTGAACACAAGTGCCTCGTTGAGTTTCTCCTGCGTGCCGATGGCCTTGATCATGTCTTGCAACTCCTGTTCGCTGCTGGCCATGGTATAGAGTTCGGGCATCGGCTCGTGGCGCACGGGCGACAGGTCGATATAGGCCCGGTTCATCCATGTGCCGCTCAACTCGAAGAACCACATCTTGGGAGCAGCCCAGTTGACCGCAATGGTGTAGGCTTCTTGCGGCGTGCCGCTGACATAGAAGTTCTTCAGGTAGACGGTGGTCGTGATATCCTCCTTCGTCCCATTCTCATAACTGCGTGTGCCCGTGGGACGATTTTTGTACTGATAGCGCGAGATGTTGGCCGCACCGCTCAGTGTGATGCTGGGGGTGATCTTGTAACTCAGACCCAACTCGATGCCTTTGTATACCTTGTGAACATTGGTCAAAGCATAGTTCATGAACGTCGAGTACTGGTCGTCGTAGTAGGCATAGCGCTCGGTGCCGTGCGTGAGGTCGGTATAGAAAGCCGTGATCGAGCCCTTGAACAAGCGGTAGTTCCACTGATAGCCGGCATCCACGCTCCAGATGGTCTCGCTCTTGAGGTCGGCGATGACATCATCCTTGGTGCGCGGTGACACATAGGCGTTGTTGGGTAGCGGAGCGCGAGTACCATAGTAGCCGTGCACACGGAAGTTGTTGCGACCATCCAACTTGTAGAGTGCACTGGCCTTGATGGCATAGTTGAAGTACTTGTGCGCCTCGCCCTTGCCATAGGAATTCTCGGGTGCACGACCATTGCGCATGTGACCGTCGCGCTGGAACCACGTGTAGGTGCCCTTGAGGCTGTAACTGAGGTCCCACTTGGCGGTGGTGAACATCATCTGCTCCCACACACCTGCCTGCCACGAGTTGATGTCGTAGTCATAGCCGAAACGATCCTTCTCATAGATGATGCGATTGGGATTATTCAGGTCATTCTGAGCCAGGTCGGGGTTCTCGGGGAAGTCGCGCTCGGCATACTGGTCGATGTCGGTCCAGTAGCGGCCACCCAGCAAGTCCTTCAGCGTCTTGAAGTAGGACGAACGGGTGTAATTTCCGCTGAGGCCACCCTGCAACGTCACCAGGTCACTCAATCGCTGGTTGAGGTTGGAGGCAAGTGCCCAGCTGGCCTGGTTGCTGTGCCGCTTCTCGATGATATAGGTTGCGCCCTTGGCATCCAGCCCCTGCTCGGCCTCATAGTTGTTCAGGTAGTTGGCCTGATAGAGCTTGTCCCAGTTGATCTGGCGCATGTCATCACCGTTCTGCCACAGATCGGTGTAGAACGCGGCCACCGACTCGTCGGTCTGGTAACTGGGCAAGTAACGGTAGTAGTCGGGGCGCGGGTCGGGAGCGTTGTACCAACTCAATGCGCTCGATGAGTAGAACGACTTGTGGAAGGCTGCACCGGTGTTGAGCGTGGTGTTCATGCTGGGTTTCCATATCCAGTTGATGAGCACCGTGGGATCGAAACTCTCGACCACGCGTGCATTGCGCTTCTTGCCATCCTGCCAACCCCAGTTGGCATTGTACAGGTTGCTGCCAGCCAGGTCATAGGCCTCCTGCACCACAGCCGAGTTACTGGCTCGGCGTGTCGGGGCGCCAAAGGTGGTGATCGCCAACGAGTGCTGCGGGCTGAACACCTTCTGTGCGGCGATGAAGTAGCCGGCACTCTGATAGAACGAGCCAGGGATGATGCCCTCATCGGCATAGCGACCCACGGCACTCAGCGTCAGTGCCCAGCCATGCGGGTTGAGTCCGGTGCTATAGGTGACCATGCCGCGCCAGCGGTAGTTGCCGTTGGTGTAGGCGACGCTACCACGGAAGCCGGGAGCGTAGTCCTTGGCATAGGTCGAGATATTGTTGGCACCGCCAATCTCGCCGAAGGCATAACTGGTGGGGTCGAGACCCACACCGATCGACTTGTTCTTGAATGCCTGGTTCATGCCACCAATCATCGAGTAGTTGAAGCGACCACGCACAGCGTCGTTAAAGTTGATGCCATTGATCGAGGTCGATGTGTACTCGGTGTTGTAGCCGCGCTGACGAAAGCGCATGATGCTAAAGTCATAACTGGCCGCCTGATAGAACGGGTCGTCGGTGGCACCAGTCAGTGTACCCACCGCCTGAGTGTTGCCTTCCTCGTCCTCCAACTCGGCCTCGGTGAGCATCATGTCGTTACGGAACTCATTGTCCATCTCGGTGCCGGCATTGCCAAAGGCCATCTGCTCGATGCGCACCGTGCCCACCGAGGTCATGCCATTGACAATCTCGACCGACTGCTGCCAGTCCTTGTAGCCATAGCCCAGCACGACCAGCATGTCGGTGCCAGGACGGGCATCACTGATGCGGAAGTCGCCGTTGGGACCCGTCGTGACGGTGTTGCCCTGCACATCGAGCAAGACTGTCGCACCAGCCACGGGTTGGCCGCTCTGCGCATCCACCACTACGCCATAGAGCCCCACTTGCTGAGCCAGCACGGGCAGGACAGCCATGAGCGTAAGTAGAATAAAGAGTTTCAATCTCATCATGTCTCTATTGTTTTGAGTTATTAATTGTCGGTGCGTTAAGTTAACTTAACTAAAAACTATCGCCGTTTAGGGACACTTCCCCAAAATTTTTCAAAATTACTCAAAAAAAATGAACTACACGTTATTTTTGCTCAAAAAAAATTCGTTTACTAGCCTCATTCAACAATAAAAGAGCCCCCATCATGGAGACTCTGATTCATCACAATGACTGCTCAAGGGGCGGCAAGGTCGACAAGGCTGCGGCATGAAATCGATAGCGACCGTCCGATGGGCGAACCACGCAACGCGCCACAGCCAACTCAGGCGCAGCACCCATCTCGCCACTGAACAGCACCAGATGGTCGCCGTGGTCAATGGCCACCGGCCGGCAATTACTGCCTCGAGTCCAAGGGTTGAGTTGCAGCCGCACCAGCGGGTCATTTGGGGCAAGAAATGCCGTCACACTGCTGTGCCACCCAGCCAGTCGCCACTCCACGGGGCGGACACACTGCTGCGGAACTGTCGCCCTCACCATGCCGCGATCATCGGCCGTGAGAGCCACATCGGTCTTCACATCATCCACGGGCAGCCACTCGACAGGTGCCGTCAGCAACAATTGGGCATACCAGTGTCGCAACTTCAGCGTGAGCCAGGCATCCAGGTCAATTCCGTCATCGCGCTCGACAGTGCAGTCGCGCCTCACGGTGGCCAGGTGCGTCATTGTTTTGTACAGAGCCAGCATCTCATCGCTGCTCAAGTCCATCATTTGATTAGTGTTTTCCATCGTCTATTAACTAATAAGGTAAATAACACGCAAAAGTATCACCATCTTGTCCCGGCTGACCACCCTGTCGGCTAGTGAAGCCCAAATAAACAAAGGTCTCGACTAATCCATAGTCAAGACCCCCAATACTAATAATTACTAATACTTGAAAACTATACTTACACCTTGAGCCTTATGCCCACTTGTGGCACAGTTGCCCAAACTGCATCCGCTACGCCGTTTCCCAACGACCTCACGGCGAGTGCAAAATTACGTTCTTTTTAGAATCCGACAAAATTTTTCAGTCATAAAAAATGCAAAAATCACATAATAGCCATCATTTTGGTGGTTTGGAATACTTTTTAAGCATCAAAAAAAGCTTTTTTTTCGTCATCTGCACGAAAATTCTTACTTTTGCAGTGTTTTTATATCAACACCTGTCGTGACAGTGAAACTACCTCTGCGCAACATCTATGACAAGCGCCGCGTCTGGAAGATGGGGCTCATGATTGCATCGGTCATTCTCGTGGTCGGGTTTATCTATATGTCCAACCGCATCGTGCGTGACGTGGCCGAGCAAGAGAGAGACCGCATGCAGATTTGGGCCGATGCAACCAAGGAACTTACCACCATGGGCAATGACGAAGAGAGCATGACCATGCAGACCGACGTCGACTTCCTGCTCAGCATCATCGAGGGCAACCACAACATCCCCGTGCTGCTAGTCGACGACCAGGGCGAAATCATGCTGCACCGCAACTTCCGCTTGCCCGAGCCCATCGACAGCCTGGCCCCCTACGCCATCAGCGATGCCAACATGGCTTATCTCAAGAAGAAACTGGCGCGGCTCGAACACTCGAGCAACCAAATCGAAATCAAAATCGACGACCACACCACACAGCACATCTACTACGAGGACTCGACAACTCTGCGACATCTGGCCTGGTTCCCCTACATCCAACTCGGCGTGATGCTCATCTTCCTTGCCGTGGCCTACTTTGCACTCATCAGTGTCAAGAAGGCCGAGCAGAACCGTGTGTGGGTGGGACTGTCCAAGGAGACCGCTCACCAGTTGGGTACGCCCATCTCGTCGCTCATGGCATGGACACAGATGCTCGACTCAATGGGTACCGACCCCAGCATCGTGGCCGACATGGACAAGGATGTGCACCGACTCAGCGTCATCGCCGACCGCTTCAGCAAGATTGGCTCGATGCCCGACAAGGAACTCACCTTCATCAACGAGGCCGTCGAGCAGAGCCTGGCCTACATGAGCACACGCATACCCAAGCGCGTGCAATTGAGCATTCACCTCGACGATGCGCAGAACTGTGGCATCATGCTGTGCCAGTCGCTGTTTGAGTGGGTGATGGAGAACCTGACCAAGAACGCAGTCGATGCTATGGACGGTGAGGGACATCTCGACATCACCGTCACCAGCGACAGCCAGCAGGCGCTCATCCTGGTCAAGGACACCGGCAAGGGCATCGCCCGCAAGAACTTCAAGAATGTGTTCAACCCAGGATTCACCACCAAGAAGCGCGGATGGGGACTGGGACTGACACTGGTCAAGCGCATCATCGAGGAGTATCACGATGGGCGCATCTACATCAAGGAGAGCGAGGTGGGACGAGGCACAACGTTTGCCATCGAACTACCCACGGTCAAGGAAGGTTGAACGTATCAAGATTAAAAGTTGAGAGTCATGGATGATTTAACGGCAAGACTGACGATGCTGGGCACGGGCAATGCCATGTGCACACGATGCTATAACACCTGCTTCTGGCTGAAGACACCCGGCGGCGGAATGATGGTCGATGCCGGTGGTGGCAACGGCATCTTTCGTCAACTTCACCGGGCTGGCATTGCCGTCGAGCAAGTGCATCACCTCTTTGTCACACATTGCCACACCGACCACATCATGGGAGTTATATGGATGATACGCAAGATCTCGCCCATGATGCACAAGGGCAAATTCCACGGCACGCTCAACATCTATTGCCACGACGAGGTGGCACATGCCCTGCGCACCATGTGTGGCCTGATGATGCCTCGCAAAATCTACAGCGCACTCGACGAGACCATCATTCTGCGCGAGGTCAAGCATGGCGAGCAGTTTGAGGTCGACGACATGACGGTCACAGCCTTTGACATCGGGTCGACCAAGACCAAGCAATTCGGCTTCAGTGCTCTGCTGCCCGACGGACAACGACTGACCTGCCTGGGCGATGAGCCTTACAGTGAGCAGAGCCAGCCCTGGGCAAGCGGAGCCGACTGGCTGCTGAGCGAAGCATTCTGCCTCTACAAGGATCGCGAGCAGTTTAATCCCTACGAGAAGCATCACTCGACCGCCCTCGATGCGGGACGTCTGGCTCAAGAGTTGGGCGTGAAACATCTGGTGCTCTACCACACCGAAGACACCCACCTCACCACACGCCGGCTGAGCTACACTGCCGAGGCCGCACAGCACTTCACAGGCACCATCCACGTGCCCGATGACATCGAGACCATTCAGCTGGTCAACAACTGACTTCCTCAAAAAAAACATACTTACCCATTGGCGGAATTAGTTTATTAGGCATTTTTAAAAATTCACGATTTAATTTTCATCAAGAATTATAAGAATTATAGATTTTTATTTCGTGATATTAGAGCTTTATAAATTCCTCAGGTCGCATGATTGATCTTTATTCCTTAAATTATTTAATTCTTGATAAATAAAAAAATTCAGCCAACGGGTTATACTTTTTTACCCACAACGATGCAGTACTTGGGCCAAGTGTGCGTTTACTGAGTGTATGATGGCCGAGAATGACATCGTGGAGGGCTGCAAGCACCGACGTCGTGAAGCGCAACGCGCGCTCTACGAAAACTATGCGCCTAGGCTCATGGCAACTGCCATGCGCTACATGGGCAACTGCGATGACGCGCAAGATTTGCTGCAAGAGGCCCTCATCAAGGCGTTCCAGAGCATTGACCGCTTCGCCTGGCAAGGCAATGGATCGCTGCATGCCTGGCTCGACCGCATCGTCATCAATACTGCCGTGAGCATGCTGCGCAAGTCATTGCCACAAGCGACCATGCTGTCGCTTGACGAATTGCCCGACAATGTCACTGAGCCAGACTCTGCCGAAGTGAGCCAGATAGACACAAACATCATTCTGGAGATGGTGGCATCGCTGCCCGCTGGCTACCGAACCATTTTCAACCTGTATTGCATTGATGGTTTCACACATCGCGACATTGCCCGGCAACTGGGCATCAGCGAGGGAACTTCATCGTCACAATTATCGAGGGCGCGAGCCATTCTCGCCCAGAAAGTTCAAGACTACCTCAAACATCATGCCCAATGAGCCAATCGAGCAACAATAACTCACAGTGGCTGGATGTCATGGCCGACAAGGCACGACATGCACAGCAGCCCGTCGACGAGCGGTTGTGGCAACGCATCGAGCCACAACTGCCGGCAACACGCCCTCGCCGCCCTGCATGGCTGTGGTGGAGCGCTGCCGCTGCTGCCGCCATCCTGTTGCTGGTCATCACCACTCGCCCCGCCAAGACCGATAAGGTGCGCGATGAGGTGACAGCCCAAGCCACACCAACAGCAACAACGCCATCACCCACGCAGGCAACGGGCATAGAGTCTCCCCTCCCCTCGCAGGGAACGGGCAGAGATGGGATAAAGTCACCCTCAACCACTCCCCACACGGAGAGGAATATAGCCCCTGTAGCAACAACGAACTCATCACCGCAGCACCAGAGCAATTCTCAATTCTCAATTCACAATTCTCAATTAAAGAATAACAATTCTCAATTCAAAGACACCCTTGTTTTTGCCGAAAATAAGCCCCAACTCAACCCCAACCCTGAGAGGAGTGAAGGCAGCATGACAACAGCCACCACATCACCGCAGCACCAGAGCAATTCTCAATTCACAATTCTCAATTCTCAATTAAAGAATAACAATTCTCAATTCTCCATAAGCCTCTATGGCAGCGGCAACTTGCTGGCGCAGAACAGCACTCACGCCATGCAACGCCCAGTGCTCATGGCCATGGGCAACGGACGCTTTATGGAGACACAGGCCTCGACGCGCTATCACTACAAGCACCGCATACCGCTCAATGTGGGCATCATGGCGAGCAAGTCACTGCCCCACAACCTCACCGTGGGCATCGGGGTGAACTATGCCCGATATATCAGCGAGGTCAGTGCCGATCTCGAGCGCTTCGACCAGACGGTGCAGTTCATCGGCATACCGGTGGCTCTGCAGTGGCACTTTTGGCACTATCGCCGACTGTCGGCCTATGTCGGCGCCGAGGCCATGGCCGAGCGGTGCATTGCCGTCGACCGTGGCGACGAGCAGGTCGATGTGCCGCGCCGCATCCAGTGGTCGGTGCACGGCATGGCTGGGTTGCAACTTGCCATTACCGACCATTTGGGCCTGTTTGTCGAGCCCAAGGTGTCGCACTACGCCACCCGGTTCGCACTGCCCACAGCCCGCAACGAACATCCCCTCACCTTCAACCTCAAGATGGGAGCAAACATTAATTTTTAATTATCACGATATGAAGAATTTAGTTACATTTTGTTTTGTGCTGATACTGATCATGTCCGGTCTCACATCATGTCAAGAGAATTCCCTCGAGGGTGATTGGGAACCCATGAAGTGGACCGAGCCCACCCCTGAGGGCCTGGTGAAAATCGGCAACCACGTCTATCAGATGCCTAGTTGTGGCGGCACCTACACCATCACATGCCTCAACTACAGCATGCCCTGGATGTCGAGCGCCCAGTCGGGCGATACAATCTATTGGCCAGACGGCAAAGCCTACGTTTTACATCTGGCTGATGAACACCGTGATTCAATTGTCCAGACATGGGAGAATGACAATCGGGACTGGGATCGCCTGAGGGGCTACTGGTTTGACGCACACTTTGACGAGGCCGACCTAATCATCACTGTCGCGCCACTGCCCGACAGCATCGACAAGCGTGAGTTCGAACTCACGGTCACTGCAGGTGACATCTTCGACTATTTCACTTTTAAACAATCTAAAACACTTTGATTATGAACAGATTACTCCTTACGCTTTGTGCCATGGCGCTCATGGCGCTATCATGCAGTGTCAACGATTCGCCCGAAATGAATGACAGCATGACCAACCCAATGGGCAGACTCCTGCCTGGCCTACACGAGGCCTATGTCATGGTGGGCAAATACAATGAAATGGGTTGTGAACTTACCGATGACCTCGACCGCAAGTGGTTGCTGGACACCCACATCATCAATGGCCAACTGCCCGAGGGACGAGGCCTGCTTACTTACCAACTCTATGACGGCCACATCAACGGATATGATGTGCTGGCCTTCATGGAAGGTATTGTCGGCTTCAGCATCAGCGATGCCATTGTGGCACCCACGGTGGCCGAACAAGAGGCTCTGGGCTCTGACCCGATAATTGTCCAGAACATTCATCTGTCCGAGAACGGCAAGTGGGTAGATGTCACATTCGCTATCTACACGACCAGTTCCAGTGGAACACACCAGTTCTCGCTGGCAGCAATCCCCGAGGGCGATGAATACCGTTGCGTCCTGTACCACAAAGGCCAGAATGTGCTCTACGGCAGCACCTATCTGCAAGCCAGAGTGTCGTTCAGGCTGCCCGACGAGGTCAACCCCATCAAAAACGACAAGTCAGGCATCAACATCCAGTTTGTCAACACCCGCGGCAACCTCCAGGACATATTCCTGTCAACATCTTTTCCGACCTCAATCACCCCTCCCGAGTTCGGCATCGAATGATTGCCCCATAACGCCCAAATAATAAATCAACACAATGAGGACTTCATATACAATCTCTTGCAAAATAAAGATTATCATCGTGAATTGGTTATTACTTTAGGAACCCAATTCTTACTACAAAATGGCTATTTGTATTGTAGCCATCATTTCCTTACAGAGATGGAAAATATAAGTTATCATTTGACAACAGGACGCATTGATAAAGATTTATTAGGACGGTTAATCCGGTCATCGGATTTCCCTAAGCCTTTGAAATTAGAATATGTATTGGCATATGCAGGGCCTATAGGCTTTAGTGAATAGTCTACAAAAAACGACCCACCGCTACATAAATCCGCAAAATTTTGCGGATTTTTTTGGCCAATCCGCAAATAAGACTTACCTTTGCAACAAGAATTTAAAAGAACACCTCCTCGAGCAGGAGTTTGAGCCTCACAAGAATCACATCTTGTGGGGTTTTTTGTTAAACTATCTTAATTTAATACGATTTTTCGTACTAAACTTTTGACAGTACGATTTTTCGTAGTACCTTTGCAGTGTTCAATTAAACGATATGTTTATGAACAGAGTTCTTTTAAATTCTGCGGAGCTTGAGCTGATAGAGGCTATCAGAAACCTCAGACGAGCCTATCCTAATGGCTACGAAGAGTTGCTCTGGTATGCTCAGCAGCTGTTCGACCAGCTGGTCGAAATGCCGCCAGAGGATGATGAATGACTCATCCGAACCCCGTCACAAGCGGCGGGGTTCTTTAAAAGAACCTCTTTCTGATTTCTATGTGACAAAATTAAGAGATATGGAAACAATGAAGATGAAATTAAACGACATCCTGCTCTCGATCACGTGGCGCGACATCGCCCACCGATACTTCGGCAAGTCGAGCAGCTGGCTCTACCACAAGATGGACGGCATCGACGGCAACGGGGGCAAGGGCGAGTTCAGCCCTGAGGAAGCCCGCCAGCTGCAGGCGGCACTCTATGACCTCTCTGACCGCATCCGAGCGGCCGCAGATAGAATTTAAAAGAACTCCATTCCCTGCGCCCCGTGACCACACCGCCACAGGGCGCATTTTTGTATTCCATAATAGCAAACCGCAAAATTTTGCGGTTTTTGGGCAAATAGTTTGCCCATTCCAAAACTTTGCCATGACAATTTTGTATCTTTGCACATTCAATTATATGTTTTCTATGGATAAGGTACTTAATTTCGTGGCAATCGACTTCGAGACGATGACAGTCGAACTCACCAGTGCCTGCGCTATCGGGCTGGTGAAAGTGATTGACGGAAATATTCAGCAGAAGTTCTACTCGCTGATCAATCCGATCCCTGATGGTCGGGAGCGTAACAACACCCACATTCATGGTATAACACCAGAGATGGTTGTTTCGGCACCAACATTCGCCCAACTCTTCCCGCAACTGGCGCAGTTAATTGGCGGGCTGCCCATCGTGTGCCACAACCGGGGAGTCGACATCAACATCATGCAGCGCTGCATGGACTACTATGGTCTCACTGGCGTTGACGCGGCTAACAACTACTGCACATATGAGATGACGGGGCTGTCGCTCACTGCCTGTTGCGCCCAGTTCGGCATCAATATGGGTGCCCATCACGATGCACTCGATGACGCAGACGCATGTGCCAAAGTCTTCCTCGCTTGCCAAGGTGCAATCATGGCCAACACTTTCAAGGGCGGTTTGAGCGAAGTGATTGCGGCATCAAGAACAAAAAGGTTCGAGCATGCCACACTGATACCGATTGCCGATGACCAGGTGCAGAACCAGGACACACCGTTCTTCCACGCCAAAGTGGTCATCACTGGCACCTTCGCAGCCTATCCCAAGCGTAATGAGCTGGGCAAACTATTGCAGGCACTAGGCGCAGATGTTGATACAGCGATTTCGAAACGAACTAATGTCGTCGTCATGGGGCAAGGTGCTGGACCTGCTAAAATCAAGAAGATCGAAACGCTGCGCGACGAAGGGCACGATATCCGTATCATCTACGAAGAAGAACTCAAACAGATACTCGACTATGGAGAAGACTGAAATCATCAAAATCATCGACCAGGTCAACGACTATCGCTTCAAGCGCATGCGTCGAGACAACCTGAGGTGGCACTTGGATCTTGACACAAGCCGAGGATACAAGAGCCTGGCAGAGAACAGAGCAAAGCTATTGGCCGAAGCACAGAAAAACCTTGATGCCATTGAACCTGAAATGAGCAAAATCATCATGGACATCAAGCAGCGTTTCGCTATGCATCCGCGAGATCAACAACTGCGACTGATTTCGCTCTACATCGACTTGATTGAAATGGACCCGATGAAGATGGAAAAGCATCGGCAGAAAATCAACTCACTTCGCCCGAAAGTACTCGGCACGATGGACGAAATGGAGCAAATCAGACAGCAAAACTCACTTTTTGATTGAAAATGTTTAGCGGTTCCAAAACTTTGTTGTGGTTTTGCAGTGCCATACATCGTGGAATGAATCCTCCTACCTGGCATCGGTCATTGTTCACAGCCCCCTAATTTGAAGACTACAGCAAATTTAAATAAATAGGCGCGACGGCCATTGCAACTGTATTTGTTGGGAATTCCTTTCCAGTCCTTGAATAACTGGAAAGACCTAGAAACCACGGCACAGTTTTTGCTTGTTTGAATAGTAAGGGATTGATACGATGTTTATCTTTGATGCCATAGGAGATATGCTCTCGGCAATCGGGCTGGTAACGGCTGGAGGTATCAGCGTGCTAGGACTGATTGCATTTGTGCTATTGTTGATAATAGCAATCCCTAGTGCTTTGCTTATCACATGGACTATTATTTGCGTAATTTGGTTCTGGACCAAGAAAGCATACTACAAGATTCGTGGCTGGGAGTTCCCTGAATATGTTGATCCACCTGGCTTCACATGGATAGAAAGTCTCTTTGATTAACATAAGGGAGTGGCAGAAATGTCACCTCTTTTCTTGTCCGTTGCCATACAACTTTTATAAATCCACACAACAAAAAGGGATAACTTGCAGGTTGACTGCTTGTTATCCCCTTTCGGGTCGGGGTGAGAGGACTCGAACTTCCGACCTCCACGTCCCGAACGTGGCGCGCTAACCAACTGTGCTACACCCCGATTCCATGCTTTCGCGCTGCAAAGGTACAACATTTTCTGCAATTGACAATAAAAAAACTGAAAAAACTTCACTTTTAGCTCCAGAAACGGGAAAAAGACGATTTTCTAACCCATATGAGTGGAAAAAATGCACAAAACATGATGCACATTTGAAAACTTATCCGTATCTTTGTCGGTTGGAAACTAGGCTACTAGCAAACCATATTATATTAACCTAATAAAAATCATTTCACAATGAAGAAATTTTTCACATTCATCACGATGAGTCTGCTCATGGCTGCTGCGGCTGTGGCGCAGACCACCATCACCCTTGATGCCAGTGTTGACCAGTCGGGCAACACCACGGCAGGCGAGCAGACGCTCACCAAGGACGGCATCACACTGCATGTGACCAACGGCATTCTTGGCGCTTTTGACCAGAGCAACAGCACCTATGCCTATCGCATCTACAAAGATGCGACACTGACAGTGTCGTCGACAGTGGGTGCCATCACCAACATTGAGTTCACTTGCGCAGCAAGCGGCACTACAAAGTATGGCCCCGGTTGCATGACAGCCGACTGTGGCACATATACCTACGCCGACAAGGTAGGTACTTGGACAGGCAGCAGCAGTACTATCAAGTTCACTGCTTCGACTGCTCAAGTGCGTGCCCACAAGATTGTGGTCACCGTGGGTGGCGGTGGCGAGGAGACCGTAGCCAACCCCACTTTCACTCCGGCTGCTGGCACCTACTACAACCCCATCAATGTCGAGATCAAGAGCGGCACTACAGGAGCCAACATCTACTACACACTTGATGGCACTACACCCAGCGCAAGCTCGACAGCCTACTCCGAGGCCATCGCTATCAGCCAGAACACAACCATCAAGGCTATCGCCATCAAGGGTGACAAACAGAGCCAGGTGAGCGAGGCCGCTTATGTGTTTGAGCAAACAACCCCGGTGGCCAACATTGCCGCCTTCAACCAAGTTGAGGACAGCACGGTGGTGACCTTCACTAGCCCCGTGGTCGTCACAGCACAACACGGCAATTACACCTACGTCAAGGACGAGTCGGGCTTTGGCCTGATCTTCAAAGTAGGCAAAACCTACAAGGACGGACAGAGTATTCCCGCTGGTTTCACTGGCATGAAGGTTACTTATAGTGACGAGCCCGAGATGGTCGCTCCCCTCAGCGGATTTGAGACAGGCATCGACGGTCCCGCTCCCGAGGCCGAAGAGATTCAGTGCGAGGATGTCAGTGCTGACCTCTGGGCACACTATGTTGTGATTAAGGGTGCCAAAATCGACAAGACCGCCAACACCATCACCGATGCCAGTGGCTCGGCTCCCATCCACACCGGTATGGGCGGCTATGGCAGTTCGACCGACACCACCAAGGTCTATGACGTGTATGCCGTCATCGGTTCTTACCGTCCTGCCAGCGCAACTGAGACCATCTATCAGGTGCTCCCCTACAAACTGGTTCCCGCTGGCACCACTCCCACCGAGGGTCTGACCATCGCCGAGTTCCAGCAGCTTGCCGATGGCACCGACACCGAGGCATTCAACGCCGTGACCACCCTGGCACAGAGCGGCAGCCGCCTGTTTGTCAAGGACGAGACGGGCTACATGCTCATCTACGGCAGCGTGGGCAAGACCTACAACACAGGTGACATTATCCCCGCCGGTTTCAGTGGCCAGAAGACCTCTTGGGACGGTGAGCCCGAGCTGAAGAACCCCAAGGACTTCGCCGAGTCGACCGAGAGCACCACTGTGAAACCTGTCGAGGCCAATGCAGCCTATCTCAAGCACGAGAACTTTGCACACTATGTGGTGTTCAAGAACGCCACCATCAGCGGAGGCAAGATCTATGATGCCGCTGGTGCCGAAGTAGCCTTCTATTGCAACATGGGTGTCAACCTGCCCGCCGACGAGACCAAGACCTATGACATCTATGGCATCGTGGGCTCGCACGGAGCAACCAACACCGTCTATCAACTGCTGCCCACCGAGTTCAAGGCAACCGACGGCAGCGAGGAGCAGATTCCCGAGGTGGCCGACGTCGAGGCTCTCTATGACCTGAACAAGGGCATCAACGCTCGCATCAAGAGCGACCTGGTAGCCATCTATCAGCATGGCAACCGCCTGTTTGTCAAGAACAACGACACCTACACGCTGGTCTACGGCACGCTGACCGAGACATTTGAGAACGGTGACATCATCCGTGACGCTATTGCAAGTTGGAGCGAGTACCAGGGTGCTAAGCAACTCGTGCCGGTAGACTCGACCTTTGTTGTAGCTGAGAAGGGTGAAGCTATCGAGCCCATCGAGATGCCACTCGAGGAGATGGGTCAGGACATGGTACACACCTACTTCCTGGTCAAGAATGCCACCCTCACCACAACTGAGACTGAAAACACCTACATGGTCAACGATGGCACCATCGACATGAAGGCCTTCAACCAGTTTGGCATCGAGATGCCCGAGGACCTCGAAGCACAGTACGACATCAAGTGCTTCCTCACCGTCTACAAGCAGGAACTTGAACTCTATCCCGTCGAGATCACCAAGGTTGGCGGCGATATCGTTATTGGTGACACCAACAATGACGGCAAGGTCGACATCACCGATGTCAACAATGTCATCAACATGATGCTCGGCAAGGCCGAGATGATTCCTGCTGCCGACACCAATAATGACGGCAAGGTCGACATCACCGATGTCAACAATGTCATCAACCTCATGCTGGGCAAGTAAAGCATTGATTCTCAGCATCAGAAGCAATTCTTGCCACAGCAATTGTTTCTAGTAGATGGACAAGGCCACTCTGCAACACTCAGAGTGGTCTTGTTAATTTTTGTAATTTTTTTCAATATTCTGTTTCCTTTCTTGATTTATTGTAGTACTTTTGCGGCGTTTTTCAGAACCTCTAATTGATACTGAATACCGACAACGATAACTGATAACTTTGTTCTAAACTCATGTCCGTTTTAACCTTGGCGATAATCATCGCATTTATTGCTGGCTATTTGTGCATAGCCCTCGAGAGCGTCACTCACATCAACAAGGCCGCCATCGCACTGCTCATGATGGTGGCGTGCTGGACGCTGTTTATGGTCAACCCTGGTGAGTTCTTGCCCGACTACAGCGGCGAGGCACTCTACGCTCAGGTCAACCATCTGCTGCAACTGCACTTGGGCGACACCGCCACCACCCTATTCTTCCTGATGGGTGCCATGACCATCGTTGAGGTAGTTGACCAGAACGGTGGATTTAACTTTGTGCGCAATGCGCTCAAGACCACACACAAGCGGCGCCTGCTGTGGAGCATCGCCTTCATGACCTTCTTCTTGAGCGCCATTCTTGACAACCTCACCACCACCATCGTCATGATCATGGTGCTGCACAAGTTGGTCAACGACCGTGCCGACCGCCTCATCTATGCCTCGGCAGTGGTGCTTGCAGCCAACGCGGGAGGTGCCTTCTCGCCCATCGGCGACGTGACCACCATCATGCTCTGGAACGCATCGGTCATCACAGCCGCAGGTGTGATTATGGAGATTTTCATCCCATCACTGGTGTCAATGGTGTTGCCTGTGTTTATTCTCCAGTACATGCTGCACGGATCGCTGCAACAGCCCACCCTGGCTGCCTCTGACGATGACGAGAACGAACTCACTGGCCGTGAGCGCAAGTTCATCTTCTTCCTGGGAGTGGGCGGACTCATGTTTGTACCCATCTTCAAGCATCTGACCCACCTGCCCCCATATGTGGGCATCCTGATGGTGCTGGGCTTGCTGTGGCTCACCAGCGAGATGTTCTATGCCCACCTGCCCCGACAGAAGCGTGGCGACCACATGCAGAAACGTGTGAGCAACCTGCTCTCGCGCATCGACATGGGCACCATCCTCTTCTTCCTGGGCATACTCATGGCTGTAGCGTGCCTCGAGGAGGTGGGCGTTCTCACTGTCATGGGCCAGTGGCTCAACGATGTCTCGGGCGGCAACCACTATCTGGTCACCGGTGCCATCGGTGTGATTTCAAGCATCGTCGACAACGTGCCCCTGGTGGCAGGTTGCATGGGCATGTATCCCTTGGCTCCCACGGGCGACATGGCTGTGGATGGCATCTTCTGGCAGTTGTTGGCTTACTGCGCCGGCGTGGGTGGCTCGATGCTCATCATCGGCAGTGCGGCCGGTGTTGTGGTCATGGGGTTGGAAAAGGTCACCTTCGGGTGGTATATGCGACGCATCACTCCCATCGCATTCGTCGGCTACATCGCCGGCATAGTGTGCTACTGGTTGCTGCGCACATTCATCTTCTAGAAAAATATTATTTCATTAATTCTGAACGCACGCCTCGGTCGATGACTGGGGCGTGTTGTGTTTGATGCGCCAGCCCAGAGCCGCCACCAGCAGCGTCATCAGTGGGCACAGCATGTTGAAGAAGCAATAGGGCAAATAGGTCAATGTGGGCACACCCAGCACCGTGGCCTGTGTCATGCCACAAGTGTTCCACGGCACCAGTACCGAGGTCACAGTCACTGCATCCTCGGTGGTGCGACTCAGCAGTCGCCGCTCATAACCTTCCTGGTCATAGACCTCGCGAAACATGTCGGCTCCCAGCACGATACTGATAAATTGGTCGCCCGTGGTTAGATTGAGCAGCAAACCTGTCGCCACGGTCGATCCCACGAGTGTGAAGCGGGTGCGTATAAAGCGGATGATGACCCGCGTGATGCTCTCTATCATGCCGCTGGCCACCATGGCGGCACCGAAGCACATGGCGCAGATAATGAGCCAGATGGTGTTGAGCATACCCGCCATGCCACCTGTCGACACCAGGTCGTTGAGCGCAGCAAAGCCCGTGTCGATCCCCGTTGCACCACAGTAGGTGATAGCCAGCCCCTTGGTCAGAGCGGCTGCAGTGCCCAGTGTGGCATCGCCCGCCACCTGCGTGAGGATGTGCGGCTGCAAGATGAGTGCCACGATGCCTGCCATAATCGACGAGGCAAACAGCACGATGAGCGAGGGCACCTTGCGGGCAATGAGCACACCTGTGGCAATGGGCACCAGCAGGGTCCACAGCGAGATGTTGAAGGTCGACTCCAGTCCATGCGTGTATTGCTCGATGTGCAGTGTGCCATCGGCACCAAAGCCCAGTCCTGCTATCAGGAAGATTATCAACGACAGCGTCAATGCCGGCACGGTGGTGTGCATCATGTATCGGATGTGCACAAAGATGTCAACACCCGTCGACGACGAGGCCAGGATAGTGGTGTCGCTCAGTGGCGACATCTTGTCGCCGAAGTAGGCCCCCGAGATGATGGCGCCGGCGGTCCACGCCTCGCTGATGCCCAATGCCTGTCCGATGGCAAGCAGTGCCACACCGATGGTGGCAATTGTGGTCCACGAACTGCCCGACAGCAGTGACACCAGCGAGCAGATGAGACATGCACTGACCAGGAAGAAACGTGGCGACAAAATCTGCACACCATAGTAGATGAGCGTGGGCACGACACCGCTGATCATCCACGAGCCCGACAACATGCCCACAGCCAGCAAAATCATCAACGTGACGAAGATGCCGCTCATCGTCCTGGCCATCTGCCGCTCAAAGGCCTTCCAGGGCACATGGTAGCATGCCATCGAGATGGTCACACACACAGCCACGCCCATGAGCAGGGCCGTCTGGCTGCCGCCGGCCAGCGAGTCGCTGCCAAACAGCACGATAACAATTGCCAGTAGCCCTATCAGCACCATAATGGGGATGATCGCCACCAGCGGATGCGGAAGTTGTCTAGGTCTATCGTCCATGATTAAAATCATTATCACGAATTAGAGAATTATCGAAAATTTAGCATCTGCCGACTAAATAATTCTTTAATTCTCTAATTCGTGATAAAAAAGGATTCAGTTGTCTCTTGTAGGTTATCGCAACTGGGCACCCAGTTGGGTCTCAAGGGCCTTGATGACCTTCTGCATGACGGCATCGATCTGCTTGTCTTGCAGTGTCTTCTGGTCGTCTTGCAGCGTCATGCTGATGGCATAGGACTTCTTGCCGGCAGCCAGTTTGTTGCTCTCGTAGACATCAAACAGGCCCACCTCACGCAGCAACTTCTTGTCGCAGCCCATGACCACACGGCGGATGTCGTCGTAGGTCACCTCGCGGTCGACCAGCAGTGCCAGGTCGCGGCGCACGGGCAGTGTCTTGGGCAGGTCACGGTACTTGATATCCTTCTTGGCAGCCATCTTGCAGGCCAACTTCCAGTCGACCTGAGCATAGAACACTTCCTGGTCCACATCGGTGATCTTGAGCACCTTGCCGGTGACCACGCCCAGTGTCGCCACCAGTTTGCCGCCACGATTCTTGTAGGCCAGGGCGGGATCGACGGTGTCGTCGGCGGTCTGCTCCAGCACCAGGTCGCTCAGGTCGATGCCCATGTTGACGAGCACATTCTCCAGGTCGCTCTTGAGGTCATAGACAGTGACGCGGCGAGCCTTGTCGGCCCACGAGTCGCCATGATTGTTGCCGGTCATCCACAGGCACAGCATCGCGCTCTCGGTGTAGGGGGCCAGCGCCTTCTCCTCCTGGCTCACCGTGCCATCGTAGTGATAGACGTTGCCGAACTCATAGAGGCGCAGGTTCTGGTTCTTGTGGTTGATGTTGCGGGCCACACTCTCCATGCCACCGAAGAGCAACGTCTGTCGCATGACGTTGAGGTCGCTGCTCAGGGGGTTCATGATGTGCACGCAGTGGGCCTCGGGATAGGTCTGGCACTCGGCATAGTAGGCTGCTGGGGTGAGCGAGTTGTTCATCATCTCGTGATAGCCCAGCGAGGTCAACTGGTTGCTGATGTGCTCCTGCATGTTGTCGGCAAAGTCGACTTGGTCTTGCTGGCTCAGGCTCACGTGCATGCTGTGGTCAAACTCGATGTTGTTGTAGCCATAGACGCGCAAGATGTCCTCGACCACGTCGCAGGGGCGCTGCACGTCCACGCGATAGGTGGGCACCTCGAGTTGCAGATGCTCATCGTCCTCGGCCACAATCTTCATCTCCAGGCTGGTGACGATGCTGCGGATGGTGTCGTGATCCAGTTCCTTGCCGATGAGTCCGGTCACATAGTCATAGCGCAGGTCGACAGCGAAGCCGGGGAAGTCGTGGGCCTTGACGTCGACGATGTCGCCGCAGATCTCGCCACCCGCCAACTGCTTGACCAGCATCGCGGCCAACTTGAGGTTATAGACCGTCTCGTTGGGGTCGATGCCACGCTCAAAGCGGAACGACGCATCGGTGTTCAGCCCGAAGCGGCGGGCCGTCTTGCGTATCCACGTGGGGTGGAAATAGGCACTCTCGAGGAAGACGTCGGTCGTCTGCTCGGTCACACCCGAGTCCAGGCCACCGAACACACCGCCGATGCACATCTCGTCCTCGGCGTTGCAGATCATCAGGTCGCGGTCGGTGAGCGTGCGCTCCACGCCGTCCAGCGTCACAAACCGGGTGCCGGCAGGTGCCGTGCGCACCACCACGCGGTCGCCCTTGACCCTCGAGAGGTCAAAGCAGTGCATCGGTTGCCCCATGCCCAGCAGCATGTAGTTGGTGATGTCGACGATGACATTGATGGGACGCTGACCCACAGCCAGCAGCCAGTCGCGCAGCCACTTGGGGCTCTCGCCCACCTTCACGCCACGCACGGTGATGCCGCTGTAGCGCGGGCAGGCCTCGGCGTTGAGCACCTCGACGGGGATGCCGCCGTCGGCACGATCAATCTTGAAGTCCTCCACGCTGGGCTTGGTCAGGATGCCCTTGCGCCCGTTCTGCTTGCACCATGCCACCAGGTCGCGAGCCACACCATAGTGCGACGCGCCGTCGATGCGGTTGGGCGTGAGGTCCACCTCGATGAGCCAGTCATCCTCGATGCCATAGTACTGGGCTGCAGCCATGCCCACCGGGGTATCCTCGGGCAGGACGATGATGCCGTCGTGACTCGTGCCCACGCCGATCTCATCCTCGGCACAGATCATGCCCAGCGACTCCTCGCCGCGCATCTTGGAGCGCTTGATGGTGAACTCCTGGTCGCCATCATAGAGCGTGGTGCCCAGCGTAGCGACGATCACCTTCTGCCCGGCGGCGACATTGGGCGCGCCGCACACAATCTGCACCGGTGCCTCACCATTGCCCAGGTCCACGGTAGTGATGTGCAGGTGGTCACTGTTGGGGTGATCAATGCAGGTGAGCACGTGGCCCACCACCAGTCCGCGCAATCCGCCACGGATGGTCTCGACACGCTGCAGCGCGCCCACCTCCAGCCCCAGGCTGGTCAGTGCCACGCTCACCTCATCGGGCGTGAGGTCGGTGTCGATGTAGTGCTTTAGCCATTTATACGAAATGTTCATATCTTTGTTGAGTTACGAGTTACGAGTTACGAGTTACGAGTTACGAGTTGCGAGTTGCGAGTTACAAGTTGCGAGTTACAAGTTGCGAGTTGCGAGTTGCAAGACTCGGGTTATTGAAACTGCAAAGATACAACATTTTTGGCAATCGGCGAACAATTGTGCCACAACTTCGGCAAAAAAAGCATTTCCCCTCCCGCCACAACAACAATTCAGAAAAACAAGCAGCAATCAGCGGAAACCGCTGCCACCACCGCCGCTGTAGCCGCCACCGCCGCCGTAGGACGACGAGCCGCCACCACCACTGCTGCGGCGCTCCTCGGCCTCGCGGGCCAGTCGCTCCTGCCGCTCCTGGGGAGTCTCGTAACTGCGGACGTAGGACATGCCCATCAGCGTGTAGCTAGCCACAGTGGTCGAGATGTCGGTATCCATGAGCAGGGCCTGGTCGGGGGCCAGAGTGGTGTAGTCGGGCCAGATCTGCTTTAGGTCCTTGAACACTTGCTTGGCGATGCCGTAGAGCGTGGCAAAGACCATATACTCCTTCCACAACCCCACCTCCAGCACACGACGCTCGTTGATGAGGGTGAACTCTTGCAGATACTTCTTCAAGCCATAGACTTGCCGCACCTCGTCGGCAGTAAGACTGCCGCGCGAGCGCCCGGTGGCATCAAGCAGTTCGGTGATGCGTCGCACCGTGCCACGGTGCTCGACAGGATACTGCCTCATGTAGGTGTTCATCTCCTTGGGCTGCAGCACATGATCCTCGCCGGCGGCATTCCACATCTGCCTGTGCACCAGGGCAATCAAGTCGCTCTGAACGTTACCGCTATGGCCCTTGGCCATGGGCGGGGTGACGAGAAACTCACCCACCTGCTCGCCCTTGTCATTGATGTGCGGGCGCAGGCTGATGAGCCCCATGTGGGTCATGCGCATCACCACGGCGGCAATCTGGTCTTTGTCCTTGACATCGCGGCTGTTGTTGGCATACAGCACCTGGCTCGTCTTGCACAGGTCGCCGCCCAGGGGGATGTCGCGGCTCCACTGCGTCATCTCGCCCTGCTTGTTGCCAAACAGGCGAACGTTCTGGCGTGTCTTCTTGATTGTGCTGCCCACACTGAAGAGTTGATAGATAAAGTAGGTGGGGATGAAGATCCACAAGCAGATTTCGAGCAGCGGACCGATGATTTCCCACAACAGTTGCCAGATGGAACTGTCGCCGGCATCATAGCCGTTGCCCCTCAGCGACGAAACGCCACGACCATTCTGCTCCTGCTCGCTCAACTGATAATCGCTGCCCTTGAAGGCTGGTTTCTTGACCTTGTCGAGAAAGGTGCCCTTGCGTGTGGTGACGGGGTGGAACACACCCTTGTCGAACTGCGCCATGATGACCATTCCCTCGTCGGCCGAGTGGAACGGCTCGCGGGTCTCGGCCACAATCTTGCCGTCGACCAGGTTGACTGTGCCATGATAGCGAAAAGCCCAGATGCGCGTGTTGTCGCTCGTGAACTCACCACTGTCGCGCTCGATGACGATGCGGGCGTGCTGGGACATGGCTCCCTCATCAGGCTCATAGAACTTGAAGATGAAGCCATCGCTGTCGTCAAAGCTGTTAACCAGCCGGGTGAGCGTGTAGTGGATATTGTAGGTGCGCTGCCCGCTGGCCCCGATGCCCCAGCACAGTTCATAGCCCTCCGACACCTGGACAATGCCGCAGCGGTTGGTCTTTGCGGTGCGTGAGCGTTCAACGTTCCAGGGCGTGTCGACTTCATATTGTGTGCCCGTCTCGTCGCTCACGGCCAGCTCGCCCACGCCCATACCATGCAGGTTGTACTGCTTGATGAACCCCTCGGTGCCACCCGAACCTATGGTGCATTGCCTGAGTTCGACCACACGGGCATTGCCCAGGTCGTTGATGACTACACGCATCTCCAGGTCATTGACAACATGAGCCTGCGCCATGCCAGCCGTCACGACAGCCATCACCGTCAGGAGTGCGCGCAGCCGATGTGTTGTAGTGTGTCTCATAGCAATGCGATAGCGATTTTCTTGACCAAATAAAACAAGCCTATCAGTGCGGCCAGGATGCCCAGCAGCGTGGCGATGGGCCACTCATCATAGAAGTCCCAGAACTTGTCCAGCCACGACTGCTCATAGGCATTTGGACGGCTGTCAAGCATCATCGGGCTGGACAACTCGGCGGCACTGACATCGGTATTCACTTCGGCCCCTCCCTGCTGGCCGAAGGCAGTGTCTGGCGACTGAATCGGCACAGCCATATAGTCGCCAGTGGTCACACCGCCTTGGGCGGATAAGACATTGGAAGAGGGGGTGGCACATGCCCAAGAGGCGGTCACCATCAGCAGGACTGCCACCAACAGTTGCCTGATGTCATGCAACATCATCACATCAAGTGTTGGGAAAGAGGTCGGGCATCGACTTCTTCTGCTGGTTATCGACTGTCAGATACTCACGCTCGCCGAAGTGCAGCATGCTGGCGACAAACGAACTGGGCCACTGGCGCACGGCGCGGTTCATCTTGGTGGCCGAGTCGTTATAGACCATACGGCTCAGACGCACATTCTCCTCATAGCCACGTATCGAGTCCATCGTCTTGAGGAACATGCCATCGGCCTTGAGGTTGGGATAAGACTCGCTGATGGCCATCAGGCGCGAGAACACGCTGCTCAACTCGCCCTCCTGGGCATTGACATCGGCAGCGGTGGTGATGTTGGTCTGACGACGCTGTGCAATGACATTGATCAGTGTCTCGCTCTCGTGCTTGGCGTAGGCACTGGCTGTCTTGGCCATCGCCAGCAGGGCGTCCCAACGGCTGTTGAGTTGCACCTCGATTTGGCCAAGGGCATTCTTGCAATTCTCGTCAAGGGTGACCAGCGAACGCTGGGTACTGAACACATACAGGGCAATGGCAATCACAATAAAGATGACCAGTCCCAACAGGATAACTAATGCTGCAATCATAGTATTTGTAATTAATAGAGTGAATATTTTCAGACCACAAATATAGCAATACTAACTGAATTGACCAAATTTTGTCCAAGCCGAATGCAATGCTTGCCATAGCCGTTAAGATTTCTCACGCTGATTGCGCGGATTGGTTGACTCATGCAGATCACGCGGAATTATTTGAATAAAACAACTCGAACAACTGACACAACATAAATGATAGTCCAGTGTCATCTTCAATTCTTGATAGCGGGTGTTCAAGCAGTAGATGTAGCGGTTGTAGATGGGTGTTGTCGGGAGCCTGAACCAGCGGGGCGGGATGCTGCATGGCATTAAACGATTGCGCTGGTCACGCATCGGGACGAGCGGTGACTGCAGCTCACTGAAGGCATACGGCTTCGCAGTGCCGTAACCGTACTGCCCCGCGTCTGTCTGCGACAGTATGTTACCCTTGCCATGGTAGCAGTGGTGGAACTGGTGCTAATTATGATATATACAATAAGTTTGTTAGTCAAGAATTGTGTATATATATAGGTAGAAAGAATTAAGGATCTTTTCCATATCAACGGTGCTACAATCTAATGACTTTAAATACTCATACCACAAAGCGCATGCATTATCACGGCTAATTGCGTTATATTGAGCAATGTCACCATTATTGGTTTCATCTAATAAACTTATGATGTCGTTACCTGCAAAACCAGCAATTCTATAAGGTCTACCACTCAGCTTGTCAACAATGAATAGATAGTGATGGTTAGAAATAGTGTCTGTTGCGAGAAATGCTTGAGGCTTGATTCCATATCTGCGCATTGTCAACGAACTATGAGATTTTTCCTTTATCTCAGTAATACTATAAGTGCCATCAGTGCCATCAGTGCAGGAATTGCCCATATCATATACGTTCATGTCTCGACACAGCAACAAATGAAACAGATATTCAATATTGCAACCTAAGGCCATGCTTTCGGTAATAGAGAGCAGAGGCAATATAAATAATATTATCAATTTTTTCATAGGCTAATTTACGGTTATGACAATGTTAGTTTTAGATTCGTTTAACCGCCGCATATAACGATTGTGAAATTCATGTAACATGCGCAATGTGTCTGCATCATAGGCATTTACTGCATCATTTAAGATTGAAAATCTTTTATCAAATGATATTTCATCTATAATGCACGAATTTACAATTTCTTTCAGGCTGACTTCTGGAAACCTCGACTTGATTTCATTTAAAAATGAGTAGGTATCATCAAGATGGAATCCTGAAATCCTATAAACAGTATTACTAATGCGGTTGAATGCAATAACTGCTTTCACATCTGAGTCCTTTGCGCTAGGATATATGAGTTGGTCTGTACATGAGGCATTAATAATCAGGCTGTCCATGCGAAAAAAAACATAGTCCTCGAGAAACTGATGGTTGGAATGTCCCAGCCTTGAGGTGATTATTGTTGTTTTTGCTGTGTCCATTATTATTTCGGGAGGAAAATCAGGATAACTTCCATCTAGTGCAATCAATAAGCGGAATATATTATTCGCATTCTTTGGATTGTCACTAGGACTTGCCGACAATGGATAAAAAAGCAGTAAAAGTAGCACCAATAAACATCTCATGGTGGGGGTGCGGCCCAGCAGGGTGGTGCCTTCCAGCGTCAATGGACTTCGCCTTAGCATAGCGCGAGCAAATTCTCGATCAGCATTCGGTTCACGCCACTGGTCCTTGATGCCGTAGTGATGGGTGCTGTCGATGTTTATTTGACTAGAAAACCTCATTTTCCGTAATATAACGTGAGTTTGACAAAAACTAATTAATTGTAATTAGGCAACTAGCGGTATTCTTGGTGATTTTGTAGTGCAAAAAACATAACTAGAAACAACCGCTATGTCTCCTGATGACAAAATTATATAAATTTCTTTAGATGTGCAACGATTTCAGCAAAGTTTTTGACAAAACTGTTGACCAAAATGCTATAACCAGTAGTTGCAAAACAAAGAAGCGCAAGTGTCATCGCGATAGCATGATGTGGGATGCCGAAATAATGAGCATTCTGATTCTTTTCACCATTCCGGATAACGATGCCTGAAACACTTCTACCTCAATTGCAATCGACAAACAACCCGCTATCTTTTTATATTTTCGTCGACTCACGTTATAAATGATGCAATTTCCACATAACTCCCTAACTACTTCAGAAACTTGAAGCATTAAAAAACAGAAGCCCGGCTAGCGTTGAATGGCTGCCGGGCAGTGCGTCGGGGGTGGGAAGAGGTGGACTCGAACCACCGAACCCGAAGGAGCGGATTTACAGTCCGCCGCAATTGCCGCTATGCGATCTTCCCAACATCATTGCGACTGCAAAGGTAATCATTTCGTGTGGAACAGGCAGCAGTTTTCCTTAAAAAAATTTATCACAAGCCGTTTTTTTGCCCAAATGGCCCCGCAGTGTGGCAACAAATGACTAACTTTGTGGCAACGAATGAAACTGCGGCATCTGGACATACTCAACTACAAGAACATCGCCGAGGCGAACTTGGACTTTGCCGACGGGGTGAACTGCCTGATTGGCAACAACGGGATGGGCAAGACCAACGTCCTGGATGCCATCTATTACTTGAGTTTCTGCCGCAGTTACACGGCTCAGACCGACCTGTCGACGATACGTCACCACGAGCCCTACATGATGCTGCAAGGCACCTATGACCGCCGCGATGTCGAGGAGCGGGTGACGGTGTCGCTGCAGCGCGGGCGGCGCAAGGTGGTGAAGCGCGCGGGCAAGGACTACCAGCGGCTGAGCCAGCACATCGGGCTGCTGCCCGTGGTGATGATCTCGCCCATCGACCAGAACCTGATCGGCGGTGGGGGCGAGGAGCGCCGCCGCCTGATGGATCAGATTATCTCGCAGGGCGACAAGGAGTATCTGGATGCGCTCATCCGCTATGGCAAGGCAGTGGAGCAACGCAACTCGATGATACGCAACGAGATGCGCGACCCGCTACTCTACGAGACTGTCGAGGCTGTCATGCAGCAGACCGCCGCCGTGATACACCAGCGGCGGGGCGAGTTTGTCGAGCAATTCACGCCCATCTTTATGCACTACTACACGGCCATCGCGGGCGAGCAGGAGCAGGTGAGCCTGACCTACAACAGCCCGCTCACGGGCACCACGATGCACGACCTGCTGGCTGCCAACCGCGAGCGTGACATGGTCATCGGCTACACCACGCGCGGCGTGCATCGCGACGACATCGAGTTGCTGCTGGGCGACTGGCCCATGCGGCGCACGGGCTCGCAAGGGCAGTGCAAGACCTACACCCTGGCCTTGAGGCTGGCACAGTTCGACTTCTTGCGGCGTGTCACGCCCGTGACCCCCATCCTGCTGCTCGATGACATCTTCGACAAGCTGGATGCGCACCGCGTTGAGCGCATTGTCGAGGTGGTGTCGAGCGACCGATTCGGTCAGATCTTCATCACCGACACCAATCGCACGCACCTGGATCACATCATGCAACGCATGCAGGGCGACCACCGCATGTTCATCGTCACCGACGGTCAATGCCACTGTGCCGAGAAAGGGGGTGAGCCGTGAAGCGCACCGAGGCACAAACCATCGGACAGATTGTGCAGAACTTTCTGCACGAAGAGCACCTTGATGCCCGCCTTGACGAACTGCGTGCCAGCACGCTGTGGCCACAAGTGGTGGGCTACGGCATCAACCGCTACACCGCCGCCCGCACTGTCGCTGACGGGGTGATGACGGTGCACATCACATCGGCACCGTTGCGCAACGAACTCATGCTCATGCGCTCGAGCATCATCCAGCGCATCAACGATGCCCTGGGGCGCGAGGTCATCCATGAGATTGTCTTCAAGTAGACCGATAAGGGTTTTCGGTTTTCAGTTTTGACCGACAACCGACAACCGAAGACCGACAACTGACAACCGATAACCGACAACTAATTAAAAAAATATTTATCTGACTAACAGTGAAAGAAATAGCAACCGTTGAGCGACCCTTCAAGTGCCACACGGCCATCCAGATGCGATTTAACGACATCGACATGCTGGGGCACCTCAACAACACAAGTTACTTCGAAATGTTTGACCTGGGCAAGAACGACTACTTTGTCAAGGTCAAGCAGGGCTACATCGAGTGGACCAAACCCTCGCTGATGATTGTGCACATGGGCATTGACTTCATGGCACAGACAAGATTCTATGAGCACGTCGAGGTGCTGACGCAGTGCACCCACCTGGGCGACAAGAGTGTGCACATGCTGCAGCAACTGGTCAATGTCGATACTGGCGAGGTCAAGTGCCAGTGCCAGAGCGTGCTGTGCTACTTTGACATCGAGACGAGCACCCCTGCCACCATCAGCGACGAGTGGCGACGCGACATCGCAGCCTATGAGGGAGTTGATCATTTATAAGTTAATCGTTACAAGTTGTCTCAATAATCCCAACAATGATCAGAGAGAAAATGCAAGAAATCCTTGCAGCAGAAAGCAAGGCCATAGCCAACATACCGGTCACTGACGGATATGAACAAGCAGTGAACCTCATTGTCGAGCATGTGCACAAACAAGGCGGCAAACTCGTCACCTCGGGCATGGGCAAGTGCGGACAGATTGCCGACAACATCGCCACGACATTCTCGTCGACTGGCATTCCGGCCATCTTCCTCCACCCCAGCGAGGCGCAGCACGGCGACCTGGGCATATTGCAGCCCAACGACGTGATGCTGCTGCTGAGCAACTCGGGCCGAACGAGCGAAATCGTCGCACTGGTGCGACTGGCACACAACCTGTATCCGCAACTGCCCTGCATCGTCATCACCGGCAACGACAAGAGCGAGTTGGCGGGGCTGGCCGATGTCTGCCTATGGACCGGAGGGGCGCCCGAAGTGTGCCCGCTGGGGCTGACCCCCACAACATCGACCACGATGATGACGGTCATGGGCGATGTGCTGGTGGTGAGCACCATGCTGACCACAGGCTTCAGCCGCGAGGACTACGCCAAGCGCCACCACGGTGGCTACCTGGGCCAGAAAGCCCGACAATAGTTGGTGGCTCCAAGCACATCTTAATTCTAATTCTTAATTCTAAATTATAATCAGAATGCGCAAGATTATAGCCATCGGCGAATCGGTGCTCGACACCATGTTTGTTGACGCGAAGCCCATCAAGTCGTTTGTGGGCGGTCGCATTGCCTGTGCCGCCGCTTCGTTGGGCAGCCTGGGTTTGCCCACAACCATGCTCAGCGAGTGCACCACCGATGCGGTGGGCGACATCATCATGAACTATCTCTCGAGCCATGGCGTGGACACCAGCCTGGTCGACCGCTATCCCGACGGAGCCACACCATTCTCGGCCATCTTCCCCAAGGGCTCGGGCAAGCAGATTGTCAACTATGGCTCCTATCCCAAGACACGCTTTGACATCGTGTGGCCACGCATCGACGAGAACGACATTGTGCTTTTCGGGTCGCTCTATGCCATCGATGTGCCCCAACGCAAGCGACTCTACGACCTGCTCAAGTATGCCGTCGAGCGCCGTGCCATCCTCATCTATCTGCCCGGTTTCCAGCATGGCATCAGTTTCCGTCTCACCAAGGTCATGCCGCACCTGCTCGAGAACCTCGAAATCAGCGATATTGTCATCGCCCATGAGCAGGACATACATGACATCTTCCCTGGCGAAGCGGGCGATGAGGCCTATCACGGACACATCGAGTTCTATTGCCGCAACTATGTGCACCTGACCCGATCGCTGGGCATGATCATGTATTCGCGCGAACTGGAATTGCCCGCCGAAACTCCCGCCACCGAGAATCTGCTGGGATGGCAGGCTGGACTCACGGCAGGCATCATCGCTCAGTTGCTGCAGCGCGACATCACACGCGATGCCCTGCGCACCCTCGATGCCGCCACCTGGCGCGAGATCCTGCTCCAGGCACGCAACATGGCCGAGAAGGCTGCCGCAAGCCCCGAGAACTGTCTCTAATCGTTAAATCAAATCACGAAGCAAAGTTGAAGCCCTTACTCCTCGAGTCGGCGTTCCCGACACTGCACAACGACATGACCATTGCCGTGGCTCAAATCGAGTCAACAGGCCAGATGCCTGTCACCGAAGGTCTCGAACCGCCGGTAGTGCTCGACATGACCATGAGTTATGTCCTGTTCCTGGTCAAGGACCAGCGAACCACAGCCGCCATGCAAGCCATCGAGTATCTCGTCTATGCCGACGACAACGACCGGCTGCCGTTGCTCTACGCCTCATGGCTGTGGCTGGCTCGCATGACACTGATGATTGCCGATGGCCAACCCACCCTGGCGCTGAGCAGTGCCGAGAGTGCCTTGCAACAACTCACCGAGATCACCAGTAAGAAGGGGGAGGACTTCCAAGCGCAATTGGCCGGCATTCTCTACAATCTGGCCATGATACACCACACCACTGGCGACGGCAGCCGAGCAGCCAAAGAACTGACCCGTGCACAGAAACTCTATGAGCGACTGGCCAGCCGCAATGACGCGCGCTTCTCGGCCATGCTGCTCTATGCGGTCGAAGCGTCGACCGACATCATCCAGTCGCGCACCAAGCAGATGAATGTGCTGGCACACTACCAGAGCACTACCGAACTCTACACCGCCATGCTGGAACAAGGAGGCGATGCCGGGCAGACCCGTGAAGCGCTCACCGCTCTGGTCGACTCGCTCAAGAACGAGGGAGACATCATGCTGCAGATGGGAAATGGCCGCAATGCCGTGAAATACTTCACCAAGGCATTGCGCTATCAGAAGAAACTGGGAGAACCACTGGGGCACAAAGATCTGGTTCTGTCCATCGGGCTGGCCAAGGGGCTGATGCGACTCATCAATCGACGCGCCGCTGCCGAGCAGTTGCTCACCTCGTTGCTGCCGCTGGCCCGACGCCTGCAGGCTCACAACGAGGTCATCGAAATCGAGAACCTGCTCCTGGGCAAGAACAAGACCAATAGCATCATGACCTTGCTCAAGGGCATCTTTTGAGACTTGACCAACACACAATCGCCCCCCTCTCCTGCATCAACGAGGAGAGGGGGGCGACTGCTTAGTGCAATCTGCTATTTACCCAGCATGATATTAATGGCGGTATTGACATCGGCGATGTCGACCATCAGGTCACCCTCGGTGACGTATGCACGGCTGCCGTAGTTGTCGGCACTGTCCTTGCCCAACATGATGTTGATGAGGATATTGACATCGGTGATGTCGACCACGCCATCGGCGTTGACATCGCCACGAGTGCCCAGCAGAGTCACACGCTCGATGTTGCTCTTGACCGAATGCGTGTCATCGACATAGACTGTCTCAACCTGATACTTGTAGGTGCCGCCTGCAATCAGATTGGTCACATCATAGTAGGTGTCGGTGATACCCTCAATGACCCGTGCCAACGAGTCACCCTGCTCGACAACAGCCAGCAGCGGGGCATCTTCCTTGACATTGACATCGCCGGCATAGACCTTGATCGACGTGATTTGAGGATAGTTGCTGGCCTTGAAGGTCAGCGACTCGGTGGCATTGGCATCAAGCAGATAGGTGTAGCGGTTCACAATATTACCCATTGTCATAGTCTTGGTGTCCTGGCTGCCATTGGCTGTGACCTGCAGGGATGCCACACCGTAGGAGTTGATATTGTAGGATCGGCCTTCGACCACGACCGAAATCTTGTCAAACTTCTTGGCGATGTCATACTCACCTGTGGTGAGCGTGTCGCCCAGCAGGATGGCACCGTTGATGACATAGAATGGACTATTGGCATGCCAGCCCTGTGGCAAGTATTGGTCGGCTTCCTCGCCACCCAAATCCTTGTAGGTGGGAATAACGTGACCGTTCATCACTGCTGTGTAGCCACTGAAGTCGGCCTCTTGCAGCATCTCGGCGAGCGTGACAGGACGCACATAGTTGACATAGAGGTTGTAACTCTTGACATTCTCGGCAGGTGTACCGTCGGTCCAGTGGGCACGGAATGATGTAGCCGTGACCGTCTCAGGGTCGACGGGCTGCATGACAGGAGTCTCTGCCACAATTTGACCTATGCCCGAAACATTGACCATGATGGTGTCGACACCCGGGCAAGCCACCGTGATGCTGGCGCTGTACTCGCCCAACTCGGTGGGACTGAACGAAACCGTGACAGGCTGCATCGACTTCACCTGGTCGGGAGTGAACTCGGTCTTGTTGATGGCAAACAAGCCCGTCTCGTCATTGAGCGTGAGCACTATGTTCTCGGGCAAAGACACGCCTTTAACCCAGAAGGTTGCAGACGTAGTATTGCCTATCTGAGCATTGAGCTTGACGCTACTGGGGGTCACCATGAGTTCGGGATCAGGTGCCTTGACATACCACAACGACGCTGTTCCGTCGTCATTGAGCGTGATGTCGGTGACAGGCTTGTTGAGTGTGCCTGCACCACCTGTCGTCGAAGCCAGCGAGCCATTAGCATACATGTTCAATCGCATGGCAGGCTTGCTGGTAGGCGTGAAGTTGTGATTCTCCTCACCCCACAAGTCGGTTCTCTCGCTGCTGGAACTCTGCGTGTTGTCGGCAGGCATGAATGTCGCCAACTGGATGATGTTGTTGTTGGGTGTGTTGTCTTCCCAACGGCTAGGGATATAAGTGAAATGGGTGATGAGCACGCCCTCGTCGGCAATATACTCATCCCAGCCCTGCTTGCGGCGATTCTCAAGGATGAAGTACTCGTTTTCGTTCAGGTTGCTGGTAATCTTGATGGCCTGATCGCTCTCCAGGCTCTTGGCATTGAATACGGGCAGCGTGTAGTGCGTATTCTCAATGGGCTCGATATAGTCAATCCAGCTCATGAAGTTCTTCTCGTAGGCACTATAGCCGATGGGGGTGTCACCCGAGATGTCCCCGCCATTGTAGCAGCCGCTGTTCATCAGGCTCCAGCCGCCCATGCCGTAGCGTCCGCTGGCATAGGTCGTACAGTAGAAGTCGGGCAGACCCAGGCAGTGCGAGAACTCGTGGCAGAAGACACCAATGCCATCAAGCGCGGTACCGTAGTCGCTCGCACCATAGGTTTCGTTGAACACGGCAAAGCGGTTAATGGTCACGCCGTTGCGGTATCGAGGACCTGAACCGTCGCCATAATATTCACCGGCATCAAGTTGCCACTGGCATGGCCACACTGACTCACGCACACTGGATTGTGCCTCACCCACACCAGCATAGACCACGATGCACACGTCGGCCTCGCCATCGCCATCGTTGTCATAGAGGCTCCAGTCGATATCATCACCAGCCTTGTCGATGGCATCGCACACCATCAGGGCCACACCACAGTCATCGCCGTGCGAGTCGTTGCCCCCATAGGTGGCACGCGTGCTGGGCAGGTCATAGATGCCATAGATGTCAAACTGTGGAGTATATTTCCCGTTCGACTGATCGGTGAAGTATTGCAGCACACTCTTGGCGTCGGTCTTGTAGTGTGCCTCAAATTGCTCCTTGGTGTTGACCATCTGCTTATCGGTGTACTGCACCAGAATGATGGGCACGCGGGGGCTGCCCTGAGTGGGCACCTGCGTCTGACCCACCTTGCGTGGACGAGCCGCAGCACGGCGAGCCTTGGCGCGGGCTGGCTCGGTCATGGCCTGCTTCATCGAAGCCTTCTGAGCCTGGATGAAACTGAGTTCGGCAGCACTGCGCGAGGTGGCATCATGCGCCATCACGCGCGACACGCCAGCAGTGGTCATGTAGTAGAAGTCACCGTTATCATCGTTCATGACGGGCATCCCGTCCTGAGTGACATAATAGTGGAAAAACTCGTCACCCATCTGCTGGACGGTGATCTGCGAGCCATCGGTCTGGGTGAACGTACGGAAGCCGGGCTTGGCGGGAACGGCCACCATAGCGACCCACACAGCCAGCACGAGCATCATCGTTGCAATTGTCCTTTTCATCTCAAAGATATGATTTGTTAATGATTAGTCCGAAAGATGTTGCAAAAGTACTGAAAAAACTACAAACTCAGGTAGCATGACTACCAAAAATAGAAATTACATGGAATTATACAAAAAAACAACTTCCCCTCCTGACAACCAGAAAGGGAAGTTGTGACATTGCGCAGGGCTCGATTTTACTTGCCCAGCATGAGGTTAATCGCCGCGTTAACGTCGGCGATGTCGACCACCTGGTCGCCCTCGGTGACGTAGGCGCGACCATCATAGTTGTCGGCACTGTCCTTGCCCAGCATGATGTTGATGAGGATATTGACATCGGCGATGTCCACCTTGCCGTCATTATTCACGTCGCCACGCAGCCCGGCCGAGGGGTCAAACAGGGTAACGGTCTCAACATTGCTGGCATCGCTCTTGGTGTCGTTGACATAGACAGCCTCGACCCAGTAGTTGAATGTGCCATAGCCCGACAGATCGGCAACGGTGTAGTTCAACTCGGTGATGCCCTCGATGACTCGATGCAGCGAGTCGCCCTGCTCAACAGCAGCCAACAGCGGTGCGTTGGCACTATCCTGACTGTACTCGCCGGCATAGACCTTGATCGAGTAGACCTGCACAGGCTTGCCACTGGCTGTGGTCATCGTGATGCTCGATGTGCTTGAAGCATTGCCTTCCAGCACTTGTACATACTGCTTTTGATCAGTTGTTACCGCCACATTGTTGCTCTTGACCTCGGTGTTGCCATCCATCACCTTGACGGTGAGGTTAGTGCCCGATGTCTGTGCCTTTGCGTCAATGACCAGCGTCACCTTGCCGTTGTATGCGCTCAAGTCAAACTGCGGTGTTACCAACTTACCGGCCTCGTCGTTGCCGTCCCAACCACTCTGGCGGTCGCCAATCTGCATATAGCCCTGGTGGCTGTAGATGTGCTCGCCTGTCCAGCCCTCAAGACCATAGTTGCCCAGGCTTGACGCTATGTCAGTAAAGTCCGTCCAGTACCAGAAGGTCTCAGAGACATCCTGCCATGATGCGAAACTCTTGTCAAAGAGCAGACTGTACTGGGGCTTGTAGTCGACATGCAGCGTGTAACTCTTGACATTCTCGGCAGGTGAGCCATCGGTCCAGTCGGCGCGGAACGAGTGAGGAGTGATGGCGGTGGCATCGGCAGGCTGCATCACGGGCAACTCCGACTCGATGAGACCTTGACCGGCAAGAGTGACCGTGAGGGTATCCACACCCTCGCACACGATGTCGACCGTGGCATCATAGGCGATCATTGCCTGAGGCCTGAAGGTCACAGTGACCGGTGCGCCATTGGCCATTTCGGTAGCAGTGAGTGTAGCCTTGTCAAGGGCAAACACGCCGCTCTCATCGCTGAGTTGCAGCGTCACATCCTTGGGCATATCCTTGCCTTTGACGGTGAATGTCGCCGTCTGCTCGCTGCCCATGCCCGCCTTCATCGACAGATTCTCGGGTGTGACCGAGAACTGAAGTTTTGAGTACCAGAACGAAGCCGTTCCGTCGCTATTGAGCGTAATCTCGGTGACCGGCTTGTCGAGCGCGCCTGCACCACCTGTCGTCGATGCCAGCGAGCCATTGGCACGCATATTCAGCACCATGGCTGGCGTACTGGTCGGCGTCAACTCGTGGTTGTTCTCGCCATAGAGGTCGTTGCCCTCGGAGTAATCACTGGCAGTATTGTCGGCAGGAATGATGGTTGCCAACTGCATGACCTCGTTGTTGGGCGTGTTATCTTCCCAGCGGCTGGGCACATAGGTGAAGTGGGTGATGAGCACACCCTCATCGGCGATATACTGATCCCAGCCCTGCTTGCGGCGGTTCTCAAGGATGAAGTACTCGTTTTCGTTCAGGTTGCTGGTGATCTTGATGGCCTGATCGCTCTCCAGGCTCTTGGCGTTGAACACGGGCAGCGTGTAGTAGGTGTTAGCAACTGGCTCGATATAGTCAATCCAGCTCATGAAGTTCTTCTCGTAGGCACTATAGCCGATGGGGGTGTCGCCACTGACGGCACCGCCATTATAGCAGCCGCTGTTCATCAGGCTCCAGCCGCCCATGCCGTAGCGTCCGCTGGCATAGGTCGTGCAGTAGAAGTCGGGCAGACCCAGGCAGTGCGAGAACTCGTGGCAGAAGGTACCGATGCCATCCATCGTGGTGCCATAGTCGCTCGAGCCAACAGTCTCGTTGAACACAGCAAAGCGATTGATGGTCACACCATTGCGCGTGCGGGGGCCGTCACCGTCGTTCCACGCCTGTCCCGACTCCAGATCCCACTGGCAGGGCCAGATGGTCGACTTGGCGGCACCCTGTGCCTCGCCCGGGCCAGCATAGACCACGATGCACACGTCGGCCTCGCCATCGCCATCGTTGTCATAGAGGCTCCAGTCGATCTCGTCGCCGGCCTTGTCGATGGCATCGCACACCATCAGAGCCACACCCTTGTCGTTGCCTTGGCTGTCATTGGCGCCATAGGTGGCACGGTTGCTGGGCAGGTCGTAGATGCCGTAGATGTCATATTGCGGCGTGTACTTGCCGTTGGACTGGTCGGTGAAGTATTGCAGCACACTCTTGGCGTCGGTCTTGTAGTGAGCCTCAAATTGCTCCTTGGTGTTGGCCATCTGCTTGTCGGTGTACTGCACGAGCAGGATGGGCACGCGCGGACTGCCACTGGTGGGCACCTGCGTCTGCCCCACCTTGCGCGGACGAGCCGCAGCACGGCGAGCCTTGGCGCGGGCTGGCTCGGTCATAGCCTGCTTCATCGAAGCCTTCTGAGCCTGAATGAAACTGAGTTCGGCAGCACTGCGCGAGGTGGCATCATGCGCCATCACGCGCGACACGCCAGCACTGGTCATATAGTAGAAGTCACCGTTATCATCGTTCATGACAGGCATCCCGTCCTGGGTGACAAAATAGTGAAAGAACTCATCACCCATCAGTTGGACGGTGATTTGCGATCCGTCGCGCTGGGTGTGGGTCACAAACCCAGGCTTGGCGGGAACGGCCATTGCTGCACTCCACGTGCACAACAGGGCCATCGAGATTGAGAGTAATTTCTTCATAGAGTTATCATATAATAGATTGGTTATACTGAAACACAAGTTGCAAAAGTACATATTTTATATCTGAAACCGCACATTCGGCCCCACAAATAGTCGCTTTTTATGATTTTTTGATAATCCACCCAACAAAAAAACAAGCAAAATCAAGGAGGATATACAACGCATCTCACCCCAAAAAATGCCAACAATGCGTGATAACAAATCAGTTATTTTGTTAAAAAGTGTAATTTTTGTCATTTTTTGATTTCAAAATTTAAACATTGCCTGGTGCCGTAAACGCTTTACTGGGGGGACTTAAGGCACGATTGTGCATAACAAATGCTAAAAGATGCAAATGTTTAAAGGTGTTTCACAAGTTTGCACGCTAGGCTGATAATCAGTATCTTTGTAGCATGAAAGTTAAACAAAGCATTACAAACCGCCTCAAGGCAACCCGATCGACATTAATTTTCTCCTTATTAATAGTGGCCTCCTGCATCGGCTTCAACGCCAACGCCCAGGAGTTGGTCGCACGCAAGCACGGTACGGTCATGGAACAGATGGAGCAGTCGTCACTGCGCCAGAATCAGCGTAGCGTCATCAGCGAGTTGCTGAGTTACGCCTTCAAGTTCCGTGGCGTGCCCTATCGTCATGGTGCCATGTCGCCCCGCGCCTTCGACTGCTCGGGCTTCACCAGTTATGTGTTCAAGCAGTTCGGCATCACCCTTGACCGCCGCAGCAGCGCCCAGATTCATGACGGCCGCCGCATCTCGCGCAAGGACTTGCAGCCCGGCGACCTCGTGTTCTTCAACGGTCGCGCCATTGGCAGCCGCATCGGCCACGTGGGCATCGTCACCGAGGTAGACAAGAATGGCCAAGGTGGATTCAAGTTTATCCACGCCGCAGTGCACAGCGGCATCACCGAGAGCCACTCCAGCGAGAAGTACTACAGCCCCCGCTACATGGGTGCCTGCCGCGTGATTGAGTAACCTCAACCCACACACACAAAACAAATCCCTGCCGCACATCGCAGCAGGGATTTGCTTTTGTCTCCCACAACGCTGAGCCCAATCGGCATGAGATCCCAAAATCAGCGAAATCAACAAAAATGTAGGAATCATATTCGTTTCGAGCAAATAACTCGACAATATAACTCTTACCCACACGGCGTGCTCCCTCAATGAGTAGTGCAGTGCTACCTTGCCGCTCTTGTTTCCATTTGAGCATTTGCTGATATATCTTACGCCTCATCATACGCTTTCATAATATACTGCCTTACAGCGATTTTCTCTATTATCAATTAGAAATCCGCACCTTTTCAAGAGTTAAGATCGAAACATTTTATTTTTGACTCGCTTCTGCTGCCACGAAAGCATAAAAACATCGTTTCGTGGCAGAAATTTAGGTCAAAAATCTGCCACGAAACGATTGTACTAGCAGCACGAAGCCTCGCTAGATGGCCCAGATGAGGAGGCCGGCGCAGATGATGACACCAGTGACGAGCAGGTCGATGAGGCAGTAGCCCATGATGTCCTTGGCGTCAAGGCGTGCAATGGCCAGGGCCGGGAGCGCCCAGAAGGGCTGAATGAGGTTGGTCCATGCGTCGCCCCATGCAATGGCCATGCCTGTCAAGCCCGGGTCGACACCAAGGTTGGCACCGGCAGTGAACATGACGGGGGCTTGCACAGCCCAGTGACCGCCACCACTGGGCACAAACAGGTTGAGCACGGCGGCACACAGGAAGGTGAGCAACGGATAGGTGACAGGATTGCTGATGCGGATGCAGGCATCGGCCATGACACCGCCCAGGCTGATGCCGCTGAGTCCGACACCCGTCACGATGCCCATGATGCCGGCATAGAAGGGGAACTGCAAGATGATGCCCGCAGCACCGGTAGTCGCTTTGCCGAAGGCGCGCACATAGTCGACTGGCGTGGAGTGCAGCACAAGTCCCAGGGCGAGGAATATCATGATCACACCGCCCAGGTCAAGACCGGCACCGCCCATGCCCAGGTGAATCACAAGATAGGCCACGAGCATCAGAGCCACGAGCCACGAGAGCAATCGGCTGTGCTCGAGCCGTTGTGCGGGTGTCTTGTCGGTTGAGGCCGAAGCACTGGCCTTGTCATCACCATTATTATCGTTCAGGAGCGCGGGGTCGATGGTGAGGATGCCCTGCTTGGGGTGCATCAGGGTGTTGGCGACGGTGATGCCGATGATCACAAACAGCACGGTCGCCAGATTGTGCCAGTTGATGACGGTCTGACCCAGAGGCACGGGGTCGACCAGCGCGCCATTGGTGGCCAGTGCGAGCGAGTCGCCCGGTGTGGCCATGGTCAGAGGGATGGAACCGGAAATGCCGGCATGCCACACGACGAAGCCGCTGTAGGCCGATGCGATGAGAAGCCGATAGTCGACATCAGAGCGCTGACGTGCTATGGCCTTGGCGAACACGACTCCCACAATCAGGCCAAAGCCCCAGTTGATCCAGCAGGCCAATGCCGACACGACCGTCACCAGTGCGATGGCCGAGGGGGCACTCTGGGGCAGGCGAGCCATGGCGTCGATGCCTCGCTTGACAATCGGTGCCGCAGCCAGTGTCGAGCCGCACACAAGCACCAGAGCCATCTGCATGGCAAAAGCCAACAGATTCCAGATGCCGTCACCCCAGTGCTCAACCACCTCGAGGGGGGTCTGGTGGCACAGTGGCATTGCCACAATCGCTGCCACAAAGGTGAGCAGGATGGCGAATATAAAAGGTTCGGGCAACCATCGTTGCACCAACCGAACACAGAATTTAATCATAAGTCTAGCGTTTGTCTTACCAATAAACACGAATTAGAGAATTTATTAGAAATTCTCCAATTCGTGATTTAAACGATCGTGATATGCTATCGATGCATGGTCTAGATGCTCTCGAGCAGGGCATCGTCCACCAGGTTGGGCATGGTGACCTGCAGACCAGGGGTGCGCTCCATCTCGCGACGGATGGCGTCCATCGAGCCCTTGTTGCGTGCCCACGAGCGGCGTGCGATGCCGTTGTTGACATCCCACAGCAGCATCTGGCGGATGCGACGGTCGGCCTCCTCGCTGCCATCGATGACCATGCCGAAGCCACCGTTGATGACTTCGCCCCATCCGACACCGCCACCATTGTGGATGCTCACCCATGTGGCGCCACGGAACGAGTCGCCGATGACATTCTGCACGGCCATGTCGGCGCAAAACTGGCTGCCGTCGTAGATGTTGCTGGTCTCGCGGAAGGGCGAGTCGGTGCCACTCACGTCGTGGTGGTCACGGCCCAGGACGATGGGACGCGAGATCTCGCCGCGTCGAATGGCGTCGTTGAACGCCAGCGCGATGCGCGTGCGGCCCTCGCTGTCGGCATAGAGGATGCGTGCCTGCGAGCCCACCACCAGGTGATTCTTGCCTGCCTCGCGAATCCAGTGCAGGTTGTCGGCCAGCTGCCCCTTGATGTCGTCGGGCGAGTGCTGCAACATGTCGTCGAGCACCTCGGCGGCGAGGCGGTCGCTCACCTCCAGGTCGTGCGGGTCGCACGAGGTACACACCCAGCGGAAAGGACCGAAGCCGTAGTCAAAGAACATCGGGCCCATGATGTCCTGCACATAACTCGGATAGCGGAAGTGGGTCTCATCCTTCATGATGTCGGCACCGGCGCGGCTGGCCATGAGCATGAAGGCGTTGCCATAGTCAAAGAAGTACATGCCCTGGGCGGTGAGGCGGTTGATGGCAGCCACCTGGCGGCGCAGCGAGGCATAGACCGCCTCCTTGAACTGCTCGGGCTGCTCGGCCATCATCACCTTCGACTCCTCAAGGCTGTAGCCCACGGGATAGTAGCCACCGGCATAGGGGTTGTGCAGCGAGGTCTGGTCGCTGCCCAGATCCACATGGATGTTCTCGTCGGCCAGACGCTCCCACAGGTCGACAATGTTGCCCACGTAGGCCATCGACACCACGTGGCGCTCGTCTACAGCCTTGCGGATGGCGGGGATGAGTTCGTCCAGGTTGTCGTGCAACTCGTCGACCCAGCCCTGGTCGTAGCGCTTGCGTGCTGCCAGCGGGTTGATCTCAGCCGTCACGCTCACCACACCGGCGATGTTGCCGGCCTTGGGCTGAGCACCGCTCATGCCGCCCAGGCCTGCGGTGACGAACAGCGGGATGCGCTTCTCGGGATTGTCGCCCATGACCTTGCGGGCTGCGTTGAGCACGGTGATGGTGGTGCCATGCACGATGCCCTGCGGGCCGATGTACATGTAGCTGCCGGCGGTCATCTGGCCATACTGGCTCACGCCCAGAGCGTTCATGCGCTCCCAGTCATCGGGCTTGCTATAGTTGGGGATCACCATGCCGTTGGTCACCACCACGCGGGGTGCCTCCTTGTGCGAGGGGAACAGCCCCAGCGGGTGACCGCTGTACATGACCAGCGTCTGCTCGTCGGTCATCTCGCTCAGGTACTTCATCACCAGGCGATACTGTGCCCAGTTCTGGAACACGGCACCGTTGCCGCCATAGGTGATGAGTTCGTGCGGATGCTGCGCCACAGCCTTGTCCAGGTTGTTCTGGATCATCATCATGATGGCTGCCGCCTGGCGGCTGCGGTGGGGATAGTCGTCGATGGGGCGCGCCTTCATCTCGTAGCGCGGACGCAGGCGATACATGTAGATGCGGCCATAGCGGCGCAACTCCTCGGCAAACTCGGGCAGCAGCGTGGCATGGTGCTTGGCGGGGAAGTAGCGCAATGCGTTGCGCAGTGCCAGCCGCTTCTCGTCGTGGGTGAGGATGTCCTTGCGCTTGGGCGCATGATTGATCTCGGTGTCATAGGGCATCGGCTCGGGCAGCACGTCGGGGATACCGGCCCTGATGTCGGCCATAAATTCTTCTCTTGTCATTTGCTCAAAGTTTTATGTTAATCAATTTATTTTTTGCGTTATCCAGTTTCAGCGCTGCAAAATTAGTTCTTTTAATTGAGAATTGAAAATTGAGAATTGAAAATTATGCTTTCGCCCTCAGTTTTTTATTTGCCACACGCAGCCCCCGACCAATCCACAAAACATCACATCTTGTTCAAAGACTACCACTCATGGCGTGAAGCCAGCCATCTGCAGTCCACTCATTCAAGCGCCAGGCAGCAAAGGAATCGCCACACGGCTCCTGGTCGTGTGGCGATTGTCTGTGATGGCCCGGGGCAGGGAAAAACCAAACCTCTAACCACCTGTCACTTGTAGCTCGTCACTTGTAGCTCGTCACTTGTAGCTCGTCACTTGTAGCTCGTCACTTGTAACTTGTAGCCATCTTGCCAAGCATGATGTTGATCACGGCATTGACGTCGGCAATGTCCACCTTGCCGTCACCGTTGAGGTCGGCGGCAGGAATCATGTCGCCCTTGCCCAGCATGATGTTAATCACGGCGTTGACATCGGCTATGTCGACCTTGCCGTCACCGTTGAGGTCGCCCGGTGTTGAGGTGCTGAGCCGCACCACGTTGGACGGTGCACTCTCGGTGCCGGCCACAACGGCAGTGACGGTGTAGTCTCCGCCTCTGGCTGCAGTCACCACATGGGCGATCTCGGTCACGCCCTGCGCCACCAGTTCGCCATCGCGATAGATGTTGTAGGTGGGCTGCTCGCCGTCGGCCTGGCGCGGAGCCTTGTTGGGGCTCAACTGCTGGTCGGGCGTCTGCAGCACGCCGCTGATGCGCCAGCCATAGTTCTGTTTCTGCTTGGTGTAGAGCGAGTACCAGTAGCCAGCCTCGAGCGTCTGCGAGTAGACATCATTGGCCATGGGGATGGCAGGCCCCGGGTCGAGGGTCAGGCAACGTGTGCCCGAAGTGTAGGTTGCCGAGTAGCCCAGTCCCAGCGGCAGCGTCAAGCCGGCAGGAATGGTGTAGGGCTGGTTGAGTCGCACCACATTCCAGCCGACAACAGGATTCTCGACATCCTGCTCAAACAAGATGTTGTCGCCCAACATCACCACGACCGTAGCCGAAGCCACCTCGGCCGACAACTTGAACTTGACATGCGTCAATGTCTTGCCCACGAGACTGGGCAACGTGTCGGTGCCGAAACGGATGGCTTGATAACTGGTCAACTGACCTCCACCACTCTTGGTGAAACCCAGCGCCAGGTCTTGGTCCAAGTCGGTCATGTAGTTAATCTCCTGCACATCGCCCGGTGCGGTCCATGCCAGGTGCAGATCGCCGCCCTCGAGCTCGCCTTGCAGGTCATAGGGTGCCTGCGACAGTTGCGCAATCTTGTTCTCAAAGGATACCACCTTGCTGGCAGGCGACTCCCAGCCGTTGGTGAAGATAGTGGTCACGTAATACTCAACCTTGCCATACTTGTTGAGCACCTCGGTGAACGTGGAGGCCTCGGTCGAGGCGTGGAGCTGGTTGTTGCGATAGATGCGGAACGATGCGGCTTGTGCCTTCGGGGCCTTGGCCGGAGCGCGGCGCACGGGAGCCACGTTGATGGCTGCATCCACGCCATTGCGTGCATCCTCGGCACTGAGGGTGACTTGATGCAGGCGACGGTCGATGTTGCCCAGATGCACAAGTCCGGCCTGTTGCGACTGGGCACCGGCAGGCATGATGGTGGCACCAATCACGATGTTATAGTCATTATAGGTCGAGTTGATGGTACCCAACTTCATCCAGTTGGCACCCTCGGTCAGACTGATCATGGCTCCACCGTCCTTGAGTGGGCCGGCATCAATGAGGATGGGGCTGCTGCCACCCGGCAACAGTGCCTTGTAGGCCAGATAGATGTCCTTGCCCTCGGGGATGCGTACCTCCTCGGGAATGTTCAGGGTGTAGAATGCCAACGGCTCAATCTCGTCTTGCGTGAAGTCCATGTTCCACAACACTTGATTGTCGCTGGTGCGGATTTGAACACTGAAGTCGATGGCCTGTGCCACACCGAACTTGATGCTTCCGAACTTGTAGCCCGCATACTGGGCCAACTCATCGGCACTGAACTTGGCGCCAAAGAGCATCGACATGTCCTCGTCGAAGCCCACCATATAAGAAGGTGTATCATACTTCGCAAGTTCGATGGCATCGGCGCTCCACTCGATTGAAACCTCCTTGGTGACCTCGTTAAAGTGGCTCTTGGTGATCAAGGGAGCCTCATAGGCAGCGGGCATAGTATAGGTCAGCGCCAGATTCTTGTCGGTTCCGACCTTACCGCCGACATACTTGGTCACCAGTCGATAGTTGTAGGTGCCGGGGTCAGCCACCTCATCATTGTAATCGAGGTCGGTGATGCCGGCCTCAAGCAGCTGGCCATCGCGATACAGGTCATAGCCTGCAACGGTGAGTGCCGATGCAGCCTCACCCACAGGAGTGACATCGGCCTTGAGCATGAAATTGCCGGGGATGTTGCCCGATGCAAGCGTCTTCCACGTCGGGTTGCTGGAGTTGAACGACGAACTGTTGGGCGACGATGTCGAGAACGAGTTGCCCTTGACATCGACAGCCGTGGTGTTGTCCACACCCACAGGGTGGGTCTTGGGCGTGTGGGTATAATAGACACCATAAGCATAACTGTGTCCAGTGGCCAACCGGTAAGGTGCGCCCATGTCAAATGTCACCCATCCCGGTGCTTCGATGGCTTGAATCACACTGTCAGGCACATTGCGCGACTGCACAATCTTGCCATCACGCATCACAAAGATGGTGGCCGTCAAGATTTCTTTCTCGGCCACATAGGCTCTGATGGCATTGAGGTTATAGTCCTGAAATGCAAGCATGTCGTTGCGGTCAAACTCCTGCTTGACCCACACCTTGGTGTTGCTCGTGGCAGTGCCGCCAATGTGGTTGCCCATCTCCTCGCCACTCCAGGTGAGCACGTCGCCGCCCTTGAGCGGTGCGGTCCAGCTGAGCAGTCCCGACAATTCGTCGGTCACGCCGGTGAAGGTCGATGCCGGAGCGGCCAGGCTGCTGGCTGCCACCACATCGAGCGTGACAGGATAGGCCTGGCGCTCGCCATCGTCATAGACAGCCGCCACGGCATAGGTGTGTGTTCCGTCAGGCTCGCCGGTCAATTCATAACTCAAGTCGGTGACAAGTTGGTCGTTGATGCGCGTGCCATCGCGATAAATATTGTAGCCCAGAGGCTCGCCAGTGAAGTCGTTCTTGACATTAGCGGTTACCAGGAAGTCGCCCACGGCACCTTGATACCAGTTCATGCCGTCATAACTATAGACATCGCCCTTGCCCGGCTGGGGATAACGGTCGGTGATGGCAACGAACGAGAAGTTTGGTCCAGCCATGTAGCGTGCCACAAACATGACCTCTTTTCCCTCCGGGATGATGTATGGCTCGTCCAGAGTGGTGGTGCGCCACGAGTCTTTCTGGAAGTTTGACAAGTCTGACACCTGATCTCGCACCAGTTGCTTGTTCTCATAGATCTGCACATTCACTTGAATGACAGGACGGTACTCATAGAATGTGATAGACTCGACCGTCTGCCCCGCCAAGCCGACAAGGTCGGTGGCAGCAAACTTGTTGGCAGCATAGATGATGTTGGGCCCGCCGGCCTCTTGTGGCTTGCCATCCATGCCGTTGTAGTCCTCACCGTCGTGCCACTGGATAGTGACAGGCGACGAGGGCACTTGCCACGTCAGGCTCACATCCGAGAAATTGGCCGTTCCGCGCACAGCCACTGGCGCTCCATCTTGCGCGGCACAAGGGCTCAAACCCAACAGAGTCATTGCACCAAGCGTGAGATGCCTGAAGAATTGTAATTTTCTCATTACTAATGCTTTTATAGGTTCTTTAATGTTTGATGAATGTTTAACATCACTCATTGTGCCAACAAAATTAGATAAAAAACAGCAATGATTCAACCCCAATGGTAACAAAAAAACAACATTGGCGACAAATCGGAAGAAAGTTGTCTAAAATGGGACAAAAAATTTGGTCAATTACCCAATATGTGGTAATTTTGCATCGCAAAAACACACTCACTTAACATCTAAATTCAACAACAATGAACGACAAGGAAATCATCGAACGCATCAAGTTTCTCATGAAAGAGCTCCGCTACAAGCAGGTGGAGTTTGCCGACAAAATCGACATCGACACCTCCAACCTGTCGAAGTACCTGAATGGCAGGTTGCCCATCAGCACGGCTCTGATCAACCGCATCGTGGTCAACCTGGGCGTGTCGAAGCAGTGGCTCGAGGACGGCACCGACCTGCCCTTTGCCAAACAAATTGCACCCACCTCGATTGATGTGCCTGCAGGCCTAACCACCGCTGGCCTGGGAACGCCCGTCTATGACATCGATGTCACCGCCGGGTCGATGCCGCGCGCGGCCATGTTCACCGACGACCGCATCGTGGGCAGGGTCGACCTGCCGGGCATGCCCTCGGGCTCGCGCATCATCAAGGTGAGTGGAGACTCGATGAAGCCCGTGATATGCGACGGCGACTATGTGGCCATACGCGAGTTGACCAGCATGCAGCACATCTTCTGGGGGCAAATCTATGTTGTGCTGCTCGATGACTACCGCCTCATCAAGTATGTGCGCCGCAACGAGGATCCGCGCATGGTGACCCTGCGCAGTGCCAACAAGGACTATGACGACATGGATGTGATGCGCAGCGACATCCGCGAGATGATGATCGTGCAGCAAATCCTCCACCTCGACACCCGCTTCTGACCTCTCGAACGAGTTACAAGTTACGAGAGACAAGTTACAAGTTACAAGTTACGAGTTACGAGAGACGAGTGCGTAGCGGTCTTATTCAATATCGGTTATCAGTTATCAGTTGTCGATTGTCGGTTATCGGTTGTGACTGAAAACTGAAAGCTGAAGACCCAGAAATAAAATTCTTGATTCATAATTTCCGATTCTTGATTAATTTGTTGTAACTTTGCGGTTCATTATGAGTCTAAAAGAAAAAACTGTAGAACTATGAAAAGACTATTCACATACATCGCCATCGTCATGATGGCTCTGTGCTGGAGCAATCAGGGGTCAGCACAAGTGCTGCGCGACGCCGACTACAACAGCGTGGGTCGCATCGCCGGCAACGGACTGGTGCGCGACGCCAGTCAGAGGAGCATCGGCTCGTTTGAGGCCGACGGCACAGTCAAGGACAAGGCTGGCGTGACGCGCGGCCGCATCAACCGACTGGAAATCTTCAATGCCAGCGGCACACGCATCGGCTACATCAAGACCGACGGCACCGTGTGCGACGGCGAGAGCAATGTGCTGGGCACCATCAACCTGAATGACGGCAAGGTGGTGGATGCCAGCCACAGGGTGCTGGGCTTCGCCCGTGGCATACGCGTCGACTGGATTGCATGCTACTACTTCTTCGACTTTTTCAAATCCACTAGATAGTCTAGAGATTCTTGAAGTTCTAGGTTTTCACACATGAAAAAGTATCTTTCAACCATGCTGGTTGCCTGCCTGGTGGCGGGCAACCTTGTTGCTGCCCAACGCCTGCCCAGCGATGCCGAGTTGCGCCGCATGGCGGCACAGATGCTCATGGTGGGATTCCGTGGCGACACGGTGACCGACGACTGCGACGCGGCACGCTATGTGCGTGACTTGGGCGTGGGCGCCATCATCCTGTTTGATGTCGACCTCACGGGCGATGCAACAATCGGCTCGCGCAACGTCACCAGCCGCGACCGACTGCAACGCATGACAGCACAATTGCAACGCTGGGCCAACGGACGACTGATCATCGCACTGGATCAGGAGGGTGGACGGGTGCAACGCCTCAAGCCCCAATATGGCTACGAGCCCATTCCGTCAGCAGCCCGCATCGGCCAGATGGCACGTGCCGACTCGACCCGATACTATGGCCGCCTGATGGCTCGGCAACTGTCGAGCAGTGGTGTGAACGTCAACCTAGCACCCGATGTCGACATTCTCAACCCCGACTGCCCAGCACTGGGCAAGATAGACCGTTGCTACGCAGCCTCGCCATCGGTGATAGCCTGGCATGCGGGCATGGTCATCGACGAGCACCGCAAGCAGGGCGTGCTATGCACGCTCAAGCACTTTCCTGGCCACGGCAGCGCTGTGGGTGACTCACATTGGGGACTGGTCGACGTGACCGACACCTGGCAACCGACCGAACTGCGCCCCTTCGACCTGCTCATTGAGCAAGGCAAGGCCGACCTGGTGATGACGGCACACATCTTCAACCGCCACCTCGACCCCGACTACCCCGCCACCTTGTCACACAAGATGCTCACAGGCGTGCTGCGTGAGCAACTGCATTACGATGGTGTCATCCTGAGCGACGACATGTACATGCAGGGCATCATCGACAACTTCCAGATTGAACCCGCACTGGTACTGGCCATCAATGCCGGCTGCGACATGCTGTGCGTGGGCAACAACATCTCGACTGGCTTTGAGGCCGACCGCCCCTTCCGCCTCGTTGACATGATTGTCAAGGCTGTGAAAGACGGCCGCATCCCCCTGAAGCGCATACAAGAAGCAAACAAACACATTAACGCACTGAAAAATAAGATACTACAATGAATAACGACCTCAATATCTACTGCGTCAATACGGGGCAGTACATCCCGGTGACTGGCGGCGAGACACTGCTCGACATCTACAACCGCATGGAACCCAAGCCGCATGACGCACCCATGCTAGCACTGGTCAACAACAAGAGCGAAGACCTCAGTTTCAGCGTCTTCCGCCCCAAGCAAGTTGAGTATATCGGACAGGAGCACCCATCGGTGCAGCGAGCCTACATCCGCTCGCTATGCATGGTCATGTACAAGGCCGTCAACGACCGCTATCCCGGCAAGAGGCTGAGGTTCATGCACTCGGTGAGCAATGGATACTATTGTGTGTTCAAGCACGAGGACAAACCCATCTTGGCCGAAGTGTTGGATCGCGTGAAGTCGAAGATGGAGGAGATTATCGAGAACGACATCCCCTTTGTGGGTCATGAACGGCTCACCAAGGATGTGGTCGACATGTTCCGCCAGCAAGGCCTCAACGACAAGGTGCGTCTGCTCAGCACAGTACACAACCTCTATACACGCTACTACCAGTTGGGAGACATTATCGACAGTTTCTATGGCCCATTGGTGCCCTCGACAGGCTATCTGAAGTCCTTCGACCTGCGGCTCTATGAGGACGGCATGCTCCTGTTGGGTGCCGATAGCAACAATCCCTCACAGCCAGCCCCGTTCACGCCACAGCCCAAAATGTTCAAAGCCTTCACCGAGTACACCCACTTCAACGACATCATCGGCCTGGACGATGTGGGCATGCTCAACAAGGGCATCAAGAGCAAGTATGCCTCGATGCTCATCAGCGTTGCCGAGGCATTGCACAACAAGAAGTTTGCCGAGATAGCCTATGATATCGCTCAGCGTTATCACCAGGGCGGTGCTCGTGTCGTGCTCATTGCCGGGCCATCGTCGAGCGGCAAGACCACCAGCAGCAAGCGACTGGCCATCCAGCTGGTGACCAACTACATTAAGCCGAAGGTGATAGCCCTGGACAACTACTTTGTCAACCGCACCGAGACCCCCCGCGACGAGACTGGCGACTATGACTACGAGTCGCTCTATGCGCTCGACCTCAAGCAGTTCAACCAAGACTTGACCGACCTGCTGGCCGGCAAAGAAGTGAAAATGCCCACCTACAATTTCGCCCAGGGGCAACGCGAGTATCGTGGCGACACACTCCGGCTTGAAGACAACAACGTGCTGCTCATCGAGGGCATCCACGGCCTGAACCCCGAGTTAACTCGGCAGATACCTGAGAACCAGAAGTACCGCTTGTATGTCAGTGCGCTCACTACCCTGTGCATCGACGACCACAACTGGATTCCGACAACCGACAACCGCCTGTTGAGGCGCATCGTGCGTGATGCCAAGTACCGTGGAGCCAGTGCCCGCGACACCATCGCTCGATGGGACAGTGTGCGCCGTGGCGAGCAGAAGTGGATTTTCCCCTATCAGGAGAATGCCGATGCCACATTCAACTCGTCACTCCTCTTCGAGTTGGCCGTCATGCGCAACTATGCCGAGCCAGTGCTCAAGCAGGTGCCCGCCGACTGCCCCGAGTATGCCGAGGCCTGGCGACTGTTGCGATTCCTCAGCTACTTCGAGCCCCTCGAGGAGAAAGACATCCCTAGCACCAGCCTGCTGCGTGAGTTCCTGGGCGGTTCATCGTTCCACTATTAATCAATTAAGAATTAATCATTTAGAATGAAGATGGAGTCTACAATGGTGCAATGTGGAACAGCACAATTATCGGCGATTGTGGTAGTGGCCCAGGATGGAGCCATCGGGCGTGACGGAGGGCTATTGTGCCACCTGCCTGCCGACCTCAAGCACTTCAAGAATCTGACAATGGGTCATAGCATCGTCATGGGGCGGCGCACGTTTGAGTCGTTCCCTAAGGGGGCATTGCCTGGCCGACAGAACATCGTCATCACCCGCAATCGCAATTATCACCCCGACGGTGTGACCGTCGTTCACAGTATCGACAAGGCCCTGCAAGCCGCCATGATGCCGGGCGACATCTTCATCATCGGCGGAGCGCAGATCTATGCCGAGACCTTCGACATGGTGCAGACGTTGCACTTGACACGGCTGCATGCCACCTTCGATGAGGCCGATGCCTTCTTCCCCACCATCGACCCCGACGAGTGGCAGGAACTCGACTGCGAGCGGCATGAGGCCGACGAGCGTAACCCCTATGATTACGACTTCGTCACCCTGAAGCGTAAATTTTCTTTTTAGTTGTTAGTTGTTGGGCCTTAGACTTTAGACTAGCGACTAAAAACTAAAAGCTAAAAACTAAACTACATGTAATGCTCAAGAGAACTATGAAACAGATTAGCGTTATTGCGGCAGTGATGCTGCTGGCCTTGCTGGTCGGCATGCCCGCCTCCGCTCAGAGCCAGCTCATTCAGGCCGACACGGTCAGTGCCGCCGAGCAGGCAGATTACCAAATACTCACAGGCAAGATTGGTCCATACGAGGTGAAGATGCACCTGCGCATCAGCGGGGCGCAAGACGATGACGAGGTGGGTTACTACTACTACACGGCCCACCCCGACAACCGCTTCAAGCTCAAGATGATCAGCATGGTGGCGGTCAATGCCAAGGGCACCATGGAACTAGTCCTGCACGAGTACACCGCACAGGGCAAGAACACCGGTACCTTTGACGGCAACTATGAGTGCCGCGGCGACCACTATGCTGGCACGTTCACCAATTCCAAGGGAGAGAAATTCAAGTTTGTCCTTGAGTAGAAGCTGCCACACAATGGACAACACCTACACCACACACACCTTGCCCAACGGGCTGCGCATGGTGCACGTGCGCACCGGCTCGCCCGTGGCCTGGTGCGGCCTGGCCGTCAATGCCGGCAGCCGCGACGACGGCGAGGGACGCTACGGACTGGCACACTTTGTCGAGCACACCATCTTCAAGGGGACGACCCACCGCCGCTCGTGGCACATCATCAACCGCATGGAGAGCATCGGCGGCGAGCTGAATGCCTACACCACCAAGGAGCACACCATGGTCTACTCGGTGTTTCCTGCCCAACATCTGGCGAGGGCTGTAGAACTGATTGCCGACCTGGTGAGATACTCAACTTTTCCACACGACGAGATTGAGCGCGAGCGTGATGTTGTACTCGAGGAGGCCGATAGTTATCGCGACACGCCCAGCGATGCCGTCTACGATGACCTGGAGGATATCTTGTTTGCCGGCAGTGCACTGGGCCACAACATCCTGGGCGTGGAGCAGCACCTGCGCAACATGGGGTCGGATGAGTGCATGAACTATCTCAAGACACTCTATGTGCCCGACAATATGGCATTCTTTGTCGTCGGGCCCATGCCACCCGAGCGGGCATTCCGTCTGGGCGAGCGCTATCTGGGTGGCATGGACTGCCCACTGCAACGTGCACCGCGCGAGGTGCCAGTGGTCAACACCCCCAGTCGCCACACGGTTGAGTTAGGCTTGCATCAGGCACACACGGTTGTGGGCACACGCCTGCCCAACATGTACAGTGACGAGCGCTTCGCCCTGTCACTGCTCAACAACATCTTGGGTGGGCCCGGGATGAACTCACTGCTCAACGTGCAGTTGCGAGAGCGTCGAGGATATGTCTACACCGTCGAGTCCAGCATCAGCCTGATGAGCGACTGCGGCATGATGCAGATCTACATGGGCTGCGATGTCAGTGACATCAAGTCGAGTCTGCGAGTCATCGACCATGTCACCCACGACTTGGCCGAAACTTGCCTGAGCGAACGCCGTCTTGAAGCAGCCAAGCGCCAATATTGCGGCCAGTTGCTGCTATCGGCCGACAGTGCCGAGTGGACCGCAATGAATGCGGGCCGCAACATGCTGTGCCATGGGCAGTGTACCACGCTCGACCAGATGGTGGATTGCATCAGCGCCGTCACCCCCGAGCAGGTGCGTCATGCCGCCCGCCACATCACCCTGGACCGAGCCACCATCCTCACCATGCGATGATGCTTTCGCACGTGACGGCAAAGTGTTAAAAATGCTCGATTATTTGACTATTTCAAATATAATTCATATCTTTACAACTTCATTTCTAATATATATTGACTATGATTGAATATTTCTCCCAAAATCTGTGGCAAGTGTGGGCTATCATTGCTGTGGTTAGTCTAATTTTGGAGTTGTTCTCGGGCGACTTCTTCATCATGTGTTTTGCCATCGGTGCGGCAGTTTCGCTGCTGTGTGCGCTGTGCGGGTTGAGCCTGACGGCACAAATCATCATTTTTTCTGTGGCATCGGTGCTGAGCGTGCTCTTTGTGCGCCCTGTGGCTCTGAAATATTTTCATCGCAACGACCCCCAACGCGCCAGTAATGCCGATGCGCTGCTGGGACGCGAAGGACGGGTGAGCCAGACCATCGTGGCTGGCGGCGACGGACGTGTTGCCATTGATGGCGATGACTGGAAGGCCGTCTCGGCCGACGGCAGTGCCATCGCTCAGGGCACACCGGTGCGTGTAGTGGGCCGCGAGAGCATCATCATCACTGTTGAGACTATTAACTCTTAATTCTCCATTCTAAAATTCTACAATAATGACTACTTTTCCCATCTTTCTGGCAGTCATCGTGGTGCTGGCCTTGGTGCTGGTCAAGATGAGCCTTGTCATCATCCCGCAAAGCGAGACCAAGATTATCGAGCGTCTGGGCAAATACTACGCTACGCTCAAGCCCGGTATCAATATCATCATCCCGTTTATCGACCGCGCTAAGCCCATCGTCACCCTGTCGGGCGGACGATATGTCTACACCAGTTCAATCGACCTGCGCGAGCAAGTGTACGACTTCGACAAGCAGAATGTCATCACCAAGGACAACATCTTGATGCAAATCAACGCACTGCTCTACTTCCAGATTGTCGACCCATTCAAGGCTGTGTACGAGATCAACAATCTGCCCAACGCCATCGAGAAGTTGACACAGACCACGCTGCGCAACATCATCGGCGAACTGGAACTAGACGAGACACTGACCTCACGCGACACCATCAACAGCAAACTGCGTGCTGTGCTCGACGATGCCACCAACAAGTGGGGCATCAAGGTCAACCGCGTCGAGTTGCAAGATATCACACCGCCGCAGAGCGTGCTCCAAGCCATGGAGAAACAGATGCAGGCCGAGCGCAACAAGCGTGCAACCATCCTCACCAGCGAGGGACAGAAGGCTGCTGCCATCTTGCAGTCAGAGGGCCAGAAGACAGCACGCATCAACCAAGCCGAGGCCGACAAGCAGACCGAGATCTTGCGCGCCGAGGGTGAGGCACAGGCTCGCATCCGTCGTGCCGAGGCCGAGGCCATCGCCATCGACAAGATGACCGAGGCCGTGGGCAAGAGTGCCAACCCTGCTCACTACCTGCTGGCGCAGAAGTATATCGGCATGCTTGAGGATGTGGCTAGCGGCGACAAGACTAAGACAGTGTATCTCCCCTACGAAGCCACCAATCTGATGGGCTCCATAGGCGGCATTAAGGATTTGTTTAAGAGCGAATAATGGTCATGCTCAGGGCTGCTTGGTACATATCCATCCTGATGTTGGCGGGGCTTTCCTGTCATGGCCAGTTGTTCATTGACGGACACCACCTTGTACATGACCGATGGGCAGGACGCTACCTGTGTGCGGTTCCTGACGATTGGTTTGGTACCGATCACAGTGCACTGGTGACTGTCGACACGGCATATACATACAGTCATTTGAGCAACTTCACACTCGATGGTATACCCATCACAGCCAACGGAACGACGGTTACCTTCGCAGCTATGGATGGCATCACTCCACATCGCATAACTGCTGACGTCTGGGGAGGTGAGACGCTCGACATGGAGATATTGTTCACCTGCCTGCCTCTGCTCGAAGTGACGGCACCCTTGAGCACCGAATATCAACACGGCACATTCGTCCTGCATCATCCCGATAGCGCACAGACCCTGCACTTGCAAGGACGCATCAAGTGGCGTGGTCGCACAACCCTAATGGAGGGGCGCCACAAACGAAACTTCCACATCAAACTCGAGGATGAACAAGGCGAGAAGCAGAATGTCAAACTGCTGGGCATGCGCGATGACAATAGTTGGATGCTCGATGGCGGACAAACCGACCTGAGCCGTATCCGCAACCATGTGGCGCAAGAATTGTGGCTTGACATGGCCGCCAAGCCCTACTATGCCGACCTTGAGCCCAAGGCACGCAGCGCTGTGCGGGGCGAGCTCATCGAACTCATCGTCAACGGACAGTACGAGGGCATCTACACATTGAGCGAGGCCATGGATCGCAAGCAGATGAAACTCGCCAAGTATGAAACCGACAGTGCCGGCAACCACATCATCCACGGACAATTATGGAAGGCTGTAGACTACACCAACGGCACCACTTTCACGGGAGTAACCGACTATGACAACACGCAGCCCAACTGGTATGGTTTTGAAACCAAGTATCCCGATCTGGACGAGGTGTTCCCCACCGACTACTCTATCCTGCACGAGGGTGTGCGCTTTGCACGATTTGCTTATGACTACCTGTGGCGCCGCATGGCCAAAGACTACTATGACTTGCCTGTGATGCGCGACTACTTGATTTTCTTGCAAGTGCTACTGGCTATCGACAACACATCCAAGAATATCTACTGGGCGGTCTATGACCGTGAGCAGGACACCAAACTCACCCTGGCTGTGTGGGACTTGGACTGCACCGTCGGGCAAGACTGGACCAACACGCCATTCCGACCCCAGGAGCGAGTAGGGCCAGAGATCAAATGGAGAATCACCAACAACGTGTTGGGGCGGCTCAATGTGCTCATTGCCGACTTCCATCAGGACGTGATTGACCACTACCATGAGTTGCGCAAAGGGCCATTGCACGCCGACTCGCTCATCAACCGTTATCACCGTCACATCGACCGACTCATCTATGCCGGTGCGGCAGCACGCGAGAGTGACCGTTGGAGCGGTGACAGCGACCTGGGCGGCCACATTCTGGATTGGGAGGCCGAAAAGCAGTATATTGCCGACTGGTTGCGGCGGCGACTGCACTTCTTGGATAACAACACCTTTGCCCTAGCGGCCATCGAGACAGTGACCGACAACACCTTACCGACGACAGGTATCATCTACGACCTATTGGGCCGACCCATGCCCGAAGGCCAAACCCTATCACCCGGCATCTATGTGCGAGACGGTCAGAAATTTATCGTGCATTAATTATAAGTTCCAGACATGCAGTCAAATCACTCATATACATAATATTTGAGGTTTTTCTTTGTTATATAGTTATGAAATCAAAATACATTGTCGCAGTTATCATATCCATCATGGCGATGACTTGCCAGGCACAGATCACACTGGGCAGCCGCCGGGCTGTGCGTGACAGCCTGACGGGCGATTGGCTGTGCAGCATCCCGGAGGGGGTTTTCGGGAGTGACTATTCGGCCACTTTCCACACCACCGAGCCATGGACCGACATCACCATCGATGGCGATACAGTGCTGCCGGGCACAAACTATACCTTCACCCAGGTGACCGGTGACCGCAAATATGCCCTGGTGGCACACATCGGCGACAGTGTCACTGTCACAGGCAACATTTGCTTCACGTTCTTGCCCATCCTGGAGTTGAACGGGGCATTCAATGATGACTATCAAGTGACCCATATCATTGCAAACATGCCCATGACCAATGGACCGATTACCATGTTAAGCAAGGTCAAGCACCGTGGTGGCAGCACTAACAAGGATCCTAGAGAGAAAAGAAATTATCACATCAAGTTTCTCAACGCGAGCGACTCAAGCAAGATGGATCGCCGCTTCTTCGGGCTGCGCAACGACAACAGTTGGCTGCTCGATGCGGGACAAATCGACATGCTGCGCATACGCAACCGCGTGACCACCGAATTGTGGATGGACATGGCTTCCAAACCCTACTATGCCGACCGTGAGCCCAATGCCATGTTGGGTGTACGGGGCGACTTTGTCGAGATTTTTCTCAATGGCAAGTACCATGGCTTTTTTGCGTTGACCGAGGCCCTGGATCGCAAGCAGATGAAGCTGGCCAAGTATGAAGAGCCTGACAGTGTCACAAGCGGCAAGTTCCACGGCATGTTGTGGAAGACCAAAGTTATTGACGTGATTGCGCGCATGACCTATTTCTACGGCTATAACAATACCAAGGACACCTGGGGAGGATTTGAAGTCAAGTATCCCGACCCCGACGATTTCATGCCCACCGACTATTCGACATTAGGCAATGCGGTGAGATTTGTCGCCAACAGCACCAACGAGGAGTTCCGTCAGCATGTGGGTGAGTACTTTGACATCCCGGTCATCATGGACTACTGGATACTCATCAACGCCATCCTGGGTGTGGACAGCGGCATCAAGAACATCTATTGGGCCGTCTATGACAAGCAGCAAGACAAGAAACTCACCTTGGCCGCTTGGGACCTAGACTGCACCTTCGGGCAGTTCTGGCTCAATCCCTCGTCACACTATCAGTCCTACGTTTCCCCAACCAAGAGTCTAGGCACATTCAACCGACTGTTCCTCCGCCTGCATGAACTCAATCCCGACAGTTTCTGCGTCAAGGCTGTGGAGCGTTATCAATTGCTGCGTGGCACCCTGCTAAGCGAGGACAGTTTGAAGAATCGGTTCAGGTCACGCCTCGAGCCTCTGCGTCGATGTGGCGCTGTCGCCCGCGAGACTGTGCGGTGGAGCGGAGTATACGACCTCTCTTGGCAGCCACTCAACTTTGACAATGAGATGCAGTATATCGAGAACTGGATTGACCAGCGCATGACTTATTTGGATAATTCGCGCTTCAGACCCTATCTGATGGGCGACTCTAACCGCGACGGCAAGGTTGACGTGTCGGATGTCAACAAGATGGTGAGCATGATTCTCAATGGCGAGTATCCAGTGTGGTATGAAGACATGAATGGTGACGACAAGTTGGATGTGAGCGACATCAATGCCGTGGTCAACATCATCCTTGGAAAATATTAAATTTTTAGTTATGCGACTCATCATCCTGACATGGATTTACAGCATACTCATATGCACAGCAATGGCCACAAACATCAAGTTTGGTGGCCGTTCGGCTTTCTATGACAGTGGCACTGATACATGGCTTTGCTCGGTGGCAAAATATATGTTCGGGCACGACTGGACCACTACCCTATCGACCGACAGCGCTACCTGCTGGAGTGACATCGCGCTCGACGGTGTGCCCATGGACAGCAATTCGCTGGTGACATTCACCAATATCCAGGCCGACCGCCAGTATCTGCTCACCGCCGTTGACTCTACCGGAATGCCCATCACGCTGCCCATTTGCTTCACCTACCTGCCCGTACTGCACTTGCAGGGTGACTTCAACGACGACTATCAGGTGACCAGCATTGAGGTCGCATTGCCCAATGCTGCGACACAATCCATGCTTGCCCGCGTCAAGCATCGTGGTGCCACAACCAATCTGCCTGACCGCCACAAGCGCAACTATCACATCAAGTTTATCAATGCGAGCGACTCAAGCAAGATGGATCGCCGTTTCTTCGGACTGCGCAACGACAATAGTTGGATTCTCGATGCCGGGCAGATCGACATGCTGCGCATACGCAACCGCGTGATGACTGAACTGTGGCTTGACCTGTGCCGGAAACCCTACTATGCCGACCGCGAACCCAATGCATTGTTGGGAGTGCGGGGCGACATGGTCGAGGTGATGCTCAATGACCGCTATGCCGGCATTTATGCCCTGACCGAGGCTATGGACCGCAAGCAGATGAAACTGGCCAAATATGAAGAGCCCGATAGTGTCACTAGCGGCAAGTTCCACGGCATGTTGTGGAAGTCCAAGATCCCGGATATCATCAGTCGCATGACCTATTTCTACGGCTATAACAATAGCAATGACACCTGGGGAGGATTTGAAGTCAAGTATCCCGACCCCGACGATTATCTGCGCACCGACTTTTCGACACTCGGCAATGCGGTGAAATTTGTCGCCAACAGCACCAACGAGGAGTTCCGTCAGCATGTGGGTGAGTACTTTGACATCCCGGTCATCATGGACTACTGGATACTCATCAACGCAGTGCTCGCTATCGACAATGGGGTCAAGAACATCTACTGGGCGGTCTATGACAAGCAGCAAGACAAGAAACTCACTCTGGCTGCCTGGGACCTGGACTGCACCGTCGGGCAGAACTGGAGTAACGAACCGCTGCACGCCGACAATGCCGCCCCTGACAGGAACCTCGGCTACTTCAACAACTTGTTTCTGCGACTGCATGAACTCAATCCCGACAGTTTCTGCATCAAGGCTGTGGAGCGCTACCAACTGCTGCGCAAAGACCTGCTTGATGCCGACAGCATCTACAACCGATTTGAGAAGCGCATCAACTACCTCAAGCAATGTGGAGCCATTGCACGCGAGACTGCGCGATGGTCGGGCGACAGCGACTTGTCATTCAACCAACTGGACTTTGATGCCGAACTGGCATTTATCCGCAACTGGCTCGACGTGCACTTGCCCTATCTCGACCGCACCCGCTTCAGCCCATACATCAAGGGTGATGTAACACGCGATGGAGTGGTCGACATTGCCGACATCAATTTCTTGATTAACAAGATGTTGAAAGCCTCTGACCATCCAACATGGTATGAAGATTTGAGCCCCGATGACATATATGACATCGCAGACATCAACCAACTGATCAATATTATCCTTCACCAATAAATCCAGAATAAGACCTATGACCATCAACATCTTTCATGTCGTTTCCAACAAATATTGGGGTGGTCCCGAAGAATATGCCTACGAGATGGTGTCGCGGCTGCGCAACGACCCACGCTTCTATGCCGAGGTCGTGTGCAAGAAGAACGACCCGGTGCTGCTGCACTTCAGGCGACTGGAAATACCCATCTCGATACTTCCCCTCAAGGGTGTGACCGACATTGACAGTCCCACACGACTGGCGCGCCTGCTGCGCAAGGGCTATAACATCGTGCATGTGCACACATTCCGCGATGCATTTGCCGCAGTGATGGCACGACGCATCAGCGAAAACCGCAACACACGCGTCATCATGACTGTGCATGGCATCTGCAGGCCCAAGACAAACTACCTCTACCGCAAACTTTATCGCTCAATCGACATGATGGTGTTTGTCTCGCAACGAGCCTATGACGAATGGAGGAACCACGACAAAGGCTTCAAACCCGAGCGAGCCTGCATCATCCGCGACAGTGTGATGGAGAACCCTCTGGCATCACCCGCACCCAACCTGCGGCAGAAGTTGAACATTGCACCCGAGAAAACACTCATCATGTTCCATGGGCGACTCACGCCCGAGAAAGGTATCGACGTCTTGTTGCAAGCCATCACACGACTCGACAAGACCAAGTATCACCTGGCAGTCATCGGTGAGGGTAAGCCCAAATTCATGACCCAACTCAAGAGTTTCATCGTCGAGAACCAACTGCTCAACAATGTGTCGCTCATGGGATTTCAGGAAGACATGGCACACATCATCCAGCAGTGCGACATGGGCGTGCTGCCATCGGTTGAACCCGAGGCACTAGGCATCGTCAACTTGGAGTATATGATGCAAGGCAAGCCACATATCACCACCAACAATGGTGCACAGATTGAATATGTCAGCGACCAGCGCAACGCCATCCTGGTGCCGCCCAGCGACCCCGAGGCGTTGGCCAGTGCCATCAATCAGTTGCTCGACGACCCCAACAAGCGACTGCAAATGGGGCATCAGGCACAGGAGGACTTCGACCGCACGCTCAACTATGACATTTTCTATCAAACGATGACCAATCTCTACAATGATTTATTGACTTCTAAAAAGTTAAAGAAATGAAATGGATTAACCTGATGTTTGCTTGCATTCTGGCAACGGCCAGTTGCACGGGTACCACTGTCAATAACAATGCCGCACAGCAACCCCAAGAGCAGAACACAGCCAGCAACCAAAATAAACTGACCGAGCAATACATCAGCCAGCGCCTGACCGACATCTTCAACGAGGCGTTGAATGAAGACGATCATGACTTATTAGCACTCGATCGCAAGTTCATGTCGCTGGAGTACAACCGGTTGCAAGACAGTGCCATGCAGATAGCCGAACGCATCGACGATATCGTTATCGACAGTGACCACTGGATTCAGGGACAAGATTGGACCTATGCCACCATGCGCATTGTCAGTATCGAGGACATCACCGCCACAACAGCCCTGGCACGGATCAACATCATCCCCCACATACCCGGTTCCGACAACGTGATTACACTGCTGATTCTGCCACTGGTCTTTGAGCGTGGCGACTGGTACATCGACAACATGCAGCAATACTATGAGGGCGAACTACTCGACGAGAAAGCGTGGTACAAAAAATATGTCGACAGCGATGGCAAGATGGACAATAATTAGCCTCATGGCAGCATGGGCGATGATAGTGGGTTGTGCAACTGTGGCAGCACAAGATGTGACCCACTCGCTCTTCAGTCCCGACTCAGTGTTCACACTCACCGACGAGGACATCGAGCAAGACCGCATCGAGGCCAACCGACTGATTGCCGGCACATGGCAGTATGACAAACCCAGCGTGCAGGCGCAGGGCACCAGTTTCATTGGCAAACTGGGCAAACCACTGGCCCAGAGCAAGCTCAAGAGCAAACTGGGCAAAGCTTTCAAGAAACTCAAGATCAACAAACGATGGGACTCGCTCACCCTCACCGAAGACGGTCGATGGATCATGACCATCGCCGGCAAGGGCATGAGCGGAGACTACAGTTACAGCCCCACCAAGGGCAGCATCACGCTCAAGTGGCACATGATGTCGATCACGGCACTGGTGCGTCGTGACGGCAAGAATCTGCACTTGTGCTTCGACACCGACCGTCTGCTCACACTCATGCGACTGCTCAGCGGCTTGAGCAGCAGCGACACGCTCAAGGCACTCGCCTTCTTGAGCGAGAATTACAGCGACGTCAAGGTGGGATTTCAACTCAAACCCAAAAAGTGAAAAACCTCAATATGATTCAATCAGTCAAACAAATCATTCTAACCACCTGCCTGGTGGGCATCATGTGCCTAGCAACCGGTTGCACCGACAGCGACTTCACCATCAACGCACAACTCGATGGCACCCCCGACAACATGGTCACCATCTGCTATATGGGCAACCAGGGGTTGGTCACCGAGCGCATGATGGTGGCACAAGGCAATCAACTCACCTTCAAAGGCTCAAGCGATGACTACACCATCCTGTGGATATGGGACGCACAGCGGCAACTCATCGCACAGATGGTGGTGCGCAATGGCGACCGGCTCACCGTCAAGAGCGATGGCCTGCGACTGCCCACACTCGACATCAAGGGCAACAAGGTCACCGAGCAGTGGATGAAGTTCCGCAAGTCGAACCAAGAAGCCATCGACAACCATGACACCAACGCCATCAACCGACAGATTGAACAACACATAGCCCAGCATCCCGACCAACTGCTATCGACCGTGCTTCTCGTGGCTGAATATAATCAACTGGACGGCAACGACAAGGTCAAGCAATTGCTGCAATCCATCAAACCCGACGCTCGTCCTGACCGACTGGTGAGCACACTGCAATACCTCATCGAACAACACCGTCAGCCCACAGGCATCATTCGGTCGCTCACCCTCTATCGCCACGGCAAGGGCATCCAAGACCTGGAACTGAATGCAAAGCCCGCTGCACTGCTCTTCTGGTCACGATATGACACTAACCGCAAGGCAGCCATCGACTCACTGCACGCCATGGCCAGTCGCCATGGTGAAAACATCATCATTGCCGACATCCTAGTCGACACCGACACCACACAGTGGACGCACAACATCAAGCAAACTTCCACATCATGGACACACTGGTGGGCACCCGGTGGCATGATGGATGCCATGCTGCAGAGCATCGCCATCGAGCGTACCCCCACGATTATCCTCACCGACTCCACCTCCCACATCATCCAGTCCATCACAAGCCTCTAACTCACATGTTTCCATATTCAAGAGAATGACAATGAGATATATCATAATTCTAATGTGTTCGTTTTTAATATGTCCCTTGCTAGGTTGTACTGGACATACCACAAAAATAGAACAAATTGCAGATACGTTGCAACTTAAAGAACTCGAATATTATGATACTTTGGTGCAGATTGAATGCCCCATAAAATACAGCTCATTTTCGATCAATAATGTTATTAAGTTTACTCGTTACGAGGAACTGATTGCTTTTGACAATTCTTTTGATGTGGGCGATGATATTTTTACCAAACAGATTACTGATGCCTTGCATGCATGCAAGTATGAAGGCTATTTGTTGATTAGTGACTTTGATACTTATAGCCATTCATTGTCTCGTTTAAAATTATACTCAGTCCTTATAGACGGAAACTTTGTGACTTTTGCTGGTTTTTATTATCGGAATAATAATGAAGAATACGCTTTTTAAAATTACCATTTTGGCAATCTTTTTTGGGGGCATATTCCATTATGCCTATTCCTTTTTTTCATGGAAAACAATTGAAAAGGACCTGTCAATCCATATCAAACAGAATACAAACTGTGCTTATGTGGATGGATTTGTCGCCAAGGTGGTTTCTACACCTTATACCACCAAATACAAAGAACTCATAGAACTATATGGCATTCCGGAAAAAACGGAAGTATTCCTATTTTCTCCCGGCGAGGGATGGATGCCTAATACAATTCAAAGGGATACAGAATTATTTGATATATTAGAGAAGGATATAGGTGCTGGGCAAGAAATAACTGTTGTTGTTGCAGAATGGGATTTAAAGACTTCGCGAATGCCTTTATATTGTGTGTATTTTCTTGCTCGAGGAACAAAACTCCATCCTATCTTTGAAATACGGTCAAATCGAAATGCTCGCCCTTTTTTAGAAAACTATTAATATAGGTGACTATATTCCCACAACAGTTACGTTCAATCAGATGAATAATATTTAAGGAACTATATACCTGTTGTCCCCGATTACTGTAATATCGCTGAAAGCGATTGATTTGAATAACCGGGGGTGAAACGTAGTGACACCCTCGGATAGAATGCTGTCAATTATCATCGCTGAAAGCGAGCACCATGTAGCGCAACCAAATGCTCGCTTTCAGCGAGGTAGTTTGTTTATCAGTAGCCGAAGGTGTCGCTTCGCTCCACCCTCGGTTACTTAAATTGTCGCCTCCGGCGACGATATTCTATGCGGTTAACAAACCTATTTTATCTACTGAGGACAACAGGTATATACTTCCCCTAGTTTTTTGTGTGAGAAAAAGTCTAGAGTAATGGATGAGTCTGATTTTTATTATCTTGTTGAGGAAGACTCATTAATCTTGATGAAACCAAGGATTCAACCTCGCTTGTATTTTTTAATAACTCTTTATAAAATTCTGTTCTTAAAATCAAACGAATTACTAGAATATTGTACTCCTGTTCTACTGTCTAATTAAACAACAAACTCACACGAACTTAAACAAACAAAATTCTATAATTCTATAATTCATGATAAAAAAATCTTTATATCTTCTGTTCTTAAAATTAAACTACCAAATGCTATGATTTAGTTCTCTTGTTCTTATGTCTATCTATTTTTGTCTGATAAATATCTGTCTTTGTGTCTTTATTGCCTTGATCCCTCTCCCCTTTCACAAGGTTGTCAATAACGCTGTGAATAGTTGTTGATAACTTGACAAGAAAAAATGAAAAAACGATTTGCACAATTCATCACAATCTGGGTATAAACAAAACTGCAACTCTGACAAAAAATTTAACACTAAAATATTGGCATCATTTTTGCACACTTTTTTGGGGTTATTAGCAACCTATATTAGGACTTTTTATTAACTTTGCAGGTTGTAAACACGTTGTTAATAAATCAATTATTTATCAATTAATCAGTATTTTAGGTTGTTAATAGAGATGTTGATTGTAACCAATCGCAATACAATAACCAATTGTGCAAGCAATTGACCTAAAAGTTATTGTCACAATTAACATGACTACTAACTCTAATAAAAAGTTCTTTTTAAAAATAAAAAATAAATTAATAATAATATGAATGTTGACAAAGGTTATGTCGATGCTCCCATCGACCCTAAACTGGACTTGCGCAGTGAGATATTGAGGCTGAAGCAGGAGCGCAATGCTGTGATCATGGCGCACTATTACCAGCGTCCTGAAATACAAGAATTGGCCGACCACATCGGTGACAGTCTGGCACTGGCTCAATTGGCAGCGAAGACTGATGCCGATGTCATTGTACTGTGCGGAGTTCATTTCATGGGCGAGACGGCCAAGATCCTGTGCCCCGACAAGACGGTGATTGTGCCTGACTTGAGTGCGGGTTGTTCGTTGGCCGACAGTTGTCCGGCCGACGAGTTTGAGGCTTATGTCAAGGCTCATCCCGGACACACGGTGGTGAGTTATGTCAACACCAGTGCTGCCGTCAAGGCGGTGACCGATGTGGTGGTGACCTCGTCGAATGCCAAGCAGATTGTTGAGAGTCTGCCCGAGGATGAGCCCATCATCTTCGGTCCTGACCGCAACCTGGGCAACTACATCAACAGCATCACAGGCCGCAAAATGCTGCTGTGGGATGGCGCATGCCACGTGCATGAGCAGTTCTCGGTGCAGAAGTTGATGGATCTGCGCAAACAGCATCCCGAAGCCAAGGTGTTGGTGCACCCCGAGTGTCCCAAGCCCATTCGTCTGGTGGCCGACAAGGTGGGCAGCACACAAGCCTTGCTTAATTTTGCCGTTGCCGATGTGGCGCACGAGTTCATTGTATGTACCGAGAGTGGCATCCTCTTCCAAATGCAGCGTCAGTGTCCCGACAAGACGTTCATTCCGGCTCCGCCCGAGGATGGTACGTGTGCTTGCAACGAGTGCAACTACATGAAACTCATCACACTGGAGAAACTCTACAACTCATTGCTTTACATGCAACCCACCATTGAGGTCGATAAGGACATTGCCGAGCGTGCTGTCCGTCCCATCGAGCGCATGCTGGACATCAGTCGCCAGTTGGGAATTATTAAATAAGATTTTATTAAGAATTAAGAATGCACTGCTCTACCCTATAACCAGAGCAGTCTAAATTCTTAATTATAAATTTAGAAAACATTTATTGGTATTAATGAAACAAGTAATTACATTAGTTTTAATAACACTTTTATCAACCACTGTCATGGCACAGAATGTATATGATTTTACGGTTAAGGACCGCAAGGGCAACGATGTGTCGTTAGCCGAGTATAAGGGCAAGGTTTTGCTCATCGTCAACACTGCTACACGTTGTGGCTTCACGCCGCAATACGAGGAACTTGAGGCTCTCTACAAGGCCTACAAGGATCGTGGATTAGAAATTCTTGACTTCCCATGCAACCAGTTTGGCCAGCAGGCACCTGGTACCGAGGATGAAATTCATGAGTTCTGCCAGTTGAACTATGGTACTGAGTTCCCGCAGTTCCGCAAGATTGAAGTCAACGGCGAGAACGAGTCACCGCTGTTCACCTATCTCAAGGCGCAGAAGGGGTTTGCTGGTTTTGACTTGAATCACAAGATTGGCAAGTTGCTCCACGACATGATGCTCAAGGCCGATGCTGACTACGCCAGCAAGCCCGACATCAAGTGGAACTTCACCAAGTTCTTGGTGAATCAGCAGGGCGAAGTCATCGCTCGTTACGAGCCCACTCATGACATAAAGTCCATCGAGGCCGACATCCAGGCTCTCCTCAAATAAAGGAAATTAGTGAATGTTTGGTTAATAACCCCAACACTATGAACTGCAGTGTTGGGGTTATTTTATGTTTGCTGTAGCCGATGTTGGGCGTATATGCGGCAGGCACATGCGATGAGCACAGGACATGGGCGTGAGCGGTAGTACTCGGTAGTGCGCTCGCTGGGTCGAGGTGGGTCAATTTGGCCGCTGCGCAATCCCAACAACTCAGCGCAGATGAGTGAGTCATTATGCGCCTTGAATTGGGCTGCTAATTCTTGCACCAGGGCATAGTTGCGGGCGCGGGCATCCAGGTCGCCAGTGGCGGCTCCGCATTCCAGGCCGGCTAGCATGGCAAGGCCCGACACAGCACCGCAGGTGAGTCGAAGGCGTCCCATGCCACCACCGAACGAGGCAGCCATGCGCATGGCGGTGTCAATGTCGGCATTAGGAAACAGGTCGGCAAACGCCGCAACCACGCTCTGGGCACAGTTTAGCCCGGTAAGAAAATTGTTGCGCCCGCGCTCACCGCGCTCCTCCACATCAATTGTATGATTTAAATCCATGATGATCGTCTTAATTCTAAATGATTAATTCTTAATTACTAACTGGTCTTGGGTCATGCGTTGCATGTATTGCTGGATGATGGCCTTCAGGAATTGTTCCATTCTGGCTTGTTGTTCGGGCATGGTGCCCATGAGATTGTGTTTCATCAAGCGGTCATCCAGCAGATAGAATCCTGTGGTTTTGTTGCCGTCAAACTGCAATATACAGCCGCCTTGCACCAGTTGGTAGATGCCGTTGAGGTAGTTCACAGCCCATGTTTCTTGAACAGGCGTGTTGAGCACATCTTTACCGAAGGCTATGTAGGGCTTTGGGTAGCCCAACAATGACATGAGTGTAGGCAGGATGTCGATTTGTTGCGCCACTTTATTTTCCATGCCAGGTTGGATCAACTCACCACTGGGGTCATAGATGATGATGGGCGAGGCAAATCCACCCAAGTCGGTCTGATACTCGGGGTGATTACTCATGTTGGTGTGGTCGCTGGTGAGAACAAAGATAGTGTTTTTAAACCACGGTTGGCGGCTGGCTTGCTCAAAGAAGCGGCCCAGCGCCATGTCGGTGTAGCGGATGCACTTGTGTATGGGCAGTGGCCCCTCGGGGAAGATGTCTTTGTACTCCTGAGGAATGACAAAGGGGTGATGCGACGAGGCGGTGAACACGGCGGTCATGAAGGGCTCGTGCATCTCATTCATCTTGGCGCAATAGAATTGCAAAAACGGCTCATCCCAGATGGCCCAGGTGCCATCGAAGTCTTTGTCACCGTCAAAGCGCTTGTCCTGGTTAAACTCAGTGCGACCATAGTAGGCCTGAAATCCCGTGCTGCGGGCAAATGCCTGGAATCCCATGCTGCCGTTTTGGGCACCGTGGAAGAATGCAGTCTGGTAACCCTCATCGCCCAGCATGCGGGCAATGCCGCTCACGTGATTCATCGATGCGGGCGTGACAAAGAATGGCTCGACAAACATGGGTATGCTGGACAATATCGATGGCATGCCATCAATGCTCTTGCGCCCGTTGCAATAGGTGTGCGTAAACGTCAGACTCTTGCTAATGAGCGAATCGATGTGAGGTGTGTAGCCATAAGATGTCTTTTCTATGTTGCAATTATAGGCTCCGATGTATTCGCGTCCGAAGCTCTCGACAATCAGCACCACCACATTCTTCTTGTTGAATGGGACTGAGTCGTTGGGCTGATGTATGGGCGAATAGATGGCTTCGAGTTGTGCCTGGTCGGTGTAGTAGTTGGGAACGCGGAACACATCCTTGCCGATGGTGCGCAGCAGCGAGAAGGGTGTGTTGAGCACCAGGGCAGCATCCATGGGGCGTGTGACATACTGGTTGGCGTTGCTCACGGTGATGGGCCGCACGGCGGTGGTGAAGCCGCCACGCATGCCTGCCACACACAGCGGACCTGTCACCAACAAGGCAGCCAGCATTGTCAAGTCATATTTGACCCAATTGAGGTGACGGTAGTTCAGTCGGGGTTGTTGATATAGTCGCCATAAGGCCCAAATGACCACAGCACCCAGTAGCACCAAATACCAATGGCTGAGAGTCTCGCCCATGATGATGCCTGCTAGGTTGCTCTCGTGTGAAAATTCGCCCATCACTGTGCTGGTGGTGCGTCGCATCGTGAAGGGGAAGTAGACCGCATCGGCGACATTGATGACAAATGCCAGCGAGTTGACGATGACAAATATCCACTTGAGTGTACGGTGATAGGTGGGTCGCTCCTTGATGTGCAGGGGCAGCAGCATGAGCACGATCCACAGGATGTTGGTATAGATGATGGCCGATGTGTCGAACACCAGACTGCCCATCACCAGGTCGCCCACATTGGTCTGCAGGGCCGGCGACAGGAGTTTCCAGTTGAGGCTCAGAAAGGCCAGCCGCGCCACCGCATAGGTGACGTAGACCAAGGCTAAGTTGATCACCACAGCCCAGATGGGTGCCAATAGTGTCGATGAGATGCGTTTCATGATTCTGCTTGTTTGCGTTCGACCACGCGTCCGTTCTTTACCTCGAAGCGTCGGTCAAACTCCTCGCGGGTGCGTTTCCAGCGGTTGTGGCTCCACAACCAGTACTGTGGTGCGCGGCGTATGGTGGCCTCCATGCGGCGGTAGTACTCGTCAGTGATGGCCATTTGGGGTAGCGAGTTGGGATCGCGGGTGATGAGTTGCAAGTCGGCCTCATAGTATCCACGCTTGACACACTTGACATCAACGTAGACAACCGCCTGGTTGAGTTTGCGGGCAATGCGCTCCACGCCGGTGAACACGGGGGTGTCCTGGTTGAAGAACGTGACCCAGTGGTGTATGTTCTGCCACGTGGGCACCTGGTCGCTGATGTAGCCCACCAGAGTGGGACGACCCTCTTGCTGGTGCTTCAAGAGCCATCGCAGCGTCTCGCGCATGGGGATGGATTCGCTGCCCATGCGGTTGCGGAAGGTGAGGAACAGGCGGTCCATCACCTCGTTTTCCAGTGGGTGATAGATATGTCCGTAACCGCAGTCCAGATTGCCTACAGGCTCACGGATGGCGGTGACCATCTCCCAGTTGCCATAGTGTCCCAGCATCAGAGCCACACTCTGTCCGCTCTTGAGAATGTCGATCACTTGGTCAATGCCTTTAAAGACCATGCGGCGATGGATGTTGCGTCGGCTCATGGTGGCAAACTTGACAGTCTCGGCAATGTAGTCGCAGAAGAAGTGGTAGTACTCACGCTTGATGAGATTGCGTTGTTCGATTGTCAGTTCGGGAAAGGCGTTGGTCAGGTTCTTGTCGATGACGCGTCGGCGATAGCGCAACACCTTGGCAATGAGGATATACAGTGCATCGGCAAGCAGGTAATGTAGCCACATGGGCAGCAGCGACAGCAAGTACCATGTGCCATACAGTGCCCCATAGAGTGCGTGATTGAGTATGTTCTTGAATTTCACGCTGCAAATTTACGACATTTTTTTAGATATTTAAGCCCACTAACCCCCTAAAGGGGGGGACTACTGTTGTGGCTGCCGCTTTGTAGTCCCCCCTTTAGGGGGCTCCTTATACATGTCACGAGTGGTCAGAGTTTCTTTCGGGCCTTCTCGATGTTTTGTTTAGCCTTCTCAATCTTCTTGTTGAGTTTGTCTATTTTTTTCAGTGCTTTGGCTTGCTTCTGCAGGTCGGGGTCTTGAACCTCTTGTTGCGCCTTGAGGAGTTCTCTCTGGGCCTTCTCGATGTTCTTGTTTTCTTTCTCAATTTTCTTCTGTGCATCCTGGCGTTGCTTCTGGATCTTTTCCTGCTTCTTGGCCTCTTTTTCGGCTTTCTTAGCCTGCTTTTCGGCCTCTTTCGCCTTCTTGGCCTGTTCCTTGGCAGCCTTGGCCTGTTTCTTGGCTTCTTCGGCTTGTTTCTTGGCAACTTCGGCCTGCTTCTTCAGTTCTTCGGCTTGCTTGGCAGCCTGTTTGGCAGCCTGCTTTTGCTGTTCCACTGTCTGGTGTGTCACCGGTTCGGTAATGGTGACGGCGGTCTGTGCTTGTGTGCCCATTGCCATCAGGGCGCCCAGGGCCAGGGCTAATAATGTTTTTTTCATTGTCTTTTCTGTTTAGAGTTTACTATCCGAACGACAAAGGTAAGAATAAATTACCCATTGTACATTTTTTTTGACTCCTTTTTTTCACTTTGGTTTAAACAACCCACAGGGATGTTGGCTAGTGGGCGTCGAGCCAGTTGGTGGCGGCAGCGTGGCTGGCGGTGAGGCGCACACGACCGTGATAGGCGTTTTCCATCTCCTCGATGACAATGTGTCGCACGCGGTCGAGTTCAGCCGGGATGACATCGAAGTTTAACTCGTCGTGCACTTGCAGTATCATCTTTGACTGGATGCCCTCTTGTTCAAAGCGGCGGTGTATAGCGATCATGGCGCGCTTGATGATGTCGGCCGCTGTGCCCTGGATGGGGGCATTGACGGCGTTGCGCTCGCTGAAACTGCGCACCACAGCGTTGCGCGAGTTGATGTCTGGCAGTATGCGTCGGCGACCGTCCAGTGTGGTGACGTAGCCTCGCTCGCGGGCTTGTGCCACACTGCGGTCGATGTAGTCGCGCACGCCGGGGAAGGTGTCGAAGTATCCGTCAATCAGCATCTTGGCCTCGCTGCGTGGAATATTGAGCCGCTCGGCCAGACCGAATGCAGAGATGCCGTAGAGGATACCGAAGTTGGCTGTCTTGGCCTTGCGGCGCTGGTCGGGGGTGACCTGGTCGAGTGTCTCATGATAGATGCGCGCGGCGGTGATGGCATGGATGTCGTGGTCGTGGGCAAAGGCATCGAGCATCGTCGGGTCGCCACTGAGGTCGGCCACCAGTCGCAGTTCAATCTGCGAGTAGTCGGCACTGAAGAACACGTTGCCGTCGGCTGGGATGAACGCACGGCGTATCTCGCGACCCTCATCGTTGCGCACGGGTATGTTCTGCAAGTTGGGATTGGTGCTCGACAGTCGTCCGGTGGCAGTGACCGTCTGGTTGTAGGTGGTGTGAATGCGTCCTGTGCGTGGGTTGATGAGTTGTGGCAGAGCGTCGACATAGGTGTTGAGTAGTTTGCGTATGCCGCGCAATTCCAGTATTTTGCCCACCAGCGGGTGTCGGTCGCGCAACTTGAGCAGGATTTCCTCGGTTGTGCTGTACTGCCCTGTCTTGGTCTTCTTGGCCTTGGGGTCCAGTTGCAGTTTGTCAAACAAGATTTCGCCCACCTGCATGGGTGAGGCAGTGTTGAACTCCTGTCCTGCCAGTTGGTGGCATTCTTGCTCTAGCGCATTCATTTGCTGCGTCAGGGTGATGGAATAGTCATGCAGTGCCTTCACGTCGATGCGTGCGCCAGCCAGTTCCATGCTTGCCAGCACGCGGATGAGCGGCAGTTCGATGTCGGTGAGCAGGTGGCTCAATCCCTCGTCTGCCAGGTGTTGATCAAGCACGTCGGGCAACGCCAGTGTCACCAGTGCCTGCTCACATGCCCAGTGTGTGACCTTGTCGGCAGTGACTTGATTGAACTTGAATTGTCCCCTACCCTTAGCCCCGAGTACCTTCTCGACGGGTGTTGTCTGGTAGTTGAGCAGTTCGGCAGCGATGTCGGCGGTGGTGTGTGTGCGCTCGGGTTGCAGCAGATAGTGTGCCACAGCAGTGTCGTAGTAGGGTGTGGTCATCTTCACTCCCGCCACATCGAGCATGACCATCAGTCGCTTGACGTCGTTGCAGATGATGCGGGCTTGGCTGGTGAACAGTGGCTCGATGGCCTGCAACATGAATCCCATGCCATCCATGGGCAGATAGTAGGCTTCGGCTGGCGAGGCGCACAGGGCCATGCCCACCATGGTTGCCCGCATGGCCTCGTCGCCCATGCTCACCAGATGTACGGCCACCTGGGGTTGCATCATGAGCCGCTTGATCAATTCCTCGGCCTGATTGCTGTCGCTCACTAATTGTAATTGAGAATTGTGAATTGAGAATTGTGAATCGTCTGCCTTGAATTGAGAATCGGGCTGGCGTGTCGTGTCACTGCCTTGTGCATGATCCATTGCCACATTGGGGATGTCGAAGAGCGAGAGTTGCTCGCCTGGTTGAGCCACAGGGCTTGGTGATGGTGCGCTGGTGACGGTGCGCTGTGCGTCGGCATCGAGTCCCACGTTGGCCTCGCCCTGGTCGATGATGCGGGCTGTGAGGGTGCGAAATTCCAGTTCGTTGAACACCTGTCGCAGTGCATCTAGGTCGGCAGGCTCGCGACGCAATGCACCTTCGTCCCAGCGGATGGGTACATCGGTCTTGATGGTGGCCAGCCACTTACTCTGGCGTATTTGCTCGACGTTGGCTTCGACACTGGTCTTGAGTGCGCCTTTGAGTTGGTCGGTGTGTTCGAGCATGTTCTCGATCGAGCCAAATTGGCTGATGAGTGACTCGGCCTTCTTGGGTCCCACGCCGGGGCAACCGGGGATGTTGTCGGCGGTGTCGCCCATGAGTCCCAGCAGGTCAATGACTTGCAGGGGGTCTTGCAGATTATACTTATCCTTGACCTCCTGCACACCCAGTATCTCGCCCTTGGCGGGATTATAAAGTTTGACCTGGTCGGTGACCAGTTGCGCAAAGTCCTTGTCGCCCGTGACCATGTAGGTGAAGAAGTCGTGCTCCTGTGCCAGGTGCGCCATGGTGCCGATGACATCGTCGGCCTCATATCCGTCAACCACGATGACGGGTATGTGATAGGCCTCGAGGATTCGCTTGATATAGGGCACAGCGGTGAGGATGCCCTCGGGTGTCTTGTCGCGGTTGGCTTTGTATTCGGGATATGCCTCGTGACGGAATGTCTTGCCGCCTGGGTCAAAGCACACGGCGATGTGCGAGGGCTGCTCGCGCTTGAGCAGGTCTTGCAGCATGTTGACAAAGCCGAACACGGCCGATGTGTCGATGCCGGTGCTGGTGATGCGGGGGTTGCGAATCATCGCATAGAAGGCGCGGAAGATAAGCGCATAGGCATCCAGAAGGAGCAATTTTTTCTCTTGCATGGTGGGTCAGTTTTAGAAAAACACGATAAAATTAGGTGTTTTTGCCCAATTTGGGAAATATTTGCCGATTTTTTTCGCTGAAGTCGGTAAATTATGACTAATTTTGTCACGTCAAATGATAAATCTGGACGACATACGCGATTTGCTGGCCGACGACTTGCGGCGGCTCAATGGCATTATCGAGGAAACACTGCGCAGCGACACAGCACTGATGAACTCGATCGTGTCGCGCTATCTTGCCACCAAGGGCAAGCAACTGCGACCCATGCTGACCTTGCTGGCTGGCCGCATCTTTGGTGGTGTGAACGAGCGCGTGCTCTATGCCGGTGCTGCCATCGAGATGCTGCACAATGCCTCGCTCATTCATGACGATGTCATCGACCAGGCCAAGCAGCGCCGTGGTGTCGAGACCATCAGCAGTGTGTGGAGCAATCATGTGGCGGTGCTGGTGGGCGACTTTTTTGTCACCGGTGCGCTGCGCTGTGCGGTCAAGGCCCAGGATGCCCGTGTGCTTGAGTCGTTGGCACAGATGGGTGGCGACTTGTCGCTGGGCGAGATCAACCAGTATGACAACGCGCGCAAGCACAACATCGACGAGGCCACCTACCTGACCATCATCGGCAAGAAGACTGCCTCGCTCTTTGAGAGTTGTGTGGCGGTGGGCGGCTATGTCAACAATGGCTCGGCTGAACAGATAGATGCACTATGTCGCTATGCCCGCTTGCTGGGCTTGGCGTTCCAAATCAAGGATGACACCTTTGACTACTATGACGACACCAACGTGGGCAAGCCCACGGGAAACGACCTGCGCGAAGGCAAGATCACACTGCCGCTGATCTATGCACTCGGCCGCACCGACCTGTCCGAGCACGCCCAAATGCAGGCATTGGTACACAAAGAGTTGCTTGAAAGCAGCGACATCGATACGCTGGTCGAGTGGGCCAAGCGTGCCGGCGGCATTGACTATGCCTATCAGACCATGCAGCGTCTGCGCCGAGAGGCCGATGCCCTGCTCGACATCTTCAACCCCAGCGACGATGTTGAATCGCTGCGACTCATCTTCCGCTACATCATCGACCGCAACAAATAAAAAAATGAAGCACCCTCCCCAGTGCTTCATTTTTTATTCAACTGTGCCCCATTGTCTCCTCCCAACTGGTGCTGCAGTTATTACTGCAGGGGCTGGGAGGTGAAATAGCCGGTGCGGTCGAGGTTGCGGTAGCCGATGGCCTCCATGATGTGGTGCTGCTCGACGTGGGGATTCTGCTCAAGGTCGGCGATGGTGCGGGCGACCTTGAGGATGCGGTCATAGGCACGGGCACTCATGTTCATGCGTTCCATGGCGTCGCGCAGTTTGTCGAGGCCGGCGGCATCGGGTTCGGCATACTTGTGGAGCAGCGCCGAGGTCATCTGGGCGTTGCAGTAGATGCCCTTCTCGTCCTTGAATCGCTGTGCCTGGATGTCGCGGGCAGCGATGACGCGCTGGCGGATGGTTGCGCTCGACTCGCCATCAGCCTTGCTCGCCATCTGGTCGAAGTCGACGGGCTGCACCTCAATCTGCAAGTCGATGCGGTCGAGCAGCGGCCCGCTGATCTTGCTCATGTAGTGCGAGCGCTGGTAGTCGGTGCAGATGCACTGTTTCTTGGGATGGCCGTAGTACCCACATGGGCAGGGGTTCATCGATGCCACGAGCATGAACGAGGCTGGGTACTCGGTGGCATAACGGGCCCGTGAAATCGAAATCACGCGGTCTTCGAGCGGCTGCCGCATCACCTCTAGCACCGAGCGCGGGAACTCGGGCAATTCGTCCAGAAAGAGTACGCCGTTGTGTGCCAGCGAGATCTCTCCAGGCGTGGGATATTGACCGCCACCCACCAGAGCCACAGGCGAAATAGTGTGGTGGGGCGAGCGGAAGGGCCGTTGCGTCATCAGCGTGGTGCCTGTGGGCAGTTTGCCCGCCACGCTATGTATCTTGGTTGTCTCCAGTGCCTCACTCAGCGTGAGTGGCGGCAAGATGCTGGGCAACCGCTTGGCCATCATCGACTTGCCCGAGCCAGGACTGCCCACTAGCAAGATGTTGTGCCCGCCGGCGCATGCCACCTCAAAGGCGCGTTTGACGTTCTCTTGTCCACGAACCTCAGCAAAGTCGTAGGGGAATTGTCCCTGTGCCCTGGCAAACTCGGCACGGGTGTCCACATCGGTGGTGGGCAGATCCATATCACCGTTGAGAAAGGCGATGACTTGATGGATATTGTCCACGCCGTAGATGTTCAGGTTGTTGACGACAGCAGCCTCCAGGGCGTTGGCCTTGGGCAGGATGAATCCGTCCAGTTGCATCTCGCGGGCGATGATGGCCATGGGCAGGGCACCCTTGACGGCACGCAGCGAGCCATCAAGCGACAGTTCGCCCATGAGCATATAGCGGTTCAGGCGCTGGTTGTCAATCTTCTCGTCGGCGGCAAGGATGCCAATGGCCAACGGCAAGTCGTAGGCCGACCCTTCCTTCTTGATGTCGGCAGGCGACAGGTTGATCACCACATTCTTGTTAGGATATTCAAAGCCTGCCTCCTGGATGGCGCAGCGCACACGCTCGCCACTCTCCTTGACGGCAGTGTCGGGCAGACCCACGATGACAAATCCAGTGCCCCAGTCGACCGACACCTCGACCTCCACCTTGATGGCATCAATACCTGTCACTGCAGCTGCAATCGTTTTAACTAGCATGATAGTTTATCGTTGTTTAATCCGCAAAGATAGCACTTTTTCATTAAGGATGAATAATCAGCCATCAATAATTTGGCCTGCAACCCCCATTTTTCGGCAGCAGCCCCTCTCCCCCACCCCATTTTCGTTAATTAAGAATTTAGAGTTAAGAACCTTTACTTAATTGAAAATTGAGAATTGAGAATTATGTTTGTTCGAGTTTGTTGTTTAATTAGACATAAGAACAGGAGTACAATATTCTAGTAATTCGTTTGATTTTAAGAACAGAAGATTTTCTCCATGAATTACCAGGAATTTAAAGAAATTTTTGTTCGTGTGATTTAGTTTTTTTCGATGTTTATTTTCATAGACAGAAGAACCGTCCCCTTGTCACGCAACTATTGAATTCGACAATTAGTGATGAGAATATATTTTGGGAGTTATATACGAATTGTCCCCCAATTAGTATTTTATTTTTTTGTGATGAAGCAGCGTCACCGAAGGTGACAATCTGAGTAACCGGGGGTGGAGCGTTAGCGACACCTCCGGTATGAGGGCATACTAAATATCTCGCTGAAAGCGAGTACCTTGTCGCGAAAACTAAATGCTCGCCTTCAGCGAGGATAATAGTTTGCATTCTGTCCGAAGGTGTCGCAAGCTCCACCCACGGTTACTCAACTCAGTCGCTTTCAGCGACAAAGCATACCCTGGGGACAACTGGTATCTAGTTGCCTATATTTTTGGTGTCATTCAGTTTTGTTTTGTAAAAGTTTCTCCTTTAAACCGAATGGTTGTGCCCTCAATGAGAGCATACTCACCTTTTAAAAACATCCTATCAAAATAATTGCCCTTTATGCCTGGTACACTAATCCGAATTCTTGAACAATTCTCAGGGATGTGAAAACTTACAAAAATTTCTGGAATGCCATAAAAACAATGAGTGGGCAGCCAATTGTATAGTATTCCTATTTTGCGTCTAATTGTGCCAAAAATATAATACGAGCGAGGTATGATGACACTTTGGCTGTGGTTCTGAATATATTCTAACTCCACTTCACAATTATCATCTGTTTCTTTTCCTTCAACATAATAGTCAAATTCAATTGAAAGATATTGATCGGTGGGAATGTCAAAATAAACTTCGATGCTATCACTGGGATGGCTAAGGGTTTTGTACTCAATTTTCTGTGAAGCCATTACAAATGCTGCCGATGAGGTGCTATCACTATTGAGTTCTAGCAAATTGTTGCCTAGTTTCGAATAATAGCCTTCCGCTATTACTTCATCACTCACGAACAGACCGTGACCTGTTCCAAGTCGGATGATTTGAAACCGCTCATTGTCTAAGAGCATCTTATAATGCAATGAGTTATAAATTCCATCTATTGCGTTGTTCTCAGCTTGGATGCAGAATGAAATGGCTATACAAATTATTGTAGCAATAAAAGTCTTCATTTGATTATATTCATTTTTTGTTTAAGCAGTTCGTGTGACAAAAGAACCGTCCCCCTGTCACATTAACTCATGCAGATATTGCAGATTTTACAGATAGGCTTATCATGCGGATTGGTTGTTTTTTGATTAAAACAACTCGAACAACTAACACAACATAAATGATTATCCATTGTCGTCTTCTATTCTTTATAGTAGGTTGTTTGAGTTGATTAAGTTGTTTTTAATCAGCAAGATAGGGATATCGGCAATATCAGCCCAATCTGCATGCCCAAAGAACTGACTTGTCCTGAAATGAGTTTAC